>JAQVCV010000002.1 GCA_028689615.1 Bacteroidales bacterium | reverse complement strand
GCAAAAACATAAGCTAATATAGCTCCAAAAATACTTGCGCCACCCAAAATGGTGGCGCAAATTTTATATACAATTGTTTCTCTGATTGTTATAAAACCAATCAAAATGAAGTGTCGAAGTCAGGAAATTTAGTTTCATTCGGTCTCCTTCTCCAGTTTGTTCAGCCGTTGTATTACCGAATCGTAGGCCTCGACAAATCGATCGGGCGTGAGAGTAAGTTGTTTAAGAATTCTCTCATAACCAGTTTTAGTGGTATGGTATCGGGCAAAAAGCGAGTCATACCGCTGGTCGGCAAGCGAATCAGTTTTTTTCCCGCTGGCCCGTTCCCGTGTCAGTTGGGCTTCGAGAAGATGTACGTCAGCAATCAGACTGATAAGGCTGTCAGTCACTTCTAGTTCTCCGGGTTGGTCTGAACGATGGGTTGCACAACCCGAACCAACCAGGAAAAGAAATGTCAGGATGTAAAATAAGATTTTGTTTTTCAATTACTTGGCCGGCTTGGGGTTCTTCTTCGCATATTCGCGGTTCAATTGTTCCAAAACAACGTTAGTGATGTCAAAGGTGTCGTTGGTCAGAAAAATATTACCGGTTTTGTTATAGCCCAAAACGTAGTCGTATCCAGTTTTCTGGTTAAATCTTTTAAGAAAATTGGTTACTGTATCAATCAACATGGCGTTAATTTTCATGTCTTCATACGCCAATTCCTGTCTGAAAGCCTCTTTTTGTTCGGCGATTCCTTGTTGTTTGGCCATCAATTGTTGGTAAATCTCCTGAGCACTTTGTTCAGAAAGTGATTTGTTGTTCACGCTTTTTTGGAAATATTCAGCTTCTTTGTCGAGTTCTTTTTGTCTGCCGGCCAATTGGTTTTCCATTTTTTGAGTTTTATCTTTGAGTTGGTTCTCAAGCTCCTTCACCAGGTCATAATTAGCCAGAATGGAATCAGTGTTGATGTAGGCGATGGTGTGTCCCTGCCCCGACGGAGGAAGTTGAATCTGACCTGGCTGGTCGTTGTTGCCCATAAATTTCAGGATAAAAAGGGCAGCAACTCCGGCCAAGGCAAGCGACGAGAGGATGAGTGGCAGATGAGTAGAGTTTTTTTGTGGTGTATCCATTGAATTGATATTGAATTGAACTGACAAAAGTATGAAAAAAAACGGAGATGCCATCAGGCATCTCCGTTGAATTTCAAAGAGCTATTGGGTTGTTAGTTACCCACTTCCGACATGAATTTAACCCTTACCAGTCTGATTTCTTCTTCGGTAAACTCATTCTCGCCCAACTCTTTCAGAGCGTCTTCAACCGAATCCGATTCGGCTTCATGGAAGTAATCCATGATGTCCTGCAGATGGTATTCATCGATGAATTCGTCGATGTAGTAGTTGAGATCGAGCTTTGTTCCTGAAGCAACAATGCGTTCTATTTCAGTAAGAAGCTCGTCGGCGGTCAGGTTTTTACTGATGGCGATGTCTTCGAGCGACATTTTGCGGTCGATGCACTGGATGATATATACTTTCATCCCGGATTTGTTAATCACCGATTTAACCACCATGTCGTTGGGGCGTATGATGTCGTTTTCTTCTACATACTGCCTGATGAGTTCAGTGAATGGTTTGCCATACTTTTGAGCTTTTCCTGCACCCACCCCTGTAATCTGCTTGAGTTCCTCGATGTTGACGGGGTATTGTATGGCCATGTCTTCGAGCGAAGGATCCTGAAAGATTACAAATGGAGGGAGGTTCTCTTTGCGGCTGATCTCTTTTCTGAGGTCTTTAAGCATCGAAAACAAGGTTGAATCGGCTGTTGAGCTTTTTAGGTTACCCCCCGAAGCAAAATCTTCTCCTTCTTCTTCGGGGTCGTCAACCTGTTCAATGGTAAGCATCACGCTGAAAGGTTTTTTCATGAATTTTTTACCTTCCGGACCTATCTGCAGAATTCCATAGTTCTCGATGTCCTGCGAGAGGATGTTGGTGATGATCATTTGCCGGATTACTGCGTTCCAAAACCGTTCGTCTTTTTCATCGCCTTTGCCAAAAACTTCCAATTTGTGGTGGTTGGCTGCCTTGATGGCCGATGAGGTTTTCCCGGTTATAATCTGAATCAGTTGTTTGGCCTTGTACTGTTGTTTGGTTTCAGTGACGGCTTCCAGTGCTATCTGCACAAATTCCTTGCCCTCGAATTTGGTTTTTGGATGCAGACAGTTGTCGCAATTTGAGCAATTGTCTTCGGTGTACATTTCTCCAAAATAGTGTAGAAGTGTTTTTCGCCTGCAAACTGATGAGTCAGCGTAGGCTACGGTTTCATTTAAGAGTTGTTTGGCTATTTCCTGCTCGCTTACTGCCTTGTTTTTCATGAATTTCTCAAGCTTCAGGATGTCGTCGTAGCTGTAAAAAGCAATGCAGTTGCCTTCTCCATCGTCGCGACCGGCTCTTCCTGTTTCCTGATAGTACCCTTCAAGGCTTTTGGGTATGTCGTAATGGATTACAAACCTCACATCCGGTTTGTCAATTCCCATTCCAAAGGCAATGGTGGCCACGATTACATCAACCTCTTCCATCAAAAACATGTCCTGGTTCTTCCTTCGAACTGGCGAATCCAAACCTGCATGATAGGGGAGGGCTTTGATTCCGTTAACTACCAAAGTCTCTGAAAGTTCTTCAACTTTTTTCCTGCTAAGGCAGTAAATGATTCCCGACTTTCCCTGGTTTTGCTTGATGTATTTGATGATATCCTTTGTAACGTTGTCGGTCTTCTGTCGCACTTCGTAATAGAGGTTCGATCGGTTGAACGACGATTTGTAAACCACAGCGTCAAGCATGTTCAGGTTTTTCTGAATATCGTGTTGCACCTTGGGGGTGGCAGTAGCTGTAAGTGCCATTACCGGGACATCCTGGCCAATAGCTTCTATAATGGGACGCAAACGGCGGTATTCGGGCCTGAAATCGTGCCCCCATTCCGAGATACAGTGTGCCTCGTCGATGGCATAAAAGCTGATATTGATGCTCTTAAAAAACTCAATGTTGTCTTCTTTGGTCAAAGACTCGGGTGCTACATAGAGTAATTTGGTTTTTCCTGACTGAAGGTCGGCTTTCACCTGGGCAATCTCCTGCCGGCTTAGCGAAGAGTTTAAAAAATGGGCGATACCTATTTCAGCTCCAAAGTTCCTGATGTTGTCAACCTGGTTTTTCATCAGAGCAATCAAGGGGCTGATAATGATGGCGGTGCCCGGGCTCATGATGGCTGGCAATTGGTAGCACAACGATTTTCCTCCACCGGTTGGCATGATTACAAAAACATCGTTGCCGTCGAGCACCGATCGGATTATAGCCTCCTGGTTGCCCTTAAAGCTCTCGAAGCCAAATATTTTTTTCAAAATGTCCTGCAGTTTAGTCTCTGCATTCTCGATTTTTTTTGCCATGTATTGTTACAAAAACAATGTCATAAATTCTAGTTAATTCTTCTTTTGCGGTTCCTTGTATGGGGTTCCCTTGGTAACCACTCTGGTAACGCCGGCTATAAAGGGGGCGATTGTTCCCTAAATCCTGTTTCAAAGACGGGCTTAGGCTTTGTGTCTTCTTTTACGTCCGGTCCCGGATTGAAATAAAGATGTCATAAAATTCAACAAAATTTAAATTATTATCTGATTTTCAGAATATTAATATAAATTTTTTGGATTTGCAAAGATATAGCTGTCTTTGTAAATACCAAATTTTCTGTAAAAGAAATCTTTAAATATTTCTGTTTCGTTAAAGAACTTTGCTGTAAGGAACGAAGCCTCCCATAACGGAAAACCGTAGTATAAAAGTATGGTCTTTTCGCAGAAAATGCAAGTCTTTTTTTCTTCATGCTTTTTTTTAAGGCAATCCCTTCCTGAGCAGTTTTCGTATCTTTGCCGTCCTAATAACTATACTTGACCGTGATTTCTGCTCAGTCGATTGTAAATCAGGCTATTCTTACCCTTACCGAAGAGTCGGAGGCTGTGATGGCTCTCACCAAACGGATTGGTGAGAGTTTTGTTGAATCGGTTACTTCAATAGCCGAAAGTCCTGGTCGTGTTGTGGTTACCGGAATCGGTAAGAGCGCCGACATTGGGCGAAAAATTGTCTCAACCTTTAATTCTACCGGTACACCAGCTCTTTTTATGCACGCAGCCGATGCAATTCATGGCGATTTGGGAACCATCACCTCCGAAGACATCATTCTGTGTTTGTCGAAAAGTGGTGACTCTCCCGAAATCAAGGTTTTGGTTCCTCTTATAAAGGGTTTTGGTAACAAATTGATAGGAATGGTTGGAAACACAAACTCTTTTTTGGCGCTACATGCTGATTTGGTGCTCGATACCACAGTTGAGCGCGAGGCTTGCCCCAACAATCTGGCTCCCACATCAAGCACTGCTGCTCAGTTGGCTATGGGCGATGCTCTTGCTGTGGCTTTGCTGAAGTACCGGGGTTTTTCGGTTGGCGATTTTGCTAAGTATCATCCTGGTGGTGCCCTGGGTAAAAAGCTCTACCTTAGGGTTGCCGACCTGGCTGCCGCCAATCCAAAACCAGTTGTTACCAGTTCTTCCACCGCGCAGGAGGTCATTATTGAGATATCGTCGCGCAGGTTGGGCGCCACAGCGGTGATCGATGACGGGGTTCTTAAAGGAATTGTTACCGATGGCGATTTGAGGCGCATGCTCCAAAAACATCCGTCATTCCTCGGACTTGTGGCCGCTGATTTGTTGTCAGCAAATCCTAAAACCATATCATCCAGTGAGTTGGTGGTTGATGCTCTCGACATTATGCGCAAAAACAACATCACCCAGTTGTTGGTGGTTGACGATGGCGAATACAAGGGTGTTATTCATCTTCACGACATTTTGAAAGAGGGCATTATTTAATGTTCAATTCCATTGACCTATGATTTTACAAACAGAAAACCTTTTTAAAAAATACAGGCAGCGTACAGTTGTCAACGACGTGTCGATCAGGGTTGAACAGGGGGAAATAGTGGGATTGCTGGGTCCGAACGGTGCTGGGAAAACCACTTCATTCTATATGATTGTTGGACTGATCAAGCCTTTGTCGGGAAGGGTATTGCTCGATAGTGTTGACATTACGGCCGAACCCATGTTTCGTCGGGCGCAAAGGGGAATTGGCTACCTGGCCCAGGAAGCCTCGGTTTTCAGAAACCTGTCGGTCGAAGATAACATTCTGGCGGTGCTCCAATTTACCAAACTCGGAAAAAAGGAGCAATTGATGAAGATGGAATCCTTGCTTGAGGAGTTTGGCCTGAGGCATGTAAGAAAGAGTAAAGGTATCCAACTCTCAGGTGGTGAACGTCGCCGGTGCGAAATTGCCCGTGCTTTGGCCGTAGATCCTCATTTCATTCTACTCGACGAACCATTCGCCGGAGTTGATCCTATAGCTGTAGAGGATATTCAAACAATAGTTACTAAGCTGAAGGACAGGAATATTGGTGTCCTTATTACCGATCACAACGTACACGAAACCCTTTCGATAACCGACAGGGCTTACCTCTTGTTCGAGGGCTCGGTACTCAAATCGGGAACCGCGGAAGATTTGGCCAACGACGAACACGTTCGTCGGGTTTATCTGGGACAGAATTTTGAATTGCGCCGCTAACCGCGTGATTTAATAATCCAGTTACCAGTTCCTGATAGTACCAAATACCATACTACTACCAAAGGCAGTCCGGCAAATCCGTTGACAGCAACGATGGCAGTCGAACCGGCTATCAAAAAATAACGCAGTTTGTTCTCTCTCCATTTCAGGTTTTTAAACTTCAATGCCAGCAATGGCATTTCAGAAATCATCAACATGCTAAACGCCAATGTGCTGATGGTTAATGGAATCCAGTGTGTTGCTATGAAAAGGGTTGCAACTGTAACCGCCGAGGAAGCATCGGGCTGGTGCAGGCTGAGCGGAAGGGTAACAAAAAACAGCGACATGGCGGGTGTGGGAACTCCTAAAAACGAATCGGTCTGGCGGGTGTCGAGGTTGAACTTGGCCAAACGGTAGGCAGCGAAGGCAGGCAACAACAGACCGGCATAGGCTAACCAATTGTACGGAATTTCAGAATTTGTTTTGAGCAATTGCCACACTACAAGCCCTGGTACCAAGCCAAATGATACAACATCAGCAAGCGAATCGAGCTCTTTACCAACGTCGCTTCTGACCCGAAGAGCCCGGGCTACAAGTCCGTCGGCAAAATCAAAAACCGCCGAGGCCAATACAAACCATACAACATCGCTCAACCTCCCTTCAACTGCCGCAACAGCAGCCAGTGCACCCGAAGTTAGGTTTAAAAGAGTGATCAGATTGGGGATATGCTTTTTCAAAGGATTTTTTTGCAAAGGTATGAAAGCTCCGTCTGAAATTGATGTGCTGTAAGATGGGTCTGAACAATCTGCTCAATGTGTTGTAGTTAATCTAATCATTAACTAACCTCCTAGACTGAATTATGAATACATCTGACCATTTTGAAGCAGTAGGCTGCATTGTTAAGAAGGAGAAACTGGGAACATTTCAACATCCGATTCCTCTGAAAGACCTTGTATTGGAAACCGTATCGCCCTTTCCCGGGTATTACAGTGCCGAACCCACCGAAGCTGTTAATCGTCCTTCCTTTCTCTTCCTTGTCCTGAAATCTGTTCCTGGTTACAACGAAGATTTCGTGATTCGTGCAACACAGAAAATTAAAAAGGAGCATCCTTTTACCTTCGATGCATCCCCCGGTTTTATTACCCTTTTTAATCAGCATGTTCCGTGCATTAGGCTTGAAATGGTGAATCACGACAACCTTCCCATTCTACTCGATCTTTATGCCCGGCAGGGGATGAACTTTGCAAAACACCAGGAAGTTACCCCTTATGAGACCATCATTCGTATCAAACGTTATTTTTCATTTCAAATGCTCTCAGAAGGGATTCTCCAAAATACCCTCCATCGTGAAATGACTTTCCTTTTGATTCCCGATGACTTGTCGTGGGATCGGTTTGAGTCTGTTACTATGCATATTAAGCGAAATTTCCATGTTGGCACCTTCGATGCCGCATCGGGATTTTACTACGATGCAACTGGTGTTCGCGATTTCGTCAGGATTTTTGCCCCGGGTATGTCGTTAAACGACCTAAAAACCCTTCGTGAGAAGTATCTCCATGAATTGTCGCGATGAAATGGGTATGGTCTGATGCCCTTTTTTTAATTTTGCCGGTTTTTAAACCTTACCAGGCAGTTGGTTTTTCAGCTTTCGGTTGATTGAGTACAGTGTAGGTTGCCTACCTGCAATCCGGTGCTGCTAAATGAAAGTATCTTATTGACTGCCATTGATTTTATGTTATGCATCCAGACCCACGCACAATTGATATACAGGAGTATGTTTTTCCACTGCCCGATGAAAAAATAGCGTCGTTTCCCGTATCGCCTCGCGATTCAGCCCGTTTGCTGATTGCCGATGGAGCAACCCGCAGGGTGTCGGAATCGGTGTTTAGCAAGTTGACCGATAATTTGCCCACCGGAGCGCTCATGCTCGTGAACGAAACAAGGGTGGTGCGAGCCAGATTGGAGTTTTTTCGCCCTTCAGGTTCTCGCATCGAGGTTTTTATTCTCAATCCGGTCGATCCTCCCGATATCCAATTGGCCTTTCAGTCAACTGGTTCCTGTGTTTGTAAAGCTTTTGTGGGCAACGCGCGCAAGTGGAAGGAGCCTCAATTGCATTTGGTTTGCCATGTTGATGATGCTAAGGTTGGCTTGAGTGCTACGCTTGTTGAGCGCCACGAAAACGCCTTCATAGTAAGGCTTTCATGGAATCCCTCCCATTTCACTTTTGCTCAGGTGCTTGAAGCAGCCGGCAAAACCCCGCTCCCTCCCTACATCAAACGGGAGGCTACTCATCATGACAGTGTTGATTACCAAACCCTTTTTGCTCGTCACGACGGCTCTGTGGCTGCCCCCACGGCTGGTCTTCATTTCACACCTGCTGTTTTTAAGTCACTCCAACAAGCTGAAATTGACATAGCGAAAGTAGTGCTTCACGTGGGAGCTGGTACGTTTAAGCCTGTTGGTTCAGGACGATTGGAGAATCACACGATGCATACCGAACAGGTTGTTGTAACGCGCGATACCCTTCAGAGAATCCTGTCGGGAATTGATCGGCCACGGGTGGTGGTTGGAACAACCACAGTGCGAACCCTCGAAAGCCTTTATTGGTATGGAGTGCGTTTGTTGAAGGAGAGAAAAGCAGTTCCCTTTTTTATCGGGCAATGGTATCCTTACCAGTTTTCAGATCAGGAACTCCCCTCAGTAGGCGAGTCCCTTGGCAGTGTGTTAGAAATGATGAACATCAACCAACTTGACGAATTACACGGTGAGACACAAATCATCATCGCCCCTCCTTATCGTTATAAACTTACCAACGTGCTGATAACCAATTTTCATCAGCCCGGCAGCACACTGCTGCTGCTTGTGGCTGCCTTTGCCGGAGAAGTTTGGCGCGATGCTTACCAATATGCCCTCGTCCATCATTTCCGGTTTTTGAGTTACGGTGATGCGTGTCTTTTTTTTCCTGCGGAACCGATTTTTTAAGATAGAAATGAAACTACAGGCAGATTGGCTACATTTGCAACCCAATAGTTCGATTTCTAAATATTAAAACTATGTTGAATTCAATATTACTTGGCTGGCTTGGTACACCTGAGATCGTTCTCATCGTGGTGGCTCTATTACTCCTGTTTGGTGGTAAAAAAATCCCCGAGTTGATGAAAGGGCTTGGAAAGGGTGTTCGCAATTTTAAGGAGGGGATGAACAATCCCGACGGCGACGAAGGAGAAAAGAAAAACTAGCAACCCCGTTGTTTTGTGTTATGAATGAGGCGGTTACTGGTCTGATTCTGGCAGGTGGCCACTCTCGTCGCATGGGGACTGATAAGGGTCTGGTAGCTTATAAGGGGCTTCCCCTTGTTGAACATGCCCTTCGCATTCTGAAGCCGGTTTGTGCCGAAATCATCATCGCTTCATCCAACCCTGTTTATGGTGATTTCGGTTTTCGTTTGGTTAGCGATAGGTTTCATAATGCAGGTCCCGGGGCTGGCATCGAAGCGGGGCTCGCGGTTGCCTCGAATCCTCTGGTAGCTGTTTTAAGTGTTGATACACCTCATGTTTTGTCGGCTTTGTATGACAGATTGATACAGCGTTTTGCCGGAGAAATGGCTTTGGTTCCCAAACATGGCGATGGCTACCTTGAACCTTTGTGTGCTTTGTATCAGGTTTCAGCCCAACCCATATTTGCACAATCGCTTAGAGCCGGAGTGTTTAAAATGAGTGACATCCTCCGCCAAATGGAAGTTACCTGGGTTGAAGTCTTTGAAAACGAGAAAAATCAATTTTACAATATCAATACACGCGATGACCTTAATCAATAAAACAGGCGCGGCCTCGCAGGCTCTTTTCGACGACAGATGGCAAAAAGCTGCTGTTGTTGGCGGTTTGTGGGCCTCGATAGAGATTATAGTAGGTAGTTTTTTGCACAACAGCCGGGTACCATTTGCCGGTACTTTCCTTGCTGCAACCAGTGTGATGCTGATGGTTGCTTTTTACCAGTTATGGCCCGTCAGGGGGCTGATGATCAGGGCCGGGTTGATTGCCGCGGTCATGAAATCGGTTTCGCCCAGTGCAATTATTCTGGGGCCAATGGTAGGTATTTTTACAGAAGCTGTTCTTATGGAACTGGCTCTTTTTATCCCGCATCGCCCAACCGCAGCTGTAGTTGGTGGTGTGTTGGCTGTTTTGAGTGCTCCTATCAAGAAATTTATCGGTTTTATTATCGTGTACGGCAACGATTTCATAACCGTTTACATGAATTTTATCGGCTTTTTGTCGAAGCAGGCGGGCTTTGAAGCTCCTTCGTTCACCATGCTTGCAGTTTCGATTCTGGCAGTGTTTTTTCCTGCCGGGATTCTATCCGGAGTATTGGGTCTGGTGATCGGATACAGGGCGCGTCGGGCTGTTGCTGGTGATTTTGTCCCGGGGAATGCCGAAGCCGGTACTAAGCGGTTCACCATGCCCGATTCGTACCAGTCGTCGTCGGTATGGATGATCGCGGTGCATGCTTTGATGATTCCTGTCGGACTGGCTTTAATGTCGTGGTGGAAAAGCTGGCTGTCGCTTGCTGTGCTATCGGGATGGCTTGTTTATCTTGGTTTTTCTTACCCGATGATGGTTAGAAGGATGAAACGTCCGATTTTTTGGTCACAACCGCTGATCATTTTTGTTTTGATGCTGTGGCTTGGAGAGGAGCGACACGGAGCAAGCACTTCGGGGTTGAACGAGCGGCTTTGGCTTGCCACGGCCATGGTGGTGCGTGCAATATGGGTCATAGGCTGTTTTGCAGCGCTTTCTACCGAGTTGCGCCATCCTTTGGTTTCGCGTTTTATGACAAACCGGGGGTGGAGAAATTTCTACGATTCACTGGGCTTGGCTTTCGGAGCTTTGCCACTCATGATAGGGGCTTTGCCGCCTGCCCGCCGACTGCTAAAAAGCCCCGTGACAGAGATGGCCCGCATCGTGTCGTTTGCCGATGAATGGCTGAAGATCGTGCACCAGCCTCAAAACAGGTCGGAGGGATAATCAGGCCACGGCTTTAATCCTTTGCGCCTGGCAAATGGCTATATTTGTAAAAATTTCGTCTCCATGAAAATATCCCGACGGTTTGTTGCCGGATTGGTTTCGGTTGCGATGCTGGTGCTCCTTGCATGGCTTTTCCCTGAGGTGGTGTGGTATATCCTCATCTCTGCGGTGTTGTCGTTCATCGGAGCCCCAATCGTAAGCTTTTTCGACAAAGTCAAGATTTTCAGGCGCACCATACCACACGGGTTGGGATCGTTTCTGGCCTTGCTGGTAATTTTTGTCGCCCTGATGTCGGTTTTTCTGCTGTTCATCCCGCTTATCGTAACCGAAGCTAAAGTAATCAGCTCGATCGATGTAAACAACCTCTCTGTGGCTCTTGGGAAATTGAGCGATACCCTCGAATCGTGGCTTAGATCGGTCAGGTTGCTCGAACCCAGTCAGGAACTCGACGAATTGCTGATGTCGCAAGTGGAACCGTTTTTGGGGATGGGGACTTTTGGCAACCTTTTCAAAAATATTTTTGCTTTTGCCGGTAGCGTGTTCATGGGGATTTTCTCTGTTTTGTTCATCACATTTTTCTTCCTCAAAGACGACAAGCTGTTCATGCGTATCATCCTCCTCTTTAGCACCGACGATTCGGAACGTAAGGTGGTGGGTATCGTGGAGCGGGTGAAGCATCTGCTGTCGCGCTATTTCCTGGGCATTTGTATGCAGATTAGCATCATGATGACGCTTCTGTCGCTCGGGCTTTACCTGATGGGGGTTCCCAATGCTTTGCTGATCGGGGTTTTTGGAGGGATGATGAACCTTATTCCATACATTGGCCCACTAATCGGACTTGTGACCGGAGCAATACTCACTGCTCTGGGTTACGTGGCTCTGGTGGATTATGTTGCTGTTTTACCTGCCATGGGAAAGGTGGCCGTAGTTTTCCTGGCAGCCAACCTGGTCGACAACATCTTGCTTCAGCCCCTGATCTATTCCAACAGCGTGAAGGCTCACCCATTGGAGATTTTTTTGGTGATCATCATGGCGGGTACACTCGCGGGAATTCCCGGGATGATTCTGGCCATCCCCGCCTACACCGTGTTGCGCATCGTGGCCGCCGAATTTCTGGGAGAATTTCCGGTGATCGGGAGGCTGTCGAGGAAAATATAAAATTGGTGTTTTATATCTTAGTTTCTAATATAGTTTTTCTTTGGTTATGCCTACAATTTCAATGTTTTACGGAATCCTTGTCAGGATGTTTTTTGCGCCAAAGGAACATAACCCGCCTCATATTCACACCTATTATCACGGGAAAATTGCTGTTTTTGATATCCAGCATGGAAACCTGATTACAGGGGAAATGCCTCTCAGACAAACCCGCTTAATTCAGGCTTGGATTGAAATCTATCGTGAGGAATTGCTTGCAAACTGGGAATTGTGCCAGAATGGTGAAAGACCTTTTACAATTAAACCCTTAAACTGAGCAAAATGTACAACTCTGTCGTCAGTGTTTCACCAATTGGTGATTATCGGCTCAAACTTACATTTGATAATGGCGAGGTAAGAGCTTTCGACATGAAGCCCTTCCTCCACTTGGGATTGTTCCGAGAATTGAAGGACGAAGCATTATTTAACACGGTCAGAATAAGTTTCGATTCTATTCAATGGGAAAATGATGCTGATTTTGATCCTGAGTCTTTGTATAATCTTAGTCGTCCGTTCCAGACGACTGAATGATTGTTGTTGATATTATGAGCTTACATGTCCTTGCATTGTGTTGCTATGTTGTTCGATTTCTACGGGTTGTCACTCTCTACAAGTTGTGGAATTACCTTCTTTTGCGAATAGGCTTCTACTGGTCGCGGTTGGTTGGGAGGCCTGTGCAACTGGGATTGCCAGCCTTTTTGTCGGCCGAACCCACCACGGTATGCAACCTCAAATGCCCCGAATGTCCCTCGGGTTTAAGGGCTTTCACACGTCCAACGGGCACCATGGATATGCCCATGTTCGAAAACCTCATCGGGCAAACGCACCGTCACTTGTTTTACCTGATCCTCTATTTCCAGGGCGAGCCCTACCTCAATCCCAATTTCAGCCGGATGGTGACCCTCGCTCGCCGCAAGAAGGTCTTCACGGCTACATCCACCAACGGCCACTACCTCACCGAACGCTACGCCCGTCTTACAGTGGAGTCAGGACTCGATGAGCTCATCATCTCGCTCGATGGTACCGACCAGGCCACCTACAGCCATTATCGCAGAGGCGGCGATCTCAATAAGGTACTCAACGGCATTCGTACCTTGGTGAGGGTGCGCAACGAAATGGGGGTGTGTCACCCCTTCATCAACCTGCAATTCATCGTGATGCGCCAAAACGAGCATCAGGTGGGCGCGTTTCGAAAACTGGCCCGCGATCTGGGTGTTGATCGGGCTGTATTGAAATCGGCCCAAATCTATTCCGAAACCGATCAGAACCAGCTCCTTCCGTCCGATAGCACTCATGCCAGATACGAACAACACGACGATGGTTCGCTCAGCCGCCTCAAACCACTCCGAAACCGTTGCTGGCGTATGTGGAATGGTGCCGTAGTGACTTGGGATGGTCGCATGGTTCCTTGCTGCTACGATAAAGATGCCGATCACCAGATGGGACGCATTGATCAGGCACCCCTGAAAACAATCTGGCAGGGAGATGCTTACTCGAAGTTCAGGCAACAGATTCTAACCGACAGGTCGCAAATTGAGATTTGTCGCAATTGTGGAGAATAATGTCGATAGGTAACTTGGTTAACCTACAACCAAATTATTTTAAGGATTAATCTTTCCCCAGTCGGGGCGGCGTTTTTCGAAAAAAGCCCTGATCCCTTCGGCAGCTTCTGCCGAGCTGCGAGCCCTGGCCAGAATGGTGGCCGAGTAGTCGCGTAAAGCCTCATCAACCGGCGGTCTGAGAGTATTGATCATCTCTTTGATGGCGAGTTGTGATTCAGGCCCTCCGAATAAAATCTTTTCCACTATTTGGGCAGTTTTTTCTTCTACGGTTACATTGCGGGCGATTTCGTCAACCAAGCCGTTCTGCCAGGCTTCTGATGCAGGGAAGCGCCGTCCGGTGAGCATGAGTTGAAGGGCTTTTCCTGCCCCGATTCTCCGCACCACATAGGGGGCAATGGTGCCAGGCACCAGACCCAGTCGCACATCGCGAAAAGCAAAAATGGATTCACGTGCCGCTACCACGAAGTCGTGGGCTGCCAACAGCCCGATGCCTCCGCCATATACCGACCCTTGCACCATGGCGATGGTGGCTTTCGGACTGATGGCAATGGTTCTGAATAAATTGGCGAGCGCCTGGCTTTCTCCTTCAAGGTCTTTGCCAGCACTGGCCTGAATCCAGGTGAGGTCGGCGCCGGTGCAGAAGTGGCGCCCTTCGCCCTGAAGTGCAATCACCCGCACTTTTGGTGTTGCACTAAGGATTTGATAAGCCTCGGTAAGTTCGGCGATGAGGATGCCATCCAGGGCGTTCCCTTTTTCAGGTCGCGAAAGGGTGATTCGGGCAGCAGGGCCCTCGGTCGATATGTGAAGTGTTTGCATGGATTGTAGGCTATTGTATGAAGTGAATCGATCAATCACAACCTGCCACGGTTGGCAAGCATTAACAAACACCAAGGCCTGTTTGTTTGCGTTGGCTTAGCGGCAAAGTGTGTGGTGAAAATGCCGGCTGCTTTTTGTTGTATGGCACTTCCATTTTTAATGGAGTGCTTTTAAACAATCGTTTTCGGAGTATGTTAGTAGGGTGTTGTTGAATTGCAAACTGCTAAAAACAAAACGATTTGTACAGGATAGAATCAAAACTCGACACCGCCTCACCCGATTATCTTCAAAATCGTGAGGCTTTCCTGGGGCTTCTAACGGAGTATCGCCGCCGGCTGAAAGGTGCGCGAAACGGGGCTCCTGCAGAGGCCATCAAGAAACACAAGGAGCGTGGCAAGTTGTTGGCCCGCGAGCGGATTGACCTGTTGCTCGACCACAACACACCGTTTTTGGAACTTTCGCCCATGGCTGCCTGCGAGGCTTACGACGGGCAATTCCCTTCGGCAGGAATTATCACGGGTATAGGGGTGATTCACCAACGTGAAACGGTGATCATCGCCAACGATGCCACAGTGAAAGGGGGGACTTATGTGAAGGAGACCATCAAGAAGCACATTCGTGCGCAGGAAATTGCCATGGAAAACAACCTCCCCTGTGTCTATATGGTTGATTCGGGTGGAGCTTTTCTGCCAGAACAGGCCAACGTGTTTCCCGACAGGTTTGATTTTGGCAGGTTCTTTTACAACCAGGCGCGCATGTCGGCCAGCGGTATTCCGCAAATTGCCATAGTGATGGGTTCGTGCACAGCCGGCGGGGCTTATGTGCCTGCCATGAGCGACGAAACCATCATAGTGCGCGACCAGGGGACGATCTTCATCGGTGGTCCGCCGCTGGTGAAAGCTGCCACAGGCGAGGAGGTGACCGCCGAGGAGCTGGGTGGCGCATTGGTGCATACCACCATCTCGGGAGTGGCCGATCATCTGGCCGACGACGACCACCACGCTTTGCGTATCTGCCGCAATATCTTCGAGTCGTTTCCGCTGCCGCAACGCCAACTTCTCGATATGGCTGCCCCCGAAGAACCTTACTACAATCCTGAAGAGCTGTGGGGTCTGGCACCTGTTGATCTTCGCAAACCTGCCGATGCCCGCGAAATCATAGCCCGCATCGTTGATGGAAGCCGTTTTGCCGAGTTCAAGGCCGGCTACGCCCCAACACTGGTCACCGGGTTTGCCCGTATCATGGGATTCCCTGTCGGAATCATCGCCAACAACGGGGTTTTGTTCTCCGAAACATCGCTCAAAGGGGCTCATTTCATCGAGTTGTGTTCGGCAAGGAAGATACCTTTGGTTTTCCTGCAAAACATTACAGGTTTCATCGTCGGGAAGGAGTATGAGCGGCGGGGTATCGCCCGCGACGGTGCCAAGTTGGTTCATGCCGTGGCCAACGCGCAGGTGCCCAAATTCACGGTGGTTACCGGAGGTTCGTTCGGAGCCGGCAACTATGCCATGGCAGGAAGGGCCTACGACCCGCGTCTGTTGTTCATGTGGCCCAACGCCAAAATATCGGTGATGGGTGGCGAGCAGGCTGCGGGCGTTCTGATACAGGTGAAGGAGGAGCAACTGAAAGCCAGAGGGCAGCAGCTTGGCGAAGCCGAACGCGAAGCCCTGCGCGATTCTATCCTGAAGAAATACGACTACGAGGGCTCGGCTTATTACAGCACATCGCGGTTGTGGGATGACGGAATCATTGATCCCGCCGACACGCGCAAAGTGCTGGCTATGGGCATAGCCGCTGCGCTCAACCAGCCATTCCCCGATATGAAGTTTGGTGTGTTCAGAATGTAAAGTTACAATCATGGAACATCCTGAAAAAGTATTGATAGTTGACTATAGCGGGCAGGTGCTAACCCTGTGGCTCAACCGCCCCCATTTGCGCAACGCGCTCAACGAGGAATTGATTGCCCGGTTGACCCAGGCTTTGCTGGAGGTGTCTGAATCGGTTTCGCTGGTGATCATCAGAGGCATGGGCAAGGCTTTTTGTGCAGGAGCCGATCTGAATTATATGGAACGAATGTCGCGCTACACCGACGAGGAAAACCTGGCCGACGCGTTGCGATTGGAGGCTCTGTTTGCTGCGGTTCAAGCAGTACACTGCCCGGTGTTGGTAATAGCTCATGGGGCAGTTATGGGCGGAGCCAACGGGTTGCTTGCCGCCGCCGATCTGGTGGCAGCTGCAGATGATACGGTGTTCGCTTTCAGTGAAGTGAGGCTGGGCATCGTGCCGGCAGTGATTTCACCCTACGTGCTGCGCCGGATGAAACCGGCCGCTGCCCGTGAATTGATGCTCACGGGTCGCCGTTTTAATGCCAAAGAGGCTTACGAAGCCGGCCTGGTTACTAAGCTGATTTCTGGTGACGCTATCGACACAGGGATTCAAGCCATCGCCGACACCTTCGCGGAAGCATCGCCGGCGGCAGTGGCCCGCTGCAAAAGGCTGATAAACCACGTGGAATCTCATCGCGAAAGCGAACACCTGCCACAACATACGGCCCGTGTGATAGCCGACGCACGTGCCTCTGCCGAAGGACGCGAAGGACTTCTGGCTTTTCTTCAAAAACGTAAACCCGACTGGAATAACACCACCCAACCATGATTAAACTCTTCGACAAAATTTTAATAGCCAACCGCGGCGAGATAGCCCTGAGGGTGATGCGTACTGCCCGTCGCCTTGGCATTGGTACTGTGGCCGTGTATTCACATCCCGACCGCGATGCGTTGCACGTGGCCATGGCCGATGAGGCTTGGCCTCTGGGCGATGGCGACCTGCTGGCCACTTACCTTAACATCCCGCTGCTCATTTCCATTGCCCGCGAATCGGGTTGCGACGCTGTGCATCCGGGCTATGGCTTCCTGTCGGAGAACAGCGATTTTGCTAGGGCTTGCACCGACAACGGCTTGGTATTCATTGGCCCGACGGCCGATGCCATCAGCCGGATGGGAAACAAGATTGAAGCCCGCAAGCTGGCTGTGGAGGCTGGTTTGCCTTTGGCTGCCGGCATTACCGGAACTCCTGCCGAAATAGCCTCGAAGGCCAACGAGCTGCCTTACCCGGTGTTGATTAAAGCTGCTGCCGGAGGAGGTGGCAAAGGGATGCGCATTGTGCACACCGCCGCCGAATTGCCATCCATGCTCGAGACCACCAGCCGTGAAGCTGCTTCTTATTTTGGCGATGGTGCCGTGTATGTGGAGCAGTACATCGTCAACCCGCGACACATCGAGGTGCAGGTGCTGGGCGACAATCACGGTAATGTTGTTCACCTCTTCGAGCGTGAATGTACCATCCAGCGTCGCTATCAAAAGATCGTGGAGGAGTCGCCGTCGGTCACCCTTACGCCGCAGGTGCGGCAGGCCATGTGTCAGGCCGCGGTGAGCCTGGCCAAAGGAATGGGTTACAGCAGTGCCGGTACCATCGAATTCCTGGTGGATGAATCGCTAAAGTTCTATTTCCTGGAGATGAACACCCGCATCCAGGTAGAGCATCCTGTTACGGAACTCATCACCGGGTTGGACCTGGTGGAGGAGCAGATTTTGGTTGCTGCCGGCCAACCCCTGCGCTTCGGGCAGGATGAGGTGAAGATGAAGGGACACGCCTTCGAGTGCCGCATTTATGCCGAAGATCCCGCCAGCGGTTTCCTGCCATCGCCAGGACTGATGACGCTGTTCGCGCCGCCACGGGCTTTGGGCGTGAGGCTCGATACTGCCTACAAATCAGCTGGAGAGGTGAGCAGCGCCTTCGACCCCATGATTGCCAAACTGGTGGTTCACGGTGCCGACCGCGCTACAGCCCGATCGCGCATGGTAGCCGCCTTAGGCGACTTCGTGATACAAGGCATCAAAACCAACATACCTTACCTCAGGCAACTGTTTCTTCACCCCGATTTCATTGGCAACCATTTTTCCACAGCATTCTGCGATCTTCACACCGATGAGTTGAACCATCAGGTTGAGGAATCGCGAAGCGGAGTTAAGATGGATGTGGCATTGATGGGTTATGTGCTGCACAGCCTCGGCTGGTGCCACCGCGAAGGGCGCGGCACTGTTTGGGAGCAGACCGGTTACTGGCGACTCGATCCGAGATTGAGAGCAGGCGTGGGCGACTACACCGCCACGGTGGAAATTGTCAGCCGAAGGGGAAATCAATTCGATCTGCTGGTTGACGGAAAAGCACACAAAGCACTGGTTCGCCACGTCGAGCAATCGAAAATTGACTATTCGGTTGACGGGCATACCTATTCAGCCCGCCTCTCGACCGACCAGCGCGGTTTCACCCGTTTCACTTTCGACGGGCACGAGTTTCTGTGTTACCGCGACGACCGACTGGTTCATCACGATTTTCATGTGGCTGCCACCACAACGGGGTCGGGAGCCGGAAACCGCGTAGTGCCGCCCATGCCTGGTAAGGTGATTAAAGTAAATGTGTCGGCAGGTCAGAAGGTGACCAAAGGCGAAGTGCTGGTGGTGGTGGAATCCATGAAAATGGAGAATGCCCTCGCTGCTCTGGCCAATGGCGTTGTGAAATCGGTGACGGTGAAAGCAGGCCAGATGGTGGACACCGACAAAGTGATGGTTGAACTTGAATTGAGCGATGAATAAACTGAATCAAAACCACAAAGATTATGGATATATTTTGCAATGAACAACACGATCTGATACGCCAGTCGGTGAGGCAGTTTGCCGAAACCGAGATCAAGCCCCTGGCGCCGGAACTTGACGAAAGGGAGGAATTTTCGGTTGACCTTACGCGCAAGATGGGCGAACTGGGGTTGTTTGGTATGTTCGTGGCGCCAGAATACGGCGGCCAGGGCACCGATTACCTCTCCTATATAATTGCCGTGGAAGAGATTGCCCGTGTTGACGGTTCGCAGGCTGCTACCCTCGCCGCGCACAACTCGTTGGGCATCGGCCCTCTTTACCGCTATGGTAACGAAGAGCAGAAGCAACGCTACCTGCCACGGTTGTGCAGTGGTGAAGGGCTGTGGGGCTTTGGTCTGACTGAGCCCGACGCGGGTTCCGATTCGCGGGGTTCGCGCACGGTGGCTCGCCGCGACAACGGTGAATGGGTTATCGACGGGTCGAAGATATTCATTACCAACGCGGCCACCCCCATCACCCTGGGCAGTACCGTGCAGGCCGTGACAGGCACGCGCGGCGACGAGAAGATCTTTTCAACCATCATCGTACCTCAGGAAACAGCGGGCTTCACCGCTACCGAGATGCACCGCAAGATGATGTGGCGCGGATCGAACACCGCTCAACTCTTTTTCGACGGTTGCAGGGTTCCCGAATCCAACCTTTTGGGTGCCGAGGGCGAAGGGTCGAAAATCATGCTCTCCACCCTCGACAGTGGCCGGCTGGCCATTGCCGCCATGGGACTGGGACTGGCACAGGGTGCCTTCGAGATGTCGCTGGCTTATGCCAAAGAACGCAAGCAGTTTGGCAAGCCCCTCACCAAGTTTCAGGCAATTGCCTTTAAACTGGCCGATATGGCCACCCGTGTTGAGACCTCACGCAACCTCCTGTACAAAGCCTGCTGGCTCAAAGACAACGGCCAGCCTTATGCCAAAGAGGCTGCCATGTCGAAACTCTACTGCTCCGAAACCGCCAAATTCGTAGCCGACGAGGGGGTTCAGATTCACGGAGGGTATGGTCTGATGAAAGACTACGACATCGAACGTTTCTACCGCGACCAGCGACTCCTGCAAATTGGCGAAGGAACTTCGGAGATACAACGGTTGGTGATTTCACGTTATCTGGGCTGCTAACCGTTTATTTCATTTTTTAACATGACCACGCCTTCCGCTACCATGCGCCTGACCGATTGTCCGCGCGACGCTATGCAGGGGATCAAGACCTTGATCCCCACCAGCCGCAAAGCAGAATACCTCAATCTGTTGCTGCAGGCAGGATTCGATATTCTCGACTTCGGCAGTTTCGTGTCGGCAGCAGCCATACCCCAGATGGCCGATACGCGACAGGTAGCTGACCAGCTTATTACCGAGAATACCCATACCCAACTGCTGGCCATCGCCGGCAACCTTCGTGGAGCCCGCGAGGCTGCTTCGATAGCCAAGATTGACTGGATTGGCTTCCCCTTCTCGGTGTCGGATACGTTTTTGAAACTCAACCTCCATTCCAACCTCGCGAAAGCTTACGCCGATGTTTGTGCCATTCAAAACCTCTGCGATCAACAGGGAAAAAAACTGATGGTTTACCTTTCGATGGGTTTTGGCAACCCCTATAACGACCCCTGGCATCCCGAACTGGTGGCCGAATGGGTTGAGCGCCTCCATCGCGAAGGGATTAACCACATGAACCTCTCCGATACCGTTGGCCTTTCGACGGTGGAAACCGTGAGCGATGTGTTCGGGCTGCTCTCCTCCGAATTCACCCGCCTGACACTGGGTTTTCATCTACATACCAAGCCCGGTGAATGGCGACAAAAGATTGACAAAGCTTGGGAAAAGGGCTGCCGCAGTTTCGACGGAGTGTTGCTAAACGGTGGCGGTTGCCCCATGACCGGAGTGGACCTGGTGGGAAACCTGCCGATGCAAAATCTGGTGGATTATTGCGCCGATAACCACATCGGCAACCAATTGAAGACCGAACCTTATGCTCTTGCCCGGGAAGCGGCCATGAAACTTTACAACGATATTGAATCACAATTTAAATAGTGTGCTATGAACAAAGTTTATGCAAATGCCCGCGAAGCGATAGCGGGAATCACCAACGGGATGACCATTATGCTGGGCGGGTTTGGCCTGTGCGGCATCCCCGAAAACTCTATTGATGCCCTGGTGGAATCGGGCGTCACGGGGCTCACCTGCATCTCCAACAATGCAGGGATCGACAACGTGGGCCTGGGCAAACTGCTTCGCAACCACCAGATGAAAAAGATGGTTGCCTCCTACGTGGGCGAGAACAAGGAGTTTGAACGGCAGTTGCTCAGCGGCGAACTCGAAGTGGAACTCATCCCTCAAGGAACGCTGGCCGAGCGTATCAGGGCAGGAGGTGCCGGAATTCCAGCCTTTTATGTCCCTGCCGGATTTGGCACCGAGGTGCAAATCGGCAAAGAGGTGCGCGAATTCAACGGGCGGATGTATTTGATGGAGCTGGGCATGCGCGCCGACTTCGCCATTGTGAAAGCCTGGAAAGGCGACACCAGGGGAAACCTCATCTACCGCCACACTGCGCAGAATTTCAACAACATGATGGCTGCAGCCGGCATCATCACCATTGCCGAAGTGGAGGAACTGGTGCCGGCCGGCGAACTCGATCCCAACCAGGTGCATACCCCAGGCATCTACGTGCAGCGGATTTTCCAGGGAACCGATTACAAAAAACAGATTGAATTTGTAACTACGGCGGATTGATTTGCTGATTGGAGGTTGCTGTATCAGTTGGTGATATGATGATGCCGGAGCGCTGACGAAATTGCACAGGCTCGAAATGCTGATGGTGCGACGAAGAAGATCAGCGAATGATGGATGGCAGTTGGCAAACCATCGTTTCTGCAAATGATTGCATGAATATTTTTGAAAATTGTAATTGTAAATAAAAAAATGAAATTGTTATGGCTTTAGATAAGAATGGAATTGCAAAAAGGATAGCCCGCGAGTTGCGCGATGGCTATTATGTGAACCTGGGGATTGGCATTCCCACGCTGGTGGCCAATTTCATCCCCGATGGGATGGATGTTACGCTCCATTCAGAGAACGGATTGCTGGGAATTGGTCCCTTCCCGGCCAAAGATCGTGTGGATGCCGATCTGATCAACGCCGGCAAGCAAACGGTGACTTATCTCGACGGGGCCGCCTTCTTCGATTCGGCTGAGAGTTTCGCCATGATACGTGGTGGTCACGTTGACCTCACCGTGTTGGGAGCTTTCGAGGTGTCGGAGCAGGGCGATATTGCCAGCTGGAAGGTGCCGGGCAAATTGGTGAAAGGGATGGGGGGTGCCATGGATCTGGTGGCAGCTGCCCGCAACATCATCGTGGCCATGCAGCACACCGACCGCGACGGAAACTCCAAATTGCTGCCCCAATGCACCCTGCCCCTCACTGGTGTGAAGTGCGTGAAACGAATTGTAACCGATCTGGCCATGCTCGAGGTTACCGGCGATGGTTTCAGACTGTTGGAGCGGGCACCGGGCGTAACAGTGGAGCAGATCAGGGCTGCAACCGCCGGCAAACTCGTAGTGGAAGGCAATATTCCGGAGATGGATGTGTAATTTTGTAACCCAAAAAACAAAACAGATGGCTGAATTGACCTACCCGAAGAAAGTGACCATTGGCGACATCACCGTGCGCGATGGCTACCAGCACGAAGAGAAATACATACCCGCCGAGGCCAAGGTGTGGATGCTGGAACAATCCATCCTGGCAGGGTTCAAACACCTTGAGGTGACCAATTTTGGCAATCCGAAAGGGATGCCCCAGTTCAAAGATGCCGAAGAGGTGTTTAAGGCTGTCAGGAAGAGCAAACTGGTGAAGGATCTGCTCCCCGGCGTGAAGCTTACCGCCGTCACCATCCGCGAGAAAGCCATCGAGCGGGCAATCGAAGCGCACAACGAGGGTTGGGGCCCCGATCGCATCCTGGTGATGGTGAGCACCAGCGAGTCGCATCACCGCAAAAACTCGGGACTAAGCCTGGCCGACTACTGGAAGATGTGCGAAGAGTGGATTCCCAAGGCCCGCGAAGCCGGCATGAAGGTAAACGGAACGGTGAGCACCATCTGGGGATGCCCAATCGAGGGGCCAACGAAAATGGAAAAGGCTGTGGAGTTCGCCCAACGGTGGTTCGACATCGGTGCCACCGACGTAGAACACGCCGACCACGACGGTTCGGCTTCACCCGACCGTGTTTACCGCTATTACTCGATGCTGATGGATCATTTCGGCGATCCGCAGAAACACATCGTCCATTTCCATACCACACGTGGATGGGGTTTGGCCAATGTGCTGGCTGCCCTGCAGGCGGGAATGACCAACTACGAGGCATCGCTTGGTGGTATTGGCGGACAACCGGCCAATTTCGTGGATGGAGTGCCAGTATCGGGAACAGGCTCGTATTATTACCGCGATCCGAGCCTCACAGGCCTGGTGAGTACCGAAGATCTGGTGGTGATGATGGACGAGATGGGCATCGATACAGGTCTCGACGTGGACAAAGTGCTCGAACTGGGCCGTATGAACGAGCGCATCGTGGGGCGACGCCTCAGATCGGAAGCCATCAAAAACGGCAGAATCCCCAAGAGCCTGTCGGGAAGATAGGGGCGAAGGGGAGAGGGAATCGTTCCAATAGCCCCGCTCACGATCAGCGAAAGAGAGGCAAACAATCCAAACAAGGGGGGCGAGGATAGAGGCCGGCAGCAGACGGCAAGGGAGCCGGCAGCGTACCTCTTCTTCCTTCCTCGTTCGCTTAACCGATCTAGGCAAAAAAAAATTCTGTCTAGACAGAATTTTTTTTTGCCTAGACGAATTGACTAACGGATCAAGGGGCGTGGGGTGTGAGGCTAAGGGATAACACAAAAGATTATCGATGGGGAAGGATTGGAACGACTCAACGCGACAGCTTTTTTGGTTGCTGAAGGTGCAGGCTACCCTGGTTAAAGGTGTTTAAACATTCGAATTTGTAATTTTGCTGCTAATAAAACCCGAGCAGATGCAAATTCCCGGTTCTTTCATTAAAGTGGTTTCAGCGCAACTGGATTACAACAGGTCGCGCAATTTGTTTCATGAGCCCGATGTGGAATGGCCGTGGTTTAACGGCTTAGCGCAAAGCCGGTTCAATGAGTTTCAATCCTACCTCCAGTCGCACCCCGGATGCGAGGAGGTTTTAGCGCAGCATTTGTCGTATCAGGGTTTGAAGTCGATGTTGGCTGCTTTTCAGTTCCTGCAACCCGATAAGCGCGATAGCGAACAACTTGTGGGGCTTTACCGGAAGTTGATTTCTGATATTCGCGATTCGCTGAATGCGGAAGAGGTAGCCTCACGACACCGGGAGCGACTTTGGGGGTGGCTGTCGGGCTGCGATGCTGCTTTTGCAGAAGCTTGCTCACGTTGCGATAAAACATTGAACCCGGCAACATGCGCCTTCTATTCGGCCGATTTTATCCTGAAGATTTTTGGCATCGATGCATCAACAATCAAGGGAAAAATTCTGGATATAGGATGCGGCGAAGAGGGGTTGCTGGTAGAAAGGCTGCGAAAGGCCGGTTTGGAGGCTGCGGGTTTCGATCGAATGGTTCGTAATCCGTCAGATTTCATAATGGAATGCGATTGGTTTGCCTTCGATTTTCAACCTTTGACATGGGATTTAATTCTGGCAAACCAGTCGTTTTCTCTCCATTTTCTCCATTTTCACTTTCGTCAGGGCGACAGGGCACTCCATTTCGCCAGGCTCTACCACCGAATTCTTGTTTCATTGAAGCCCGGAGGCCGTTTTTTGTATGCTCCATCGCTCCCTTTCATCGAGGGTTTGCTCCCCGCCGACCAGTTTCTTGTTCATCAACATCATGGTCCTAAAAACATCGGTGTTAGCACCATCACCCGAAAACTATAGTAAATTGATATGAAACTCTGTCATGTTGCTTTGTGGACGCGGCAGCCTGAGGTACTGCGCGATTTTTACACCAGATGGCTTGGAGGAAAAGCCGGAGAACGCTATTCCAATCCAGCCAAAAACTACGAAAGTTGGATGGTGACCTTCAACAACGGTGTGGCTCTTGAAATCATGAACCGGCCCGATATTCCTGACAACCTCAACGACCGGATTCACAAGCAGCATCAGGGATTAATTCACCTTGCTTTTGAGTTGCCCCATCGCATGCAGGTTGACCTTCTTTGCGATGAGATGGTAGGTGCAGGACTTCCTCTGCTCGACGGCCCACGTGTTACCGGCGATGGTTATTACGAGTTTTGCACTGCCGATCCCGATGGAAACCGGGTAGAGATCACTTCCAGCTAAAGCTTCTTCTCTAAATCGGGAGATGGCTTTTCCCAAATTGCCCCCCCTTTTTTTATTAAAAAGTCAGAAAAAAATCTCCGATCAGGCCTACATACTCACGGCACTCCAACCTACCAGCCTGTCGTAACGTGAGCCAACAGGTCGGTAATAAACCATCACGGCGTAGTCGTTAAGGGTTTCGTAACGGTTGCCTTCAATTCGGAAGCATTCGCCGGCTGGTGAGCCATCGGGTTGAAACACATAGAGGTAGTTGTAGAAACCCTGTTTGAGCCGCAGGGTCGTTTGGTAGGCTTGTTCCTTGTAGTTGTAGGTCATGCGGGCCCAGGGTTGCAATTCGTTGGCCGTGAGTTTCCCGAGTATATACAGGTGACCCCCCACGAGAGGAAACTCGAACGGGATGGTGAAAAGCACATCGGCGTATTCTCCTTCGGTGTCGTCGTTGCGGCCATCTTCTGTTTTGATGAGCATGCTGCCGCGCAGGGTTGTCTCGCTGATGTGGGGCTTGAACACCCGTGGAGGATCGTCGTAGAGCCTCACGGTGTAGCCTTCAGCATCGCCATCAATGCGGGCCACGCGATCCGAATTGTATTTGAAGCTTTTGAGGTTGAGGTTGCGATATTCGTTGCAAGCAGCGAAATAGTTGGACGGCGACATCTCGAAATCCCACCGATCGTAACCAGGGCTTCGTGGTTGCACGTTGAAGTGGATGTTGTCCCAGCGGCCGTTTTGCATAATGTTTACCTTGATTTGCCGTTGATCGGTGATGTTGAGTTTGCCAAAAAGCAGACTGAAATTCACCTCCTGCGAGTTCTCCATCTCCTGGGGGGTGCTGGCTCTTTGTGCAACCAAATTGTCGATGGTAACAGCGCTTTCATAAACCATCAGGCGCCGCGAGAAAACTGGTTTGTCTGGTGTTTCGGTATAAACAACCAGCAAATAATTACCCGAAAGAACGGGTGAAATATTCTCGTTGGGAAACGTGAACCAGTAGTGTGTGTATTCCTGTATGGTGTTGAAAGAGAATGCATAATCTCTGATTTCGTCATCGTCGTACCCTTCCAGATATTCGTTTTTTTGCAATTCCGACGGGTTCCAGCCCGCGTCGCAATGAATCAAAGTGTAACGGTAGGTTTTTAGCCCTCCGGCCAGATCGTCAAAAGAGCAAAGCAAGGTTTCGGCGGAGCGGTGCCTGATCACCGGCTCGAGAAGCGGGGCATTGACCGGATGAAGCAGTACCGTGGCAACAGCGGCAGCGTAGTTGGTGTTGGTGTAGCGCAAGCCATCCGGTGAGTAATAATCGTCGGATTGTGAATAAACTGTGATTGCAATGAGCAGCGTGGGGAGCAGAATTCCGGCAATTTTCTTCAGCATATCTTGGCAAGGTTTAATCGTTCTGTTGTGCAAACGTACAATCTTTTTGTGAGTTGCACAGAAAATTGCTTTGTTTCATTTTTTTTGTGATTGATTCAACCTTTTCTTTTGTGAATGGTTTAACAAAACGTGGCCGGTTGGTGGAGCAGAATCTGATAGGTGTACCTGTGTTGCATTCTTCCGGTTTTTTCAAAATTTAACTTTTGTAGTTTCAAAAGATAGTTCTAAGTTTGCATCTATTCTATATATGTAGTTATCGAAATCCATTAAATAATTGCACGCGAATATACTGATCAGTATGTCAAAAGTTTACAAAATCAAGCAAGGGCTCGATATCAGGTTGGTCGGAGAGGCCGAGAGGACATTGACCGACTTTCAAGCTGCTTCTATAGCGCTGAAGCCCACCGATTTCATTGGGGTATTCCCCAAGTTGCTGGTTCAGGAAGGCGATGTGGTAAAAGCCGGCGATCCGGTATTTTGCGATAAAGCTCATCCTGAAGTCCTGTTTACCTCACCCATTCATGGTAAGGTGACTGAAATAGTCAGAGGTCCGAAGCGTATCTTGTTGGAGATTAGGATTGAATTGCAGGGTGGTGATGCCTGGGTCGATTTTGGTAAAGCCAAACCCTCTGATCTTTCCCGCGAGGAGATCGTACAACGAATGCTGCAAAGCGGAGTATGGCCTATGGTACGTCAGCGCCCCTACAGCGTGATTGCCAATCCTGCCGACGATCCCAAAGGGATTTTCATTTCAGGATTCGACACCGCACCTTTGGCCCCCGACTACGATTTCATTGTACACGGTCAGGGAGAAACTTTCCAGACAGGTGTGGATGCCTTGCGCAAGCTCACTTCGGGAAAGGTTTATCTGAATTTGCCCGACAACACGGTGAATTCAAAGGTTTTAACCAACACCAGAGGGGTTGAGGTTAACCACTTCGCTGGTCCACATCCGGCAGGAAACGTGGGTACACAAATTGCCCGCATCAGCCCAATCAACAAGGGCGATGTGGTTTGGTATCTGCGTCCGCAGGAGGTGATTACCATCGGGAGGCTCTTTGCCGAGGGGCGCTACAATGCTTCACGCATCATTGCCGTGGCTGGCAGCCAGATTCACAAGCCTCGCTATTACAGAGTTCCGGCCGGGGTTGGCATTAAAAAACTTTTAGCCGGAAATGTCAACGAGGGCGAAACACGTTTTATCAGCGGTAACGTTCTCACCGGAACTCGCATCGAACCTAATGGTTACCTTGGGTTCTACGATTCTCAGATCACCGCCATTCCCGAAGGCAACTACCATGAATTTCTGGGTTGGTCGATGCCCCGTTTCCACAAGCACAGCTTCTCCAAAAGCTACTTCTCGTGGCTTACTCCCAAAAAGCGCTACGTGGCCGATACCAACCTCAATGGCGGCGAACGGGCTTTGGTGATGACGGGTCAGTATGAAAAGGTGTTCCCGTTTGATATCTACCCGATGCAATTGCTCAAGGCCATCATCATCAACGATATTGATGCCATGGAAAAGCTTGGAATCTATGAGGTGGATGAAGAGGACTTCGCTTTGTGCGAGTATATCGATACCTCCAAAACCGAGATACAGTCGCTGGTACGTCAGGGGTTGAACACCGTCAGAGCCGAAATGAGCTAACCACACATAATGCAAGAGTTTTTATGAAAGCACTCAGAAAAATTTTAGACAATATCAAGCCGCACGTGCAGCCTGGTGGAAAATTCGCTAAGTTTCATTCCACCTTCGATGCCTTCGAGACCTTCCTGTTCGTGCCCAACACGGTTACCCATAAGGGATCTCATATCCGTGATGCTATCGACCTGAAGCGCACCATGAGCGTGGTGGTGATGGCTCTCATCCCGGCCTTACTCTTCGGGATGTACAACGTGGGTTACCAGCATTTCCTGGCCATTGGCGAGCAGGCCACCTTCTGGCAGACTTTCTTTTTTGGTTTTTGGAAAGTGTTGCCCATAGTGGTGGTGTCGTACGTATCGGGGCTGGGGGTGGAATTTATTTTCGCCCAGATCAGGCACCACGAGGTCAACGAAGGGTTTTTGGTTTCTGGAATGTTGATCCCGTTGGTCATGCCCGCCGACGTCCCCCTGTGGATGGTGGCAGTGGCAACCATTTTCGCAGTTATCATTGGTAAGGAGGTGTTTGGTGGAACCGGGATGAACATCCTCAACCCCGCCCTTCTGGCCCGCGCCTTCCTGTTTTTTGCTTACCCTCAAAGCATGTCGGGCGATAAGGTGTGGGTATCTATCGGTCAGGGGCACGTGGTTGATGGGTTTTCCGGAGCTACTCCTCTTGGCGAGGCTTTGGTAGGAAACATCGCCGGAATGCATGAGAAGTGGAGTTTCATGGATATGTTTCTTGGGTTTATTCCTGGCTCGGTTGGCGAAACCAGCACCCTGGCTATTTTGTTGGGTGCACTTCTGTTGCTGGCTACCGGAATCGGAAGCTGGCGCATCATGTTATCGGTGGTTTTGGGTGGCTTGACTATGGGTTATATCTTCAACGCTTTTGCAGGAGTGTTTCCCCAGAATGCCTACCTTCAACTCTCGCCTTTTGAGCATCTTGTGCTTGGCGGCTTTGCTTTTGGTGCAATTTTTATGGCTACCGATCCGGTGACGGCAGCACAAACCAACCGTGGCAAGTGGATCTACGGATTTCTGATAGGGGTGATGGCAATCCTGATCAGGGTGGCCAACCCGGCCTATCCCGAAGGGATGATGCTGGCCATATTGCTGCTCAACGTGTTTGCTCCGCTGATAGACCACTATGTGGTGGAGGGAAATATAAGCCGTCGTGAAAAAAGAGCCAGGCTGGCCGGAAACAATCAATAATCACCAAACCCGGAAAACCTACGAATTATGAATACGAATTCAAATAAATACATTTTCCTATACGCTACGGTGATGGTGGTGCTGGTAGCTGCCATCCTCTCTGTCGTGGCCGTGGTTCTCAAGCCCTATCAGGACAACAACGTGAAGGTTGAAAAAATGCAGGCCATCCTTACTTCGGCCGGTATTGTTTCTACCCCCGCTGATGCTGCCGATCTTTATACCAAGCACATCGTGCGCGAAATTCTGATTGATGCCCAGGGCAACGTGGTGGCCTCATTTGCTGGTGGTGCCTTTGAAACAGGCGATCGCCGCGCTTTTGATGCCGATTTGAAAGTGGAGCTCTCGAAAAAAGAGAAAGGCGAAACCTATGTTATGCCTCTTTTCGAATGCGATAAAGACGGTGAAAAACTCGTGATTATCCCGGTGAGGGGTAAGGGTTTGTGGGGTCCGGTGTGGGGCAACCTGGCTTTGAAAGCCGATCTCAACACCGTGGCTGGAGCCACCTTCGATCACAAAGGCGAAACTCCCGGTTTGGGCGCCGAAATCAGCACCACGGCTTTTCAGGCACAGTTTGTTGGTAAACAAATCTTCGATAATGGCCAATTTGTTTCGGTTGCCGTGGTAAAAGGGGGTGTTGCCAACAGCAACATCAACCCGGCACACGGTGTGGATGCCATTTCTGGCGGAACCATTACCAGCGTGGGTGTATCTGATATGTTGAAAGACTGTCTGGAGAACTACGTGGGGTACATCCAGAAACAAACCCAAAACGATTCCACCACCGTTCAATAACCTCAACATCGTAAAGCTATGAGCACTGATAATAATAAAAAAGAACCTCTGTTCTCGCCAAAGAACATCAAGCTTCTGACCAGCCCGGTCAACATGAACAACCCCATCACCGTGCAGGTATTGGGCATTTGCTCGGCTCTGGCAGTAACCGTGAAGCTGAAACCCGCCTTTGTGATGGCTGTTTCCGTCATCGCAGTGGTGGCGCTGTCGAACCTGGTGGTTTCGCTTCTGCGAAACACCATCCCCAACCGAATCCGAATCATCGTGCAATTAACCATCATAGCCTTGTTGGTTATCCTGGTTGACCAGGTGCTGAAGGCCTTCGTTTACGATGTGTCGAAGCAACTGTCGGTTTTCGTAGGTTTGATCATCACCAACTGCATCGTTATGGGTCGCCTCGAAGCTTTTGCTATGGCCAACAAACCGTGGCAATCGTTTCTCGACGGAATTGGTAACGGCGCCGGTTATGCCATCATACTCATCATCGTGGCTTTCTTCCGCGAATTGCTCGGAAGTGGAACCCTTTGGGGCTACCAGGTAGTGCCCGATGCCTTTATCGAGCTTGGCTATCGCCACAACGGCATGATGATTCTGCCTCCCATGGCACTCATTGTAATAGGTGTCATCATTTGGGTGCAACGAAGCCGCAATAAAGACCTCATCGAACAATAACCTGCTGGTTTTAAACCGAAATAAATTGAAATTATGCAAGATTTAATCAATATTTTCGTCAAGTCAATCTTTATTGACAACATGATTTTCGCCTACTTCCTGGGTATGTGTTCTTACCTGGCGGTGTCGAAAACTGTGAAAACCAGCATGGGCTTGGGTATCGCGGTTGTATTTGTTATGGTGATTACCGTGCCGGTTGATTACCTCATAGATAATTACCTGCTCAAGCCGGGTGCACTGTCGTGGCTGGGAGCCGAATACGCTACCCTCGATCTGAGTTTCTTGAGTTTCATCATGTTTATCGCTGTTATTGCAGCTATGGTTCAGTTGGTGGAGATGGTAGTGGAGAAATTTTCGCCGTCGCTTTACAGCGCTTTGGGAATTTTTCTGCCGTTGATTGCCGTTAACTGCGCCATACTTGGAGGTTCGCTCTTCATGCAGGAACGCGAATACCAGAGCATTGGCGAAGCAACTGCTTTTGCTGCCGGCTCGGGGGTGGGGTGGTTGCTGGCCATCGTTGGTATAGCTGCCATCCGCGAAAAGATTCGTTACAGCAATGTGCCTGCTCCACTGCGCGGACTGGGCATCACTTTCATCATCACGGGACTTATGGCTATCGCTTTCATGAGTTTCATGGGGATTAAACTATAATTCTATTGATTAACCATTGAAATAATCCGGAATATGAATTTAGGATTTGTTGTTGCAGCAGGCATTGTAGTGTTTCTGATCGTCATCCTGGCGTTGGTGGGCATCCTGCTGTATGCCAAGAAAAAACTGACCCCCCAGGGTGAGGTGGTCATCAAGATTAATGGCGAACATGAGGTGAAAACCGAGCCGGGAAGTTCGCTGCTCTCCACCTTATCGGCTCAGAAAGTGTTTCTCCCATCGGCTTGCGGGGGCGGTGGCACCTGCGGCATGTGCCGTTGTCAGGTTACCGAAGGTGGCGGCGAAATCCTTCCTACCGAGAAAGGGTTCTTTAGCCGTCGCGAACAACAGGACAACTGGAGGCTTGGTTGCCAGGTGAAAGTGCGCCAGGATATGACCATCCAGATACCACCCGAAATCTTTGGAATCAAAAAGTGGGAGTGCGAAGTGGTGTCGAACCACAACGTGGCTACTTTTATCAAGGAATTTGTGGTGAAACTGCCCGAGGGCGAGCGCCTCGACTTCAAATCGGGTGGCTACATCCAGATTGATGTGCCTGCCTGCGAAGTTGATTACCGATCGATGGAGATTGAACCCGAATACCGCGAAGAGTGGGATAAGTTTAAGATGTGGGATCTGAAAATGAAGAATCCTGAGCCTATTTTCCGCGCCTATTCCATGGCCAACCACCCCGCCGAAGGCAACATCATCATGCTAAACATCCGAATAGCCACTCCGCCATTCGACAGGAAAACAGGTGGTTTCATGAATGTGAATCCCGGTATCTGCTCGTCGTATATTTTCTCGCGCAAACCCGGCGACAAGGTGACCATCAGCGGCCCCTATGGCGAGTTCCACGTGAAGAAAACCGATCGCGAAATGATGTTTATTGGCGGTGGCGCAGGCATGGCGCCCATGCGTTCACATATCTTCGATCAGTTCCTTACACGCCATACCGGGCGTAAGGCTACTTTCTGGTACGGCGGTCGCTCGCTGCGCGAACTGTTCTACGTGGATCAGTTCCAGCAAATTGAAAAGGATTACCCCAATTTCAAATTCAATATTGCCCTGTCGGAACCCAAGCCCGAGGACAACTGGACCGGTTATACTGGGTTCATTCACCAGGTAATCATGGAGGAATATCTGAAAAAACATTCTGCTCCCGAAGATATTGAATACTATATTTGTGGCCCCCCGATGATGAATCAGGCGGTGCTGAAAATGCTCGACGATTATGGTGTGCCTAAGGAGATGATTGCCTTCGACGATTTTGGAGGGTGATGCCTTTTGCATCTGCATGAAGTGAAAAGCCGGATCTTATGGGTCCGGCTTTTTTGTTACTTGCAGTGGTGATCTGCCAATTGTCTTACGATGTCTTGCACCTCATCACGAAGGCTTTCGGGTGAAATCACACTGATGTTGGTCCCGCCCCACACCACCCAACGCGCAAATCCTTGCAGATTGGTGTTGAAAAAGTGCATAATGGTGGTTTTGGAGCCCTTTTCCTGACCAGAAAATCCCCAGGCGTATTTCATCTCATGAATGTTGGCGGCATACTGGTTTCCCACTTCAAGGGTGATGTGGTGAAGGGTGGCTTCGCGTCCGTTTTGTCCAAAAATCTCGATGAGGGGCGGGTGTTTCGACAGGTCGAAGGTGTTGCCGAGGATTTTAATCGTGTTGATGCGATCGGTTCTGAAGTCGCGGTAGGCCTCTCGCAGCCGGCACCAGGCCATGAGGTGCCAGTTGCCGCTGTAAAAGCAAAGGGCTAAAGGCTCGATGGTTCGCTTTTCGGAACTGGCGGCTCCCTCTTTTTGGTAATCGATTTCAACCAGAAGGTTTTGAGCCAGCGCTTTCTTCAACTCAAACAGGTGGAGGTGCCTGGGTTGGGCAGGGGCAAACTGGAACACCTCGATGCGCGACTCGATGGCGGCCAGGGTCTCTTTGTCGGCAGGGCGCAACACCGACCTGATTTTGGTGAGTGCCTGCCCGAAGGCTTCACTCTCGCGTTGGTCGGTAAATCTTTCGGTGAGTTTGCCACCCATCAGCAACGACAAAGCTTCGTCGGTAGTGAACATCACTGGGGGAAGGTGGAAGTTGTCGGGTAAAAAATAGCCTATGCCAGCCTCTGCACCAATGGGGATTCCGGCTTCTTCGAGGGTTCGCAGGTCGCGGTAGATGCTTCGGATGCTCACCCCGAAGTGGTCGGCAAGCTCGCGGGCAGTAACCACCTGCTTGCTTTGCAGTCGTGTGAGGATGGCCTGAAGACGGTTGAGGCGTGGCATAGGCTATGATTAGAGGTGTGCTGGCGTTTCGATTACCGTTTACGCTTGAACGTCATGGCTTTCTCGCTTTCCATCTTGCTGATGAAGGCATCGGTACCCTGAGCCTTGATAAAAGTCAGGCTCGCTACCCGGTCGGAGTTGAATACCAGTCCAAACATCTTGGCCACGAAGTTGTTGAGTTTCTTGCACTCCTTCAGGTTGTCGAAGTCGGTACAATCGGCGCAGGTAGCGCGGTTGTGTTCCATGCAGCAGGTTCGCACTTTGCACCAGGTGGCCTTATTGTTTTGGTGGCAGCCCGGGCAGTTCCCTTTCACGAATTTTGGACAATTGGTGCAGTACAAACCGCAGTAACTTACGATGGGGGTTGTGTTTTCCATGGGGTGATTGAATTGAAATGGCAAATGTAAGAGGTTTTTAAACACGTCGGGATGACCTGTGCCGACTCCATTTCTGCCTTATCCTTCAATGCCTACCTGAATCTCGGTGACGCAGTTTTGCTGGTTTTCAAAATCGCATACATGGTAAATCTCCCTCGATACACCGGTATAAGTGAGGCTTTGGCTTTCGATGTATTTCATAACCTCGCAGTAAATTTTCCCAACTTCGTTCCACGGACCATTGTTGAAGGTCACCACAGCCTTGTATTCGGGCAGCATGATGCACTCATACCCTTCGGGGCAGGCAATTGGGTTGAGCAGCGGAAAGGTGAGCTGAAGCGTGATGGGCCGGTCGGGTGTGCCGTCGGCTGAGTGGTAAACCCAAATCTGCGGGCCGGCTGTCTGGCCGCCGGCTTTTTCGATAATCCGGTTCATCTGGTCGGGAAGATTGCCTACTGCTTCTGCCATTTGCGCTAAAGTGGTTTCGATGGTCTTGCTCATCACGAGCACGGGAGCAATGTTCTTAATTTCCATAATATGAGTTTAATGTGTGAATGTGGGTGCAAAGGTAGGGGTGGGTTGTGACAACAGTATGTCAGCAGGGTTGCCATAAACAAAAGTTTTTTTAGTGGTGTGGGCTGTCCCTTCTTGGTTTGTATTCATAAATTGGTGATCGAAAGAGGTTTTTGTCGCATTATGGATGCATTTTGAGCAGGTACAACCTTATTGCTCCTCTTAATGAAAAAAATAAAGCCAGGTTGCAGCTTCAATGTTATAAAAATGAAAGCATTTTAACCTAGTTCGAGCTTGGATAAGGTTGTAATGAATGCATTTTGCAGGGATAGCAGTTCTGATTTGATCATTCTGGAAGCATTTTGAGGTTCATGCAGTATGAAGTTGTGTGTTGTGCATTCAAAAAGGGTATCCTGATTCCTGAATTTGATTATCTGCATTGCATACACAGTTTCCCAACCCGTTTTCGGCACCCCGATTTGTTCCGTTTGTCGGTAAAAAAGCGGGGCTGGTCTGTTTAATTTGTTTAACCGCGTGTGAGGGAGGTAGTTTTGCAGCATCAATGTTAAAGATTATGAACACGATCAAATTTGTAGTCCCCCTGGTTCTCTTCCTTCTCCCCGTTTTGGGATATAGTCAGCAGCAAACCTCCGGGGAATCCTTTTCTCTCGAACAATGCATCGAATATGCCCTCGAGCACAACCTGGGGGTGCGCCAGAGCTCATTGAATGCCGAGATAAACAAGGTGTCGTTGGGGCAGTTACGCACCTCGCGTTTCCCGTCGGTTTCAGCTTCAGCCCGCCAGAATTTTTCGTGGAGCGATGTGCAGTCGGCAACTTCCGGCGAATGGAATTATGAAGGCAATGCCGTTACGTCGGCTGGTGTGAATGCTTCACTCAACTTGTTTAACGGTCTCAGGATAACTCAGGCAATCATGCAGGCCGAAACCGACTACGAGGCTGGTTTACTCGATGCTGAAACCCATCGCGAAAGTGTTGTTCTTCAGGTTTTGGGGGCCTATACTCAGGTGTTGTATTCAGCCGAACAGCTTGAAAATGCCTCGCGCCAGGTGGAGGTTTCTCAATCGCAACTGGCTCTTGCCGGCGAACGGATGAATATTGGTGCAATCTCCAAGGCCGACTACATGCAGGTAGAGGCCCAACTGGCAGCCGAGGAACTAACACTTACCAATGCCCAAAACCAGTTGGCAACCAACCGCGTTACGCTCATGCAGTTGATGGAATACCCCATCAGCGATTCGTTCGACGTGCTACGCCCCGACCTGTCGCTGGTGCAGCCGCCACTTCAATTGCCTGTTGCCGCTGAGGTGTTTGCCACAGCCCGGGCTGTTAAACCCGAAGTGAAGAGTGCTGCCCTTAAATTGAAAAGTGCTGAAGCCGGTGTAGGCATAGCGCGCACAGCTGCATTGCCTTCGTTGGCCCTCGATGCCGGACTTACCACCAACTATACCGATAAAGTGCAGCAGTTGAGTTTTGGCTCACAACTCAACCACAACTTGTCGCCATCGCTCGGATTTACCTTGTCGGTGCCCATTTTCAGTCAGGGACAAGTGAAGGCTTCTGTTGCCACGGCTACCATTCGCACCGAGATAGCCAAACTCGATGAACAAACAACCCTCAACACCTTGCGAAAAAACATCGAGAATGCAACACTCGATGTGGCATCCTCCAGTTCGGCTTTCGTTTCGGCCACCCGAAAATACAGCTCCTCTAAAGCATCTTTCGAACAGGCCGAAGAAAGGTTTGCACGTGGTGTAATCAATACGGTTGATTTTCTGGTGCAGAAAACCAACCTTATCAGCGCCGAGTCGTCGGTGCTGCAAGCCCGCTACAATCTGGTTTACAGCCTCAAGGTGCTCGATTTTTATACAGGAAACTCCATAACATTATAATTTTTTAAATCATGAAATTCAGAATCAAACAGGTTGCAATATCGGTTACGGCTGTGGTTGTTGCAGCCATCGGAGGCGTGGTGGCCTGTGGCCCAAAACCCTCGCTCATGCAGGTAGAAACTGTCAAAGCCGAAAAAGGCACCATCAGCAACGAGGTGACGGCCACCGGAACCATCGAGGCTATAAAAACAGTTACGGTGGGTACTCAGGTTTCGGGAACCATCGAAGCCATTTACGTTGACTTCAACAGCGTTGTGAAAAAGGGGCAGTTGCTTGCCAAGATTGATGAAACCACCCTTCGGGCACAGGTAAATCAAACAGCTGCCCAGGTGGCATCGGCAAAAGCCGAGATGGTTTATCAGCAGGCCAACTTCGACAGGGTAAAGGCTCTCTACGACAAACAACTGGTGTCGAAGGCCGACTTCGATCAGGCTCAATATGGTCTCTCCAAAGCCGACGCCAGTTACAAAATGGCTGAATCGGAGCATCAACGCTCGTTAACCAACCTTTCTTATGCTTCCATCTATTCCCCCATTGATGGGGTGGTTCTCAACCGCGCCGTGGATGAAGGCCAAACCGTGGCTGCCAGTTTCAACACCCCCGAACTGTTTGCCATAGCCAACGATCTTACACAAATGGAAGTGCAGGCCGATGTGGATGAGGCCGACATTGGACAGGTGAAACTCGGCCAAAAAGTCAAATTCACCGTGGATGCCTTCCCCGACGACAGCTTTTACGGCGAGGTATCGGAGATATGGCTCAAACCAACAACCACTTCCAACGTGGTGACCTACACTGTGATAATAAGTGCTCCCAACCCAATGTTGAAACTGATGCCTGGTATGACAGCCAACATTACCATCGTCACCCAGCAAGCCGAAAATGTGGTGATGGTAGCCGCCAAGGCGTTGAAATTCTGGCCCGACGACAGTCTGATAGCTGGGAACCAAAACAGGTCGCGATTGGCTGATACCGGTAACCGCCGCACATTATGGCAATTCGACGGCTTTGTCTTCACACCTCTCGAAGTAAAAACCGGTATTTCTGACGGATCCTCTGTTCAAATTGTCGAAGGAATGAAAGAGGGCGACGAGGTGGTTGTGAGTGCTGCGGCTGGAACCAGTTCAGCTAAGTCATCATCAAGCCCTTTTATGCCCAAGCCGCCGTCGCGTAATAACAAAAATAAAAATGCAGAACCTCCACGGCCATGAGTAAAAAAATCATTGAAGTAAGCCAATTGCGAAAAGATTTCGTGGTGGGCGACATAGTGGTTCATGCCTTGCGAGGAATAGACCTGGTAATCAGTGAAGGGGAATTTGTTTCTATCATGGGAACCTCGGGAAGCGGCAAGTCAACCATGTTGAATATTCTGGGGTGTCTTGATCAGCCTACTTCGGGCAGCTACCTGCTTGATGGCAGTCGCATAGGTGGAATGAACCGCAACGAACTGGCGCGTTTGCGCAACCAAAAACTGGGCTTTGTTTTTCAGTCTTACAATTTGTTGCCGCGCACCTCTGCACTCGAAAACGTGGAGTTGCCCTTGTTCTACAATGCTTCGGTGAGCAGCCGCGAGCGGCGCGAACGGGCGAAAGAGGCGCTTCACGCCGTGGGGTTGTCAGACAGGATGGATCATATGCCCAACCAGTTGTCGGGCGGACAGCAACAGCGGGTTGCCATTGCCCGATCCCTTGTCAATGATCCGGTGGTTATTTTGGCCGACGAGGCCACAGGCAACCTCGATACCCGGACTTCTTACGAAATCATGTCGCTGTTCCAGGAGCTGAACCAGAAAGGTAAAACCATCGTGTTCGTGACACACGAACCCGATATCGCCCGCCTCACAGGCCGCAGCGTTACCTTCCGCGATGGCCACATCTTGCGCGACCAACAGATTACCGACGGGCTCCTGGCCCGTGAAATTCTACACAGCCTCCCGGTTGAAGACACCGTTTAATTCAGAAAATAAAGTTGTTATGAAGATTATAAATTTGATGAAGGTGGCCCTTTCAGCGTTGCGGCGCAACAAGTTCAGGGCATTTCTCACCATGCTGGGAATCATCATCGGGGTTGCCTCAGTGATTGCGATGCTGGCCATAGGTCAGGGATCGAAACAGAGCATCCAAAGCCAGATCAGTTCCATGGGATCGAATATGGTGATTGCCATGCCAGCCTCCCAGCAAATGGGAGGAGTAATGCAGGGTGGCAGCAACATACAGTCGCTCGAGTTGTATGATGTGGAGGCTGTGAGCAAGAATTGCCCATCGGTATCGCATGTCTCCCCCGAGGTTCGTGCCTCCGGTCAGGTGGTTTCGGGCACCGAGAACTGGCCCACCACTTTCTATGGGGTAGGAGCCGCTTATCTCGAAATCAAAAAAATGAAGATTGAAAGCGGACGGATGTTTACCGAACAGGAGGTGAAAAAGGCTGCAAAAGTGATCGTGGTTGGCCAAACGGTTGTTGAGGAGTTGTTTGGCAAAGGAGTTGACCCGGTAGGAAAGAGCATCCGTTTTCGCAACGTGCCCCTTAAGATCATAGGAGTGTTGGCCGAAAAAGGTGAAAACACCTTCGGGCAGGATCAGGACGATGTAATTATTGGCCCCTACACCACTGTTCAAAAGCGGATACTCGCAATTACCCACATCCAGGCAATCTTTGCCTCGGCGAAAAACGAAGAACTTACCGATCAGGCCACCAGCGAGATGACCACGGCTCTGCGTGCATCGCACCAGCTCCGCGAGGGCGATGATGATGATTTTCAAATCAGAACACAAAAAGAGCTGGTTAATACCTTTAGCTCAATCAGCAATATATTAACTATCCTGCTGGGAGCCATCGCTGGAATATCGTTGTTGGTGGGTGGCATAGGCATCATGAACATCATGTTTGTTTCGGTCACGGAGCGCACCCGCGAGATTGGTCTTCGAATGTCGGTAGGGGGGCGTGGCGTTGATATTTTAATGCAATTCCTGATAGAAGCCATGCTTTTAAGCGTTCTGGGGGGTGTCATTGGAATTTTGTTGGGAGTTGGATCATCGTCGGTTATTGGAAGCATAACAGGTTGGCCCATAGCCGTGATGCCTTCTGCCGTCGTCCTTTCATTCGTCGTATGCACCTTTATCGGGATATTTTTTGGCTGGTACCCGGCACGAAAAGCATCAGGTTTAAATCCGATTGATGCGTTGCGTTTTGAATAATATTTGTTTTTGCTCTCAGTGGTCTGAACTGCCGGGATGACCGGTAAGGCCTAAAAACAAGTCAATATCCCTATCTTTGTTTCAAAGTCGAATACCCAATGAACCGAATCTTTTTTTCGCAAGGCATCATCACCGTTTTGCTTCATCTGCTGGTGATTTTGCTGGTATTGTTTCTTCCGTTTTTGCTCATGTCGGGCACCATCGAGAGTGCTGGCAATTTCCTCGGACGGTTTTATCTCAGGGTGGGGCTTTATGGAGTCTTTTTCTATTTGTGCTACCTCTATCTGGTTCCTGAGTTCTACCTTCGAGGTCGGTGGATATTGTTCGTCAGCCTGGTAGTGTTGGTTACAGCACTCATTTATCTTACCGACCACTATTTATCGGGCGCTTTGTTTCCCGACGACCAGTTCAGGCTGGTGATGGAGACGGTAATGGCTGTGTTGTCGGAACGGGGGATTTATGTAAAACCCCCATCTCGTGAGTTTCACGCGGTAGGTTTTATTACGGTGAACCTCCTGCTTGCCGGTTCGGCTTTGGGTTTGAGGCTTGCCAAAGAACTTACCAATAAAGAGAAACTGCGTAAGGAGCTCGAAAAGCAGCATATCTCAACCGAATTAGCTATGCTTAAAAATCAGGTAAGCCCTCATTTCTTTTTCAACACACTCAACAATATCTATTCGCTAACAGAGATTGATGCCTCGGCATCACAACAGGCTATCCTCAAACTTTCGCGGCTGATGCGGTATCTTCTCTATGAAACCAATTCCGACCGTGTGATGCTGAAAAAGGAACTTGCTTTTCTTGCCGACTATATTGATTTGATGCGGCTTAGGTTGACAGAGAAAGTTGATGTGTCGGTTTCGTTTCCACAAGATTGCGGATCGGTGCAGGTTCCTCCTCTTCTTTTTCTACCCTTCGTTGAAAATGCGTTTAAGCATGGAATCAGCTACCGCGAAACCTCTTTTATTCACATGGCTTTGGAGTGCAGTAACGGCGCAATTCATTTTCGCTGCGCCAATTCGATGGTGTCGAAAACCGACCGGGTTGAGAAAGCTGCGCAAGGTGGTTTGGGACTTGAGAATGTTCGCAAACGGCTGTCTCTTCTTTATTCACAAGGGTATAATTTAGATATCAGCCATTCAGACACCGAATTTGTTGTTTCGTTAATCATTCACACAGAAAGCAACCCATCATGATTTCCACCATAGCCATCGACGACGAACCTCTGGCGCTTCGTTTAATTACAAGCTACGTTCAGCGTACCCCTTTCCTGAACCTTGTCGGTTCATTCGACAACCCGCTGGATGCTATGGAATATATACATAATCACGACGTTATGGCCGTTTTTCTTGATATTCAAATGCCCGATCTTACGGGAACTGACTTTGCCAAGCTTCTTGGCGGAGGCCCAAAAGTTGTGTTTACCACTGCTTACGAGCAGTTTGCTCTGGAGGGATTTAAGCTTGATGTGGTGGATTATTTGTTGAAACCATTTGGATATGAAGAGTTCCTGCGATCGGCTAACCGACTGCGTGATCGGTTAGAATCAGCTTCGCAACCTGCCGTAGAGGTTAAAGCTGATCATGATTTCCTTTTTATCAAGACTGAACACAAAATTCGCCGCATTAACTTTGATGAGATTCTCTTTATAGAAGGGTTGAAAGATTATGTGAAAATTTTTTTGAAAGGCGTGCCACGCCCGCTGCTTTCGCTCATTACTCTCAAATCGCTTGAAGCAAGGCTTCCAAACGATCGTTTCATGCGGGTTCATCGCTCTTTTATTGTTAATCTTCAGCAAATTAGTCTGATTGAACGCAATCGGATTGTCTTTGGAGAGGTGCACGTGCCTGTAGGCGATCAGTACAAGGAGGTGTTTCAGGCATGGGTTGAGGAAAACTTCATCTTATAACGTCTTGTTTTTATTGTATTTACTTGTTGACTCCTTTTGTTAACCAAGCAACCGGGTTGGTTTCATAGAAAAAGGGCAGCCTAAGCTGCCCCCCGTTCTCAAAAAATCCAATCAATCAACCAAATATACAATTCTAATTCTGATAATCTTTCAATGCTTGCATCAATTTCTTCCTGCTGAAGAAAATACGGCTCTTCACGGTTCCTATGCTAAGGTTCATCTTTTCGGCAATCTCTTTGTATTTATAACCTTGTGTGTGCATCACGAAAGGTAAGCGGTGTTCTTCTTCAAGGTTTTCAATTCGCCTTTTGATCTCTTTTGTACGCATGTTGGAGTCGGGGCCGGCACCATCAAAACGGTTTTTTAAATTGAGGAAGTACAAGTCGTCTGTAGTGTCAACAAAGGCATTTTCTCTGACGTTTTTCCTGTAGTTGTTGATGAAGGTGTTCTTCATTATGGTATAAGCCCAGGCTTTTAAGTTGGTATCGGGGTTAAACTTGTCGCGGTAGGTGATCGCCTTCAGGTAAGTGTCCTGTATCAAATCATTGGCGTCTTCTCCGTTGGAAGTCAGGGAGTAAGCAAAATTTCTGAGGTTTTCGTGTAAACTCAGCAGCTTGGCGTTAAATTCGATTGCGGTCATTGTATCAATTATTTGAAGGTTATTTTTAACGAATCTAGTTTGTTTAACAATTATGTTGCTAAATTAAACACTTTGAAATGAAAAAGCAAGTGTGTTTTGCAAATTATTTTTACTTGATCTAAATAACCTAATTTAATTCATTGAAAATTAGCGATAAAAAAAACAGGGGTGTTAAAAAAATTAACATTTCCCCTGTTTAATTTAACATTTGAGTTGTTAAACAAACGCTTGTTATTTGTTTAACAATGCAGTTTTGTCAGATTATCCTCGGTAATTGGTCACGCAATTGATCGATATGAGTGAGGTGAACAACATTGGATGGAAGATCCATCTCTTTATCCAACAATTGGTTTCCTGAGATAAAAATTTTGCAATCAGAAAATTGAGAAGCCAATCGTGTTATGTAGGGCATTAGCTCATGTTCTTCGAAGGCTGCAATAAACTGAGTTAAAATTCTGTTGCAATGTCTGATAGCAACAATTTCAGCCAGGTTTTCGAAAGGAACTGATTGCCCAAGATAAACAACCTGATGTCCCCTCTTTCTGATTAAGTAACTGGCAAACAGCAAACCTATCTCGTGCCATTCGCCTTCGGGCAGGTACAACAGATAGGTGTCGGTTCCTGATGCAGCGTTGGTGGCCAATCCGTCAATGGCAACAATCAGTTTTTGTCTGATCAGGTTCGACATGAAATGCTCCTGCGCAGGACTAATGCTTCCAATCTGCCACAACATACCAATGCGCTCAAAAAAAGGATAAATAACCTTCAGGACAGCTTGTTCAAAACCAAGTTTTATAATAGTGGAGGTCAGTATTTTGTCGAACCTGTTCTCGTCAACATCAATCATCGAAACTACCAGCTTTTCGATTTGTGAGTCAGAGTCGTAAAGGCGTTGAGTAAGCAAAAGGATCTTCTCGCTCATCTCCTGATCGGTCAGTTCTACAATATCGCTTATTTTGAAGCCATGCCGGTTCAGAATCGATATGTTCAGAAGTTTCTTCAGGTCAGAATCGCTGTAATAGCGGATGTTGGTTGGTGTGCGTTCTGGCTCAACAACACCGTAGCGTTTCTCCCAGATCCGAAGGGTGTGAGCCTTGATTCCGGTAAACTTTTCCAAATCTTTGATCGAATATGTTGACATCCGCAAATTGAAGGTTTGTTTAAAATTTCTGTCTGGACTTTAAACAGGCAAAGGTCGGAAAAGTTCAGAAATCTTTCGTTAGTCTGGTGGATCAAAATCATCGGGAAGTTATGTTTTATGGGTATTCTGATAAAACTAGATCTTATTTTAATGAAACTTTCGAGAAACATTTGGTTTCTCGTTCTTTTCTCTTAAGTTTGCATTAAACCAAATTGTTGAGTTATGCTTACATTCAGTTCTATAACCCAGGTTCTCGATTTTGCCATGCAAAGTGAGCAAGAGGCTGTTGATTTTTACTCGCGATTGGCTCAACAGAGCACTAATGAGTCAATGAAACAGGTTTTTACATCCTTTGCTAAAGAAGAGATGGAACATAAACTAAAGCTTTTAAAGGTTCGCGAAGTGGGTTTATCTCACTGGAAAGCAGAGTTTGTGGCAGATTTAAAAATTGCTGACTACACACCCGATGTTCCCTCATTGACTTCGCTTTCCTACGAACAGGCTTTGGTGGTGGCCATGAAAAAGGAAAAGGCGGCTTTTCGGCTTTATTCTGATTTGGCAGAAGGTGTTAGCAATCCTGAACTGAAAGATATGTTCACGTTGCTGGCAATGGAGGAATCGAAGCACAAACTTCGCTTTGAATTGGAATACGATCAGGAGGTTTTAAGAGAAAACTAAGGGTTTACACAATGATAACTGCAAAACGAATCAACAGATTCATTCCTTTTTTGGCGGGTGCCCTGAGTGTTTTGTTGCAGGGGTGTTCCTGGTTTGTCCCCGATGATAACGTCTCGTTGAAAGGGCAGTTTCAGGATACCCTTTCCAATTCTTCGGTTGACTCCAGCTTGTTTCTGTTTCCCCGCAATTTTTTCCTTGTGAGTTTTGAGTTTGAGCCTCAAACCCGCAAAATGTCAAAAGAAGCTTTAAGTGAATTTAATTCTGCCATTCTGCTTCCCGGTTATTCTTATATCGATAGCCTTCGCCAGTCCGGAGTTCCTATCTTTGGGGGAGTTTTTGCTGTGAAGCAGGGATGCGCGTTCATGATTCAGGCCGAGACCAACGAAAAGTTGCACAAGCTTTTGGAAAATTGTCCGCTGAATCCTGTGTCGAAAATCAGCGTTACCCCTTTGGTTTCAATGGGGCAATATCTGTTTGAAATCAGAAACAGAATTAAACAACCCGATTCGGCGGTTTTAAAAGGCCGGTAATTTCAATCTAAACCGGGTTTACAGCAATTTTTTTAATAGGTGTAACAACCAAATTCTGACTGAATTACAACCTGAGGTTTTTCTGCCGGTTCAACGCGTCCAACAATTTGGGCGTCAATGTTGTACTCTCTGGCTATCGCGATGATGTCGTTTGCCAGCAAGGGTTCTACGTAAAATTCTAACCGATGTCCCATGTTGAATACCTGATACATTTCGTGCCACGAGGTTCCTGATTCCTTTTGAATAATCTCGAACAGGGGCGGAAGGGCAAAAAGGTTGTCTTTGATGATGGAGAATTGGTCGATGAAATGAAGTACTTTGGTTTGCCCGCCACCGCTGCAATGGATCATCCCATGGATGTGAGGTCCCATAGCTTTTAAGATGCGTGAGGCAACAGGAGCGTAGGTTCTTGTGGGCGATAAAACAAGGTGACCCATATCTATCCCTTCAACAGGGCTTGGGTCTGTAAGCCCCTTGGTTCCGGAGTAAACCAAGCCTTCAGGCAAGGCTCCGTCAAACGATTCGGGATAATTGCGGGCAAGTATTTTGTTAAAAACATCGTGGCGGGCTGAGGTTAACCCGTTGCTTCCCATGCCGCCGTTGTAGCTGTCTTCATACGATGCCTGACCTGAAGATGCTAGTCCAACAATCACGTCGCCTGGTTTAATTCTGTGGTTTGAAACAATCTGGCGCCTGGGAACGCGCGCTGTAACTGTACTGTCAACAATGATGGTTCTCACCAGATCGCCCACGTCGGCAGTTTCTCCTCCGGTTAGGTGCAGACCAACACCCAACTCGCGCATTTTGGAGCAAAACAGCTCGGTTCCTTCAATAATCGCGCTGATTACTTCACCCGGGATAAGCCGCTTGTTGCGGCCAATTGTTGATGAAAGAAGCATGTTGTCATACACTCCGGCGCAAATCAGATCATCGGTGTTCATCACTATAGCATCCTGAGCAATGCCGTGCCATACCGTGAGGTCGCCAGTTTCACGCCAATAGGCGTAAGCCAGCGACGATTTGGTCCCGGCTCCATCGGCATGCATGATGTTACACCATTCTGCATCTTGTCCCAATACATCGGGTATTACTTTGCAAAAGGCCTTTGGGAAGATGCCTTTGTCGGTTTTGCTTATAGCAGCGTGAACATCTTCTTTTTTAGCCGAGACGCCACGTCCTGTATATCTGTCGGTCATTCTTTTTTGTAGGGGAATGGGTAGTTTACTCAAAAATCAACTGGCTGGCTTTTTCATCAATTACGAAAGCTCCAAAACGGGATAGAACTTTGTTGTTGATTATCAGGCCGTCGGCCTTGCTGTCAACCGTAACATCAACATCGTAAATCACTTTTCTTCCAATTCTTAATTGGCTGATGGTAAACACTGCATTGTTTTGAATGGAGCCACCTGCCAGTATTTCTTCGCCATTGCCCTGGAAGTCGTCTTTTCCTATTGCCCCGGCTTTGAGCAATTCAAGTGCTTGCTTGGTGGAAATTACAGCTTTGGGCGCTTTGGGAGAATAAATAAAGTCGAGCGTAATGTTGTTGACAGTGCATGCCACTATTTTTTCTTTTCCTTTGGTGGTGTATGGAACCACATGTTTTTCAATTTCAGTGACTATTTTTACCTCGGTTGCCTGTTGAGATTCCAACGGTTGTCCAACTTTACGTTGTGATACAAAGTTGGTGGCTATGATTGAAAACTCTGTCCGACGGTTCATCTGATGTGCAGCTTCTTTTAGCTGTTTGCCGCTCAGTGAGTCGATAAAAGCTTCGGTCAGTCTGCTGCCTGCTTTAAAGGTGTAGCCTTCCTTCACCACATCGGATTGAAGTACGCGTGGTTGCCGTTCTCCATACCCCTTGGCTGACAGTCGGCCTGGTTCTATTCCCCTTACAATCAGGTAATCAACAACGCTTTGGGCACGTTTTTGTGATAGGGCATCGTTACGCTCCTCCGAGTCGCGGGCATCGGTATGGGCGGCCAACTCGATGATGATGTTGGGATTAGCCTCCAGAATTTGAATCAGCCCTTGCAGCGAGTCCTGGTATTGTGGCTTTAATTCCCAGCGACCCAGATCGTAAAGGATGTCGGGAAGAACCACAGGCTTTTGTGGTACGGGTATCAGACGAAAATCATGAACCAGATCTTTGCTGGTTTCTAATCCCAGCGTGGTTTCTTCTCCGGTAGCAGTGAAATACTTCTCTTTGCTCACGGTAAGTTTGTAGTTGGTATTGGGCAGAACTTGATTTTTGTTGAAGCTGTAAGCTCCTATTTCTGAAGTTGTTGATCGGTATGATTTTCCGTCGGATCCTTCCATCACCACCAAAGCTCCTTGCACGGGTTGCAAGGTTCGGTCGTCGCGTACGATGCCTTGTAGTGTAAATACAAGAGGTTGTATAACAAAGGAATAAATATCGTCGCCGCCTCGTCCACCAACCCTGTTGCTTGTGAAGAAACCTTCTTCCATGGCTTCGGCGTGAAAACTGATAGCAAAATCATCGGAATTGGAGTTGATGGGGGTGCTTAGATTCTGTGGTTTTTTCCAGTTTTCCTTGGTTTCTTCCCCTGAGGATTTAAGCATCCATGTTTTGAAGATATCGAGTCCTCCCATTCCCGCGTGACCATCAGAACTGAAATAAAGAAGGGTGTCGGCCCGTAGGTAGGGGAAGAGTTCGTTTCCGGGCGTGTTGACAATATCTCCCAGGTTTCGGGGTTTTCCAAATTTATCGGTCTTCCTTTTTCTGTTGGCCATCCACAGATCTTTGCCGCCACGTCCTCCGGGAAGCTCCGCTGAGAAAACTATGGTAAGTTCATCATCAGTAAGTGTTGGATGTCCAATAACTGTAGTTGAGTCGCCACCCAAATCAATCTCGGTAGGTTCCGACCAGCCTGTTCCTGCGCGTTTGGTTACCATTACTTTGCAGCCGTTTTTTTTCTTTTTCTCATTGTAGCACCGAGTGAAATACATGGTGTTAAAACGGGGATTGAAAAAGGGCTGTCCTTCGTTTGCTTCAGTGTTTACCATGCCGCCGGCATCGGCTGTAATCGGGGTGGTCCATTTGCCGGTTACATCGTTTTTAGTGATGAAAAGATCGCTGAAGCCTTTGTTGGTCCATTCGTCTAACTTTTTGCCTGTCACCCCTTTTCTATCTGAGGCAAACACTATTTCGTTGAAGGCTGAGTTGCTGTAAACAGCAGAGAAATCGTTATCGCGTGAATTGATGGAATTGAGGGGTGTAATCTCGTGTCGCGAGGGGTTTTCTTTCAATTGTGGTGCAAGTTCGCACGATTCCAATCCTACTGTTCCCCGGTGGTCGTCGGGAACCAGGGCAATGTAGCGTTCATAAAGCTCTTTAGCTTCTTCATAGGTCTCTTTGCTTCTGAGGATATCGGCCAGGTGGAGTAAAATTTCGGGTTTCGTTGTTTCATATTTGGCATTCACCAACCTGCGGTAAAACGGCTCAGCTTTTCTGCGGTCGTTCATCATTCGGAAACACTCTGCCTGCTGGAATGCAATCCTGTTTCGCTCATTGATATCTTTTACTTTGCCTGCGGCCTTTCTGTACAATTTAATTGCAGTGTTGTACTGGTTGGTTTCAAATGCCTGATCGGCTGCTGCCGTTTTTCTGTTTTGAGCATTTGTTGAGCCTGCTCCCCAAAGGAGGAGGGCAGTAAAGAAGAAGGTAAAAAGCTTCAATGATTTCATTATGAGTCTTTTTTCTTTGTTAGCGAGTCTTTAGGGTCTTTCTTGTCCGATGGGCTTGCAGCCGTTGTTTCCGGATCGGGTTGGATGGTGTCGGCCAGTTCGGTTTTATTTAACTCTTTGTCAGGTGTTTTATTGTCCCGTGAGTGGTTTTGAGTGATGTCGCCGGCAGGCTGAACGGTTTCTTCCATGTTTCTTGCTTCCGCCATCACCTCTTGTTTTATTTGGTTGGTTGCTGTACGAACTTCGTACATAACTTTGCCTATAGCTCTGGCAATCACAGGTATCTGCTTGGGTCCAAACAGAATAATGATGGCCAGAACAATCAGAAATAATTCGCCGCCACTAAGATCAAAGATGAGTAGGGTAGAGTGCATAACCGTAACGATGGACATAGCAAAAATAAGAAAAGTCCCGCTGAACACGGGACTTTTCTGCAAATTAAATGTGATTGGTCTGTTTCTTATCTTTTGAGGGCAGCTTTTTCAGCGGCTTTCTTTTTTTGATAATTGATCAGGTCGAAGGCGATGGGGCTGGCGTTGAATACCGATGAATAGGTACCGAACAAAATTCCCATGAGCAGAGCAAAGGTGAATCCCCTGATGATTTCGCCACCAAAAATGAAGATGATAAGCAACACGATCAAGGTGGTTCCGGCAGTGTTCATCGTACGAGCCAGGGTGCTGTTGATAGCGCCGTTCATGTTATCCTTCAGATCGCGTTTCGGGTGCAGGGTCACGTATTCACGAATACGGTCGAAAATGATCACAGTGTCGTTGATAGAATAACCGATGATTGTAAGAATTGCTGCGATGAAGTCTTGTCCCACTTCAAGGTTGAAGGGAAGTATGCCGTGGAACAGACTGAACAAACCGAGAATAATTACAGTGTCGTGGAACAGCGATACAACACCTCCCAGACCGTATTGCCATTTCTTAAATCTTATCGCGATGTAGGTAAAGATTCCTATCAGAGCGAAGATTACAGCCAAAACGGCATTGCGTTTGATGTCGTAAGCAATGGTAGGACCAACCTTTTGAGAGGTCAGAATGCCAATGGTGCCGCTACCATCGTTTGCGCTGCTGTTGAAATCATTGATGCTGATTGGACTTGCATACATGGGATTCAGGGCAGTGTAAAGTTTGGTTTCAATGATGCTGTCAACCGCTGCATCTTCGCGCTCAACCATGTATTTGGTAGTGATTTTTACCTGAGTTTCTGGTCCAAATGACTTAACTTCCGGAGCTTCACCAAATTCAGTGGCAAGCACCTGGCGAACATCAGCTACTTTTACATTTTGATCGAAGCGAACAATGTAGGTGCGTCCTCCGGTGAAATCAACACCAAAATTCAATCCTTTGAAAGCGAGTGAAATAATGGCGATCAAGAAAAGAGAAATGGACAGGATGTAGGCTTTGTTTCTCAGCCCTATGAAATCAAACTTGGTGTTAGCAAGGAATCCGCGGGTAAACTTGTTGTCGAAAGAGATGTTTTTATTCTTGTCGAGCAACCAAACAAAGATTACACGGGAGATAAGGATAGAGGTAAACAGTGAGGTCACCAGACCGATAATCAGCGTGGTGGCAAAACCCTGGATGGGGCCACTGCCGAAAATGTAAAGAATAATAGCAGTAAGTAAAGTGGTAGCGTTTCCGTCGATGATGGCCGAATAAGCGTTTTTGTAACCATCGTTAAGTGCCAGACGGAGTCCTTTCCCTGCTCTTACTTCTTCAATTATACGCTCGTAAATAATCACATTGGCATCAACGGCCATACCCATGGTAAGCACGATACCGGCTATACCGGGCAAGGTGAGGGTTGCTCCAAACGAGGCCAGAACACCAAAAAGGAAAAAGATGTTGATCAACAAGGCTGTATCGGCAACAAAGCCGGCTTTGTTGTAGTAGAGAACCATGTAAAGCAACACCAGCACGAAGGCCAGGATGAAGGAGTTCATCCCCGCGTCGATGGCTTCTTTACCCAGCGAGGGGCCAACCACTGCTTCCTGAACAATGTGTGCAGGAGCAGGCAATTTACCGGCTTTCAGAATATTGGCAAGGTCTTGTGCCTCTTCAATGGTCATTCCGCCTCCCGATATTGAACTGCGTCCGCCTGCAATTTCTTGGTTTACGTTAGGATATGAGTAAACATAATCGTCAAGTACAATGGCAATCTGATTTCCAATGTTGTCGGCAGTCAGGTTTTTCCATACGCGTGCACCTTCACCGTTCATAGCCATCGATACTTCAACTCCACCGTTCGAGGGGTTAACATCCTGGCGTGCATCCACGATTACATCACCACCCAATGGGGCTTTGCCATCACGCGATTTTACCTTAATGGCAATCAGATCGAGGATGTCTTTGCGGTTGGGCTCGGGTTTAACAGTCCAAAGGAGTTTCAGCGATGGAGGAAACACCGATTTCACCCTTTTCAGCATGTTGTTAACGCGAGCGGTGTCTTTAATGAAGGCAGAACCTACGCGTGCACTTTCAAAGGGGGCGTATTGTCCTGATTCATTCTGGTAGAATGCTGGATTCAGGTAGGCAAAAAGCGGGTTTTCGCGAGCATAATCTTCAAAATTCGATTTGCCTTTGTCGATGGAGGCTGAATCACCGAGTTTAGCCAGCAAAGAGGTGTCGGCTTTTGTTGCTGTATCGCCATCAACAGCGGCAACGGCGGCGGTTGTATCGACATTGGCGGTAACTGCTGCGTTCGAATCGGCTGTTTCGTTTACGGCAACGCCTTTTTCGAGTTGTTTGTTGAACTCGCGCAGTTTGCCGTTAGCATCGGTGAAATACTGATAAATTTCAGGGAATTTGTAGGTTTCCCAGAATTCAAGCTTGGCCGAACCCTGCAAGAGTTTTCTTACACGTTCAGGCTCTTTGATACCGGGCAGCTCAATAAGGATGCGGCCGGCTGTTTGTAAGCGTTGAATATTGGGCTGCGCAACACCAAAACGGTCGATACGGGTACGCAAAATATTGAAAGTACGATCAATCGCACCCGAAGTCTCTTCTCTTATAACGCTGATTACCTCGTCGTTGGTAGAGTTGAATTTGACTCTTTCCTTTAATTCAACAGTCTGGAATATTGCGGCCAAACTGGCATTTGGGTCAAGTTCTTTGAACGATTCAGCAAAGAGAGTAACATAATCGGCATTGGAGTTTTTTTGCTTTTCACGAGCAAGAACAAGGGCTTTGTTAAAGGTGGAATCGGTGCTGTAACCCGAAAGTGCTCTGATAATGTCAACCACGGAAACTTCCATGATAACGTTCATACCGCCTTTGAGGTCGAGGCCGAGGTTGATTTCGCGCTCTTTTACATCCTTGTAGCTGTATTTTCTCACTAAAATATTGTAAACAGGCTCGCTGGCTATTGAATCAAGATAGAATCTTTCACGGGCCTTGGAGATGGAGTCGAATAGAACGACCTCACGGAGTTGATCTCCCTGAGCCATCTTGATAGCCAGATTTTTAGCCTCGGCACTTAACGAATATTCTTTGGCTTTTTGTTCTACTCTGCTTGAGAAAAATGTAAACGACAATTGAAACAGGCAGACCAGCGCAAAAAGGATTGCAAAGAATTTAATCACTCCCTTGTTTTGCATGGGTTCTCAGATTTTAAAATAGTTAAAAATTTTCAAGGGTGCAAATTTAGGATTAAATTCAAAAATTTACAATTTTCCCTTGCTTGTTAAGAATGGTTTGTTAATTAATATCGAAAAAAATGATGTCATGTGGGTGAAAATGCGAATTCGATTTGGCGTTATGAATTGTATTTCATCCACTTCCAGAGTTCTTTCCAGGTAGTTTTTTTTCCATACATCAAAATCCCTGTGCGATAGATTCTGGCCCCCAGCCAGGTAGTCAGAGTCACTGTAGCAAATAACAACGCTATGGAGATTGCCAATTGCCACAAAGGCACTCCAAAAGCTATTCTGATCATCATCACCACAGGGCTTGTGAGGGGTATCATGGAAAGCCATACCGAGAGAGCTCCATCAGGATAGTTCAGAATGTATCCTGCACTGAAAAAGGCGATGATCAGTGGCAGGGTCACGGGGAGAATGAATTGCTGGGAATCCTGTTCGTTTTCAACAGCCGATCCCATTGCTGCAAACAGGGAGGCATAGAGGAGGTAGCCGCCAATAAAATAAAACAGAAAGCTGCCTATCATCAGTCCAAAGTCGATGCTGTGAATGGCTTCCAGCACCCTCAACATGGTGTTGTTGTCGGAAGTGGCTTCTTCAAGGGTGGCAGCGGTTATTCCCGTTGCCGGGGTCTGAGCCATAGTTTGGGCCGCAGCAGGGATCCCTTGTTGTAGTTTGTCTCCGTAAATAAGTTGAAATCCTCCAACAATGCCTATGGTAAGCACCACCCACAAAAGGAATTGTGTCAGCCCTACCAATCCTACGCCAATCATTTTTCCCAACATCAACTGAACTGGTTTTACCGACGAAACGATCACCTCTACGATGCGGCTTGTTTTTTCTTCAATCACACTGCGCATAACCTGACCGCCAAACATAAACAACATAAAATAGGTGATTACCCCTGCAACCAGTCCAAGTCCGGTGGTCACTTCGGCAAATCCCTCTTTTTCTGAACCTGATTCGTCCAATTTAAAAGTCATGACTTTTATTCCGGTTTTGACAGATTCGAGTATCTCCGGGTCTATTCCTTTGTTGAGGAGTTTCAATCCTTCTACCCTTTTTTTCATACGGTCACGAATCTCTGATTTCACGTTCATGCCAGGCTGTCGAAGACTGTAGATAATTGCCGTGGTTGGCACCGATAGTTCGGTGCGGGGTATGTACACCAAAGCATCATGCCCCGATTGGATGAAAGCTTTCTTGAGAGAATCAAGGTCGCCCTGAACGGGATGAAATCGAAATTCTGATCCATCACGAAAAACTTCGGTGAATATTCCTGTTTGGTCGTAAACCTCAACATCGTGCTTGTCCTTTGTCATCGTAGCTATTAAAAAGGGGACAATCCACAGCGCAGCCATCAGTATTGGCCCGAGGATCGTCATCACGATAAAAGATTTTTTTCGAACCCTGATCAGGTATTCTCTTTTAATGATAATGGCTGTTTTTGACATTTGATTTGGGTGTTAGGGGTTACGGCTTTTGTTGACAGCTTCAATAAAGATCTCCTCCATCGAGGGGAGCAATTCACGAAAAGCCACCACAGGAATAACAGAAGCTAATTTCTGAAGCACCTGTGTTGTTGCCTGACCCGGAGTTGCACCAATGGTGAACTGGATTCGGTTGTGCAAATCTGATGAGTTTATCAGCTTGAATCCCAGTTCGTCAATTGTGCTACTAAGACCATGTAGTGTGCCTTCGGCTTCTACTTCAAATACCTTTCGGGAGTATTGTTGCCTGATCCCGTTTACAGTACCATCCAACACTTTTCTCGATTGGTTGATGAGGGCGATGTTGTCGCAAAGTTCTTCAACAGAATTCATGTTGTGGGTTGAGAGGATAACAGTGGTTCCTTCTCGCTTCAGGTTGAGCATCTCCTCTTTGAGCAGGTTGGCGTTGATAGGATCAAAGCCGCTGAACGGTTCATCGAAGATAAGGAGCCTGGGTTGATGTACTACCGTGACAATGAATTGCAGTTTTTGTTGCATCCCTTTCGAGAGTTCCTCTGCCTTTTTGTTCCACCACGATTCGATTTCGAATTTCGCAAACCACTTTTTTAATCTGCGGGTTGCTTCTGCTTGCGGAACCCCTTTGAGCATAGCCAGATACAAAGCCTGTTCGCCAACCTTCATTTTTCTGTAGAGCCCGCGCTCCTCGGGCAGGTATCCGATCTGCCCAATGTGGATGCTGTTAAGTTTTTGATTGTCAAACCAAACAGCCCCTTCATCGGGGCCGGTAATTTGGTTTAAAATCCGGATGAGTGTTGTTTTTCCGGCTCCATTCGGGCCCAGCAATCCGAAAACCTTACCTTCCGGAACCTCGATGCTCACGCGATCAAGTGCCGTGTGGCCAGAATATCTTTTAACAACCTCGGTGGCTCTGATTAGCATGTTTTTTTGTTTGATCAGCCTTGAAAATACTCTTTCATCCTGTCGAAAAACGATTTGTCGCGTTTGGTGGGATTGGGTTTAAAATTGGGACTTTCTGCCAATTTTTCCATCAACTGACGCTCTTCGCGACTTAGGTTCTGAGGGGTCCATACATTAACGTTAACCAACAGATCTCCTTTGCTGTAGCTGTTGATTTCCGGTATCCCCTTGCCTTTTAGCCTTAAAATTTTTCCTCCCTGTACACCTGGCTCCAGTTTAACCCGGGCTTTCCCGTCGAGCGTTGGTACCTCGATGGTTGTTCCAACAGCTGCCTCCGGAAAGCTGATGTAATGCTCATAGAGCAGGTTGGTTCCATCACGTTGCAGCGTGGGATGCGGTTGTTCTTCAATCAAAATAATCAGATCGCCGGGAACTCCACCTCTTGCGCCTGCATTTCCTTTGCCGCTCATGCTCAGCGACATTCCTTCTGTTACACCAGCCGGAATGTCCACCTCAACCACCTCTTCTCCTTTCACTATGCCATCGCCCATGCAGGTGTTGCATTTGTCGTTGATGGTTCGTCCCTCACCACCGCAATGCGGGCAGGTTGAAGCGGTTTGCATTTGCCCAAGAAACGTGTTGGTAACGCGGGTTACTTGTCCGGTTCCTCTGCAGGTGCCGCACGTGGTGTAGCTTCCACCGTCTTTGGCACCAGTTCCCTGGCATGAGGCGCAACTTATGTATTTCGATATCTTTAGTTTTTTGTGCACCCCTTTGGCAATATCTTCCAGCGACAGGGAGACTTTTACCCGAAGATTGCTCCCCCGATTTACACGACGACGCTGGCCACCACGATTCCCGCCGCCAAAACCGCCAAATGCACCACCAAAGGCACTTTCGAAAATATCGCCAAAGTTGCTGAAAATATCGTCCATACTCATACCGCCACCTCCAAAGCCACCCTGGTTACCCAGACCTGAGTGCCCAAATTGGTCGTAACGGCTTCGTTTCTCGGGGTTCGATAAAACCTCGTAAGCTTCTGCTGCTTCCTTGAATTTATCTTCTGCCTCTTTGTTGTTTGGGTTTTTGTCGGGATGGTACTTGATTGCCATTTGCCTGTAAGCCTTCTTGATGTCGGCTTCTGATGCATTGCGTGGAATTTCAAGTATTTCGTAATAATCGCGTTTTGCCATGGATTTACCCTTATATTTATGTCAACTGGTTTTCAATGTTTCAGGCTCCAACAACAACTTTTGCAAACCTGATTACTTTCTCGCCAAGCAGGTAGCCTTTTTCTACCTGGTCGATTACTTTTCCCTTCATCGATTCGTCGGTAACCGGGATGTTGGTCAGTGCTTCATGAAAGTCGGTATCGAAATCTTGTCCGATTGCCTCAATGGGCTTGACCCCCTGACGTTCGAGTATTGACCAGAATTTGTTGTAAATCAACTCAATCCCTTGACGGATGGGGAGGGTGCTCTCGTCGCTGGCATCCATCGATTTAAGGGCACGCTCGAAATCATCTACAACAGGAATTAGCTGAAGAATTAAATCCAGAGATGCTGTTTTGGCCATCTCAATTTTTTCACGGGCAGTTCTTTTCCTGAAATTATCAAAATCTGAGAACAGCCGTAGGAATTTGTCGTTGGCCTCGGCTAGTTTTTGCTCCAATTCGGTTGTTTTATCCGGGCAATCTGTTGATGTACCATCGTTTTTTGCTGATTCTTCATCTTCAGCGTTTTCGGGGTTTACTGGTTTGGTTTCTTGCTTTGCGTTCTCATCACGGCTACCACGACTGAAAAAGCTTTTCTTCTTTTTTTTCGCTTCTGGAACATCTTGATTTTGTTCTGGATCAGGTTGTACCGGGGTGTTTTCATTTGCCTTGTTTTCCACAGGATTTGCTTCCTGTTTGTTTTGGAGATTATCTTCGGTCATCATGGTTCAGATTTTTAAAAAATGATCAGTATATAAACTAATGCAGGCCTTGGTTTCATCAAGGCCGTTTTTGGCGGGGCGCACTTCAAAAACTCTGCCAGTAGATTTTTTACGACAAATTGTCACCCCGGATGTCAATCTGTTGAAATTCTCCTGCCGCTTTGTTTTAAATCCGTTCGATGGAGGCTCCCAAAGCGTTAAGTCGTTGGTCGATAGCCTGGTAGCCGCGGTCAATCTGCTCGATATTGTCAATAATGCTGACACCCTGAGCTGATAAAGCGGCTATGAGGAGGGCTACGCCTGCTCTGATGTCGGGCGAACTCATTCTGATTCCTCGTAACTTGTGCTGGTGATCGTGCCCAATCACGGTGGCTCTGTGGGGGTCGCACAGTATTATTTTGGCTCCCATATCGATCAGTTTGTCGGTGAAGAAGAGTCGGCTTTCAAACATTTTTTGGTGAATCAATACGCTTCCTCTGGCTTGAACGGCAGTAACAAGCGCGATGCTGATGAGGTCAGGCGTAAACCCGGGCCAAGGGGCATCGCTTATGGTCATGATGCCGCCATCCATGAAACTTTCAACTTCGTAGTGCTCATGAGCTGGAATGAAAATATCGTCGCCGTTGTGTTCAACAGTGATCCCCAGTCTGCGGAAAACCTCAGGGATGATACCCAGGTCGTTGTATCCGGTGTTTTTGATGGTGATAGCAGAACGGGTCATGGCGGCCATTCCGATGAAACTTCCTACTTCGATCATGTCGGGGAGCAGCGTGTGACTGCATCCGTTCAGTTCCTCAACCCCTTCGATCGTTAGCAGGTTGGATCCAACGCCGCTGATTCGGGCTCCCATGGCATTGAGCATTCTGCAAAGTTGCACTACGTATGGTTCGCAGGCGGCGTTGAACAGGGTGGTGGTTCCTTTGGCCAAAACTGCTGCCATCACAATGTTGGCAGTTCCGGTAACCGAGGCTTCGTCCAAAAGCATGTAGCTTCCTTTTAGCCCTGAGGTGGTCACCTGGTATATTCCCTGATCGGGGCCTGTGTCGAAACGAGCTCCCAGATTTTGAAGTCCGGCGACGTGGGTGTCGAGCCTGCGGCGGCCAATTTTATCGCCACCAGGGCGGCTCATGTAGCTTTTCCCGTATCGGGCCAGAAGCGGACCAACAAGCATCACTGAGCCTCTGATAGCGGTGGCCTTTTTTCTGAACAATTCATGCGACATCAGTTCAGGATCGATGTCGCGTGCGTTGAATTTCCATGATCCTCCTCCCAGACGTTGTGCTTCAACCCCCAGCAGGGTGAGGGCTTCAATCAAAAGATTTACATCGCGGATGTCGGGAACGTTGTGCATGGTTATCTCATCTGCGGTGAGAACCACGGCGCATAAAACCTGCAAGGCTTCGTTTTTGGCTCCCTGCGGACTAATAACTCCCTGGAGGGTTTTCCCTCCCTCAATTCTGAATGAGGACATAAAGCTGAACGGGTTCGGTTATTTTTTTTTGAAGTTTTTATACTTCTGTTTTTTCTTTTGTTTTTTTGAAACCGACGAGGGTTCAACAGGTAGGTCGTTGGCTACCCATAAAGGCTGAGAGTTGTCCATGGCGATGCGACCCTTCGACATCATTTTTAATTGTTTGAAAATCACGTCGTCGGTCACTGAATCAAGGTTCCAGGTGAGGTACGATTTTTTGAGATAGTTTGCGATCATGGGAGCCAACACAGCTTTTTCTTCATTTTCGGGATATTCCGATACCACGTCCACCATTTTTTCGATAATCCGGCCGTAGTGCGAAAATCTTATGCGGTTGGCTGTGTAGGCTAGCCGTTGGGGTGTAGGATGTACGATATTGGGCGATGGAGCCTCATAAGGACCATCAACATCGAGTTTAAAATCGGAAATGATGTAAAGGTGATCCCAAAGTTTTCTTTTAAAGTCGGCAAAATCGCGCTGAGCCGGGTTAAGCTGCGACATGATGTTAACCAGGGTTCGGGCAGCCCGGGTTCGCTGTTCACGGTTTTCAATTTTGCAAACATCCTCCACCATCGATTGGAGGTTGCGTCCATATTCTGAGATGATAAGTTTCTTTCGCTGGGTATTGTATTCCATATAACAAAATGATTTTCAAATTATAATGAGTAGCAGGAAGGGTTGTGGTTTTAAACAATCCGAAGTTTTGCAAACTTAAGCAAAAGTTGCTTAGAACCAACCGATTCAAATTTCACAGTGGCTTTTTTGTTGGCGCCTGTTCCATCAACCTGAGTTACTTCGCCTATGCCAAATCGTTCATGTTCAACTACCATTCCGGGTTGTATCTCGTCAGGATTGGCTGTTGGACCCGTCGCGCTTTGTGAGGAGGGAGGCGGATGAGCTCCAGGAAGGGGTATTTTTTTTAAGGTTTGTTTTTCACGACGTTGCAAACCAACCGGGAGTTCAGGTGTATTGCCGCCAAGGGTTTTTCTGATTTCGGGTGAATCGAAACCATGCAGCGACTTGAGAGAAGTTTGGGGTATCTGTTTCTTTCGAGGAACATCGAGGTATTTCTCATCAATCTCGGAGATGAAACGGCTTGGTTCGTTCCACGATGGGGTTCCGTATTTGTAACGCATCTCGGCAAACGACAGCACTGCTTTTTTTTCAGCGCGGGTAAGAGCCACGTAAAACAAACGGCGTTCCTCCTCCAGTTCCGACCTGCTGTTGAGCGAAAGGAAACTGGGAAAGAGGTTCTCTTCAAGTCCTACAATATAAACATTTTGAAATTCAAGGCCTTTTGCAGCATGAATGGTCATCAGCGAAACTTTATCGCCGGGTTGATTTTCGTCTTCTTTTTCATCGGCATCGGTCAGCAAAACAATATCTTGCAGGAAAACATCAAGTGTTCGGGCTTTGCCTTCTTCTGTCTCAACACCTGTTGGGGTGGTATCCGATTCGGTAAAATCGCGAACGGCATTGAGCAATTCGTCGATGTTCTCTACCCTGCTGACGCCTTCGGGGGTCTGATCTTCTTTAAGATCTCTTAGAATGCCAGATGACATGGTTATCTGTCGCGCCAGATCGTAGGCATTCAACCTGTTCACCTGCACGGTGAAACTCTTGATCATGGTTGTGAAGTTGCTGATCTGGTTCATGACATTGGAACGCAGTTCAAGTCCGGCAGATACAGGGTTGCTTAGAATGTCCCAAAGCGGTTGGTTGAGTTCTCCGGCTCTCACAATGGCTTTTTCGAGTGTGGTGTCGCCAATTCCCCTGGTTGGGTAGTTGATGATCCGTCTGAGGGCATCTTCATCGTAGTTGTTGATGCAGAGCCTGAAATAGGCTACCAGGTCTTTGATCTCTTTTCTTCTGTAGAAAGACAAACCACCGAAAATGCGGTAAGGAATGTTGAGTTTGCGCAACGCCTCTTCCATGGCCCTGGATTGGGCGTTGGTGCGATAAAGAATGGCAAAATAGTTGTTGGGGAGCTGGTATTGCATCTTTTGTTCAAAGAGATGGCGGGCAACCAACAATCCTTCTTCGTTCTCGTTGGCCCCTTTCAAAACAGATATTTTGGATCCTTCCTCGTTGGAGGTCCATACTTTTTTCTGTATCTGGTCTTTGTTTTGGGCAATAATGCTGTTAGCGGCTTCAACAATCACCTGCGTGCTCCGGTAATTCTGTTCAAGCTTAAACAGTCGGTAGTCGGGGTAATCTTTCTTGAAGTTGAGAATGTTTTGGATGTTTGCACCGCGAAAGGCGTAGATACTTTGTGCATCGTCGCCTACAACGCATATGTTTTCATTTTTTGCTGCCAGTTTTTTGATAATCAGGTATTGAGCAAAATTGGTATCCTGATATTCGTCCACCATTATATACTGGAATCGTTGTTGGTATTTGTGCAACACCTCGGGGAAATCGCGCAGTAACACGTTCATATTGAATAGCAAATCGTCGAAATCCATAGCCTGCGACTTGAAGAGGCGCATTTGATACATGGTGTACAAGCGACCCAGTTCAGGGCGGTTAAACTGCTTGTCGGGGCCTGTAAATTCAGGATTTTCGTTGTATTCGGCTGCCGAAACAAGATTTGATTTTGCCGATGAAATGCGACCATGAACTACCGCCGGGGCATAGAGTTTGGGGTCAAGATGCAATTCGCTCACAAGCGATTTGATCAACCGGCGTGAGTCGTCGGTGTCGTAAATTGTGAAGTTTGAAGGGTAGCCCAGCCTGGGTCCTTCAACCCTTAGCACTCTGGCAAAAACCGAGTGAAAGGTACCCATCCAAACGTTGCCTGCCTCTTTGCCAACAAGTTTAAAAATTCGTTCGCGCATCTCGCGGGCAGCTTTGTTGGTAAAGGTAAGAGCCAGAATCGAAAAGGCATCGGCGCCCTGGTGGAGCAGGTGTGCCACCCGATAGGTGAGAACCCGGGTTTTTCCCGATCCTGCTCCGGCTATAACCATGACAGGCCCTTGAAGCGCTTCAACTGCCTGACGTTGATCGTTGTTGAGATCTGCTAAAAAATTTTTCACTGATTAACCTCGTTTTCGATGCAAAGGTAGCAGTTTTGACCCAAAACGGCTATCTTTGCGTCAGTTGTTTATTGTTTATCCTGTTGTACTATGTTATTTTCAAAAAGATTTTTTCAGCTTTTAGCTGTGTTGTTGTTTGTTGCTGCCCAGTTTTCATGCAGTAAAAACGAAACCGAGGCCCCCGATATCAACAATTACTTCAAGCCTCAGGCTGCCTTCTCTTACTCAATGAAACAGGTGGGAAATGTAATGAGGGTCGATTTTGTTAATACTACTCTCTATAAAGATCTTTACGTTTATAAATGGGAGTTTGGTGATAACAACACAGCCACCACCATGAATGCCTCACATGATTATGTGATACCTTTAACTAAACCAGAGGCATACAACGTGGTGCTTACAGCCACCGATACCATCTCCAACACTTTTAACCGTGTGTCGCAAGTTGTAACCATCAATCCTGTTGATCCACGATAGTTCACCTTTCATTTGCACCCATCAAACGCCGGTGGGTGTTCTTACTTTATTTGCTACCGGTAAGCAACTCACTGCTATAAAGTTTGGCGATTGCAGACCTGTTGATTTTCCTGGACAACCGTGCCAGGTTGTTGACGAGGCCTGCCGACAACTGGATTCTTATTTCAGTGGAAGGCTCACGGCTTTTGATCTCCCTCTGCTCCCCGCCGGAACCCCCTTTCAAAAAAAGGTCTGGCATGAATTGTTGGGAATAGCCTATGCCCACACGATCAGCTATAAACAACTAGCCCTTGCGCTGGGAGGAGCCAATCTTGCCCGCGCTGTTGGATTGGCCAATGGCCAAAACCCCCTGCCAATCGTAGTGCCTTGCCACAGGGTAATTGGTGCTGATGGAGCGATGACGGGCTTTGCCGGAGGTCTGAATGTAAAGCGATGGCTGCTGGCTCACGAGCAGAGAACAGCAGGCATGGTGTTGTTTTAGATGCTTAACAGGCGGTTTTAATCGTAGGTCAGGATTGTTTCTTCTTTCTAATTTTTTGTTTGCGGTAGAGGACAACGGCTCCTGTGGCTAGTAAGATTATTGGCCATATGCTTACTATCCAAATCAATAGGTTGTTAAGCCCTTCCCATCCTTGAATCAACGAGTTGATCAAACGATGAACAAACGGTTCCTTTTTCACTTGGGTATTGGTTTTTCCTGAAGAAACCAAAGTGATGTAATAAGTACTGAATTCAACCTGATTTGAAAGGTATCGAAGGGTGGCTGTTGTGCTTTCAATCTCTTCCTGCAAGCCCCTGATACGTTCTTCAATGCTGATTATGTCGTTGATCGAGTGGGCTTTGGATAGAAGCTCAGTGTAACGTTTCAGGTAGTTTTGTTTGTTTTGCAGCCGGCTTTCGTTGTCGATGAAAGTGGTTGTCACATCTGTTGTTGATATCTCTTTCTGTTGAAGTGCTTCGCCTTTGGATATCAAACGTGAAGTAAATTCAGAATTTTTATCCGAAGGTATTCTGATGGTTAATTGGTACGTGAAGTTGTCGTAATTGTTTATCAGGTTTTCAGAATTGTAATGCCCCTTGAGTGTCTTTATCAATGTGTCAATCCGTTTTTTCGACTTTTCAAGGTCTTCGCACGCCAGGGTTATCCTTCCCTCGGTGACCAATTTCTGGGTTGCTGAATGATTTGCTTGTGGCGTATTAGGGGTTTCAGATTGCACGGCCCGATCGTAATTAGGGCGGGCAGTAAATTCAGATGCCAATCCCATTTCACTGTTAAGGCTAGCGTCGGTGGTTTTGTCGGGTTTCGAGCAGGCAGTCAGGAAGCAAGCCAGAAGGATCGCAGGGATGATCAACAACAACTTTTGCGTCATAGGTCGGGGTGGATTTAGGTTTCACAAATTCAACCATCTCCCTCGTTAAGAGGGCTCAAGAATAATTCGCGATAAATGTAGTTGACTTTGGTGTAAATGACAAATTTGATTCAAAGCCCGGTGATGAAATAAAAGCGTTGGATTATTTTTCTTTCTTCTTGATTTTCAGAGATAACAACACGCTGGCGGTAATGGTTATCGCGATGAAAGTGAGCGACCAATGGATGGGTATTTTGTAAAGATCGACAATGAGCATTTTCACCCCGACAAAAGCTAAAACTACAGCCAGACCATAGTTGAGAAGCCAGAAGCGATGCACCACACCGGCGAGAGCAAAATAAAGCGAACGAAGACCCAAAATGGCAAATACGTTGGAAGTATAAACGATAAACTGATCTTGAGTAATAGCCAAAATAGCCGGAATACTGTCAACCGCGAAAATTAAATCGGTGGTCTCAATCAAGATCAATACAAGGAATAGGGGGGTGGCCATTCGTTTCCCGTCCGATTTCACGAAAAACCGGTCTCCATGCATCGATTGAGTAACTGGCAGGAATCTTTTGGCAAGTTTTAGCACCGGATTTTTCTCGGGCTCGATTTGTACATCGGAGTGCATCAGCATTTTATAGGCTGTATAGAGAAGGAGAGCCCCAAAAACATATATAGTAAAATGGAATCTTTCAATAAGAGCTACCCCGGCAAATATGAAAATAACCCTCATGATTAATGCTCCCAAAATGCCCCAGAAAAGGATTTTGTGCTGGTAGCGGGAGGGGACCTGAAAATAGCCAAAAACCATAATGAAAACGAAGATATTGTCAACGCTCAAGGCTTTCTCTACCAGGTAACCAGTGAAGTATTCCATGGCTTGCTGTGGCCCGCGCCAGTAATACAGAACAACATTGAATGCCATGGCCAGTGCGATCCAAACGAGCGTCCACACAAGAGCTTCTTTGACGGTGACTTCGTGTGAATTGCGGTGAAATACACCCAAGTCGAGGGCTAACATCAACAAAACAAATGCATTAAAAAGTATCCAGAAAATGATGGGAGTTTCCATACAAAATGAATGTTATTTGATTAGCAGGCAATTTGACTAACAAGCCGGAATATTGAGTGCTAAAATTTCGGGAGCAACCTGAGCGTTTTTAGTGCATTGCGCATAAGTTCCGATGCCTTGTGTCAAGGTTATAAAAGGTTGCAAATTTAAGAATTAGATGGACTTTATCGACGTCGGGAGGATTAAAAAAAACCGGCAAAAGCTTTGCCGGTTTTCGAAAGGTTGGTGCCTGCCGGCTATTTCTCGTTCTCTTTAAGTTTGATCAGGTTAAGGGCACTACCAGCACGGAACCATTCAATCTGTCCCTCGTTGTAAGTGTGGTTTACAGCGAATTGTTCGGTTGTGCCATCAGTATGATGTAAAACAGCCACAAGAGGTGTGCCGGGCGTGAAATGGGTGAGGCCTTCGATGCTGATCCGGTCGTCTTCACGAATGCGATCGTAATCATCGCGGTTGGCAAAAGTGATGGCCAGCATCCCTTGTTTTTTAAGGTTTGTTTCGTGGATACGGGCAAACGACCTTACCAGAACAGCCTTTACGCCCAGGAACCGTGGTTCCATAGCCGCATGTTCGCGCGAGGATCCCTCTCCGTAGTTTTCGTCGCCCACAACTATCGATCCTGCACCAGCCGCCTTGTATTGTTTTGCTGCTTCCGGAACAGCCTTGTAATCACCCGTTAGCAGGCTTTTCACAGAGTTGGTCTGGCCATTGAATGCATTCACGGCACCAATGAGCATGTTGTTGGAGATGTTTTCCAAATGACCACGGAAGCGAAGCCAGGGGCCGGCCATCGATATGTGGTCGGTGGTACATTTTCCGGCAGCCTTGATGAGCAGTGGCAGTTTGCTGAAGTTTGCCCCGTCCCAACCGGCAAATGGTTCAAGAAGTTGAAGTCTGTCGGAGTTGGGTTTAACCAGCACTTCTACTTTGCTGCCATCTTCGGCAGGAGCTTGATAACCATTGTCTTCAACTGCAAATCCCCTCGGGGGCAAATCGATGCCAACAGGTTCTTTTAACCTGACTTTGGTTCCGTCGGTTGCAACGAGTTCATCGGTCAAAGGGTTGAATGTCAAACTTCCGGCAATGGCAAAAGCTGTTACAATTTCAGGAGAGGCCACAAACCCGTGTGTGTTTGGATTTCCATCGTTGCGTTTGGCAAAGTTCCGGTTGAAGGAGGTCATTATCGAGTTTCGCTCTTGTTTTTCAGCTCCATGTCGTGCCCATTGGCCTATACACGGACCACAGGCATTGGCCAGTACCTGCCCGCCAATTTTGTCGAAAACATCAAGAAGTCCGTCGCGTTCAACGGTGTATCGCACTTGTTCAGAACCTGGTGTTATGGTAAATTCGCTTTTAGCTTTGAGTCCCATTTCAAGCGCTTGAGAGGCCACTGATGCAGCCCGCGATATGTCTTCGTAAGAGCTGTTGGTACACGAGCCGATGAGGCCTGCACTAAGTACTTCGGGCCATTTGTTGGCACGAACAGCTTGCGCGAATTTCGATAACGGTGTGGCCAGATCGGGTGTGAAAGGGCCGTTGATATGGGGTTCAAGTTCTGAAAGATTGATCTCGATTACCTGGTCGAAATATTCTGTCGGACTGGCATAAACTTCCTGATCGCCTGTAAGGTATGCTGCGATTTGAGAGGCTTCTTCGGCAATTGCTTCTCTGCCCGTGTGTTTCAGATAGTCAGCCATTGATTGGTCGTACCCGAATATGGATGTTGTGGCTCCTATTTCAGCTCCCATATTGCAGATGGTTCCTTTGCCCGTTGCAGAAATGGTGAGGGCGCCGTCGCCAAAATACTCCAGTATGGCTCCGGTTCCTCCTTTCACCGTCAGAAGTCCGGCCACTTTTAGAATAACATCTTTGGCCGATGTCCAACCTGAGAGTCGTCCGGTAAGTTTTACTCCAATCAGCTTTGGAAACTTCAACTCCCAGGGCATGCCTGCCATTACATCAACGGCATCAGCACCGCCAACGCCAATGGCTACCATTCCCAGTCCGCCGGCATTCACCGTGTGGCTGTCGGTTCCAATCATCATGCCGCCAGGGAAGGCATAGTTTTCGAGCACAACCTGATGAATGATTCCTGCACCGGGTTTCCAGAACCCGATCCCATATTTATTGGATACTGTATTCAGAAAATCGTAAACCTCTTTATTGGTATCCACAGCGGTTTTGAGGTCGGCTTCAGCACCCAGTTTTGCTTGTATCAGATGGTCGCAGTGAACTGTTGATGGAACACTGACTTTGTTTTTGCCAGCGTGCATGAATTGAAGAAGAGCCATTTGGGCTGTGGCATCCTGCATAGCGACTCTGTCGGGCAGGAAGTCAACATAATCAACACCCCTGCGAAAAGGGGTTTTAGGTACAGGTCCGTCGAGGTGGGCATAAAGAATTTTTTCGGTGAGCGTAAGAGGGCGCCCTGTTACATTGCGTGCTTTGTCAACGCTTTGTGCGAAGGATTGATAAACCTTCCTGATCATGTCGAAGTCGAACATCATAGTTTTGCAGTTAAGGCGATTGTGAATAGTTTTTCTTTACAACAGTAGCTGTAAAGTGTTGTACCTTCAACAATATTCGGGTTATAAAGTTTGTACACCGGCTCATTTTACACAAAAAACCCCGGAAAAGAGCTCCCGGGGTGTGCAAAGGTGTGTGGGTGACTGGCTTTTATTCGCCTGTTATTTTGGTAATTCCATTAATGATCCTGTTTCGGAGCACCATAGGGAGGTTGATCAGGGTGCGTGCCGAGGTTTTGGGGTTGCCATTTTGTCTTGAATACCCGTAAATCTCTTCCAGGATGTGGTGGTATTTGCGGGAAATGACGTTCCGTTTGAGTTTGAGTGTAGGACTAAGCTCTCCGGTTTGAGGCGACCACTCCTCACATACCATCCTGAACCGTTTGATTTGCTCATGAGAGCCCAGGGTTTTGTTTACTTTTTCAACTTCCAACGACATCCGTTTGAGCACTTCGGGGAGGTTGATAAGCTCTTCGTTGTCGCGGTAGTGAATTTTATGTTTCGAGGCCCAGAAGTGGAGGTGGTTGAAATTTGGAGAAATGAGAGCACTCGCAAATTTTTCGTTTTCGCCCACCACCATGATTTGTTCTATGAAGATGGATTCTTTAAACTTGTTTTCGATGCTTTGAGGTGCAATGTATTTGCCGGCCGACAGTTTGAACATCTCCTTTTTTCTGTCGGTGATTTTAAGAAATTTCCCCTCGTCCAGATACCCAACATCTCCCGTGTGAAACCAGCCATCTTCGTCAATAACATTGGATGTGGCTTCGGGATCTTTATAATACCCTTTCATCACGTTGGGTCCTTTTACCAAAATCTCGCCATCGTCGTCAAATTTTACTTCAACACCTTCAAGAACAGGTCCTACTGTTCCAAATTTAAGGTTGGGATAGTCGGGCCAGCTCACAGCAATCACTGGGGCAGTTTCGGTTAGTCCGTATCCTTCCATTACTCTCATCCCTGCTGCCCAGAACAGGCGTGCCAGACGGGGTTGTAGGGCAGATCCTCCAGAAACAATGATTTTGATTTCCCCGCCAAGAGCCTCCCGCCATTTTTTGTAAACCAACTTGTCGGCAAGGCTTCTTTGCCAGTCATACCAAAAGCTTCGTCCACTCAGCTCATACCGCAGACCAAGGTTTAAAGCCCAAAAGAAAATTCTTTTTTTAATTCCCGGGAGGTCTTTCCCGGTAGCAACTATTTTGTCGTAAACTTTTTCGAGCAGCCTGGGAACCGAGTTGAAGCCGTCGGCCTTGATCTCTTTGAGGTTGTTGCTGACTGTGCCAAGGTTTTCGGCGTAGTAAATGCTAATGCCACGGTATTGAAAGTGGTAGTTCATCATGCGTTCATAAACATGACACAAGGGGAGAAAACTTAATACCTTGTGCCTGTGATCGAGTGGCTGAACTTTGGAGGTGGCTATAAAATTGGTAACCAGGTTTTGATGCGAGAGCATCACCCCCTTGGGAGTCCCTGTTGTTCCTGATGTATAAATCAGGGTAACAATATCTTCGGGTCTGATGTTGCCCGAGATATCTTCAATAATGGGCTTGTTTTTTTTGAAATTGATCCGCCCTGATTCTACAATTTCCGACCAATTGGTTTCCGCTTCAAGGTTGTTGAAGGTGTAAACGGCTTCCAAGGTTTTTACATTTTCCAGCACTGGTCTGATTTTGTTGAGAAGCAACCTGTCTGAAATAATGATGCTGCGGGCGTCGGAGTGTTCTAAGATGTGTAGGTATTCATCAGGGCCGATCGTAGGATAAACGGGCACATGTACCACTCCGACCAGCGCCATGCCCATGTCCACAAAATTCCATTCCGGACGGTTGTTGCTCACGGTAATGATCTTATCTCCTTTGTTGTAGCCTAGTTCAAGCAGGCCACTTGCAAACCACCACGAGAAGTCGATATAATCCTGCGTGCTGTATTTTATCCATTCTCCGTCTTTTTTTGCCGCGAGTACATCGGGCTTGATAAACTGATCGCGATACCTTTCGAGAAGGTCAAACGTACGGGTTACGCTCATTTTCAGTAATTTAAAGCAAATATTCTTTAGCTGGTTTCCCTTTGGGATGCCAGACCTCCTGGAATTCTTGAAAATTAACCATTTGGTTAAATAAACTTACGAAGAAAAATCGATTGTCCGCAAGAGTTTAACAAAGTTTAACTTTCCTAATTCGTTATCATAGGGGTGAAACAAAAGTGTAGGAGAAAGTAAAAAAAAATGTTTGCCGGAGGTTGGAGAAACCTGATTATACCTTATATTTGTTCAGTAAAGAACAAACCAAAAAATTACGGTCTATGAAAATTACTATTGTTGGAACCGGCTATGTCGGATTGGTAACCGGTACTTGTTTTGCTGAGGTTGGTATTGACGTTACATGCGTTGATATTGATGTGAAGAAGATTGAGAACCTGAAAAGGGGAATTATTCCCATTTATGAGCCCGGTTTGGAGCCTATGGTGCTCCGTAATGTTGAAAAGGGGAGGCTCCATTTTTCAACTGATCTGAAATCGGTGATTGAAGAGGGGACTGAGGTAATTTTTTCGGCCGTTGGTACCCCCCCCGATGAAGATGGCAGTGCCGATTTGAAATACGTATTAGATGTTGCACGCACTGTTGGTCAGAGTGTTGGTGATTATATTCTGATCGTTACCAAGAGTACTGTTCCGGTTGGAACAGCTGAAAAGGTTCGCAAGGTATTGAAAGAGGAGATTGACAAGCGGGGTTTGAACATACCCTTCGATGTTGCTTCCAATCCTGAATTCCTGAAAGAGGGAGATGCCCTCAACGATTTCCTGAAACCCGACCGTATTGTTTGCGGAGTTGACTCCTCACGTGCCGAAGAGTTGTTTACAAGGCTTTACAAGCCTTTCACCATGAACGGCCACCCTGTGATTTTCATGGATATTCCTTCAGCAGAGATGACCAAATACGCTGCTAACTCGATGTTGGCCACAAAAATCAGTTTTATGAACGACATTGCCAACCTCTGCGAAAGGGTGGGTGCCGATGTAAATAAAGTTAGAAAGGGCATCGGGTCTGATTCGCGTATTGGCAACAAGTTTATCTATCCTGGAATTGGTTATGGTGGAAGTTGTTTCCCAAAAGATGTGAAAGCTCTGATAAAAACTGCCGATGAGTATGGCTATTCTCTCAGAGTGCTGAAAGCCGTTGAGGATGTTAACGACGATCAAAAATCGGTTCTGTTCAACAAGGCTGAGGCTCATTTCGGATCGTTAAAAAACAAAACCATAGCCATGTGGGGCCTCTCCTTCAAACCCCAAACCGACGATATGCGCGAAGCCCCGTCGTTGGTGTTGGTTCAAAAACTTTTGGAAGCAGGCGCAAAGGTGAAGGCCTACGATCCCGTGGCGATGCATGAAGCCAAACGAATTCTGGGCGATACCATCGAGTATGCCATGGACCAATACGAGGCGCTCATCGATGCTGATGCATTGCTGGTAGTAACCGAATGGCCTGAATTTAAATTCCCCAATTTCAATGTTATCAAAAAATTAATGCGTGCCCTGGTGGTGTTGGATGGACGTAATGTCTATGACATCAGTGAAATGAAAGATTTGGGATTTGATTACTATTGCATCGGTATTAATACTAAAAACTAACTGATCCGATTGCACTTAACAACCGGCAAGCAGTTTCTTTATTCTGTTTGCCGGTTGGCTTTTTTTACTCTGATGTTTTGCTAAAAGTTAGATGATCACTTTATTAACCATTTTATGAAAAAGAAAATTTTAGTTACGGGTGGAGCAGGGTTCATTGGTTCGCATTTGTGCGAAAGGCTTCTCAACGAAGGCAACGAAGTGATTTGCCTCGATAATTATTTTACCGGTCAGAAAGCCAATGTGGCTCATTTGCTGTCGAATCCATATTTTGAACTTATCAGGCACGATGTTACCATGCCCTTTTTTATAGAGGTGGATGAGATCTTTAACCTGGCTTGCCCCGCCTCGCCTGTTCACTATCAGTATAACCCGATTAAAACCATTAAAACATCGGTAATGGGTGCCGTGAACATGCTTGGACTTGCCAAACGTATTCAGGCTAAAATACTGCAGGCATCAACCAGTGAAGTGTATGGAGATCCTTTGGAACATCCTCAAACCGAGGAATATTGGGGGCATGTCAACCCCATTGGACTCCGTGCATGCTACGATGAAGGGAAACGATGCGCCGAAGCTCTGTTTGTTAATTACCACAGGCAAAATAATGTCAGGATTAAAATCATGCGCATCTTTAATACCTATGGGCCGCGTATGCACCCAAACGATGGGCGTGTGGTTTCAAATTTCATTGTTCAGGCTCTGAAAAACGAAGACATCACGATTTATGGCGATGGCAGTCAAACACGCAGCTTCCAATATGTTGACGATTTGGTGGAAGGTGCCATCAGGTTGATGAATACCCCCGACACCATCACCGGACCAATCAACATTGGCAACCCGGGCGAGTTTACGATTTTGGAACTGGCTCAAAAAGTAATCGATATGACCGGTTCAAAATCGAAAATTGTGTTCCAGCCTCTCCCTTCCGACGATCCTATGCAGCGTCAGCCTAATATCGAGAAGGCCAAATCTATTCTGAACTGGGAGCCACGCATCCAGTTGGAGGAGGGCCTCGCCCGAACAATCGCCTTTTTTAAAACAGTTGTGTAATTCTTTCCCGTTATGAAAAATATTTTGGTAACCGGCAGCAAGGGTCAATTGGGCAATGAACTCAGGGTTCTGGCTCCCCTTTTTCCTCAATTCCGGTTTTATTTCATGGATTTGGACCTTGATATTACTCAAAAAGATGGTCTGAAAACCTGGATGTCAGTCCATCCGGTGGATTGGGTGGTTAACTGTGCCGCTTACACCGCAGTGGATAAGGCTGAAACTGATTTCGATAAAGCAATGTTAATCAATGGTGTTGCTCCTGGTGTGCTCGCTACTGTTGCCAAAGAGACAGGTGCCCGCCTCGTGCACATCTCTACCGACTATGTTTTTGATGGAACCAGTTGCAAACCTTACAAGGAGACCGATTGGGTGAATCCACGTTCCAAATACGGCCAAAGTAAACTCAAAGGCGAACAAACTGTTCTTGACGCCGATCCTACAGCCATTGTAATAAGAACTTCGTGGCTTTATTCTGCCTACGGGCAAAATTTTGTGAAAACCATGCGAAAGTATGGCGCCGAACGTGGTCATCTGCGCGTGGTTTACGATCAGGTGGGCGGACCCACCCATGCTGCAGATTTAGCCGCTGCTATTCTGCAAATTGTGAATCATCACAAAGCCGATGGCGGGATTTATCACTACGCCAACGAAGGGGTGGTAAGCTGGTTTGACTTTGCTCAAGAGGTGTGCCGGCAAAGCAACATAGCTTGCACTTTCGAGGCCATCCGCTCCGAAGAGTACCCTCTTCCTGCTCCCCGACCTCATTACAGCGTGTTTGACAAGCAAAAAATCAAAACCGCCTTTCAAATCACAATCCCTTGGTGGCGCGATAGTCTGGCCCGTTGCATCCCTTTACTCGAAAACAGTTAATTTATGAACAAGGCAGAACGATCGCGATTGCTCAGTACGGTTGGCGATTCGGCCTCAGAGGTAATTAAAACCATTGGCGGCGGGCTCGCCCAGTCTCTGTATGTCGAATGCCTGCTTCACGAATTGCGCTTGCGTGGGCTAAACTCCCGGACCAACCTTGTGCTTCCATTCAACTATAAAGGGTTGAAACCGGAATCGCTTATTGTTGTGCCACTTTTTGTTGATAATGAAATCCCTGTTGATTTTGTTACCGGTGCTGCAAATCTCCCTCAGGCTGTGGCACGGATGCAGGTCCTGCTCAGGTTGCTCAACCGGTTGTCGGGTCTGGTTATCGATTTCCACGCCGACCCAGCTTCGGGTGTCCACAGGGTAATAGCTAAAAAAAGTGAAAGAAATTAATCTTCAAACCAGTACGCTTTATGAACAATACACTTCCCTCAGAAATCCTCGAAAGAGCTCAGCAATGGACTCTTGAACCATACGACGCCGCCACCAGGGCTGAAGTTGCCGGAATGATGCACGAAAACCCCACCGCCTTAATAGATGCATTCTATCGGGATCTTGAATTTGGCACAGGCGGTTTGCGCGGAATTATGGGACCCGGAACAAACAGGATGAATCGCTACACCGTTGGGATGGCAACCCAGGGATTGGCCAATTATCTTTTAAATCATTTCTCAGCCTTGCCGCAAATTGGTGCCGTGATTTCATTTGACTCACGGAACAACAATACCCTCTTTGCCGATACCGTTGCAGCGGTTTTGTCGGCCAACGGAATCAAAGTTTATGTTTTTGACGATATTCGCCCAACACCCGAACTCTCTTTTGCAATCAGGTACCTGAAGTGTCAAACAGGGATCATGATCACCGCATCGCACAACCCCAAAGAATACAATGGCTACAAAGTTTATTGGGAAGACGGGGCTCAAATCATCGACCCTCACGATAAAGGAATCATCAACGAAGTTAGGTCCATTACCTCATTGTCGGAGGTAAAGATGGAACTGGAATCCTCCCTTGTCGAAAAAATCGGGAAGGAAATTGATGACGCCTACGTGAACATGATCGCCTCGCTGTCTATTCGCCCTGAATTGATTAAAGCCCAACAAGAGATAAAAATTGTTTACACACCTATTCACGGAACAGGAACCCGCTTGACACCGATGGCACTGCAAGCCTTTGGATTTAAAAACATCATTGGCGTTGACGAACAAATGGTGCCCGATGGAGATTTCCCTACTGTGCATTCGCCAAATCCCGAAGAACCTGCAGCTCTCGAGATGGCTATTGCCAAAGCCAAAGCTTCGGGGGCTTCCCTGGTGATGGCTACCGATCCCGATGCTGACCGTGTTGGAATTGCTGTACTCGATAGTCGCGGCGATTTCATTCTGCTCAATGGAAACCAAACAGCGGCTATTCTTCAATATTACATCATCACGCAACGGAAGGCAAAAGCCGACCTGAAAGGGAATGAATTTATTGTAAAAACCATTGTTACCTCCGAGTTGCTGGCCGATATGGCTCGTGCTGAAGGCATACCCTATTTTGATGTGCTGACAGGTTTTAAATACATCGCCGGGATAATCCGTGAAAAGGAGGGGCATATGACCTACCTCTTTGGCGGGGAGGAGAGCTATGGCTACCTGATAGGAGATGCCGTGCGCGATAAAGATGCTGTGAGTGCCTGTTGTTTAATTGCTGAAACTGCCGCCTGGGCCGCATCGCGAAAAATGACACTTTACGATGTGTTGCTCGAGATTTATGGCAAATACGGCCTTTATCTTGAGGGGCTTATATCCATAACACGCAAGGGGAAGAGCGGAGCCGAGGAGATTGCTGCCCTCATGGAAAAATACAGGACAGATCCGCCTGATACAATAAACGGATCGAAGGTAAGGTTGATAAAAGACTATAAGCTGCGTCGTTCGGTTGATACAGTTACCGGAACCAGCCAGAGTATTGACCTTCCCGCTTCCGACGTGTTGCAATTCTTCACGGCTGACGGATCGAAAATAACTGTACGCCCTTCCGGAACCGAGCCCAAAATTAAGTTTTATTTTGGAGTGAAAGGTGAAGCCGGCGCAACGGATCTAATTGCTGCCGAAGCAGAACTCCGTCAACGAATTGATGCTATAAAAGCCGATTTGGGCCTTCAGGGTTGAGAGGTGCTTTAACTCTTCTGGGCTGCATCGGTAATAGCGGATACAGCCCTTTTGGCTTTGAATTAACGACTTTGATGATGAATTATTGGGGCAAATGGTTGAAAATGAGTGATGAGCATCTTGTGAGGTTCGTTTTGATCCTTTGTCTTATTCTGTTGTTTTCATCCCGTGGCAGCACTCAATCCGAGGATCGGTCGTGCAATACTTACAGAAACGATACCCTTTTTCTTTGTGCCGGAACCCTGGTTCAGATTGACGGGCAGAGCAGATTCATTCGTTCCGACACCCTGATAGCCCCGGGTGATGCCGCGAATTGTCGTATTGTTCGCGATCCTTACCGCCATTCTGTAGCTTTTTATGATTCTCTGAGGATGGTGGCCTCCAGAAGCAGTTTGATGCTGCATGTGTTTGATATATTGGTGCCAACGAGCAGGCAAATTGTTTCTGAAATCCAGCCAGGGAGTAATAAGCTGGAGGGTTTTCAGCGTTTTGAGCCTTTTAGTGGTATGAAGATCAGAAAATTGGTTGTGGAGCAACTGGATGTATTCGGCCCAACCCTCACCAATCCAGGACAAAAAGCCCAGACATGGCTGGGCAGAACAGGTAACAAACTTCATATGACCACGCGCAAAAGAGTAATACTCGAAAATCTTTTTGTGCAAGAAGGCGATACGGTTGATCCTGTGGTCATTTCCGAAAATGCTCAATTGCTTCGTTCGCTTCCCTATTTCGAGGAGGCTGCCCTTGTGTTGGTCCCGGTTGGTGCCGCTGATAATGAAGTTGATTTGTTTGTTATCACAAAAGATCTGTTTTCTTTTGGCATCTATGTGGAGGTGCCCAACATTGCTGTTTGGGATATGGATGTCTATAACCACAATTTTTTAGGTCTGGGACACCGCGTATCCTCAACCATGCGCTACAATACAAAGGAGGGAGCAGTGTTCAGTATTTCAAAGTTTTCTTACAGGGTTGACAACATCCGGGGCACATTCGTGAATGCTGAAACAGATGTCGTACATAAAATCAGGAACAATAGCATAGGAATCAGGTTGTTTCGAGATTTTTTCAGTGTCGGTACCAAGGTTGCAGGAGGTCTTGAATTGTACCACCAAAATGAAACTAAAAGTTTGTATTCTCCATCTTTAAAGCAATACGATCTTCGGCTGAACCAGCAAGTATTGTGGCTTGGTCAGGCATTCCGATTAGGTAATGCCAAAAGGCCATTGAATCTGGTTTTCGCCGTAGCGCTTCAAAACAAACTGTTTACCAAGCGACCCTATGTTGATGTTGATAGCAACCAGTTGTTTCACAACTCTTCACAAATAATTGGCAGCGTCACTCTTTCTCGAAACTTTTATTATACTGGTAATTACATTTATCAGTTTGGGCGAACCGAAGACATCCCGTATGGCTTCAAATGCTCCTTGAGCTTTGGCCCCGATGCTTATGAGTATTCTCAGCGTTATTATTCGGGTCTTTCTTTTGCAATAGCGCGCTACATCAACAGGTTTGGATACCTGTCGGGTCGGTTTTCAGGTGATGGCTACTGGACTAAAGGGGTTATGAATCAAGGGTATGCTAGTGTTACGATCGATTATTTTTCGCCCCTTCAATACCGTTTTTTTAATAAAGTGAGGCATTTTCTGACCCTTAAATATGCCTCAGGGATCAGGCGGTTGGAAGGGGAGTCATTTCATGTTGTGAAAGAACTGGGTGTGGGTGGCCTTAGAGCTTTTGATACACTGTATTTTAGTGGTAATCAGAAAATAACTTCAAATTTTACCAGCATGGTGTTCACCCCAGTTTATTACTATGGGTTTAAATTGGCCTGGTTTGCATATGCCAATCTGGCATGGATCGGACCAGAGCCAGGCAGGGCGGGTCAGAGTAATCTCTATTCGGGCTTTGGCTTTGGTTGCATGTTGCGAAACGAAAACCTTGTTTTAAAAACCATCAAGCTGAGAGCAGGTTTTTACCCTGGATTGCCTGAGAATAAATCGGGTTTCCTGTTTGAGTTCAGTGGTGTTTCATCACTTCAATTCCTTGATTTTAGGCCAAAGAGGCCACAAACTCTTCATTATGAATAAACAAACAATCCAGTTTTGCAACCGTCCGGTTGGGGCGGTTATTTTTGATATGGATGGAACCCTGGTTGCTAACCGCGATTTCCACCTCATGGCTTGGAGGCAATTGTGTGCCGAGGTGGGCTATGCGATAACCGACCAGGAGTTGCTCTCGTTTTTTGGCTGCACCAATCGTGAAATATTCGCGAAGTTGAGTGGGGGCAGCCTCAATGTGGATCAAATGGAAGCGCTTGCCAACAGGAAGGAGTCTCTTTACCGGGGATTTTATGCCGGTCGGGTGGTGCCTGTTGACGGGTTGACAGATTTTCTTTTCGCACTTATAATCAAAAAAACGAAATGTAAAAATTCTAAAACGAAATGTAAGTTCACACGCACTAATCAAAGAATGTTATAATTTGCCGTGAGGACTTCAATTTTACGCTTCCCGCTCATACCTTTATTAACACTCACGCCCATTTCACGGCTGGATTGACTCCAGCCGTTCTCTTTAACATATTTAGACAAGACAATGCTTGGGTAGCTACTTAAAAGAAATTTACCTTCTATCTTTGAAAGGGCATTTAATAGTTCTTTAAACATCACTTCAGAATAACCATCATAATGTCCGCAATCACTATTAAAATATGGCGGGTCGACGTAGAAAAAAGCGTTTTGTTGATCTCTTGATCGAATGATTCTGATTGCATCAGTGCACTCAATCTGTACGTCTTGTGACCGATAAGCCAATTCCTCTGAAAATGCTTCACGTTTGTTTTGCACCTTACGGCTTGTTGTGCGAACCTTCTTATCATAACCCCAGCTTCCATCTATGATAGATGCAAAACCCTGGGTAGCGAGCACCCACAACGCCCACGCACGTCGAACATCGCTAAACATATGAGGGTTATTATAAATAACGTGCGCATCGTCGAACAAGCGACGGCTGTGAAGGCTTATTCTGATTTCTTTCTCAAGGCTTACAAATTCAAGTTGAACAACTCTGTAAAAGTTAATAATTTCAGTATTAGTATCGTTCAACACCTCTACATCACTCATTTCTTTTGGCTTTGTGAAGAATACAGCGGCACCGCCTGCAAACGGTTCACAGAATAGGCTATGAGTAGGAATAAGCTTAACGATTGAGGCAGCAAGCTTTTGCTTACCACCATAGTAAGAAAATGGAGGTTTCATAAAAATAATTTATAGTTTTGTAGTGTCCAAATTTTAAATTCAAAGGTGCACACACACCAGGTTAAAGGCTTAGAAGCCTGTGCTGTGGTGTGTGTGCACCTTTATCGTTTGGGTCTGGACAACCCTGCGGAGGCACGGGCCTCTTTTTTGCTACAATGCTAACCGGTTAACCGGCTTGGCGGGTGATTCGTCCATCCGGGTTTGAAATACGGATTCGTCAAAACTTTCAGGCGCATAGATATTAGCGTGGAAAGCACCCGCCCAGGTTGTAACACTGCCTTCTTCGTCAAAGGAAGTTGGTATGTCACCAATCAAGTGAAGAATTACATCCTCATACTGATATTCAGTCTCTCCATTGTAGCCTGGCAAGGCCCTCTGTATGTCCTTGATTAAGCAATCAAGGTTAACGCAACGTAGATAAATAGTTTTCATTTTAACGTCAGTTTTTCTAATTCAGAGTTTGATAGCCTGGACTTATATAGATGAATTTCAGCAATAGCGTAAGGTTCTTGTATGCTAACGGCAAAGCCTCCAGTGCCTCCATAAATGCCATTGAGTGACGAAGAAAAGGAATATTCTACAGATGAAGAATAAACTAAAGTTCCATTGACATAATATGCACTGTCTCCTGTTTTGTACGCAAATGCGATTTTATACCACTCACCATCAGTGATTATTTCCGACAGTTGTACGGAAATTAACGGAGTGCTAGCAGCATATACTAGTACTCTTAAGTATCCGGCAGCTGTTACATAAAGTGCTATGCAGTTTAGCGTCTCCCTGTTAATGGAAATTACTTCTAATGACTTACGTAGTTGTGCATGAACATAGAGAGTGCCTTCCTGTTGACCGATTAAATCAGGTATCAATTTTGAAAAGTTATCTCGTGCTCGCGTGAGCGAGGCACTTGGTGGTGTCCTTATAGGTGTGGTTGCATACACCCCCGTCTCAACCTGAGGATTCCACACTAGTATTTCTGAGAGTGTACAGTAAGGGCTGCGAAAATCAACAAGGTAAAAGTATGATCCACCGGAATCAGATGTATCAACTGGAAGTTCAAATTTTCGCCACTCTTCTGTTAGGGTAAACAGAGACTTAGATAAACCACTGACTGCCATTAGTGAAACAATGCCGGAACCGCTAATAGTCCGAGCAAATATTGACCTTACTTGTCCATTAACACCTTGTGCTCGCAGGCAATAATTGGGTGAACTATTTGCAATCCTAATTGCTGATAATGTACCATCTGGAGCAAGGATCGTTTGCTCGTTTGTTGGTGTAATACCAGTTGTTGTTTCGATCACTACCGATGAACCGGGATAGTCATTTGTCCTTTGTGGGTCAATCTTGAATACAAATTTTTGGAGCGAATTGCTCCATTCCAAAGCGGGCAGATGAGTTGCTACTTGTTCTAATGGTAAAGACTTCTTCTCTTGAAAGGTAATTGAAGGTCTGGAAAAATCGAAGTCTCCAGAGCCATTAGTAGGCTTTACACAAAATAAAGCACCTGTTTTTCTCGCACTTGGAATCATCACCAGGCTGGCCTTGTCCCACAACCCGCTTTTTTTCAACGCTCTCACTTGCTTTACGGTTGATTGCCGATCAAGCAGTTCTCCACCAGCACCCGCCACCCTGGCACGGTGTCGGTCGGTGGTGCTTTCGGCGAAATCTTTGTCGAGAATAATATCAATTGCCCCCATCTCGCTTAGTATTTCTTCATAATCAGTCCTATCTGAATCAAGAACTTCTGACCCGATACCGGTGTCTTGGCATCAAGAATCTGGAGCTGGAAGTACAGCCGGTTGGCCGCTGGCTCAACCACGATCTTGTCGTAGTTATTCATCCCAGCAACGCTGTCTGTACCACCGCCATTTGCGGCGTCAAACGTCACGTCGATACTACCGTTGCGCAACGGCGCGTTGCTGTATAACATTGCATAGGCTGCATTGTCAGCCTGCGGGGTGATGGTGCCCCGGAAGAGGTGAAGCTTGAGCCTAACAGCCGCCCAGGTGGTGGTGTTAGTCTGCACCCGCACGAAGGCGATGATAGCGGCCACATCGGCCCCGGTGTCGGTGTCCAGCTCAACGTATGGCAATGCCTGGGAGCTGTCGCTATTGGCGATCACATCACCGGCTGAGTAGGGGGTGGTGTCGGCGGGGCGAGTGATCTCGAAGGTAAACACCTTGATGGTCTCGTTGGTTTTACCGGCCACAACGGCGCCCAGGATAGCGCGCGCAACTTCAAAAAAACGGGCGATCAAATTATTCATTGCTCAATATTTTAAGGTTATCAATTACTCCTTCGGTTGCCTCTGACGTGGCCACAACCCGCAGGTGGCAGCCCTTGGGCAGCAGGTAGTGCTGTAGGTGCCATTGTGTGACGGTCTGACCAACGGCGATTGATGTTTCTGACTCGGGCAGCTCTATAAAGCTGCCAGCCGTATTGTCAACGCTCACCTCTATGGCGGCGGTAATGGCCGCATCGTGGCCAGTACACCTCAGCGCGGCGATGGCCTTCGTGTTGTTCAGGGTGTGCCCGGCGGTGGTAAGGGTATCGCCATCGGTGGGCACGGCAAAGGTGCCGATCACGCCAGACTCAGCGAGTGACACGGCTGTGATACGCAGGTAAACCCCCTTGTCGAGCTTCAGCGGCGCAAGGTCGAACGAGCAACCGTTCTCATCCACGGCGATTGTCGCTGTGGCCACCTGCTCGAAGGCAACGTTGTCGGCTGATTTTTCTAAGTTTACCGTCACCTCGGCATCGTGACCGGTGCAGGTTACAGAGGCGAGGGCGTCAATATTGTCAATCTGCGCCGAGCTTGACGTTACAGTGGAACTGTAGAGGGTCAGGTCGTCAACGGTGCCTTCACTGGCCTCACCGGCTTCCACCACCACACGAAGGTAGGAGTCATCGGCGATGGTGTAATCACCCAGCGCCCAGGCGGCGCCCGTCTCACCAACCTCGATTGTGAGCCCTGAGTCTTCCACGTCGGTATAGGTAACATCATCTGCCGACGCCTGGAGTTTTGCCGTGATGGGCGCGTCGTGGCCGTCAACGGTCAGCACAACATTGTCCTCGGCATTGTCGAGCTGTGTACCCGTGGAGGTAGCTGTTGAGCCGTCGGTGGCAAAGTCGTGTTCAATGTGCACGCCCACGACAGCAAAGTCGTGGGCGATGGTTACTTCGACATCATCGAAGGCGTGGTTAATGGGTATTTCGATAAGCATAATTCTATTATTTAAAGGTGTGCAATAGCAATTGGCGGATATACAGCGTTGATGTTGGTCTCAACCTGAATGTAGTTGTAGGTGCCCTCAGCGGTGGCGGCACCTGTGAGTTGGATGTCGCCAGTAGAGGCTTTGACTAACATGAGACCCCAGCCCGATCCGGCGCGGAACGGGAAAAAGAGGTCAACGACGGGGCGGTGGCCGGCGGGCAGGGTGCAGATTGTGCCGTTAGCCGTGGTGGCTGTGAAGGCACACATAAACTGGTAGTCCTTGTAGGCGTTTGATAACACATACATGCCCGAGCCGCCATCTCTGGCTGTATAGCCTGCGTTGAGGGCAATGTAACCCGAGTAGGTGCGCTGGAAGTCGAGCAAGTTGGGTGTAACGCTCAACAGCGAACTAAGCCGGTTCAGTGAGTCGTATCTGAATGAGTTGGCCGGCGCGCTGGTCGCGTACTGCATCACGTAGGTGCGTTCAGTTTGAACGTTGCGGTAAACGTCGTCAAAAAATCGACGGCTGTCTGAATCCACCTCGGCCTTTACAAGATGGACTGCATACAGCGCACTGTAAGTGTAGCTGAACTCCGGTACGTAACAAAGCTCTTGTCCGTCATAAAAATAGCCGGCTTGTATGGTGTAACTTCCACCGCCATTGTTAACAAGGGTAAGCCCTGAAACAATGGTTTCTGTAGCGTATTCGGCACACAGCCCCTTGATCAGTTCTTCTACCCCCTTCAATGCCTCCTGTTGTATCATCAGGAAATCATCGGGGCGAATGGGTTGCCCGCCTGCTGAAATTTTAATCTTTTTCATACGATTTGTAGTAAGTATTTAAAACCGGGAAGTTTATATCTGTCAACGGCAGCTCTCAACGAGGCCGAATAACCGGCCAGCTCTGGTGAGTATTGCACCACAAAGCTGCTAATCTGCAACTCGTTGGTGGTATAGAAATAGGTTCCTGTATCATGGAGAAACAGCTCAACCACATCTGCTTCACTATTGATCGAACAATAACGCTCTGCATCATCAATATCAGCAATGGTTATTGCGTTTGATGCAAACATAATGCGCAGGTACTTTTCCAGATAACATACTTGCGGCGTAAGCCACGCCAGCCGCCTGTTCTCAAGGTTGAATTCATCAAACAGCAATACGACCCGCTGCAGATAGCTTACTGACACCTTGAGCCATGCCAGCGTTCTGGTTTTCCGCAGAACGTTATCGAGCATGTAATGCACAATCCGGTAAAGGCTTACATTATTCATCAACATAGTTAAAATCTGAGCGTTCGTAATCTATCACGGCAAATCCCGACGAGGGTACCACCTCTCTGGCTACCTGCTGCCACGATGTTTCAGTATAATCAGCAATCCACAAAAAGGTGATCGAAAAGTCGATGATACCCTCGGCTGTTTTGGCGGCCTGCTCTATGTCAGTGATGCGAATAACACCATTGAACTGGAGGTTATTCAGCCACGTGTCGAGGGCAACCTGAAGTGTGTTTACTGACGAATCGCGTATCAGTGTTCCATCTTCAGCCAAAACGAGCCGATCTCTTAAAACAACAGCCTGTATATCGAGTACATTCGGGTTTTGCGAAACAATCGCAACGCGAACGCCCGCGTCCTTCCATCGCGCCCAGAATGCCGTGAAACTTTGCAACTCATGTGTGGCCAAAGCAACAGGGAATCCAGATGCCCGCTTCACTGCTTTAATTGTCAGGGAGCCATCATCAGCCTCTGTGGCCGCCACATCAGTTACAATTCGCGAAAGAGCATCGTCAACCAAATACCCGTAGTGGTCATCATCAATCCATGTGATTTCATGCCCGTACTGCCATTTTTTTGCTTCCTGTTCGTACCACCTGAGCGTGTGTGGGCGCGTGGCATTAACGACCGAAGCTATATAAGCCTTTGCGGTGTCGAACAGGCCCTCAACTACGAAAGAAGCTACAGCCACCACCCAAAGCCACAGCCGCCAGTTGGCTATTTTACTACCACTGTCTGCGTCGAGCAACAGGTTCTTTGCATTATCGCCGACAGTGCCGCCCGATTCTGTAACATAACCATTTAACTCTGTCATGTTTGTTTTAACAGTGTTGAGGCTGTCGTATATTTCCTGTATCGTTCTGGCCATGGCTATAGGTTTACATCATTAATTTTACCAATCGGTACAATAGAGTTTGTTGCATAGTAAGCAACCGTCAAGGGTTTAGTCGGCTTGTCGGGGAGGAGAATGTCGGGGGGGGCTTCGCCAACGGCATAATCGAATACAGCATCGGGGCGAATGGCGGGGTTTAAAGCCAATAGGTCGAACACCGGTTCGACAGACCCCATGTGTTGAAGACACACGTCCCAGATGGTTTGACCTCGTTCGGGGTTTACTGTTCTCATGGTTTAATAGTTTGCATCAATTAATAAGTTCCCTACATTATCAACTGTCAACCGTTGCACCCGCAGACCATCACGGGTAAATTGCAACCTGATCTCGCGAAGCAGTCGCAAGGGCGATTCATCGAGCAAGTAAAGATCGCTACCAGCCCCTGCAACAGGAGCCTGCTTAAACGAGCCGGGCAATGCTTTCAGCAACACCGCCTGATGTTGCCGCGTTGCATCACCCGACGCGATGTCGCCAGCGTGGCACATCACATCAAAGTCGTTATCGAGCAAAAAGTCGGTTGGTTTCATGTGTTATGATATTGTTCCGGTTCCCTGGGCGGTGGTACTGCCTGTTTGCGCGGCGGCAGTTCCCGTTGTGGCCACTGCAATGCCGCTGGCCACGGTTACGGTTCCTGTTTTCACGAAAGCATCAATGGCCGTACTCAGGCGATCGGCAAACTCTTCATAGCTTGCATCTTCGCGGGTCATCATGTCCTGAAGCAATTGTTTAATGGAGGCTTTTAGCGCTGGTTTTTGCAATGCCATTTCATTTTACTTTAAAAGTGAGTTAAACGATGTTTCAAACTGTGTTACGGCCTGAATGGTCGGGGGCAATGGAGTGCCCGAGGGGCCAGTGGGAGTTGCAACGGTAATTTGCTTTATAATATCGGCCAGCGACTGGAACAAATCCCTGAGGCTTACCGTCTCGTTTTTTATGTCAACTTTTTTGGCTTCGCTGTCGAACTCAATATTGAGCCCATTTTCAACGAACGTGAAGGAAGTAATTTTGTCGCACGAGATCACCTGCAAGTCACGAAGCTGCCCGCTGCTGAAATCAACAATGGTTACCTTACTTCCAAGTTTTGGAAGGAAGAGCACGTTACCGGCCTCTGAGCTTTGTGCGAACAACCTCACCTTTGTAAGCTCCAATTCGCCCAGCTTCACGGTGCAGTCGGTATCAGTCACGGCAGTTACCTCGGCCACGAAGGCCACATCGCCGGGTTTGTAGGTGCCTGCAATGCGTTGTATCTGCTCTCTGATTTCTTTGATGCCGCTCATATTTTTGCTCCTATTTTAATGGTTCTTACCCCGCCGGCACTGCTCAGCTTTGTTTCAACTTCAAGCACGTAGTAGGATCCGTCCTTATACTCGTAATCCTCATCGGTTATAGTAGCCTTGTAGCCGGCGTCGCAAAACGGGATCAGCCATCCGTCGAAGCTTCCGCTATAGCCCGTGTAGCTCTTTTGTTTCACAACCTCGTCGGCCAGAGCCTGAAGGCTGTTCATATCGCTAACCCCATCGCGCTTGATGGTTTCGCTATCGCCACCTTTGTTGCCCGACGTGGCTCGAATTACTTTGCCATCGGTAGATTTGCCCTCTACAATACACTCGAATGGGCGGTTTTCTGCAACCTTGTATTCAAGATCGCTCTGCTCTATATTCACCTGGAACGAGTATTTTGCTTCGCCGCCGATCTCTTTATACTGCGGGTGAACGTGCAACACTTTATCTTTCAAATAAACATTGGCCTTGCACTCCTCCTGCACCTTTTTCAGCAAATCGTAACCCGTCATGGCGCGCACCACAAACTTGTCATACTTAAATGAATAGTCGCACTGAAGTGTGAATCCGCCAATTTGTGAGCAAGCATACTCAAGAAGCTCTTTCACATCAGGGTTGACAAATTCCTTATCGTCAATCGGTTTGCGAAACTCGAATATCCCATCTTCACACCGCAGAGTAATGCTTCCGTCGTCGGTAGCTATTGACTCAAGGTAGCCGGCAAATTCCTGCACATTGTCGCCATCGTAGCCGGCCATTATTGTCACCTGGTCGCCGCGTTTAATTTGCTTTTCTATTTCGATAGCTTTGTTGAAACACGCACCGGGCAACACCACTGATGCCGTGTCGGCTAATTGCTCCACCGACCGCGTGATGGTGCAACTATCGAGCATCGTGAGCTTGTATTTGCCTATGTGTATCTCCCAGGTGATGTTGAACATATTATTCCTCTATTAAGAGTTGGAAAACATCGTCGCTAACGGCCTTTATTTCATAGGCCTGATTTTCGATGCCTTTAGTATGGGGCAGGCTGACTGTCTCTATTGCAATATAAAAAATATCGCGTTGGTTAAGGTAGTCGCAAATCACCTCAACAGCTCCCGGGTGATTTGCATAATCCATTAATTGATACACCTCTGGCGGGTAATAACCGTCGGCATTGATAAACACGCCCGATATAGTGATCTCCACGTCATCCTGCGTCCAACGCTCTTTTACCGTGCCTCGGTTTTTGCCTTTGGCCACGGTGCGCCGTGTTATGATGTTTTTGAACGACAGGTTTATAAGTGGGTCAATTGGAAACGTAAAATCTTCCAACCCGTCGGCCATCAGGGTGATTGGGTAAGGGTTGCCCGTTGGCATGAAACTGCCTGGCAATACAACCGGGGGTATGGCAAAACCTAATGCAGGAGGTTGTCTCATGTTATGCAACGCTTTGTGCCATGCCCAGAACCCTGGCCATGATGCTGGTTATTTCGCGCTCCAGATCGGCGCGCTTATCCTTCATCGTACCATCGAAAACGATGTTCTCTACCATGTTGGTAAATTGTATGTTTACCGAGGTGTTGCGGGTGCCACCTCCTGTAATGTCGTTAGACAGGCCTTTTGCACCACCACCAGAAAATGTGCCTCCGCCTATTGCCGCGACACCCTGCTGCATCCCCGGGATATCGGGTATTGTTATCCCTTCGGTTTTTTTCACATCAGGTTCGACGGGCTTTTTTTTGCCATTTTCAACTCCCTGTTTGTAGGCCTCACCAATATCTTTAAATTTGTCTTTTGGGAATATTTTATTCCATAATTCTTTGATCCAGGCTATAGGTTTTGCAAGCGCGTTGATAATTCGATCCAGAATACCACTCACGAAGTCCCACATTTTAAAAAAAACAGCCTTTATAGGTTCAAGAAGGTTGGCATTAAGCCATGACGTCAAGCCCCCAAACAAATTACCAAACCAGCTCCACACCGAGCTAAACAATGTTGCAATAGCGTTTATCAACCAATTTATCGCGTTCCAGACCGGGGCTACTAAGTAGTCATAAATAAACTTCCCAACTGCTGAGAAAGCAGATACCATTCCATTCCAGAGATACACAATAGCAGCAACCATGTTTTTCAGGTTATCACTCCACCCACTCCAAATGAACTGAAAAACTGGCTTAATGATATTTTCCCATACAGCCTTCAACACAATGCCAATGTTATAGAACACTGCCTTTGTAGCTTCCCACACGCCTAACAGCACTTGCCTAAACCTGGATGTACCGGAGTTTAAAATTCTAAAAAGCCCAACCAAAAGCACTATTCCGGCGGCAATCCACCCTATGATCGGAATTGAATAGATTGCACGGCCAACAGCCTTAAACGATGCCGCCAATGCTAAATTAACAATTGACATGACGGTTGCCACCCCCGACCATACGCCACCCGACGAAACCATCGCCCATTGAGCCGCAACAGCCTTCCAGGCCATTGAGGCGCGGTTACTGATTGCTTTAGCCAGCGCCGCCTCGCCAACAGATGCTATAGCGGTGTAAACAGCGCCGGCCTGAGTAACTGCGTTTAGCCCGTAAAAAGCAACTTGCATGGCTGGCAATACAGATTTAGTCATGTTAAAGAAGCTGATCTTTAAGTTATCGAATCTGGCGCGCATCCTGCTCATTTTCTCTTGATAACTCCCCATAACGAGAGCTGCTTGATCGTATGCCGAATTGGTCCCTGTAATTGCTTCAGTATATGACTCTATCTGATCAATTCCAGCAAGTAGGGCTATGCCGGCATTAGCGTTTTCGCGCCCAAAAATTTTGCTCATTAGTGCGGTGTCGCCCATTACTGGTTGCAACAACTTGAGCCTGTCGGCGAGTGAAAGACTACGATCACCAAGTGCATTGATGTCAATGCCGGCAGCCTGTAGTGCTTCACGTGTATCCTTGGGCATGAATCTTCCCTCACCCAATATGCTAAGCGTATTGCGCAGAGCCACGCCTCCCTCGGCCCCTTTTTTCCCTGCTTTATCGAGTACTTGTATGGCGGCGTTGGTTTCTGCAAACGAAACCCCTGCCGTTTTAGCCGCCATCCCCGACTGCTCCAACGCTGCCTTTATGGCAGGCAACTCGGCACTCCCTACTTGTGCTGCTGCAGCCATAGTGTTCATCATTTCGCTCATCACCTTGGAGGCCTGAGTAGGATTGTCGAGCGAGACCTGGAACTGATTCATCGCGGTAGTAAGAACATCGGCCGCGGCCACCGTGTCGCCGCCCATGGTCTTAGAAAGGATGCTTACATTCTTACCCATTGACTGCAGTGCTGTTGGCACGTTGGCAATCTCCGGACCCAGTTTCGACAGAAGCAGTTTATACGACTCGAGCGACTTGCCAGCGTCGCCACCAAAAGCCTTGGCGTTGTCGCGGGCCGAATGACCGATCTCCTTTAGTTTTTTTCCGGTAACATTGGTGATTGCCGACAGTTCTGTTAACTGCGAGTTATAAGCAACGCCTGGCTGTATGGCCGAATTAATTGACTGTTGGATGCCATCAAAAGCATACTTGATGTTGTTGAGCGTGAACAAAGAATCACCAAGCTTTGTGAGGCCCCTACGAAGCCCCGTAACTTTATCGGTTGCTGATCCCGATTTGATGCCGATTTTATCTAGCACATCGGAAACATTGCCGTTAATATTGATCGTATAATTGATCGTATCGCTCATTTAGGCTTATGTTTGCAGAAAAATTATTATATGGAATTTATTTTCCGTAAAAAGAATTAACCTTCATTTTCTTTCTTTCTAATATCGGCCAGTTGTGCAATTTTCTCACTCCAGGTCTCGTCTGTCAGCGTATCGGGGTCTATATGCAGATAGTATTGCAGCATGGTATCCATATAGCCTACCCAATTGGCTTCGTATTTGCCCGATACGCTGTTTATAAATTTACCAATTCAGCCTCCTTCACCTGAATGATGTCGGCCAAACGGGCTGATGCGCCAAAAAACAATTCATCTTCTGCCTGAATGGCTTCGCTGCCGCCGAGCCACATGGCTTTCATCAACACCTCGTTGCTCTTGAGCATGTTGTTCTGGCTTACGGTAGCCGCGTAGCTCAATTCAGGGCGGGTGGGTTTGCGCAGGTAGGCAATGTGTCCATCTACAACAATCCCGAACAGTTTCCCGTGTTTCTTTTTCCAGGCTTCGATTTGCTCCGGAGTGGCCTGCCCGATTAAGGTCGTTTTTTCTTTCATTTTTCGTAGTATTAAGGCAGCCGGGTTGCAGTTGATAGCGCGCCGGCTGCCACTCTGATTTAAAGGTTTGCGATTAAAGTGACTGGTTTTTGATTTCGAGGCAAATGAACGGGAGTTTCACCTCCATGTTCTTATCGCCCTGTTTCATTTCTTTGGCGTCTTCGGTAAACTCGATACCCAGAATCTTATCCGGAATGATTACATCGCCATTGGCAGGGTCGCCATATACCACGGTAGCATCGAGGTGAAGCCCCAGCACACTGCCGCCTCCGTTGAGCCGAAGGGTTTCGAGTTCCGACTGCAGGATGGTAATCTCACCCTCGTAGGTGATGTTGCCGCGCTGGATACTCAGCGGTTTGTTGCCCTTGCCGTGCAGCAACTCTTTTTCCTGTTTCGTAGAATACTTGATGCCGCGAAAGCCGGTAATCACTTTGCCGCCTATTTCGAGCGTAAGGTCGCTCCACGCGTATTGTCTGCTATCGAATGCCATTGTTATGCAGTTAAGGTTTGAAATCCAAGTTTTACTTCAATATATCGGGCGTAGCCATAGGGCTTCACCTTCAGGGTAATCATCACCTTGCTGGTGCTAATCACGTTCTGTGTGTAATCAACGAAGCACTGCACACCCTTATCAGCCGTGTCGGTGGTGTCGTTGCCCAAGTTGCCGTTAATGGTCATGGTGTTCACGATTGCTGCTTCCACCTTATTTTCAAGGCTCTTTGCAAAGGCCGGTGTAAGGGTTCCTTCGGCAGTTACCGGCAACTCATCGAGCAGCTCGTTGAGCAGTGTGTCGTAAGCCACGCGGTAGGCTTTATCAACCGTGCGGCGAGCTGTGATCTGGCTGTAGTCGTCGCTTACCAGGCTACACGTGGGGTCGTCGCTGAAGAAATAACCGGTTCGCCCGGTGAAGGTGCGAATGGTAACGTACCCCTTGTCGTGAATGCCTGCCGTGTCGGCCTTTTCGGCTGTTTTGTCCTTAATGTATGCCGCCGCTATCGCAAGCGATCCATCTTTCACCCGGCCAATGTTCCTTTGTACCGGTATTTTAGCAATTCGACCGGCCAGCAACCCAACACAGGCATTGCCCGAATCGGAGGCGGTGTCGCCAATCAGCACAGCCACGGCATTGTTCGATGCTTGTCGCATGTTAGTAAGGTTGGCAGCCGTGCCGGTATAACTCCTTCCTTCGATCAGCACGAGTACAGGAGCCTGGTAAGTGTCTTTACAATAACCGGCAAGCACCTGGCCGTTGGTTATTGCCGTGTAAACGTCGGAGTCGAGGCCGTTGGTAGTAGTCGGCGTGTAGCCTGTACCTGGCTTGCGGGCGGCCACTATGATGCGGATGCGACCGTTGGCTGCTGCCTGCAGTGCCTGTGCTCCGGTGGCACTGGTCGAATCAAGCATCTGGGCAAGGGTAACCGTATCGGCCACGCCGTATATCCACAGCTCTGCACCCGATCCGGTTCCGGCTTCGGTATAGAACTCAGATACGTGCTTGTAAAGTGCGGGGTTGTTGGCTACGGTAATACCCAACGCTGTAAGGTCGTCGAGACTCGTGAGCTTGTAAGCGGTGTTGAGTGCAAAGGTTGACGGCACCGCCACTGCGGTGCATATCAGCCCAACTACACCATCGGCCAGATCGGCCACGGCACCCAGGGCACCGTTCGCAAAATTAATCGTAACGCGTGGAAGAGCCATTATTCAATCTCCTTTCTGTTGATGGGTGTAACGGTCTGGTCGCCCAACCCTTGGGCATGCAATACAGCAAACTGTTGATTCACGAAACACTGATCGTCGGTGGTGAAATACAATTCATCAACCGTGTGTGTGGCGAACACTTCTGCGGCTCGCTTCTTCCTGAATGGTAATTCAGCGGATGGTTCAGTCGGATTTCCGCCTCCTTCGCCTGGAACTGTTCCGGGGCCGGCAGCGGCTTGATCTTTCTTGATGGCCGGCTGGTTGGCTGGCTCAATTTCTTTCTTGGTTCCTTTTGACATGGTCTAATAGATAGTTAATTGATAAAAAAAGGGATACAACTGACAGAAATGCCAGGGCCAGTATCACCACCCAGTTTTCGAGCAGTGATTGACGCACCTCGGTGGTCGATGCCATAACGGTGGTATTGGTAGCCGACTCAGCGATCTGCTGATAACGGCTGTGGTAGATCGAGTAAATGGTGAGCGAATCGCAACGGCAACCCAACGTGAGCACGTTGTTGTCTAACTTCATGCTTATCTGCGCCCGTGCGCCATCGGTAAGCGAAACAATGTAGGCTATGTGTGCCTGGTTCAAAGAGTCGCACTCTACGATGGCCTCTATTAAAGCCGAATCGGCAGGTACTGGCACCCTGATTAACGAATCTTTCACAACAGTACGCTCAAGATACACCACGCTGTCGTGTCGTTGATCGGTAGTGACGTGCTTTACGGGACGGCAGCCCGTTACTGCAACCACGATAGCAAAAGCGATAACGAGGGTTTTAATTTTGAGTATCATTGAGTCGGCTGATAATGGCATCATCAATTTTCATTTTCCGAAGGATTTTCACGATTTCTTTGTTCGTGCAAATCATGTCGCTTATTTTCTTCTCCAACTCATCAATTTTACTTGCAAGTTGGGCGTTTTCACGCCTTGAGTCGGTGAGTGCAACAATTAGCTCCTGGTTGTGCGCCATTAGCTTTTTCTGTGCTTCAATCATGGTCTCAACCGAGGTGGTTACCAGGTCAATTTCCGACTTGTAGTTTTCTGTCCTGGCGCGCCTACGCTCCGATCGCAGGTTAAGCAGCGTTATAACCAACCCGCTGCTAAGCAGTGCATTCAATATAAAGCTAATGATTTCGAGCATTAGTAGATGTTTTGGTGGTTTACTCCGATCGATCTGAGCCACTGGGGCACATCGAACGAGGGGCAGGCTTTTGGTGCGAGCTGGTTGTGTCCGGCTACTTTACACTGTGGGTGTACCTGAAGAAACGAGAGCACATAATTTCGCAACGCATCTTTCTGTGCCGGGGTTCTGGTGTCGGAGGGCTTCCCCCCGACACCAATTCCACCAGCGTAAACTATATGCCTTGCTATCTGATTAAACCCCATGGCTCCATTGGTCACCTCCCACGGATCAACCTGTGAGTCCTCGTTGTTTTGCACAAGCCGCTCTACCCTGCCATCGAGGTGTACCAGGTCGGTGTAACCTACCCGGTGCCAACCCCGGCCAGCCGGCGGGGGCGACAGGTGCCAGCGCCTGATGTCGGCTGCCGTCACTTCGAGCCCGCCTGGCGTGGCGGTGCAGTGTATCACGAGCAATTGCAATGTGGTCATCTCGCGGGGTAAATGGGGTTATTTTATGACTGAGGGCTGTAGATTGCTCCCTGCAACTTATTGCGGAAGGGTAAAGCCACGAAACGCTTCTGAAAGTTGAACACGTCCCCTTTCTGATCAGGGTCTTTAAATTTGGCGAACATTTCAACCGTGCCATCTGCGCGCATCACTTCGTCACGCGACCAGAATATGGTTGCTACAGTATCGGTTCCGGCTGCGGCTGCCTGAAAGGCCACTTTAGCACCTGTGCTGGCATTGAAGCGTGGCACCTGGCTGTTCACAAAGTAAGTAAACTCCCAAAGCTTCCCGTTAGCCATCATTTCTTTATAGAGTTTCATGTCCTGCGCCATCAGATCGCCTTCATGCAATGGATGTAAGCACATGGCGAACGAGGAGAGATCGGCATCAAGGGCGAGCAATTTACTGCGAAGCTCAAGCACGTCTTCAAACTGTAGCCGCTTCCTGCTGTTGATTACCGCGCCAGTTGTTGCAAGCACCGGAGTGTAGGTGCCGTTTGATTGAGGTGCCCAGTAGTGTGCCGCAAGCTGAACAGATCCTTTGCGCAACACATTTCTATGGCCACGAAGAACGCTCTCTCTTTTATCGTATGAGGCTTCCAGAGCTTCCAGATTACGAACAATGGTACTGTTGGTGTCAAGGGTGCGCAACGCAATGGTTTTGGGCACGTCGGTACGAACAGCCGAAGTAATAGGGTAGTCGGTATTATCAATAAGCAACAACGGATCAGCACCAGCCTCGGCAAGGTTCAATTGGTTGTATTCTACCAAACTCGACATATCGCGTGACCATGCCAGGAAATCATCCTTGGGATAAAACCCCTCCATGATCTGGTCGGTCCATATCTCCTTAGCCACACCGGCTCTTAGTACCGATGATTGAGGGATAAACGACATGGTGGTTCCACCAGCAAGGGTAAGACCGATGGCAGCAGCAGCCGGCAACGGGGTAAACATGGCCAACAAAAGGCCAAACATCACATTGAACAGAAAATTTTTAAACGAAAAACGTTTCATAACGGTATTTAATTGGTTTAACAAAAATGATTAGCTATACTGGCCTTTGTAGGCAAACCGAAGCCTGTCGTACTCTTCGGGGTTGCGCATCCGAAGTTGCTCAAGCCCTTTGGGGTCTTCTTTCTCGTAACGCTTCCAGTCCCAGCCGGCACGGTCGCCCGCTAAGCCCTGTTCGCCTTGTTTCACGTTTCCGGAAAGGTTTTGCTTAGCCGGGATGGCGGCAAGAATGTCGCTGGCTTGTTTAAAGTCATCAGTTGCAAGTGAAATGAAACTTTCCTTACGCGTTGCGTCGAGACGGCCTTCGGCAATAGCCAGATCGACCATCGTGGTAGCGCGCTCTTTTTTAAAAGCGGTGAGGTCTGCTTCAGCCTTTTCGGCTCTGGCACCAAGTGCCATAATGCCAGCATTAATGGCCTTAGGGTCATCGTGCTCCATGGCAACACCGAGGACAGTAGCTGCCTCGGCACTCAAAACGATTTTGTTCATATTAAAAGGTAAATTAGGGTTCGGGTGAGTGGGAGCAGCAAGCTGTTGCACTGTAGATAGTACCTGATCGGCACTAAGCTGTGTTCCCTCGCGCGAGTAAAACGCCAATGCCGAGCGGTTACTTGGTACACCCAGCACACTGCCTTCAAGCAGTTCCCAGGCTGTAACCACAAGGTCAAGATCGCCATTTGGCAGACTCATATATTGCGCTTCCTCAATGTAGATGCCCATCGAAACGGCCTTCAGGAAGCCACGCTCCACTTTGCCGGCAATTCGCTTTCCCAGGTCATCATCGAGGTCAAACACGGGCTCTGCTATCAGTTTGCTGCCTTCCACTTTCAGGTTGCCCCATTTCCCTATCACGCTTTTCGGGTCGTGGGTGTCGAGCATCACCGGGTTGTCGTTGAAACGCTCAAATCGGCCTCCGGAATTCAGCAACCTGAATCCATGGCTGTTTTTTACCGTTTCGTCATTAAACACAAATGAGGGGGTAGGCATAGGCAAATAATTTTTGTTTGTGCATACTGCAAATGAAAGCGCAAACTTATAGCGCGCTTATGCTCAAAGCAAGACTTTGTCCGATAATAGGACAAAACAACCGAGCAACAGAAAAAAGAAGCGAAACACGCCGAATGTAACTGAACTTTGTCATTTTAATTAACAGTAGCATGAAACTACCGCGACACAAACTATACGCCGACGCCGAGACGCTGTTCGTGGAAGGCGGGCTTAATGCCGTTGGAATCAGCGAAACACTGTCTATATCGGAAGTCACTCTCTCAGGGTGGCGAAAAAAATACGGATGGGACAAGAAGCGCGACGACTACCTGGCGTCCCCTGGCAAAATACGGGAACTGCTGCTTACCGAGCTCAAGTCAATCGCCGAGGGGAAAAAGTCGAACATCGATGCTGACGCACTTAGTAAAATTCAGAAGGTGTTCTTGTCGTTCGAGCGGCAATCGACCAGCATTCCGGTAACAATGTCGGTGTTTAAGGCATTCGACAATTGGTTGGTTGAAAATGCGCCTCAGATGGCCGTACCCTTTACTGAGATGCACAAACGCTACCTGCACCATTTAGCCCAAGCCGATGAATAAACAGATGGAGAAACTATTGCTGCAGTATGAAGATCACTGCCGCAAAGTTGCCAACGCCACATCGGTCAATATTGCCGAAACGGCCAGAGCCCTCAACGATCGGAAGGCGCGCCTGGAGGCCGAGTATAACAGTTGGTTCGAGTATTATTTCCCCCACTACGCCAAAGCAAAGTGCGCATGGTTTCACAAAAAGGCGGCCCTTTTGCTACAGGAGCAGGAGTGCTATTTGGAGTTTGAGGGCTTCAGGTCGTCGGCTAAGTCGGTTCATGCCGGGATGGGCATTCCCTTATTCCTTTACTTCACCAACAGGCTCCGGTTCATGCTGCTGGTGGGAGAAACCGAAATAAAAGCCAAGAAGCTTCTGTCGAGCATCCAAAGTGAATTTGAGTTCAACAAAAGGCTTGAAAACGATTATGGGCCACGCTACAAAGCCGGCGACTGGTCAACCGGCGACTTTGTTACCAGCACCGGGGCCCGGTTCACGGCATTAGGCTTCGGCCAATCGCCGAGGGGCATCCGCGAAGGAGCCGACCGGCCCGACTACATCAACGTGGACGATGTGGATAATAAAAAACATGTTAAAAATGACTCTCTGATGACAGAGGGGGTTGATTATATTACTGAAGAAATATGGGGCTGCTTCGACGAAGCCGACAATGCCGTGAAACGGTTTGTATATACCAACAACAACTTTCACAAAAACTCGATCACCAACCGACTCGAAAAACAGTTCAGCGTGTTGATAGAGCGGGCTAGGGAAGAGGGGCAACGCATTGTTCACCATATACTAAAAGTAAAGGCTGTAAAAGACCTGGTGAGCTTTACGCCTGAATGGCCCGAGAAAACCAGTGCCGACTACTGGCGACGGAAGTACCGCAACACACCAACCCGCTCTTTCCTGCGCGAGTATATGCACGAGCACGTGGCCGATGGCAAGATTTTCAAAGCATCGGATATGCAGTGGAAGAAAATGCTCCCTTATAAAGAGTACGACGCCCTTAATTTCTACGGCGACTTGAGTTTTAAGGATAACGCCTGCCACAAAGGCATGTTCCTGGTTGGTAAAAAAGACCGCGAAATCCATATCATTCACTCCTTTCTGCGCCAAACCAGCCGGGCTAAACTGGCCAAATGGCTCTACGACCTCTACCAGGACAAAAACCTAAAAGAGGTTTCTAAAATCCGCTACTACATTGAAGGCCTCTTCGCCATGGATGAATTCGTAAACGACTTCGATACCGAAGGCGACGACCGGGGATACTACATCCCGGTTACCGCCGACAAACGACCCAAGGCCGATAAGGACGAACGCATTGAAGCCACCGAACCATACTTCGAGCGGCGCAACGTCTATTTCAACATCGACGAGAAAGACTCAGCCGATCAGATAGAGCTTGTAGATCAGTACCTGGCCTTCGAGAAAGGAAGCGGCGCGCCTAAAGACGGCCCCGACGCCGTGGAAGGAGCCATAAGCAAACTCAACATTGTTACACGCAAATCAAAAGGGCTGTTTCGCTTCGGCGTAAGAGCCTCCCATAAATACTAACCATGGAAAAACAAACACCCATCCCTACGCCATTACTTAGGCGGCAGAGCAAACCGGTAGCCTGGATCAAAACACAATGGTATAAATACAAAGTCTGGCGTTACAAAACAGCCTCTGAGCGAAAAATAAAAGAGGCCAAACGGCTTGCAAGCTTGCACGGCTGCAAATACATTGTAATAAATTATGCTGGCAAGCCGGTAGCAATACCCAAATACAAACTCAAAAACTGGATCGCAAAAAGGGTTTTTAAAAAGGGAGTTACAATTCAACATATCGAAAAACAGGCTATTTATATAACTCATTAATTATGTTTATCACAACCGAAGAGTTATCGAGCGCAATTTACGCCTACCAGCTCGAGCAAATTACCGAAGGGAATGCTGACATCCCCTCTATGGCAATTGGGGCTGCCATAGAGGAGATGAAAAGCTACCTGGAGCCAAACTCCCAAACTCATTACCGCGACGGGCGAAAGCGATACGACATCAGCGCCATATTCAACGCCGAGGAGGAAGCCCGCAATCCACTCATTCTTGAACTATGCAAGAGCATGGCCGTGTATTACATCTGCCGCCTGGCCAATGTTGACATCATTCACGAGCAGGTAAAGCAAAGATATGACAGAGCAATAGACTGGCTTGAGAAGGTATCGGCCACAGGCAAATACGCCGGGCAAACCCCAATAAGTGCAAACCTGCCTGTGCTCGAATCCGACCCCGAGTCCGACACATCACTCCCGTTCCGAGCCGGAAGCCGAGAGAAGTTCAACCACGAGTATTAACATTTAAAGACTGTTTAAATGACAAAAAAACGCCGTAACACCAACCTCGCTGTTGCTCAAAAACAAACACTTCCGGAGGCACCAAAACGGAAGGAAACCTGGAACTCGTCTATCCAACTTAAAGCCGTATCGCAAACCCGGCAAGACATCGCTTCATGGAAAACCGCAATCAGAGCCGCGCTCGCAGTCGAGACTCCACGCCGTGCCAGAATTCAGGCTCTTTACGACGACATTTGTATTGATGCCAAATTGACCTCGCAGCTCGAAAACAGGAAAAATCAGGTTCTGGGTGCCACCTTCTCGCTAAAAGATGCTTCTGGCACCATTGACGAGGATTTGACAAAAGCCCTGAAGAAAGCACACTGGTTCGCCGATCTGATCGCTTATATGTGGGAGGCCCGGTGGTATGGTCATTCGCTGGTCGAATTCGACAATCCGGGAGGCGGCCTCAAGCTCACACTCATCAACCGGCGCAACATAGAACCTCGTGCCGGCATCCTGCTGAAGGACGAAAACGACACCTCCGGCATACGCTACCGCGATGCCCGTGAATTTGGCTGGTGGGTTTATGAATTCGGGAAAGCAAACGATCTGGGGTTGCTCAACAAAGTGGTACCGCACGTTTTGCTGAAGGGGTTTGCTCAAACCTGCTGGAGCGAGTTGGCCGAGATATACGGAATACCTCCGAGGTATTTGAAAACAAACACCCAGGACCCGGTAATACTCTCGTGTGGCGAACAGATGATGCGCGACATGGGTGCCGCAGCATGGTTTATTATCGACGATGCCGAGGAGCTTGAATTCGCCCAGGGGGCCGTAACAAATGGCGATGTTTACAACAACCTGATCAAGCTTTGCAACGATGAATTTTGTATGCTCGTAACCGGTGCCATCATTGGCCAGGATACCAAAAACGGCAACGAGAGCAAAGAAAAGGAATCAAACAAGGCCCTTTCTAAACTGGTAGAGGCCGATAAAACCATCATCGAGGCCTGGTTCAACACCATCGTGATGCCCGGTCTGGTGAAGCTGGGGTTGTTGCCCGATGGGCTCACCTACGAATATGAACCTACCGAAGACCTTGAGGTTCTCTGGGGCATGGTGAAAGATGCCATGCAGTATTACTCAATCGATCCGGAATGGATCAAGCGAAAGTTTGGCATAGAGGTAACAGGCGAAAAAACACAGGCCTTACCGGCAGGAAGGAACAACCAGAGTTTTTTTTAAGCAGCCCCGCCCTGCCGGGGCTTAACCGCCACCTTGAGTTGTTGTATGCCGATTGCCCTGTGTGCGGCCCTGCAAACCTTGCAGCCGCCCCGGGCATCAACAGGCAGGTGTTTATTGGAGCAGTGAAGTACTTACACGGCAAAGGAGGTTACAACACCGGGATGCTCAGCCATAAGCCTGTGAAAGCACTGGTGAGCGAAGTAAACCGATCGCTGTCGGCATCGCTCAGCACCGTGGAAACGGTGGTACCGCCTGAGCTGCTTCAAAAACTGAAGAGCGATGTGTTTGTGTTCTCCGGGTGCAAAACGGAGGTGGAGCTGCGCGAAGCTTCGGCCATGCTACTCGACGCTGAAGGGAAACCCGTGGAGTGGAACACCTTCAAAGTAGCCGTACTCAAGGTGCATAAACGCTACAACGAACACTACCTGGAGGCCGAGTACAACTTCGCGACTCAAAGCGCGGAGATGGCCGCCCGGTGGGCTGACCAGGCTACCGATGGCGACCGCTACAACCTCCAGTACCGCACGGCAGCCGACGACCGCGTGCGCGAAAGCCACGAACGACTGAACCGCACAACCCTGCCTGCCACCGACGAATTCTGGAACTCGTATTACCCTCCAAATGGCTGGAGATGCCGGTGCACCGTAGTACAGGTACTCAAAAACAAATACCCTGAGAGCGACCCCGCCAAAGCCATCGAAGAGGGGAAAAAAGCCACTACCCATATTGATAAAAATAGGGCAAACAGGCTTGAGATGTTCCGCTTCAACCCTGGGAAGCAGGCCGTGATCTTCCCTCCTCACCATCCGTACTTTAAACTACGCGAACAGGTTGAAAAACAACTTGCTGTTAGCGGAGAAACGGTTACAACCGTCGAAACAAAAGCGGGAAAACTAGAAATAAGCTCACTGCATGGAAAAAACGAGAAAGCCGAAAACATTGAGATCGCCCGGCACTTTGCAAACAAGTACGGGCACCACATCAAACTCTTAGCAAGTGGCTTTAACACTAAAACCGCCGATGCCTACAATTACACTACTTCAGAAATACTCGAGTTTAAGACTAACCGAAAACCAACAAAAAACGCTATTGACCTTGCCATAAGAGATGCAGCGAAGAAAGCAGAACACGTTATCATTCACGTCAAGTCAGATATTGACAACAATACTTTATCACGGGCAATTAAAAGCCGTGTTTTGCGCGAGGGCAGTATTAATGCTATCACTATTTTCAGAAACGGAAACGATAAAAAATTCCAGCGTGGTTACATATTATCCGATTCCTTTGCCTTATAAAGCAAAAAGCACCCTTGCGGATGCTTTTTGGGGGGCCGGGGGGCAGGAGTAAAACGCCTGCTCTGTCCCCAGCCGCTACAAAGATACATCACATTTTCGCATAACCGACAATTTGATCAAAAAAAATGAACTTTTTACGTGACCTGTTGAACGACCTGAAGGTGGAATTGGCCGATGAATTCGACAAAAACTTCGAGCGCAAGGCCTTTTTCGACGATCCATGGCCCGGTGTGCGAATGCCTAATAAGCGCGGATCGCTGATGCTTCGTACCGGCAGACTTCGCCGCAGCCTGCGCGCCCGGGTTGCCGGCAGTGCCGTCGTATTTACCAGCAGCACCCCGTATGCTCAACTGCACAATGCCGGCGGCAAGGTAAAGCTTACGGCCAAAATGAAACGATTTTTCTGGGCCATGTACTACAAAAATACCAACGCCATAACGTATAGTGTAAAAACAAAGGGCGCAGCCAAAACCTCTCGCAACCGGGCTCTGACCGACGAAGCCGCCTGGTGGAAGGCCCTGGCTCTAAAACCCGTTGGGGAAACGCTTACCTTTCCCAAAAGGCAGTTTATAGGCAACCACCCGCAGGTAAAAAACGCCATTGAACGAGTAGTTAAAGGCCGCGAGGCCGATATTGATGCTTTCATTAAATCACGATTAAAACCCCGCTAACATGGTAACACTCATTGAAGACGTGAGAAACCGCCTCACCGAAATTGCCGGCATATTGTACATTGACGAGGACTGGGGCCAGCTCGACGAGTTCAGCCAGAACCCGCCCGTGCGGTGGCCGTGCGCCCTGGTTGATATTGTTGACGCCGCGCCATCGAACATGGGCAGCAAGGTGCAGTTGATTGATTGCACGGTGCTCATAAGGCTGGCCGATACCCGCCTGAACAAAACCAGCCAAAAGGCTCCGGTGAATGGGCGCAACAACGCTAACAGTTTCTTTGGCCTGGCACAAACCGTTTACCAGAAGCTGCATGGCTGGCACGGTACCGACTCGCACTATGGCACCCTTTCGCGCGCCGGGTTCAAACGCGTGGTGCGCGACGATGGCATACGCGAGTACCACCTCCGGTTTGAAACCCTGCTAACCGACACCACGGCGCAGCTCACATTCACCGACCTTAGCCCCGACGTGGACGCGGGCATCATTAAGCCAAGCCCAATCTTACAATCATCTTCCTGATGTCGGGAAGATGATATACAACAAAAAAGCCCCGGAATGTCCGGGGCTTTTCTTTTTAGGTTTTACAAATGTATAAATTAGGTTTGATAAAAAGTCGTTTTTAATCGCTTAAAAACGGACTTGCGTATATATGCTTGTTATCGCTCAGTTTAAAAAGCCTTTCCGTGTTTATGTGGTCTGAGTGCATTATAACGCATTTTTGCCTTAATATGACTTTCGATGTCGATATCTTTGAAAGCACACAAATCGAGAACCCTAATAACAACGTCTGCAAGTTCATCCTCAAAAGAATTTTTTACTCTGTTTTCAAATTGTTCTTTGAAAAATGAGTCATCATTAAAGGTTGCGCCGTAGTTTTTGTCTGCCATTCCTTTAATGAACCACTTTTGCTCATCACAGCAATTTGAATAATAATTATCAGTTCTTACGGCTTCTAAAGCCTCTGATACTTCTGAATGAATAAGGCAAAGCATTTCACCTAAATTTCTTTCATTGTCGAAAAAGCCTTTTGATTTAGCATTTTCGTGAATTTGTTTTGACAATTCGTTTAACATATATATTTGATTAAAAGATTAATAATAAAAACCGAAGCGATAACCGCAGGTATAAATCAGCCTGCCCAGGAGCAACACAGGCCGCTTCATACCTGCGATGCGTTATCTGTCAGGCTAAGAAGCGCCATCATCGAACATTATAACCATTTTTGATAATTCGCTTCTATGAAGTGTTTTTACTTTTTTACCAAATTTTGGCTCTTTGGTTGGGCTGTATGACACAACTTGAACGCTTGGACTAAACAGAGGAGTTCCGAAGAGAAACTGCATACCTCTCTTAATTACCTTATAGGCTGGGTAATTGTTTTGCGAAACAATAATATAACCTTCCCTGATTGTGTTGCCGTTAATGTCTTTCAGCTCTTCGTCTAAGTATTGTTGTATTAATAACCTTATTGGTTCTTCTTCTTCCTGCTCTCTTTTCTTGAAAGCTTCGATTGCTTCGTCTCTTAATTTTCTATCAAAGGCTAAATTTTGATTAGCTCTTTCGATTGCTGATTTAATTTTTTCTTTGTAATCCATTTTGATTTTATTTAACTGATTAAAAACTACTTAAAAAAGCCCGAACCGCTAACATGCGGTAATACGGCATTGCCTTTTTTCTTTTTTGAAACTGATTCTGTATTCATAATATTCTGCTTTTAATTAAGTCATTACTAATTTGATACACGGCAACGACCGCATACCGCCAGCCCGTTAGCGAAATGCCGATCTGCTTAATCGTGTAGGTTTTCATTTTTCAGTTTCATTAATTTTTCAACAGGTACGCTTAAATATTCATAGAAGGTACTCAGGCTCATAGGGTAAACAGGGTTTATAAACTCCCGATATACATACGCGTCGGAGTATCCGGGTAGTTTTTTTGATCGGTAGAGTTCAACAACCAGTTTAACCCTACGGAGGTAATGAGCAGAGCAGCCATGTTTCATGCTAGTTGTTACGGGTAAGGTGGTGAGTTTCGAGCGTTTTTAATTCGGTTTTGCGCTCAATTGCACGTAGCTTAACCGATAGCGCTTCAAGCTCGGCAATGTCCATCTGGTAGAGCAATTTGCCGGCTATGCGGGGCTGCATCAGGTAATGGTTCACCTGTGCCCAGTCGCGGTTGTCGGTGTAGATGCCTATGCGCTGAAGCTGCGAGAGCACCTGCGAGCGAGCAGCCCTAATCTGTGCATTGGTGCCATCGCGATGCTTGAGCAACCAAGCGGCCAAACCGCGCATTTGATCTACACTCAATTCGTTTGTGTGTTCAACTCCATAACCTTCAAGCAGGTCGCATTTGCGTTGTTCAAGCCCTGTTTCGCGAAGCAGCACGTGAATAATGCGGATCAGCCGGTTTTTTTCTGCTTTCTCGCTTGTCATCATCTTATCATCTTGTTTAACTCAAACGCCACAACCTTGTCAGCGTTTGCCGTTTCAAAAATAATGAGCATCCTGCGTTCTGCAGCCATCCGTATTTCAGTAAGAACTCCTTTACTACCGCTCCATCCGTTTAACACATACACAACCTGGCACTGCTTGAGCTCTTCGAGGCACTCCTGCATGTAGCTTTCATAAGAATGGTCGTGCTGGTGGGGCAAGGTCATTGGGTTTACGATAGCACACTCTGGAGCCGCCTCGCGCAAAAACGCTTCAGCATCTGCAAAGGCCTTTCTTGCCTCATTTAAATCAAGCCCGGTTATCTTGCCGGCGATATAAATTTTTGGGGTTCTCATTTTTTCTTAGGGTATAAATAGCGTTTAATTCGTTCACTATAAATTGTATTTGAGCGGCGTCTCTCAGGGCTAATCACCCAACACAGCGCGGCACAAATCATCAAAAGAGCAATAACTTTATCCATGTAGCAGCCTGTTTGCGTTAATTTGCAGTGTTTGCTGCTCAATAGCTTCAATTATTTCATAAACCACACCGCGCTCGTAGTCGCCAAGAGGTGCCGTTCCATAAAGCAACAGTTCGTGCATAGCATGAGCCTCGGCGGGATGCAGGCTAAGAGTCACCTCTTTGAATATAAAACCGCTTAGCACTTTGCGACTTATTTTAGCAAACACCTTCTCAAGTATAAACCTTGACATAATGCGCACTCCATAGTCGCTAATCGCATCAAAGTTCATTGCCCTCATAATCAAAAAAAGAGCCTGGTATTTCTGATAACTGAATGATAGCTTAATCTTCTGCATGTTAAAATGAATTTTCCCACCGCCGTTGGCTTAACCAAGTTTCTGGATAGGCACGCTCGATTGTAGGATGGTTGATTAAATAGGCATTGTATTTCTTAATTGACAGCAAAGCGGCGGCGTGTTCGTCGTCGGTCATGGACTGCCAAAGCTTCTTTGCCCGCTCTTTTTTGCCCACCTTGTAGTTGTAGCGAAGCCAGAAGGCTTCAAAACTCAAATCCTGTGGCACTTCCTGCACCACGAAGTTCTTGTTTTGCATCCAAGCCTTAAACTCTTCAAATGTCACCGGAACTACCGATAAAAAACGGCTTTTCCGAACCGGTTCCATCTCTGCCGGCACCTCAACCATCACCAAATCATTGTTGATGAAGGTGACGGTTGTGGTTACCGGATCGGTTACGGTTGTAATCCTATACTTGCGCATCGCGGTAGCTTTTTTGTGGCACGTATTCAGTTGCCTGGTCATCTAACCTGTAATGCTTGGGCATCATCTCTGCAAGCTGCGCCGCGTTTTTCGCGGCCTCCTCTTTGGTGTAGAACTTCCTGCCACCATAAACGGCCCATCCACCCGTCAGCGTGCTTTTTACAAGCTCAAACATACCAAGCTTGTTATTGAACCGCGGGCGCAAGGTTACGACGCCGGCCTCCCTGTGCATCATAATTACTGCCGATGGTTTCATATTGATGAAAAGTTAAGGTCAATAGCTTCATATTCTCCCGATTTGCCTTTTTCCCAGACTCGGAAGTAAGTTTTACTTGTCGATCTTCTTATTGATTGCTCCAGGTAATCCATAGCCTCAGAAAAAGCCGGCTCTTTGATCTTCGATTTGTACTTCAGCAGGCTCATCACCTTTTTTGAATCAAGCCGGCCTCTCGATGTAGTGAATGCTTCATTTATCAGGTCTTTAATAAACTCCACCTTCGAATCGATAGCCCCTTCGAGAAACTCATTGAGTTTTGAACGGCATGCAGCAAGCGACATGTCATCAAATTCAATCCGTTCGTTTACGCTAACCTCAATTTTGATAGAGCGGTCAAAGTTGTACCAGGTAAAATTACCCTTCATGGGTGCAGTAATTTTTCTCGACGCCATGTAAGCCTCATACACTTGTGTGCAGGTTTCGCTCACGTTATCTTTGAAGGCCGCCAGCATTGAATTGATTTTTTTAGCATCAGCAAGCAGCTTGGCGGCCTGCCGCTCCCTGTTTTTTTCTTCTGCCGTGATGCGGGTGAAGGGAATCTCCATGCCTGCCTCATCGGTCCAGGTTTTTTGTTTTGAATTTTGAATCATGTTTTAAAAAGTGTTTAAAAGGTTATTTAATCATTATGTAATGCGTCAGCCGGTTCAATTATCATTTGCACCTCTTTGGTAACCTTGAGCATGCCGGTTCCCTGGCACACGGTGCATTTTTCTGCAAGGTTTTTGGGCTTGCGGGTGTAAAGCCCGGTGCCCTGGCACGAGCGGCATGGGGTAAGGCTTGTAACGGTGTAGTTCTTCTTAATTTTTGGCATATTAGGTAAGCATTTAGTAAAAAAAACATTCTTTAATATATATCAGTACCACACAATGTTTTACCTGGCTCTCCATATTCATGTGAGTGCCTGTTTAGCTCTGAGAGACGGTTTTGGTATGCTGAAATTTTATAGTTCAACAGCGACAGCCGTCTCTGTGAAGCCTCATCAGTACCAGTTATTTCCAGTGCTTCGCTTTTATAGCGGTTTATTTTTACACGCAAATGATTGCGCACAATGTTTTTATCTTCATCCATATGATCTTAATTATTGGTTGTAAATTCAATGCGCATCCCGCTTTCGAGATGCTTAAAAAAGGTGCGCTCTGCAACGCTCCCCCGAAGCCCCCCGATGGGGCGGCCTCCGCGCGTGTAGGTGAGCGACATCGTGGCCGGATTGTAACGCACCACGGTAACTTGTTTTGTAATTGACTTGTTTGCCATGTGTCTGGTTTTTATGGTTTCTATTCAGGTAATTTCCCGTTAAGCTCCAGTGCTTTCTCCTCGGAGATCACGTAATGTTTACCACCGCCGTAGCGGCTCGTGGCGTAGGCAACGAAGCCTTCAATACGAATCTTCACGTCGCAGTCGTAGCGGATGGTGCGGGCTGTGCGGCTGGCTGGCTCACGCCCGTCGGCATGGCTCACCCAGATGAACAGCTTGTTGCTAAACTCTTCCTTCAGGGCCTTGTACTGTGGGTAACTGATGCCAGTATATTGCAGCGAGTCGACCACTATTACGCGCGGGCTTTTGTGCCGCTGAAGCCGAAGCTTCAAATCGTCGATGGGTTCACGCCGCAGGGCGAGTATCTTGTCCGAAACCTCGCCCATACCCTCGCGAATGGCGGCGGCCTGTAGCGTTTTGCCATCGCCCTCCTCAAGTGAGTTGTAGATGCACTTGATGCCGGCCTGTGCAAAAGCCTTGAGCAATTGAAGCACGAACGATGTTTTGCCGTTGCCAGAGGGGCCCCATATAATCCAGTTTCCCGACAACTCGGGGCAGCCTACCAGGTCGCCCAGCTTGCCGGGTAACTGAATCTCGTCGTAGCGCCTGTTTATCAATTCTGACATAGTGAATGCCCTTGCCATTAATTACAGTTTACGCTATGCTTACTTTCTTGATCTCGGTGTAGATGCGGCGCAGCGACATGTCGGTGCGGGCAAGCACCTGGCGCATATACTCGGGGCCTGGTGTGCTCATATCGGCGAGGTAGTTTACATCAACCACCATCTTGCCCTGCAGCATCCTGAACTGCTTCAACTCCTCGGCTGTGGCGGGGGTGATGCGCCCATAGCGCGACCCGAACCGGCTGAACAACTCGGCATAACCCACCCGCTTGTGCTCTATGGCCAGCTCAATCTTGTGGCGCAGGCCGTCGGCTCCCATCATGTACCAGCCACATGAGCGTTCGGTGGCGTTCCACAGGGCTTTTAGCTCCAAAAATGCTTCGTAATAAAGGTCGCCTGCCTCGTCGAGCACAATGAGTGCCGGGTGTGAAGTGCCCTTGAGAAAGAAAATGAGGTCTTCAAACACATCGCTGTACTTTCCCTGGTGTGCAAGCCCGAACTCCTTGGCGATTTGGCGCACCATGCGCTGCTTGCTTTTTACCAGCGAACAATCAATGTAAACAGCGTTCTTGTTTTCGCGGATGTACTGCTTTGCAGTGAACGTTTTCCCAATGTCGGGCAGATCGCACAGCAAGCCCGATGTGCTGTGCATCTGGCAGTGGGTGAGCTGGGTGTAAATGTACTCGTAAACCGGCGTCTTGGCCACTTTCCACGAGGCCGCAGGGTTGAGTTCTACCTGAAGACGTCGTGCAATCGAAAGCCAGTTGGCGTCAGATAGCACGTGTTCGGTGTCGCCATTGGCCACACGGCTGTATTGAGCTGGCGAAATGCCAAGTGTAACGGCAAAGCGCGAGGCCGATCCGTTGAAATTGCGGCGGGCTTCGTGCATGGCCGCCATGATCTTCGACTTAACTTCTGTTGTAACCATATTGCATTGATTTTTAAAGGTTGTTTTTTGCCAATTGGCGGTAGTATTCGGCATCCATTTCGAGTGGTTGTTCCACAAAATCTTTTATCACCACCTCTTCCGATGCCTGGCTAAGCGTTTCGGTGGTTTTCTTCTTATCAAAAACCACCACCCTGGCCAGCTCGGCGGCACGCTGTCGCACGCGGGCATCGTACTGGCTCACGTATTTGGCCTGTTCGGTGTAGATGCGGCGGTCGTCGTCGGTTTGTTCGGCTGTGGCTTCGTTGTATTCGGCCATCGGGCGGGCTGTGCAGATGAAGGTGTCGTCCTGGTAAAGGTACACCTCGCCAATGGTGGTACCGGGCATCCAAAAAGCCTGCACGGCATAGTTGCCAGGCTCAAGCCTATCGACCATCTCGGGCGATGGCAAACCGTATTTGCCATATTGCACCTTCACATACTGGTTGCGCACCACCGAACAATCGGTGCGTTCGCCAATGTAGCGCGCCAGCAGCGGGCGGTCTATGGTGGTGAGCACGCCGGGGTTCACGTTGGCGCGCAGGTAGTCAATTCGCGACACATCGCGCCCTTTGCGCTTGTCGGAGTTGTAAAGCTCCACCGTCTGCAAGTCTTCCGCAACCAGTTGCTCATACGAGTAGGTTTTTTCGCGGTAGGTGTCGTTGTTTTCGTCGAACACCTTCTCGCTACGGGTGCGGTTGGCCTCGCGTTTGGCATACCAGCGGCCAATGCCTTCCTGGTAGCGTTTCTCGTAGCCATATTTCTTCTCTTTGTTGAAATGCTCTGCACGCTTCTCTTGCGAGTTACCGGGGTTGCACCAGCGCACGAACGGGAACACCACGCCGGCCTTCATCAGGTCGTCGGCAAACTCGTTTACCAAATGGTGCTCCACCTCAACCTCAAGCGGCAGCCCCATGCCCATGCCATCGAGGCGGCGAAGCATATCGCGCATGCAATCAACGAACAGCGACCGGTTCTTCTTGCGCGAGTAGGCTGCTCCCACTATGGCACCCGATGCCACATCGTAGGCATAGTAGGCCTTCACGCGGGAGCCATCGTGAAGCTTGCGCGGCAGGTCGCGGTCGTCCATCGATATTTTCGACAGGGCAAACACGGGGCTGTGGCGGTGGTGGTGGGGCCGGTGCTCGTTGTTGTAAGTCATGGCACCGTTGCGAAGCTTACCCACCACCGGTTTGTTGCGCGGGTCGTTCACGATGTTGGCTATGGTGCCTTCCGACACGGTGATGGGGGTGCCATCGTCGTTGATGAAATCGGCAGGCGAGAATATTTCGCCGGTTTTGAAATCGACCACCTCGATGTTGCCCGCCAAAAATTGCAGGTAATCGAGGTGAACGGTGGCCACATACGGTTTTTCGGGGCGGCAATACAACGACAGGATCAGGCGCTCCATCTCGGAGGTTACCTTGCGCGAATTGCTGTTGCCAAACTTGTTGCTCACCAGTGCCAGATAACCCTCCTCGTGATACCTCTTGTATTTATCGCGCAGGCGCAGCTCGTTTTCGGGCAGTTTGTGTTTCCATTGGAGGCGCGCCTTGAACACCAGCTCTGCCGCCAGGGGCCAGATGCCTGTTGTGGTCAGCCCTATGCTGCTGCGCTTGCGCTGTAGCGAGGTGATGCGTTCGTGAAGGGCATTGAGCACGGCGGCATCGTCGCAATACTGCTGTATGTTTTCGGGAGGGAGTGGTCGCCCGTCGGGCAGCCGGTAGCGGCTGTAGAAGGTGTAAGCGGCAGAGTCGGGCTTGATGGAGCGCAGCCACGGGTCGATCTCGGGCAGCTTACGCGGATCGCCGTGCAAACGGATCCACTCTTGCTTGTACTTATCGGGCATGCTGTCGAACTCTATGAGGGCGGGAGTGCCATAGGAAGCGCGGCGAAGGACTTTGAGTTTACAATTACTCTTTAGATATTTATAATTCGGCAACGTAAGCACACCCTCTGTGTTATCCTCGCACTTAATTAACTCAGTACCGGTTATGCACAATTTCCCGTTATAGATTTCCATAGCAATTAATTTTTACTGTATCTTCGTTATTCGATTATTAACCCGCATATTATTGAAGGGCCATGAAAAAAACGAATCGCGTTAAACATTGGAGATTAAATGTTTTGGTGTACTATTACTGCGGCCAGGAAAGCGCTGCTTGTTATCGTCCCCACATTTTAGAATTACTAAAACATCTTGCATCAATTTACAAGCTTGACTACGCGATATCTGAGGCATGCCAATTTGCTTTCGATCCCGATTTATCCGGTCAAACATTTGACACAAACACATATGACCTGATCCATTTCCGGTCAAATGAAAATACGAGGGTAGAGAGGAAAGATTTTCGGGCGACAATTGACTGCATATTTCACAAAGTGCCTTCGTTGTCTTTCGAGGGAGTTGATGTTGGGGTTCAATTTTACAAAGCCTTGCCGGAGTATCCATTTCCGGATCGGTTTTACCGGCCCCTGAATTACCCATACATTGAGTTTCACGAGGATTCCCATATAAGGCTATTAGTTTATACTGATCACTTTCTGAAAGTGATTGAAAAGGAACAAGATTATCCTTTGAATTAAATTTCATATCCATATCAAAAGTGCTTTAAGCTTGTTCCACAATTTGTTCGAGCGTGGCGTTGAGTTCGCGCCGCTGGTTCATCAGGTTCACTATGGCTTGCTTCACCTTATCGGGCATACGGCGGTAGCCTTGCAGCATATCGCGTATTGATATAATGGTGTAGCCCGTTTCGGTGGCTATCCGTTGGCGATCGCCTTTTTGTAAAACGGCGGACACCTTTCGATTTTCGGGGAAAAGTACTGGTTTCAATTTCTTGCCTTCCATAATTAATTACATTTGCCTGTGTTAAACATGATGCAAATATAATACAAGATTTTCTGTAAATGCAAGAAAAAATGAAGAATATTACAAATATTTCTGAAAGAATTAATCAAATCATTGATTTTTACAACCTTAACCCCAACTCCTTTGCTGTTGCATTAGGTTACAAAAGAAGTCAAGCTATTTATGACATCCTTAACAAGAAAGCTAAACCATCTTTCGACTTCTTTGAACGCTTCTTTAATACAGATATTTCTGAAAAAATTGATACAACATGGCTTCTAACAGGCAACGGAACAATGTTGCGTAAAGAAGAATCAACCCCACGCACAGAACCGGTTTACCCTCAGGCATCTGGCCATGCCGCCGAGCGTCCACCAGGCCCGTGCCAGCAGTGCGAGTTGCGAGAGCAGATCATCGCCTCGCAAACCACCACCATCGAAACCCTTAAGGCCCTCAATGCCGACCTTGCCGAAAGACTTGCCACGCACGAAGGGCAAAAAAGAAAGGCAGGGTAGTACACCTATATATAAGCCTCGCCCATTAACGCGAGCCGCGCGCAAAACCAAACGCGCCCACGCCACGCACGCTTTTTTGCTGTGCTACCAAGCCTTATATGTTGTAATTAACTGTTTTCTAGCCTGTTTTTATATGTGTTTTTCTGTTATACGTCACAAACAGGGGGGTAGTTTCCCCCTCGAAAACGTGTTTTTTGTGCCGTTTTTGGCTGTTTTTGGGTCGTTTCCATACCTGAATCACCCCAAAAAAACGCTTTTTACTATCCCCATCCCTATCCCCATCCCTATCCCCATCCCCTTTTTTGCCCCTTTTTAATGTACCACACATCACAAAAAAAGCCACCTGTGGGGGTAGCATATTGGTGGAGTAAAAGGGTGTAGTTGGAGGCATGTTTTATGTTGTATTTACGGGGCTTTTGGGGCTTTTAGAGGGGTTGTTTTAACCTCTATAACCGTTAGCCCCGGTGTCGGGGTCATAAATTAAAGCCTGGTTAAAGAGAATACAATTGGTTTCTGTTTTCGCTGTTTGTTTAAAAACGGCCAAAAATGGCTAAAATCAATTAGTTGTGAAGGAAATTTCGGCAAAAATGGGAGAGCATTTGGTTTTGTGGGCTATACACTGAAGTCGTTGGGGTTGCCGCTGGCTTTGGCTACAAGTGCTCCTGTTGAGAATGTCAGTTTTACGCTCGAACAGGGTAAATTGGGGCATTGGTTTGATGTTGTGGTTGATGCAACCCACGTCGAATTTGGGAAACCCAATCCCGAGATCTTTATCAAGGCAGCTCACAGGCTTGGTGTGGTTCCCGGGAATTGCCTTGTTTTTGAGGATGCCCCTCATGGAATAGAGGCGGCTCTGGCAGCTGGTATGGGGTGCATTGCTCTTACAACAACTTTCCCGTCGTCGGCTCTGCCATATCCTGTTCCTTTTATTCCCAACTATACGCATTTGGTTGTTTCTGAAGGAATTTTAGAGGTAAAATAAAAGAGGCAGGAGAAACCCCCGCCTCTTTCACGATGGATTAAAATGTTTTTTACGGGAAAACAATTCCAGGATAGGCTGTTACTTCGGCCATAGGAACTGTGGCTGAATAGGCAGCGTTGATGGCTTCAATAAAATAATTGGCCACTATGGCAGCACCCTGTTGGTTCATATGCACACCGTCCAAGGAGAAGATGCCTCCGGTAACAAATGTTGTGTTAAACGATACTCCATCGTAAACCAAACCCGATTTTGCATCCTTTAGTTTTTGGGCCATGTCAACATGAGCCAGGTTGTTGGCAAGAGCAACTGATTTAATGGTTGCATTGTAAGCCGCCGTGGCTGTGGTGATAGCGGCCACCTCATCTTCGTCGAGAACATAGTTTTGAGGTATTCCGTATGGCTTGGAGTTCACTGCATCAAACGATCCCATTCCGTTGCACTTCAGTTCGTCTTGCGGAACGGTAAGCAGCAACAATTCGCCGGGCTTCATTTGTCTTACCTTTAGGTAATCGGGTAGGGCCGCGATGGGGAAATTGCGGTCTTCAATCACGAAGGCATTAGGACCGGCCTGAAAGTTGAAATTGTAGGTGTAAGGCACACCAATTGACGCCAGATATGCTTCAACCAACTGATAAGCACCGTTGAGTTGAGCAGCTTGTTCGGCGGTGAGTACCAGTCCGTTGTAGGGAACTGTTGTGAAGAATGGGATGGATGTAATGTCGGGAATATTGGCGAGCACCCCTTTGGCTTTGGTGGTCATCAATGTGTTGACAATACCGGTGTACACGGTACTAAAGAAAGTAGGGTCGGTAACTGTTTCGCCGGCAGCGTTGTTTTCACCTCCTGCCAGTGCATAGCCAAGCACGTCGTTGTTGCCTATCCAAAGGCTGAAAAAGGTGGGTTGGGCAGCCATCACATCCTCAATAACACTTGTTTCAATGGTTGAAGCAAAACGGACGAAATAGGGGTTGGCCGTCATGGGGGTAGTCACAAGTCCTGCCGGATCGCCATAGTGGCCTGCCAGCAGGTGGTATGATTTAGCACCAGGAACACCAAAGTTATTCACGGCATAGCCAACAGGAGTCAGTCCATCTGGGGTTCCTGTCGCGGCCACGGGAGCCAGCGAAGTCACTCCTTTGCAGTCAGTTGCAAATCCAAGTACCCTTTTGCCTGGAAGCACTCCATACTCGCTGGCAACAACCGGCTGAACAAAGTTGCCGCCACCTGCCTTGGCAAACTGAGCTGCCATAATAGAGGGGTAGGAGTTCATTTGCGCTGAATGGTATAACGCTCCATCTGAGTAACCTGCTGTAAGTGAGTTGCCTATCGAAACATATTTTGTGAAATTTGCTGTACCGGGGGCAGCCTGGAACTCATCGATTTCGGGTTGGCAGGCAACAATGGCCAAAGTGGCTAGCAAAAAGAAAAAATTTCTTGTTTTCATTTTCATGGTCTTTTCGGGTTAAAAACTGTAAGTAATTCCCAAGCCGGGAATGGCCGTGAACGACCTGTATTTGCCGCTGAAATTAGCCGGCAGATAAGAGCGTTCGCTCTCCATGCCATGCAATTGCAGGTAAGAAACATCGATACGAAGGTTGGGTAATGGTTTGTAGGTTACACCTGCCGAAAGGGCAAGGGTGTTTAAACTTACAGTCTCAGGATTGAAATAGTCCTGGTTGGTAGGGGTTTGGTCGTAGTAGGCGCCAAAACGGAACTGGAGCTTTTCATTTAAAGTATATTCGGCACCTATGCGCGGAATCAGTCGATTGGAATAGAGGCGCGGATTAACAGAGTTGAGTTTGTCACCGGACTCCTCGAAGGTAAATTTTAAAGTATCGTACTTTCCCCAGAAAACATAATCGAGTTCAAAGGCAACCGTCCATTTTTCGTTAACCTTGTATGAAACTCCAAAATCGAGGTTTGCCGGAAGGGGTAGAGATGCATTAAATTTATTTGATGCAGGAATCAGGGTGTTTAGCGATGCCGGAACCGAAAACGTTGCATCACCTCCCTCAACTTCAGTATCGATGTGCGACCTGTAGTCAATTCCGATGGCAAGTTTCTCGCATGGTTTGATGAACACACCTACATTGAAACCCATGCTGTTGGCTGTTCCTGATAGGGTGGCTTTGGAGCCTTCGTTGTAAGGAACACCCTTTTCGAGGTCAACTTTGCCGTTTACCAAAACCAGGCCTGCACCTATTCCCAGCCAATCGGTCAGTTTGTAGCTGATCGTGGGTTGAATGTAGATGGCTTGAAGGCCAATGTTCTGAATTAAATAACGGCCTTTCCAGTCGTCGGGCCACACGCTTTTGCTTCCGTAAGGGGTATAAACACCTACACCTGCCACCAGTTTTTCGGTAATCTTGGCCTGTGCATAGAAGAAAAAAGGCGTACTCACCGGGTTATCGGTTTTTGCCGAGTAATCAGATCCGATGGCTTGGTAGGATATTCTTGACAGAATGGTGCTACCTCCAATTGTAAAATCGAATCGAGAGTCATGAAAACCCATCGCCCCCGGGTTGTAAAAAATGGAACTTGAACCAAATGCCATAGGGGTCCCAATCAAACCCATCCCGGTTTGGCGGGCACCTTGCAGCCTGACCTGATAACCGCCGGCCATCGCGGTAGTAGCCATCATGCCTATGCATGTCAGCACGAGTAGAGTCTTTCGCATAAAAAGAACTTTTTTGGTTAATAATTCGTCGGTGCAAAGAAAAGAAAAAATGACAACAAAAAAACAGGAGCCTGATTGTCAGGTGTTATATTGTTTTAAACTGACTGTGTTTATACAATGTCTCAAGGCTGGGTGGTACGTGTCCAGACCGTTGTTTTGCCTATCCACGAAACTCCGATGTATCCTCTGATTTTGAGTTTATTCGATGATTCAAACTTCATCAGGCAGTCGTAAGTTTTGCCTGTTTTTGGATCGTAAATTTTACCGCCATTCCATTCATCTTTACCATCAAATGCGAAATTGGTGAGAATCTCAAGATTCATTAGAGGGCGCTTTTGCAACGATACTTCAGGGTTGTGTTTGTCAAGTTTGGGCTTCTTTGTTTCAGGATCGATCGGGGTTTTCAACCAGACAAGCTTCCCGAAGTACTTGCCGCCACGGCTGGTTATTTCAATTTTGGCATCGCCGTCCTGATTGAGCCAATATCCGGCTATTTGATCGGCATTGCTTTGCCCCTTTGCCGTCGGAAGAGTTGTTACGACCAACAATGTCGTGATGAAAAAGGTGTAAAAGATTTTCATATTTTTGAATTGAATTTTGATTAAACATAGCTCGCACCGAAAAGTTTCACCATCTGGTTAATTGGGAGGGTTAACTTCAGCTAAAAAAGACGATTCAAAGGCTGGGTTTTCCTGTTTTTGATTATTAAACCAACCTGAATGAAGACATACTACAAGCAGCTTTTTTCCTTTAATCGCAGGCAACAGCGTGGGATTGCCGTTCTTTTGTTGCTCCTTCTCATAGCTATGACGTTTGATTGGTGGTGGCCTGTTGAAAAAAAAATGCCGGCTAACCAGAAATCGGCCGAAAAGGCTTTCTTAAACGACGTGAGGGCTTTTTTGGAAAAGGTTGACGACTCGATTCAATCCAATTCTGTTGAGCATAATTTTTTTAATGACCAGACAACCAAAAACGCTTCGGTTTTCGAACCTTTCCCTTTTAATCCTAACGAATTGGATGATGCCGGATGGAAGAGGCTTGGGTTGACTGATAGGCAGATAAAGTCGATCCGCAATTACCAGGCAAAGGGGGGTAAATTTTTCAAAAAGGAAGATCTGGCCAGGCTGTATGCACTTAAGCCCGATGACTATTCACGAATAGAGCCCTATATCAGGATTCCGGATACCCGCAAACAATTTGATACCTTGCAAACAGCGAAATGGGCTGCTTCCAAGAGTGAAAGAAACCAGATAGTTGAACTCAATGGTGCCGACTCCACGCTTCTGACCTCTCTTCAAGGTATTGGACCCGCTTTTGCCCGACGAATCCTGAAGTACCGACAGAGGCTGGGTGGCTTTGTTAAATCGGAGCAATTGCTCGAAGTTTATGGAATGGACAGCGCACGCTATCAGTTGATTAGAAACAGAGTGGTTGTTGATACTTCACTGGTTGTGAAAATCAACATCAACAAGGCCTCGTTTAAAGAAATTCTCAGGCACCCTTATTTCGAATATTACATCGTGAAGGCAATATGCAACGAACGTGAAAAACGACATGGATTTGACCAAAAAACAGATTTGCTGTCGGTTAAATTGATTTATCATGAGCTCTATCTGAAAATTGAGCCTTACATTTGCACCTCCGATCTTTCCCGATGATGCTTTTCAAATATCGTAACTTTTGTTTGATTGCTATGGTTTTGGCTACCAGGTTTTTGGTTGCTCAGGGTCAATACGGCGTCGGGTCACGCGCCGATAACCGTATCGATACTCTGCTCGATGCTTTTTTTGAGCTTAGATACACCGATGTAGGAAAAGCCCGAAGTGTTGCATTGCAGGCACTGTCGCTTTCCGAAGCAGCTCATGATCATCACAATTTTGCAGTTGCCACCGAATGTTTGGGTTTAGCCGACTATTACAGTGGTAATTTTGATAATGCACGGGGATATCTCCTTAAAGCGCTTTACTTATACGAAGATGAGAAAAACCAAAGAGGTATAAGCTCTGCATGCAACAACCTCGCTCTTGTTGAACAGGATCAGGGTAACCTTACCAAAGCCATTGTTTTGTATCTTGCTGCTCTTCGTGCTGATAGTGTTTCATGCGACACCGTTGGCAGGGGATATACCCTCAACAATCTGGCAACTGCCTACCTTTATAAGGGAGAATACAAACCAGCACTTCGTTATTTTGCCATGGCACAAAATCTGGCTGATCAAACAGGTGATTATGAGCTGATTGTTAATACGATGGTCAATACTGGTTTGCTTTATCTGGAGCAAAAAAAGTATGCCGAAGCCCTGGCGTTGTATCAGTCGGCATTATCCAAAGCCTGTTCTGCTCATGATCTTTTTTCTGAAGCAGTGATTACCATAAATATGGGTGATGTTTATAGGAATAGAGGTGAGGCAGAAGCGGCCTTTAGTCATTATCAAAAGGGTTTGGAACTGGCGCACGATATTGAAAGCCCGGAGGTTGTTGCTGATTGTCATGTGAATATGGGACGTTTGGCGCAGCAAAACAACAAACTTACGGAGGCCAACGAGCATTTTGTTCAAGCTCTTAGAGTTTATGAGGAACTGGAAAGCAGAAAAAAGATAGGAAGTACCCTTACCGCTATGGGAGTTAGCTTGTTGCAAAAGGGATATCTTGATAAAGCTCTTGATTACTTCAACCAAAGTATTCAATTGGTTGATCCGTTGGGGGCTATGCCTGAACTGGCTGTCAATTATCAGCAAATTAGTTTGGCATGGGCAGCCTTGCGGCAGTTTGACAGCGCGATGGTTTATTCCGAAAAGTACTCTGAAACAATGGTAAAAATGCGAACCAACGAAACTGATTTCTTGCTGCCTGAATTGCCCGACAGTATTTCCAAACGACTTCATGAGGTTTTAAAGTTTGATCCGGTTTCTCACGATAATCCAGCAGTACGAAACCAGAGTGTTTGGAATAAATTAACTGTTATACAATGGGTTGCTGTTGTTTTTGGGGTTTTTTTAATGGCTTATCTGTTTTTTTATGGTTTGAAAAAGGCCATCAGATAGTGTTGTTTTGGTAGGCTGCTGTAATCCAAAGGCAGATGGGTTGTTTGAATCAAGGTTGCCGGAATAAAAAAATGATGTAAGTTTGTAAACGTTCAGTTAAATTCTTTGGGAAATGAAAAAAATATATCAATTCGTTGTATTAGCATTGATCGTCTCACTTGGGGTAATTGTTTGGTCGTGCGACAAAGAGGATGTGAATCGTCCAACCCAGGTTTATCGTGTTAAGTATTTGGTGAAAAGTTATATGAATAGCAAATCCAATTTCTTTATCACCTACATGAACCCGCGCTATTCAAATCATGTATCGGAGTATTTCGATACCATTCAGGAATGGAGTTACGAGTTTACAGGTACTACTTTCGACAGGCTTTTTCTTGAAGCATTTACTGTTCGCGACAGTGCTTATTTTTCTGTGGCCATCTATGTGAACGACTCATTGAAAGTTACCATGGTCGATACCTGTCCAACGCCGATTACCTGCGATACCAACAGGGTTGCTGTTGAGTATTCGCTTCAGTAAATAATATGATATTTTAATTGTTAATACCGTCTGATACATCCGCTATCCGGCGGTTTTTTTTTAGCTGTTATGACCAATCTTAAATCAGTAATCCGGCAATTTCCACGCACTTTTTGGATTGCCAATGTTATGGAACTTTTCGAGCGTTGGGCATGGTACGGAATGTTTATGGTACTGGCCCTCTACTTAACCCTCCCTGTCGATCAGGGGGCATTGGGGTTCAGTCAGTCGCAAAAAGGTCAAATGATGGGTACGGTAACCTTTATGTTGTATCTGTTGCCCATTTTCACCGGCGCTTTGGCCGACAGGCTTGGTTACAGAAAAGTTTTAGCATTGGCCTATCTGATCCTGGCCTCAGGCTATTTCCTCATGAGCAGGTTCGAGTCGTATTGGTCAGTTTATATGGTTTTTGTCCTCATAGCGGTGGGTGGATCGTTGTTCAAACCCGTTATAAGTGCCACCATCGCCCGAACTACCAACGATCGGACTTCAGGTTTGGGTTTTGGTATTTTTTATATGATAGTGAATATTGGTGCTTTTATCGGGCCGTTGTTTGCCAGCAAATTGCGTGGGTATGATTGGGATTATGTGTTTTATGTTTCTACCTTCATCATAGGCCTGAATCTACTGATGCTATTCTTTTACAAAGAACCTGCTACGATGCGCAAATCAGAGCCGCTGTTTGCTGAGATAAAAACCATCCTGAGCAATGTGTTCCATGTTGTAGTTGATTTGAAGTTCACGCTTTTTCTGGTCATTATCGCTGGTTTTTGGTCTATGTATCTTCAGTTGTTTTACAGTTTGCCGGTTTTTATTGAACAATGGATGGATACATCGTTGATTTATAATTGGATAAGTGACTTTTGTCCGACTCTGGCACAGGCCGTTGGAACCTCCGATGGGTTTATCAATCCCGAAATGCTCACCAATATGGACGCGTTTTTTATAGTGATGTTCCAGGTGATGGTTTCTGGGTTCGTAATGCGGTTCAAGCCGTTGAATACCATGATGTCGGGAATCTTGATTGCATCTCTTGGAATTGGGTTGATGTTCGCTTTCAACAACCCCTTTTATCTGTTTGCCAGCATTCTGATCTTCGGCCTGGGCGAAATGACAACTTCACCCAAGGTGAGTGAATACATCGGTCGTATAGCCCCCGAAGGGAAGGTTGCTCTCTATATGGGTTGCAGCTACATACCTCTTGCATTGGGAAACCTTGCTGCTGGTTTCCTGTCGGGGAGCCTCTATCAATCGATGTCGGACAAAATGTCGCTTTTGCAACTCGAACTCGATTCACGTGGCCTGCAACTTCCTCAAGTGACAGCCGATTTCACACAGACCATGTATTACGACGAGGCAGCAACAGCTCTTCATCTGAATCAGCAGCAGCTTAGCCAATATCTTTGGGATACGTATCTTCCGGGCAATATCTGGATTGTTTTCACAGGTATTGGAGTGGTAACCTTCGCGGCATTGTTCTTGTACGACCGTCTGATCGTGCAAAAAAAATAATGGTGCCGAAGCATGAATTATGGAGGCAGAAAAAAGAAAAATACTGCGTAGCCTTACCATTCCACTGATTTTGCTGATTGTTATGTGGTTGGTTAAACTGATCGAATGGCAGTTTCATGCAGCGTTTTACTCCTACGGAATTAGTCCGCTCACAACCAGAGGTTTGGTTGGCGTTTTTGCCGCCCCTTTTCTACACTCCGATTTCTCTCATTTGGCGTCTAATTCAGTTCCTTTTCTTTTTTTGGCAGCCATGCTCTACTACTTTTATCGTGAGGCAGCCAGCACGGTATTGGTCTTGAGTTGGTTGTTTACTGGTGTTTTGGTTTGGTTGATGGCAAGGCAATCGGTGCATATTGGTGCCAGCGGTGTGGTGTATGCTCTTGCTACATTTCATTTTGTTAGCGGTCTGATTAGGAGAAATCCCGGGCTCATGGCTGTGTCGTTGCTTATTACATTTTTATACGGAGGAATGGTTTGGGGGATCTTTCCACAATTTTTTCCCGGACAAAATATTTCCTGGGAGTCGCACCTTTCTGGCATTGTGTCAGGCTTGATAGCTGCTGTTTGGTTTCGGGGTGAGGGGCCGCAGCGGGTAGAATACCAATGGGATGACGAGGAAGACCCTTTTTTTGGGGAAGAAGAGAAACAGGGGCTCTGAACGTATGCAGATGAGTTTTTAAAATAACCCTAAGAAGTATGGTTTCCTACTGGATTTTCATTGGAGCTTATCACCATCCACTACAGCGGTTTTTTCAGCTTAATTTTTTAGGTTTATAGAGGTGAAGCTTGCTTTTACAACCCTCGTCGTTCTGTTTAACTCTCTGTAAATTCAATCCAATGATTTCAGAAATTATTGTTTCTTTGCACAAAATTCATCAACTATCTATTCATTAAATTAAGTTAATATGTTGCGTAAAATCAGTTATCTAATTGTATTGGTCATCGTGGTAGCCTCTTGTGGTAAATCAGGGAAATACAATCTCACAGCCACAATCGACGGGCTTACCGACGGTAAAGCTGTGATGCAGGTGGCCACCGATACAGCACTTGTTCCTGTTGATACAGTGGATGTTGTGGGTGGTAAGTTTGTGTTTACCGGATCAAAGGCTGATCCTGAGTTGGTCTATATCACTTTCACCAAAGCAGCAGGAACCCTTACTTTGTTTCTTGAGAATGCAGAAATTCAGGTTATTGGTAAACTTGATAGTCTAAAGAATGCCACCATTAAGGGAGGTCCTACTCAGGATGTTTACAACCAATACCTTGCTGGTAAACGGGATTTTGAAAAACTTTCAGCCTCTCTCTATCAGGAATATGCAGCAGCCGAAGCTGCTGGTGATTCGGTTAAACAGAAAGAGGTTTACGATGCATATGAAAAAGCTGATAAAGAGAATAAAGCGAAAGTAAAGTCTTTTATTTCTGAGAATAAAGGCTCTGCAGTGGCTCCCTACCTGGTTCGTCGTGAACTTATCTACGATCTGTCCGATGTGCAGCTCGACTCCATTATAGCTATTTTCGATCCTTCAATTGCCGAAAATATTTACGTGAAGAAGTTGAAGGAAAGAGCCGATATTCTTCGCAACGTGGCTATTGGGAAAGTGGCTCCGAATTTTTCACTCAACGATACACTTGGTAATCCGCTTAGCCTTGAATCTCTTAAGGGTAAGTATGTGTTGATAGATTTCTGGGCTTCATGGTGTGGCCCTTGTCGCGCCGAAAATCCAAATCTGGTTGCAGCCTATGCCGAGTTCAATCCTAAAGGGCTTGAAATATTGGGTGTTTCGCTCGATAATGATAAAGGCAAATGGATGAAAGCAATTCAAGACGACTCGATGGGTTGGCTCCATATTTCCGATCTCAAGGGATGGGGGTGTGCACCTGCAAAACTCTATGGTGTTAACAGCATTCCTCATTCGGTTTTGATTGGTCCTGACGGCGTTATTATTGCCAAGAATCTTCGTGGCGATGAGTTGAAAAAGAAACTGGCAGAGGTCATAAAATAAGATTGTTCATACCAAGGAATCGGAAACGGGGAGTGTTGTTACGTTCCCCGTTTTTTATTTATTGCATTAAAAAACACTATCTTTGGATACCGGGATCAAGAATCAATCCTGTGCATCCTTTTGTTAGTTAAAAAACTGTAAGTCATGGAATTTCTATCACAACTCGATCCGCTGCTCAAAATGTTCTGGTATGTGGCTTTGCCTGCCAGTGTTATCTTTGTTATTCAAACCATCGTCACTTTTGTGGGAATGGACAATTCCGACGGGGCTGTTGCTGACTTTGACAGCAATCTCGATGGCGACGCTGGAGTGCCGTTTCAGCTTTTTTCGTTTCGTAATCTCATCAATTTCTTGCTGGGATTTGGCTGGGGTGGTATTTCATTTTATGGCCTGTTCCCGCAAAAGAGCATCGTTGTGGTGCTTTCGTTGCTTGCAGGTATCGCGTTGATCGTCATTTTTTTCTATGTGATGAAACAGATGAACCGCCTCAACGAAAACAACACCACCAGGGCAGCCGAGGCGGTTGGAAAAACAGCAGAAGTGTACTTAATGATTCCGGCCTCGGGGGGTGGAATGGGCAAAGTGTTGGTAAGCATCAAAGGAAGTATGCACGAGTTGTCGGCTGTTTCACGAGGTGAGGCCATACCGTCAGGCAGTCTGGTAAAGGTTAAAGGTATGGAATCAGACGAAATACTGGTTGTCGAGAAAATTTAATTTCCAAAATTATTCAATATGATTGATCCGTTTATCATTGTTGTTGTAGCAGCAATTGTTGTTTTTGTAACAGTTATAACGCTGCTCTCGCGCTTCAAGCGCTGCCCTTCCGATAAAATATTGGTTGTTTATGGCAAAACCGGCGGCACCTCAGCCCGGTGTATTCATGGAGGAGGTGCTTTTATATGGCCTGTCATTCAGGATTATGCCTATCTGGATCTCAAGCCCATAAGCATCGAAGCCAATTTGACCAATGCTTTGAGCCGGCAAAATATCAGGGTTGATGTCCCTTGCCGATTCACTATTGCCATTTCTACCGAAGCCGATAACATGAACAACGCCGCCGAGAGGTTGCTTGGGTTGTCGCCCGAACAAATTCAGGAGTTGTCCAAAGACATTCTTTTCGGCCAGTTGCGCTTGGTGATTGCTACAATGACCATCGAAGAGATCAACTCCGATCGCGATAAATTCCTCGATAACATATCGAAAAATGTTGATACCGAATTAAAGAAAATTGGTCTGAAACTTATCAATGTCAACGTTACCGATATTCGTGACGAATCGGGTTATATAGAGGCATTGGGTAAGGAGGCTGCTGCGAAAGCTATCAACGAAGCCAAAATCAGCGTTGCAGAGCAAGAGAAAATCGGAGAAACAGGAAAGGCTTTAGCCGATCGGGAACGCGATGTTCAAATTGCTGAAACACATCGCGATCGTGACGTTAAGATTGCTATTACCAACAAGGATAAAGAGGTTAGCATTGCCGTGGCTGCAAAAGACGAAGCCATCGGAAGAGCTGAGGCCCAGCGTGATACCCGTATTAAAACATCGGAAGCCAATGCTGTTGCTGTGAGAGGTGAAAACGAAGCAAAAATTGATATCGCAAATTCTGATGCGCAGCGACGTGAAAAAGAGGCTGAAGCTTTGCGCATAGCCATCTCGGCCGAGAAAGTTCAACAGGCTAAGGCTTTGGAAGAGGCCTACCAGGCAGAGCAAAAAGCTGAATCGGCACGCTCTGCACGCGAAAGGGCAACGCAGGTTGCAAACGTTGTGGTTCCTGCCGAAATTGCTAAGGATAAACTTATTATCGAAGCACAAGCCGATGCCGAACGCATCAGGGTAAATGCCCAAGGTGAGGCCGATGCTATTTTTGCAAAAATGGATGCAGAAGCCAGAGGCTTGTACGAAATCTTAACCAAACAAGCCGAAGGTTACCGTGAAGTGGTGAGTGCAGCCGGCGGCGATCCTTCCAAAGCCTTCCAACTTTTATTGATTGAAAAACTTCCCGAATTGGTTCGTACTCAGGTAGAGGCAGTTAAAAACATCAAAATTGATAAAATTACAGTTTGGGACTCTGGCTCAGAAAACGGAACTTCAAGCACATCCCATTTTGTTTCTAATTTGATGAAAACCGTTCCTCCTTTGAACGACCTTTTCAACATGGCCGGACTGAACCTTCCATCCTATCTGAAAGGAGACGAGGCTTCAGAAAACGAACCGTCTGATAAGAAACCTGTTGAATAAGTGATTCTTGTTGAGATCAAACCAGGGTTGCCCGCAAGGGCAACCCTGGTTTTATGCAAATGTAATGTAGGTATTTGCCATGAAATTCCACAGGGTAACAACCCCTATGGCGATGAGTTTGGCCAGATAAAAGTTAAACGAAAACTTCCGGTCGAGCAGCCATATTATTATGGTGTTGATAACCAGTCCCATCATGGCAATTATGAAAAATTGAGTGAATTCAACCATCACCTTGGGGTTGTGGCTTTCGTAGGTCCAGATTCTGTTGAGAAAATAGTTGGAAGTGGCAGCTACAGAAAACCCGATGGCATTGGCTATGAATCGCTCTATCTTGATTTTTTCCTTGAACAACCAGGTAATCCCAAAGTCAACCACCAATCCGGAAAATCCAACCATCCCAAATTTTAAAAACTTGAGAACCAGTTCGCGGGTGATGAATTCGGGGAGTGATGCCATTTTCTGTAAGTGGATCGCAAATTTAAGCAATTCCGTCAATTGCTGGTAAAAACTCTTTTGATGCAGTAGTATGGTTGTTTTTGAGGAGGTTAGTTCTCGTTGTTTTGGAGGTTGCAGCTTGTTGTTTTTTTGTTTTAACGGGCTTGATGGTCTGTAATTTCTTTTGCAGGTAAAGCGTTTTTTGCTTAAACGCCCCGATTTTGTTATCATTGCCGAAAAAACCAATGTCATTCGTTGCATTAAATGGTATTCAACTCTACTACGAGGAAAAAGGAACCGGGCCGGTTGTTTTGTTGATTGGCGGACTTGCCTCTGATTCACAAAGTTGGCTGACAGTTATGAATCAACTATCGAAAAGCTATCGCGTTGTTGCTTTCGATAACCGTTGCTGTGGTCGCACACAGCCCGAATTGCCTGATATTTCAATTGAACAAATGGCCGACGATGCGGCGGCCTTGTTGCGTCATCTTCAGGTTGAAGAGGCTATAGTGGTTGGTCACTCCATGGGTGGTTTCATCGCCATGACGCTGGCTCTGCGTTACCCCAGTCTGGTGAAGAAACTCGTTTTAGAAGCTACATCGGCTTCAGTATCCGCACGAAACAAATTCTTGTTTGGAACTTTTGCAAATCTTTATGATGAGTCGGGTGGGAGCAGTTCATGGTTTCTCAACCTCTTTTTTTGGCTTTTCCACCCGTCATTCTTCGAGAAATCGTCGGTGGTGGAGGCTGCCGTTGATCTTTCTGTATCGTATTCCTACAATCCGTCGAGAGCGGCTTTTCGCAGGCAGATAGAGTGTATCGGAGCTTTCATGGCTGGCGATCTGGCAGCAATTCACATACCGGTGCTTGTTATGGCAGGGAGTCACGATCTGGTATTTGATTCAAAATGTGCCACAGGTTTAGCTGCCGAAATACCTCATGCTAAATTGGTTGTAGTTGAGGGAGCCGGTCACGCATTGCATGTTGATCAGCTTTCCGAATTTATGCGGCAACTGAGAAGCTTTATCGAATTCTAGTATTACGATAGATACCGGGCAACGATTGGCATCCGACGACCCATACCGAAGGCTTTTTGACTGATCCGAAGGATTGGTGGTGTTTGGTGTCGTTTGTATTCGTTTTGGTTTACCATCCTGAGCACCCTTTCTACCAGAGTTTTTTCGAATCCCATTTCAATCAGATCGTTTGGGCCTTTAAACTCTTCGATGTAATGGCAGAGTATTTTGTCGAGAATTTCGTAATCGGGCAGCGAGTCGGAATCTTTCTGGTCGGGGCGGAGTTCGGCCGATGGTGGTTTTGTGATAATATTTGTCGGAATGATGATTCCCTGCTTATTGATGTAGTGAGCCAGAGCAAAAACATCGGTTTTGTAAACATCGCCAATCACCGAAAGGCCTCCGCTCATATCGCCGTAAAGTGTTCCATAACCAACGGCAGCCTCACTTTTGTTGCTGGTGTTCAAGAGTATGTGCCCAAATTTATTCGACAGAGCCATCAGAATCACTGCTCTGCTTCTGGCCTGCAGGTTTTCTTCTGCCAATCCGAACGGAAGTCCCTTGAAGTGAGGCGAAAGGGTTTTTTCGAATGCTTGAAAAGCGTCTTCTATTGACACAACAGCGTGTTGTGTTCCGAGATTTGCCGTGAGTTCGAGGGCGTCGTCAACGGAATGATCGCTGGAGAATCTCGATGGGAGAAGGACTCCCAGAACATTCTCAGGCCCCAGCGCTCTGGCAGCCAAAGCCAGAACTACAGCGGAATCGATGCCTCCCGACAGCCCCAGGATGGCTTTGGTAAAACCAAGTTTTTCAAAGTAATTTTTTATTCCCATTACCAGTGCATCGTGAATATTGCCAATGCGGTTTTGTGGTACTGGTTGAAACAGATGGTTAGGGGTGCGAAGTTGTTGGGTGTCGGTAAGCAGCATATCGGGTTCAAAGTAGCAGGCTTCGCCGGCCACCGAACCATCGGAGGCAATTGCCACGGATCCCCCGTCGAATAACAGTTCGGTTTGGGCGCCAACATGGTTGACATAGAGCAGGGGAATTTTATAACGATCCACATTTTCGGTAAGCACCTTTCGGCGGATTTCGGCCTGTTGGCTGTGGAAAGGAGAGGCCGCTATGTTGATCATCAGTGTAGGGCTCTGTTTTATAAGTTCGTCCATGGGCGAAAAGGTGTAAAGCGGCTTTGATCCCACGTTCCAAAGATCTTCGCACACGGTGAGGGCTATTCGTTCGCCCATGAAATCGATGGTTGCGAATTCACGGCCTGGTTCGAAATAGCGGTACTCGTCAAAAATATCGTAGTTTGGCAGAAGTGCCTTGTGGCTGACGGCCTCAACTTTACCATTGTTTAAGAACAGGGCCGCATTGAAGAGTCTTTTGCCTTTACCCGTTTTGTTAAAAACAGGAGCACCTAGTATAACCCCGATTCCCGTGGCAAAGGAGGCAATGTGCTGAACGGCTGTTTCGCATCGGGTAATAAAGTCATCAAAATCGAGAAAATCGCGTGGCGGATACCCCGAAACAGCCAATTCGGCAAAAACTGCCAGATTTGCACCGGCCTTTTTTGCTTTTTGAATGGCATCTGTAATGCGTTGGATGTTCTGATCGAAATGACCTATATGGTAGTTGAGTTGGCAAAGTGCTATTTTCATGCTGTGAGAGTTAAAACATAATGCCTACCGATAGTGCCAGATAGTTGGGTACTGCACGTTGGGTCTCGCGTGTGCGTGGATTTACTCCGTTCATCACGTTGGTCAGCCCGTTGTTGAAATGAATCCCCGCAAAAAGAAATGTCGATTTATCAATCAGATAATCAACTCCAATACCAAACTGGAGGGCAAGGCGTGCCGTTGAAATATCGTCGAAAGCATCGTCCTCGGTAGATACAACCTTTCCGGTTTCACTCACGAAATTATCTGATGATTTGGCTTTGATGTTGATCCCTGCTACAAATCCAATGTTGGCCCAAAACCTGTAGAGCCCGAAAGTATTGGTTTTCATCTTGAATTGAAGTGGAATTTCGAGATACCGCATGTTGTATTTCCGGTGCATGGTTCCCAGGGTCGTATCTCCATTGGTAGTTATTTGTGAGTCGAATACCATCTTGCCGTTCAGGTAGTTTAGGTTGAATCCTGTGTTAAAATAGTAGTTTTGGGCAATGGCAATATCGCTCACAAAACCCCACGAAAAACCTGCCTGAATTCCATCACTGTTGTAGCCCTTGGTATCGGGACTTAGCCAACCAAGGTTTGGAGCCAGTTGAATGCCAAACTGGAACGGACGGTTGTCGGCCTGAGCCAACGATGTAAAAGTTGTTGCTAATACTAAAAAGCAGACCAGAAGATTCTTTTTCATATGAGTTTATTAATAATGAAATGTCAAAACGGAAACGATTGTTTGTATGTTGAATAGGAACTTATATCAGCCTTGTTTTCCCGATGAACAAAATTAATGAAAAGTTGTAAGAACAACATTATTGCATAGTTTTCGATCGTATGGATACCTTTCATTGAGGAAAAACGCTATGTTTGCATTGTAAAACTCTCAAATTATGAAAAAAATTGCATTTCTGTTTGCCGCTCTTTTTGTTGCCGGCACTGTGTATTCTCAGATTTCATTCGGCCCTAAAATTGGCTTGAACGTTTCGAAGCTTTCAACAGATCTGGCCTCCGACCTGACCAGCCTGAAGGAGAGCAGTAAAACTGGATTTCAGATTGGTGCTTATCTTCGTATTGGCACCAAGTATTACCTTCAGCCTGAGCTCCTTTACAGCGTGAAGGGCGGGGTGCTGGAAGTGGCTGGCGATGCGGTTAACCCTCTGACTAAAAGTGAGTACAAAATGGGAACCATGGACATTCCAGTTTTGGTGGGTACCAAACTTTTTAGCCTCCCCATGGTAAATGTCAGGGCTTTTGCAGGACCAATTGCCTCTTTCATCATTAGCAAAGATCTTACTATTGGTAACTTAGTTCCTGAAAAGGATGATATCAAGTTGAAAAATGCCATTTGGAGTGCTGCTATTGGTGCCGGGGTTGATGTTATGATGTTTACATTCGATGTTCGTTATGAATTTGGCCTGAACAACATCTCCGACGATGAGGCTTCGTTTAGCAGCATGAAGAGCAACACTTTCAATGTGAGTCTGGGTTGGAAGGTGTTTTAATGCAGATTGATAGTATATCGTGAAGCCACAGCCTGCTGTGGCTTTTTTTCTTTCTTAGCCTTTGTTAGCAGAAACCGTCTTATTTTTGCCTGTGTGTTCAATCAAGAGAGCATACCGAATCCGTTTTAAGTGAGAGCTGAAATTGAATGAGCATTCGTGGATTTCGAAAATTGTAGTTGATATATTGATTAATTGAGCAGATTATGAAAGCATTCAGAGCCGGAAGTGTAATCAGCATCGTGGTGGCATCATTGATGATTTTTCAGTTTTCATGCCGCCAGAAAGAGTCTCATTGGCAGTCGGTTGATTTTTCAAAAACCTTCAAGCCAGAGGTTGTTATATTGCGTTATGAGCTTGATCTGTTCCAAATCCCAACCAACAAGCTGGAAGAAGGTTTGGCCGGCCTGGCTCCAAGGTACCCGCTTTTCATAGGGTCGGATTATGGAAGTGAGCAGGCTCTGATTCAAATGAAAGCTTATTTGAGCGATCCTGTAATCAGGGATGGTTTCGATGCAGTTGAGAAAACCTTTACCGATATGTCGGGATGCGAAGTTGAACTTTCAAAAGCATTTCAGCGTTTGCAGGTAGCGATACCCGAATTTCGCGTTCCCCAGGTTTTTACCTATGTGTCTGGTTTCGACACTCAAACAGGTGTGTTCGTAAACGACAGTGTTGTTATAATTCCTCTGGATCTCTTTCTGGGAAGTGGTTTTGAAGCTTACAATCAACTGAAGATACCTGCTTACATCCAGCGAAACATGACTCCCGAAGATGTTGTTCCTGAGGTAATCCGACAGATTCTTTTCTTTTATTTCTGGAAAGATGTTACACAAAAACCCTTGGTTGATCAGATGATAGAGGCTGGCAAAATTCAGGCTTTGCTCGAGTTTGTGTTACCTCAAGCCAAGCCCTGGTCCCTTTTTCGCTACACAAAGGAGCAATTGGATTGGTGCAGCATGAACGAAACCCATATATGGGCCATGCTCATCGAGAAGGATTATCTTTTTTCATCCGACCCGGCTGTTGTCAGGACTATAATGAGTGACGGACCATTCACTTCAGGGCTTGATAAATCTTCACCATCCCGGATAGGTGAATGGGTGGGCTACCAGATAGTTAGTTCGTTTCTGGAAAAAAATACGGGGGTAATGCCCTCACAATTGTTTAAAATGCCTGAAGGACAAGAGTTTTTGAGGCAGTCTGCCTATAAGCCAAGGAATCGATAGTGTTGCTTTCCCGGGGCATTCTGCGAATTGGGTCATGGTCTGATTGCTCCATCACGCCTTGGCTTTTGGGTAGAACTGCATTTGTTTCTTTGATTAATGATTCTTATTGAGAGCCAGATGTTCGTAAATCTTTTGTCTTTTAAGCGGTTTTATCGAATCTCTGTTTATATTTGTCAAAATTTTTATGTTATGAAAAGGGCAGTACCTGTTTTGGTTGTTTTGGCAATGTTGCTGGTGGGCTCAGTTGCAGCACAAGATAAAGGCTATGAGTATGTAGTAACCCTTAAAAGCGGGATTACCCTCCGAGGTGTATTCATCAAAAAGGAACCCAATGGTTTTCTGGTGCTTAGGAATCCGGAGAAGGGTGAAATCACAATCAATACCACCGAAATCAGCTTCATGCAGAGGGAAGAGATCCCGTCAAACGCCCCTTATGCTCTTCAGAATTCAGGTTTTGAGAGTGATATGAGTTTTCAGATAGCTCCGGGGTTGATGATTGGCATGGCTGATAAATCTGAAAGTGGTTTTCAGTTGCATGCTTCAGGCTATTACAACCTGAATTCAACAGTAAGTTTGGGAATTGGAATGGGTATTGAACGCTTCAACGAAGCTACCTGGCTTCCCTTGTATGGAACTCTTAAAATTCAGTCGGAAGGGCCCTTCATGGCGTTGAGCATGGGTTATACGTCGCTGATTCATGATGAGTATTTTTTGAAAAAGGGGGGGATGATGTACAATGCTGAGTTTGGATTGCGGTTCCCTGCAAGTGCCGAAAATTACTTTTACGTAAGTGCTTCCTATCGTTATCAAAGGGTAGTTTCCGAAGAGATGGTTTATGCTCTTGAGGTTGACTTGCCCGCCAACGAGATTTACCCACCGGTGAACGATTACTATTTTTCGCAAAAATTTAACCTCCATTTCATGGTCCTTAGTTTGGGAATGATATTTTAAAAATAAGTTAATAGGTAATTAAAACTCAGAAACAATGTTAGTTAAGACTTATGGTAGTGCAGTTGTCGGGGTGAATGCTATCCCAATAACTGTAGAGGTGGACGTGGACGCCGGGATAAACTTCTTAATGGTTGGATTGCCCGACAGTGCCGTGAAGGAGAGCCAGCATCGCATCATTTCGGCATTTACCAACAATGGATTGCGATTTCCTCACCAAAAGATTGTTATCAACATGGCTCCGGCCGATATCAGGAAAGAGGGTTCGGCCTACGATCTTACCATAGCCATCGGCATTTTAGCAGCCAGCGAACAGATTCCAGACACTTTGCTTTCCGAAACCATCATCATGGGAGAACTATCGCTCGATGGTTCGCTTAAACCTGTTAAAGGGGCTCTGGTGATTGCTATTGAAGCTCGTGATCAAGGGTTTAAGAATTTTATTCTGCCCGAGGAGAATGCTCGTGAGGCCGCCATTGTTGGTGGATTGCAGGTGTATGGGGCGTCGTCGATAAGGCAGGTGGTTGATTTTATGAAGGGCGATGTTCAAATTGAGCCAACTGTTGTTAATACCAGAGAGGAGTTTTACAACCGCTTAAACAGCTATGAGTTCGATTTCTGCGATGTGAAAGGGCAGGAGAACATCAAGCGGGCGCTTGAAATTGCCGCCGCAGGCGGTCACAATGTTATTTTGATTGGTCCCCCGGGAGCTGGTAAAACGATGCTGGCCAAGCGGTTGCCATCAATTCTCCCTCCTCTTAGCCTCGAGGAGGCATTGGAAACCACCAAGATACATTCTGTGGCAGGGAAGCTGAGTCGTGATACTGCGTTGCTTTCTGTTCGCCCTTTTCGTTCGCCACACCACACCATCTCCGATGCAGGCCTTGTGGGCGGCGGAACTTTTCCGCAACCCGGAGAGATCAGTCTTGCACAGAACGGTGTGCTGTTTCTTGATGAGTTGCCTGAATTCAAACGAACTGTGCTTGAAGTTATGAGGCAACCCATGGAAGACAGGGTAGTAACCATTTCCAGAGCACGTCATACCGTTGAGTACCCTGCGAGCTTCATGTTGGTAGCTGCTATGAATCCTTGTCCGTGTGGGTATTACAACCATCCGGAGGTTGAATGCAGTTGCGGTCCGGGTATCGTGCAGAAGTATCTGAACCGCATTTCGGGGCCTTTGATGGATCGTATCGACCTGCATGTGGAGGTTACCCCGGTTCCTTTCCGCGACCTGTCTGAGATGCAACCCGGTGAAAAAAGCGCTATTGTACGCGAACGTGTGGTGAAGGCCCGCGAAATTCAGGAAAAACGATATCACGATTGTTTGGGAGTGCATTGCAATGCGCAGATGTCGTCGCGTATGCAACGCGAATTTTGTCGCCTTGATAGTGCCGGCAGCGCGATCCTTAAAACCGCCATGGAAAGGCTGGGCCTTTCAGCACGTGCCTACGACAGAATCCTGAAAGTTGCCCGAACTATTGCCGACCTCGACGAAAGCGAAAACATTAGGACTGAACATATGGCCGAAGCCATCAACTACAGGAGTCTCGACAGGGATTCCTGGGGACGGTAAAAACATAAAAATCTTTTCAATACTGTTGCTATGATTCTTTATGCTTGCACATTATGCGATTATGCTTACGATCCTGAAACAGGCGACCCGTCGCAGGATGTTGAACCAGGAACCGGGTTTGATCAATTACCCGACGACTGGACCTGCCCAAAGTGTGGGGCATCTAAAGCGCAGTTTTACGAGGAAGAGCAATAGGCTATGACTACACAAGAACTTGAGCAACGAGGGTTGATTTATGAAATTGACTTTTCAGCAACCCGCAGCAGCGGTGCTGGTGGTCAGAATGTTAACAAAGTTAACACAAGAGTTGAACTTCGATTCAATGTTGTTCATTCGTCGGTTTTTGACAATTCGGAGAAGGAGATGCTGTTGGCTAACCTCGCCAATCGCATCAATCTTAATGGAGAGTTGCTGATGTGGTCACAAACCGAACGTACACAACTTGGAAATAAAGAGAAAGTTACACAAAGGTTTCTTGAGATGATTGCCAAAGCGTTAACGCCAGTGAAGAAAAGGAAGCCTACCGCTCCATCTGCCGCGGCCAAACGTAAGCGACTCGATTCGAAAAAACGGCTGTCGGAAAAGAAAGAACGAAGGCGCGATGCAGGAATTTGATTCTGCATAAGGAGTCTCGTTGATTGCTAACAGTTTTTTGGACACCTTGCAACAACAGGGAATTCCGGTAGTAACCCAAAAAATGTTCATTCATATCAGTCTTTTCCGGCAACCTTAGCCCCTGTAAGGTGTTTGTTAAAGGCATAGTAAAGCCTCCTGGATGCGGTGATTTCTTTTTAACACCCGCCTGTCTCTAATCCCAAGAGAATCTTTATCTTTGCACCTGAACACTGAAGGATCATTTGATAACATACATTTCAAAATTCATGAAGAACAGATTTCTACTTTTAGTTTCTCTGGCATTTCTCTCGCTGGGGATATCAGCCTCTAAAGTTGAGGTTGACGACGCTAAATCTCTGGCTGTCAGGTATTATTCGCAAAACACCGGTGTTCCGGCAGAAAATCTGCGAATTGGTGAGCAATTCACAATCAAAGGGCAAACCGGTGATGCTTATTACATTTTCAATTTTAGCGAGGGTGGGTTCATCCTTTTTTCTGCCGAAGACACCTACGTTCCTGTTATTGGCTATTCAACTCATGGGCAATACAATCCATCAAGAATTTCGGATAATTACAGAAGTTTTCTCCAGAATTATACCGATCAGATCGATTTTCTGAGGCAAAATCCAATCGAACAAACTTCTGAAATAGCCCAGAATTGGAATGCTTTGCGCCAAAATACCCAGCTCCCCAAAAATGGAGCAAAAGGGGTTCAGCCATTGCTTATAGGAACCTGGAATCAGGACGACCCTTACAATTACCATTGCCCCGAAGATGAAGCAGGTCCGGGCGGACACGTTTATTCCGGTTGTGTAGCCACAGCCATGAGTCAGGTGATGTATTACTGGCGTTGGCCCAACACCGGACAGGGCTCGTCGTCCTATTACCATATTAATTACGGAACCCTTTCGGCTAATTACGGTCAGACCGATTACCATTTTGAAGGAATGCTTCACAACAGCGATTCCAAATACAATTATTACGATGCTGAGTTGCAGTTTCATGCAGGTGTGTCGGTTCGTATGGATTATGCTCCTGATGGCTCGGGTGCTTTTTCTTACAACGTGCCCAACGCTATGGTGAACTATTTCCGGTATTCTAATTCTACTACCTACCTCGAAAAACAGAATTTTTCGCAATCAGTTTGGGAGAGCAAGATCAAAGCCGACCTCGATCTGGGACGTCCTATTTTCTATTCGGGACGTGATGCCAGCAATGGTGGACATGCTTTCGTGCTCTGTGGTTATGACGATAACACCCCTACCAACTATTATTTCAATTTTGGCTGGAGTTCTTCTGGTGATGGTTGGTACACACTTTCAAACGTGGGTGGATTTTACAACGGTCAGGCAATGGTTTATCAAATTGTTCCCGGAACAGGTTACCCGGTTGCTCCGCTTGCTGTAAACGAAATGACTTTCCTCGATGGAACGATAGAGGATGGTAGCGGCCCTGTTGCTGACTATGCTTCTAATATTGATTATAAATGGCTTATCAATCCCCAACAACAAGATTCGGTAGTCAAAATTATGATCACCAGCAAACGTTTTGAACTAGGTGCCGGCGACGTGGTGAAAATTTACGATGGTGCTGATGTTAATGCCCCGCTTCTTGCTGAGTTTAACGCCTCCAACCCTCCAACCGACGTTACTACCACTGGTAACAAAGCTTTGGTTCATTTTACTTCTGACGGATCGTCAGCAGGGAATGGCTTCCTTTTTGAATACACTTCAGTATTGCCAATGTTCTGCACCGGAACCAAGACCTTTACAGATGTCACTGGTGTGTTGAACGATGGTAGTGGCGATTTCAACTATAAATACAATACCAGTTGTTTTTTCAAGATTCAGCCTACTTTCGCGTCTGAAATTACTCTCTATTTTGATTATTTTGATACAGAGGCAGAAAACGATTATTTGAGAATCAACAACAATTCTACCAATACGACCATAGCAACCTTAAGTGGAACTTATGCTACTCCTCCTTCGCCCATCACTGTGCCCGGAGGTAAAGCTTATCTGATGTGGCGTACCAACGATTGGAAACAAAACAACGGTTGGCAGATTCATTGGGAAACACTCAACGTGGGAGTTGAATCACGCGAGTTGTTAAGTGGGTTCCAGTTGTGGCCCAATCCGGCTCAAACTTCTTTCAATCTTGCCTTTGATGTTGATAAAGCGCAAACTTTTCAGATCAAGCTGGTTGACCTTACCGGAGAAACAGTTTATAACGACCTGGTAAATGCTTTCGTGGGTCGTTATGAAGCCAAGATCAATGTATCCAACCTGGCTCGTGGTATTTACTTCCTCAACATCACTGGCGACAGGGGAACATTTACCAAGAAAGTCATCGTGAAATAGCATTCTTCTCTTTCATAAAAAAACCACTCCTTTAGGGGTGGTTTTTTTTCGTCACGTTATTTCTTCCTGAACCCGTGTGTAGATTGTTGTTATCTCATTTTCAACGGTTCTGTATGTTGGTTCTTGCGGGAGTTCCATTCTGATTGTTCTCTTGAATGTACCCTTCACTTGGTTGAAGAGATTGCTTAACGATCATGTCGCTGCGACGATTTGTTTTTTGTTAGCCTTCTGATGTTTTGTTAAACGGTTTGACGTCAGTACTTTTTGTTGATAAATGAAAAACTGAGCAGATTAAGATGTGTTTTGTTGAATTAAAAGGGCGCCATGACAACCCACATGCGCTGTCCGCAAAAAAAGAGGCCCCCTTTGAGCGAGGGCCTCTTCTGAAAACAATTGTTTCGGGGAGATATTATCCTTCAAAGTCATCCATATCCTGCATGGCTCTTTCTCTTTCCTGGCGTCGTTTAAAGTCGTTGAAACGGTAAGTGAAACCGACAAAAACCATACGGCTGTCGCGCTTTCTTTCCTGAAACGAAATGAAGTTTTCACCATACGATGTCGTTTTCATCACCTCGGTGTCGAAGATGTCGCGAATGCGGATATTGAGCGATCCCTTCCCTTTGAAGAAATCGCGCTTAATTCCCATATCAACACTGTATTGCTCTTCTCTTTTTCCCTGAGTTCCTCCGCCCCCTCTGAATCCGCTGATTGATGGCGTGTAAACCACAGGTGCGTTGTACTCAAAGCTTACCTGAACATCAAACCATTTTGGGATTTGCATCATCGAGTTGGTTCTGAATGTCCATGAATCGTTTTCTTTGGTCTCGGAGCTTAAATCGGCACCTTCAAATTTCGTTCTGAAGTAGCTCCAGTTGGCATTCACTCTCCACCATTTTAAAATCTGTTGGGTTACAATCAGTTCAGCACCATAGGCATAAGCTTTATCCTGGTTGCGATAAGTAGTGAATGAGGTATCGTTCTTTACCGTCATTATTCTCGCAATAACATCGTCGGTATGGCGGTAAAAAAGGTTCGTGTTGAGGGTTGTTTTGCCAATTTGTGCATAATAACCCAGTTCGAGGGCATTGATGTATTCGGGGTTTAAAGCCGGGTTACCAGCCGAAAGGTTCAAAGGATCGGAATAATCGATAAATGGATTCAATACTCGGGGACCCGGTCGGTTTACCCGCCTTGAATAGCTTATCTGAAAACTATGATCTTTCCATGCTTCGTATTTTAAATGAAGTGATGGGAAAAGGCTGAAATAGCTTTTGTCGTAGAGGCTGTCCTGGGTAATCTGGTTTGACTGTGTGTTTGCTTGTTCAATTCTGAGGCCCGCCTGATACGTGAATTTTTCTCCTAACATGTTGCTGTAAATACCATAAACCGAGTTAAGCATCTCTTCATATACGTAATGATTGGTTTTATTTTGGTCGATAATCCATCCTGCAGTTGGATTGTCGGTTTTGAAGTATTTGTAATTCATGTCGTTGCGGCTAAGTGAGAGTTTGTAACCCGTTTCAAGCCGCCCCGAACCCAGAGGATGAACGTAATCTGATTGAGCTGTTAGGGCGTTGCGGTAAGTGTTTGACAGGGTTTGCTGATAATCACTCCAGGCCTCAGGGTTGGCAACCGGTGGGTAATACTGTTCAATAAAGCTCTCATTGTCGTTCTCGGAGTAGCTGTAGAACACATCGGCGGTGAGTTCCTGAATACGGTTGTCGAAAGTTTTCTTGTAGCTAAGTGTTGCTTCTGCTCCCTTGCTTTTCGACTCACTTTCTGAGGTCCTGTCGAAATAGGTCGATTTGGAGAGCCTTTCGGTGAGGTTGCTGCTTGAATCAATACCTGAGAAATTCCGCCAGTTTACAAGGGTTGTCAGCGAGAGGGTGTTTTTGGGGTTGATAAAGAAGTCGGTTCCCAGTCGTACGTTATGAAAATAGCCACTACGTTTGTTATCACCACTTTGTGTCAGAATAGATGCTGTGTCGTTGGTGGTGGTTGTTCGTTGGGAGAAATTAGTTCCGTTGTGGCTGAATTTACGGAAGTCGTAAGCAGTGAAGATGTTGAACCTGTTCTTTCTGAAGTTTAGGTTTACGGATCCCATGTATTTATCGCCTGTTCCCGCGTTGGCTGAAACCTGACCATTGATGCCGGGAGTTTTCTGTTTTTTGAGAACAATGTTGATGAGTCCTGAAGTCCCTTCAGGATCGTAGCGTGCCGAAGGGTTAGTAACCAATTCTACGCGTTCTATCATGTTGGCAGGTAGTTCGTCGAGGCTAACAATGGCACTGGGGCGTCCATCAACCAGTATGGTTACATTGGATGACCCGCGCATACTTACATTGCCATCAATATCTACCTGAACAGCAGGGATGGTTCTCATAATATCTACTGCAGTTCCCCCTGAATTGGCAATGTTTTGTTCGACATTGATCACTTTTTTGTCGAGATTGAATTCCAGATTTGATCTTTTCTCGGTTATTTCAACTCCCGAAAGGGCTGCCGCTGAAAGGTGCATTTTGATTATCCCCAGATTGACTTCTGGTTTGTCGGGGCGAATAAAAACCGAATCGATAACCCTCACCGGGTAACCAATGAAGTGAAGTTTAGCATAAAATTTACCCGGAGGCAGTTTCTCAATTCGGAAAGCACCTTTTGCATCGGTAATGCTCCCATCAACAAGCGAACTGTCGCGTTTGCGGTACAGCGCGATGTTAACATATTCAAGGGATACACCTGTCTGTGCATCGGTTACTGTTCCGGCCAGAACTCCCACCCGAGCGGCGGGCATGCGTCCTGAACCACCGCCTGCTGGTCGGTTCTGGCCAAACAAGGGCCACACGAACACTATCATGAGTGTCGTTAGGGTCGTTAAATTTATAAGGTGTTTCATAAAATGGCGTTGTGAAACAAAAAATGATATTATTGGGCAATATTGTTTTGTTTTTCCTGTGCATACCAGAAAAAAACTTTTATGTGACCCGTTGTTTATTTCATGGTTTAAAGGCAGCCACGATCAGGCCGAAAAAAAACCGGGCAAAAAGCCCGGTGCAGATTAACAGTTGTCAAATCAACCCGGTTTTTTTGCCGGGTTGATAGATATCAATAATCAACAATTTTTGTCCAGTTGAGTTCGCGTGGATTGATACACATAACAGGAATTTGTGATGTGTTGAAGATCATCTCCTCGTCGTAGCTGCCAAGGATGAATGTTGACAAACCTTTGTCGGGATTGGTCATAATCATAATCATGTCAGCATTTTGTGAAGTGGCATAGTCGATCACCTGCTTGCTGAAGTCGCCCGACTTGTCGGCTACTTTCACCGTGTATTGCACTCCGTTTTTATCGAAATGATCGGTAATGGTTTTAACTGCTCCTTGCATTACTTCGCCTGGCAACTGATAAATGTGGATCGACGATTGAAAACGCTGTGCAATATAAGTAGCCCATTTGGTTTTTTCCCAAGGGCCGGCGTCTGAAGTAATCGGAAGCACAATGTTGTGGTAGCCTTGATCAAATGATCGTTTCTGAACCACGATAACAGGCGCGGGTGACGATGTAACTACTTTAATAGCAAAGCTTCCGGTAAGTTTTTGCTCCAAACCAACTTTGCCATGGGTTCCCATGTAAAGCAAGCGGGCGCCAATCTCTTTGGCAACTTCTGCAATGGTAGTGAAAATCGACCCCTCACGTGATAGGGTGAACACCTCTATGTTGTATTTCTCTCTGATCTCCGCAGCTATAGCTTCCAATTTCTCGCTAATAGCATCTGAAGAGAGGTTTTCTTTTTTCAGCGTCGATTTGGTGTTCTTGTCAATGACGTGAAGAAGATATAGGTTATAATTTAGATAACCGGCGGCTTTAACAGCCTGATCTACTGCGTTGGCGGCCACTTCACTGAAGTCGGTCGGCACCAGAATGACATTGTTCATTGGAGTTTCCATAGAGGATATAATTTTCTGGGTATTATCAACTACCACAAAAGTAGAGAAAAAATAGGAACTTGTATGATTTTCAAAAATATTTTTCTAAACAGGAGATGCCCATTAACAGCGTATGTGCAGAGCCTTGAACCAGGTAAAAACCTTGCAAAAAAACCTGCGCTGCCGTAGAAATTATAACGCACGATTCTCTGAGGTATTTTAGAGCAGGATGCCATCAAAATCTCGGGCAACGTCAAATACTATCGAGCCTACTTTTGAGCTGGTATTGGTGAGCACAATAACGGTAAGATCTGATTCAACAAACCTTGTGATGGTTGAGGTAAAGCCATGCCACAGTCCGTTGTGAAATACCACCTCTTTGCCGTTTACTTCTTTAAACCGCCAGCCGAAACCGTAGTTCACTTCGCGCTTGTTCTTCAGAACAGGCTTGGTGTAGGCTTCTTGCAAAGTGCTGTCGCTCACCAGAACAGGGCTTACCCACGCCCGCTCATACAAGGCCAGATCTTCGGCAGTGGAATAAATGCTTTTGTCGCCCAGGACGTTGTTTACCGGGTCGTTGGGGTATTCGTTGCCTCGCCGTGCCGGATAACGGTAACCTTTTACCTGAACTGCGATTGTATCTAACAATCCGGGGTTGTAAGTAAAGGTATGGAACATCCCAATTGGTTCAAAGATGTTTTTTCTTGCGAAATCACCAAACGATATCCCTGCTTTTCTCTCAACCAGCAACGCAAGTATGGCATATCCTGTGTTGGAGTAGTCGAAACGACTGCCAGGTTTAAAATAGAGAGGTTGTTTGCGCCTGATAAGGAGTTCTAGCATGTCTTCATTGCTCATTTCCAGTTCTTTTGGCCAATATTTGTCGGCCAGATACATGTAATTGGGTAACCCTGAGGTATGGTTGAGCAAATGCCTGATGGTGATGTTTTTATAAGGGAACTCGGGAATGTGTGTTGTGAGTGTGTCGTCGAACTGAACCAAACCGCGCTCCTTCAAAATCATGACTGCCATTGCAGTAAACGATTTGCTTACACTTGCCAATTGAAAGGGTGCCTGAGTGGTTAGGCTGTCGCGGCGTGAAAAATCAGCCAACCCCACAGCATTTGAATAGATGGGAAATCCCTTAAACGATATAACGATGCTACCATTGAACCGATGCTTTTTTAGGATTTTTTCCATTCGCTGTTGAACCAGTTGCATCTCGTCGGGAACCAACGGCGGGGTGTTGGCCAGACTTGCGTGTATCTGGTTGAGTGAAAAATGGGAGGAATCGGTATGGTAAAGGGTCGTCAGTAACGACGAGAAGTATAGAGGTAAAAAAACAATTAGAAATCGAAATCTTCGCATCCGTTATAGTTTGGATGGCAAAATTAACATCAAAATAGTTTACTTTTGGAAAACTTATTCACAATTTGGATAAAAGTTTTCAACCGATTTTGTTATGATTCTTGTATAATGATTTATATTACAGTGTATTATCCGTTTTTCAAAAGGTTAGGTGCTTTCCTGGTTCTTCTAGCGCTGGCTTTTCCTGCATCCGGCCAGCAGTTTTCTGTAATTGCCCTGGGGTGTAACGGAGGAATTACTGACAACAATTTATCTGCCTGGCTTATTAAACCGGCTGATTGCCAGCGTTACCTGTTGCTCGACGCTGGTTCGTTGACACACGGGATAGATAAGGCTTGTGCTAACGGTCTGCTTTCCGGATTTCCCGTTGATGGTTCACGCTCCCCGCTCGATTGGACCCTCAAAGAAGGGATTGAAGCCTGTCTGATTTCTCACCCTCATTTTGATCACTTTGCCGGTCTGGTGGCTGTTTCGCCCGACGATGTCCCAAAACCTGTTTATGGATCACCTTCTACTTTGCTTTTGTTGCAGAAACATGTTTTTAACAATGCTGTTTGGGCCAATTTTTCTGATCAGGGAGAATCTCCACGGATAGGGAAGTACCGGTTTGTTGAGATCTTTGAAAAGTGTCCAACCAGGGTAGGGGATCAGGGAGTGGTGGTAACTGAGTTTCCTTTGAGCCACGGCGGTATGCGCTCGTCAGCGTTTCTCCTGAATCACTGCAACAATTACATGCTTTACTTTGGTGATACTGGTGCCGATGTCAAAGAGTCTTCATCTCTCCTTAGGGATGTATGGCAGGAGGTTGCTCCTCTCATCGCGAAGCAGGTACTCGAGATTGTTGTGATTGAAGTGAGTTATCCCGCCCCCCGTCCCGATAACCTTCTCTTCGGGCATCTTACTCCCTCACTGTTAGCCGGTGAGATTCAAAATCTAACAGAGTTAATCCCGGGTGAACATCCTGAGAAAAAACTGGAAAAGGTTTTGTTTGTGATCACTCATGTTAAACCGGTTGCAGGAAGAAGCAACACCTTAATTATCGAAAATCAATTGAAGTCGCTGCATATACCCGGATTCAGGTTTGTTATGGCCGGGCAGGGAATGCTTTACAGCAATGATATTTTAGAACTAAAATAAGTCACCAATCATGTCGGGAATTTTTAGGTTAAGTTATTCAAAGTTAATGGGTACTGCTTTGTTGCAATTAATCTTGTTTATAACTGTTGATGCACAGCAAACGGCTGTGACATTTTTACCGCATTGGTTGCCACAGGCACAATTTGCCGGCTATTATGCTGCGGAAAAAATGGGTTTCTACAGTGCAGAAGGGTTGGATGTGAAAATTTTAACAGGAGGCCCCGGAGCACCTGTTTACGATGCTTTGCTCAGTAATGAAGCCCAAATTGTAAGTGGTTTCCTCTCGGGGGCTGTTGAGGCCCGCGATGCCGGAATCCCCTTGGTAAACGTGGCGCAGATTACGCAACGGTCGGCTCTGGCTTTTGTGATGCGCAAAGGCAGTGGAATCGAACGGCCTGTTGATATGAACGGCAAACGAATTGGTATATGGAGAAGTGGATTTCAGGAGCTCCCGCGTACTTTCCTGAAAATTCATCAGGTTGAACCATCACGCATTGTCCCTATCAATGCCACCATCAGTTTGTTTTTAAAAGGTGGAATAGATGTATTAACGGTGATGTGGTACAATGAGTTTCATCAATTGTATGCTGCCGGGATCGATACCAGTGAATTGAACGTGTTTTTCTTTGCCGATTACGGACTAGATGTTCCAGAAGATGGCTTGTATTGTACCAGCCAGTATCTTGCCCAAAACAAGGAGGTTGTGAATAAGTTTGTTAGGGCCACCATGAAAGGCTGGGACTGGGCATTCAAAAACCAGGAGAATGCTTTGGATTTGGTGATCGAACAGATGAAACAGGCTCATGTGCCATACAACAGAGCGCATCAGCGCTGGATGCTCAACCGGATGAAGGATTTAATGTATAAAAATTCGGTTTTGTGCCCCCCGTTGACTCGCGAAGTTTACCAGTTTGTTAACAACCTTTTGTTTGAACAAGGGCAAATCAAAAGTCTTCATCCTTTCAGCGAATTTTGCCCCATGTCAAACTCTTTATAAATGATAGTGAGAGATGAAAATCAAAAGCCTTTCGTTTAAACTCAGCCTTTATATTCTTACTACTGTTTCAGTTACATTTGTTGTGATCTTCCTGTTCAATCTTTCCGAGTCGCGAAAGGATGCCCTTGAGAATATGAAGAGAGAATCGTATTATATCAGTCAATCAACGGCTTATCGTATAGAATCGGTGCTTAGAGGGGCAGAAGAGATAGCTTTTAACCTGGCTCGTTTGCTCGAAAAGCAACCTGGTATCAGCCAGATGCAATTGGAAGAGCGGATCAAAACCCTTGTCTTTGCCAATCCCGAAATTTTTGGATGCTGTGTAGCATACGAACCTTACAGTTTTTTTCGCGATTCGCTTTATTATGCCCCCTATGCATTCCATTCGGGCGATACGGTTTCCTTCATGCAAATAGGGAACGATTCTTACAACTACTTTTATCTCGATTGGTACCAAATCCCAAGGGAACTCAACCAACCGTTGTGGTCTGAACCCTACTTCGATGCAAATGCCGGTAATATTATGATGGCCACTTATTCTGCTCCTATTTGGCATGTCAGAAACGGAAAGCCGGAGATTTTGGCAATTGTTACCATCGATATTGATTTGCAGTATCTTTCACGGATGGTAAGCGATATCAGGATTTTTGATCATGGATATGCCTTTCTGGTGTCGAAGCAGGGAACATTTATTACCCATCCTGTAAAGGATTTCATCAGCAATGAAACAGTTTTTACACTTGCCGAAGAGTACAACCAACCCTATTTACGCGAAGCTGGCCGCGATATGATAAGCGGTGGCTCGGGTTATCAGGAAGTTGAACCCGTTACACGCAAAGGGGATAAATATTTGATGACCTACATGCCCATCCCTGCCAGCGGATGGAGTGTTGCAGTGCTTATACCTAAAGACGAGTTGTATGCTCCGGTGTACAGGCTTCAGCGTTTGATGATTGCGTTAGCTGCAGCGGGTTTGTTTCTTTTGCTGGTGTTGATTTCAGCTATTGCACGTCGCCTTACCAATCCGGTGAAAGAACTTGCGGAAGCTGCCCATGAAATAGGAAGTGGAAATCTGGAACATAAGGTGCCCCAGTTTTCATTTCACAACGAGATAACCGATTTGGCCAATTCATTTCGGAAAATGCAAACTGATCTTCGGATTCATATTGCGGCCATAAGCGATGCCACGGCGGCTCGTGAGAAAATTGAGAGTGAACTGAAAATCGCCCGCGATATTCAGCAGGGGATTGTCCCCAAGGTGTTTCCCCCTTTTGCCGATCACCCCGAGATTGATCTCCATGCTGTTCTCGATTCGGCCAGAGAGGTTGGAGGCGATCTCTATGATTTCTTTTTCATCGATGATGTTCATTTGTGTTTTGCCGTTGGCGATGTTTCAGGAAAAGGAATCCCGGCTTCGCTCCTTATGGCCATCACGCGTACTTTGCTTCGCGCCCGCACGGCTCCTGATATGAAACCATGTCAGATTACCAGCAGCATCAATATCGAGCTTTGCCGCGAGAACGATAATGCCATGTTTGTCACATTCTTTATCGGAATTGTTAATTTGAAAACAGGGCAACTTGATTATTGCAACGCCGGTCATAACCGGCCTTGGATGCTCGATTCAAATGGTGCAATCAGCCAGCTTCCTCAAACTCATGGAACTCCGCTCGGATTGTTTGACGACATGAAGTATGGCTGTAGTTCGGTCGTTCTTGGCAAAGGTTCTTCCGTGGTTCTTTATACCGATGGCGTTACTGAAGCTATGAACTCACAGGGAGAGTTGTTTGGCGATGAACAACTGATCGAAGCCCTACGCGCTTGTAACGGGGCTCCTCCCAAACAGATAATCAGCGAGGTGTATGGCCAAACAAAAAAGTTTGTGGGCATTGCACCTCAATCTGATGATATTACTTTGTTAGTATTTCAGCTTTTAGATTATAAAAAATAAAAAATGGCACAACAATCTAAAAATATGACACTTGTGCTGCCTGCTGACACCAGGCAACTGCTCAGATTGCAAACTTTCCTGGAGGAACTGTCGCAGATGTGGGCATTGGACCATGAGGCCCTTTTTGCTATGAATCTTGCCTTAGAAGAGTTGGTTACCAATACTATATTCTATGGTTATGCCGATAAACTACCCCATTTCATCCAACTCGATTTCGCCCGCGACGACTCAGACCTCATCACCATTGTGATGACCGATGATGGAAAACCCTTCAACATTCTTCAGGCTCCTGATGCTGATTCTGTTGATAAACCAGCTGAAGAACGAGAGATTGGCGGACTCGGAATTCATTTCGTCAAAACCTTTATGAAAAGAATCACCTATGAAAGGGTGAATGAAAATAATAAACTAACTTTGTGGTATCAGCCTACGGGCTCCTCACAACAATTGTAAAATGATGCAATTAATTACATCCGATTTAAACAAAATCAAATCAGTAGCCATTCTTGGACGACTCGATACTACAACATACCCTTCGCTTGAAGAATGTCTGAACCAATTATTCGCAACAGGGACACGGCAATTGGTAATCGATTGTTCGCAAATGGACTATGTTAGCAGTTCAGGGCTTCGTGTATTTTTGATGATGCTTAAAAAAATGAAGAGCGAAAATGGCACCCTGGTCATTTGTGGCTTGCAAGCTCCAATTCATAATGTTTTCGAGATTTCGGGGTTTCTTTCTATCTTCAACATTGCCCCTGATGTTGAGAAAGCTCTCGGTTTTTTTGATCAGACAAAAGATTGACATAACTTCTGCCTATGGCAACCTTCATCCATTCCAAAAATCCGTTATCAGCCGAGCTTGAGTCGCAGTTGAACTCTTTACCCGTTTGCCCAGGTACTTGTATTTTCATTGATATCATTAATTCAACCGATTTGAAATACCGAACAGGCATTGAAACCTGGGGCCGTATGCTTAACAACACTTTCAATTTCATCTCCTTTCTCAACGATTTCCCCACCAATATCGTGAAAGGGATTGGCGATGAAATCATGCTCTACATTCCCGATGAAGAATTGTCGCGAAAACAAGGGATCAATTCGTATCTCTCGTTGTTACACGAGATTTATGCCACCCTCGATAACTTACGCAACCATCCCCTTACCGACCATTTCTTGCAGTGTAAAGTGGCAATTCATCACAGCCATGAGGTGTACAACATTACTTTCCTGAAAGGGGCTAACGATTACTATGGTCGTGGTATTGATTTGGCTGCCAGGTTTATGCAAAAAGGCCGCCCCAATCGAATAGTCATGAGTCAGGACTTTTTTAACTTAGTAGTGGCCGACTCACAAAACTCTGGGAATGGTGGTGATGATACTGTGCTGAAGCAGGTTTCTCCAATGTATCATGAGGATTTCAAAGGGGTGCCGTTCCCTGTTGCCTACCGGTTTATTGATCTGAAAGGTTAGGTAGCTAATCATCCAACCCCGAGTAACGGCAACTTTTAACCGATGTTGTGGTTTATACTTATTGAATTGGTAGAACGTTAAGTTGTATCAAGCCAGAGGGCTATGCCCACAGCTAGTATTCAAACCACCTACGATGAATTCATTTCGATATTCCATTTTATTGGTTTTGTTGTCCCTTCGTCTTACGGGCCAAGAAATGCCAGGTTTGGTTAACGGGAACTATCAACCCACAGCGTCAGTGTGGATCAACCCTTCGTCGCCCTTGCACGGCAAACCCTGGTTCGAGGCTCAGATGGCTGTAGGCGTTTTTGGCTATAATACAGCTTTTTACATACCAGGCAGCGATTTTGCCTGGTACAACCTTCTTAGCAGTTCATACCTCATGCCTAAATATGGGAAGTACGAGCGTCCATATCTGGTGAAAAGCCAGCCACAATTGCACAGTTTGAATGTTACTGAAAGGGTTCAGTTGCCTGGTTTAATCTATGTTAATCACCAAAATGCTTATGGGTTTCATTTAGCACTTCGTACGGCTGTTTCTGGACGGCGGTTGCCTTATGAGGCATTCAATTTTGCCTACTTCGATCTGGGATATCCGCCACAACAATATGTAGAATATACTGATTATGACATTTCTGCAGCAGCACTCAATTGGTTTGAATTGGGGCTGACTTATGCCCGGACTGTCCGCTACAAGCGTTACTCGATTGTCAATGCCGGGTTCTCGGTTAAAAGGGTTTTAGCAACGGGGGGAGCTTTTCTTGACGTTGATAAGATAAGGTATATGGTTCTCAACGACTCGACAGTCGATATTCGGTCGCTGAATGCCGAATTCGGGTTGTCGTTGCCGATTGATTACAATTCCAACGAGTACAACAGTTCGCAAGGTCTCTTCACAGGATCGGGGTTCTCTGTTGATCTTGGTGTTACATTTATTCGAACTCTGCGCGAAGTGAAGCGAATGAATATGGGGCGGGCTGCCTGCGAATGGAGGTTTGTCCCTTATCGCTACCGATTGGGAGTGTCGCTGATCGATTTTGGTTGGGCTTCATTTTCTGATAATGCTCAAGTGCATTCTTTCAAAAATGTGGCTCATTTCTGGGATAGGATTGATACCATAGCTTTCTCCAGCATCAACCAGACTTTTCATGAGTTGAGCCAGCGTTTTTATGGAGACAGTACCCGATCGTTGATAAGTAATTCTTTTTCAATGGGTTTGCCAACTGCGCTCAGTGTTCAGTTCGACTATTTTCTTCGCGAAAACTGGTATTTGAATGCCTCCTGGGTTCAGGGAATCCAGGCACCGGCTTCAAGGCAGGTTCGCCGAAGCTCCTGGCTGGCAGTAGCGCCACGTTATGAAACGGATCTATGGGAGGTTAATTTTCCTGTTGCATTGTTCGATTATCGCGAACCCAGGATTGGTTTGTCGTTGAGGTTTATGGGCTTTACTTTAGGTACCGAAAAGTTGGGGACATTATTGGGAATGGGCGATTTTTACGGGATGGATTTTTATGCCTCGCTGAAGTTTAGCATTCTTAAGGGTCATTGCCTTGGTGGCGATGATTCAACGCCTTGCGGTAACCTCGATTTTAAATGAAGAAGGGGGTGAGAAGACCTAATATCTGCTCACCCCTCGCTTATGTGCAATTGAAGAAAGGTAATCTGATGAAAAGCTATTTTGGATTGCTCCAAAGCCTTACTGCACCATAGGTATTGTAAACCGGGTTGTCAGAAACAATCATCATGTTTTCAACCAATGCTTGCGCGGCCAGCATTCTTTCAAAAGTTTCATCGTGATGCTGTGGAAGCCATCCCAGCCTATTGATGTGGTCGAGTTTTAGTGGGACGATTTCGATGCCACTTTTTATGGTTTGGTTCATAATCAGATCAAGCGGTCGTGAGGAAGGCAATTCGCCTGATTGAATCATCAGGGCGATTTTCCAAAAAGAGGCATAGCTTACACAGACCTGATGCCAAGGCTTTTCGATGATTCTTTTCATCTCGTTAGGCAGCCTGGGGTCGTCTTCTGCAAACCAAACAAAGACTTGGGTGTCAAGTAAAATTTTCATAATTCGCTTTGAGTATCAGTAATGTTTTGGGTTTGATCCGGGTTTTCGGCCGACGTTTCAACAACGTCTTCTACCGGGGGCTGAAAGGCTCCCTTCAGAAAACCTGCCTTTGGGCGTGGATTGGTTTTTTTTAATGCAGCTTTTTTGTTTTCAGAAAGTTTGTGAACCGTTTCCATAACTTTCTCCTGATCAGTTTTAGAGAGGGCTGCGATGCTCAGGAACATCTCAACTTGTCTGCTTGTCTCGTTCATTTCTTTTAAGTTTTCCCTGCCGCAAATATACAGTTTTTTAAGAAAAGGATGTTTTGGGTTTAATGTGTTGGATCTCTTTATACAAAAAAGCAGGGTCCACAATGGATCCTGCTTCATAGAGTTTTGTGATTGAGTCAATTAAGGCTATTCTTCCTCTTCGTCGTCCATGCCGGGCATTCCAGGCAGGTTGTTCATCATATCGGTCACATCCTGAATCTCGATGCCGGCCGGTGGCTGAAATTTGGATGCGGGTACGGAAGCATTCTCGGTAAATTTCGTTGCAACTTCGGATGATTTCATCATACCTGACCCAATCTCTGATTTCAGGGTTATGTTTTTGTAACCCCAAACCTTGTTGCCAGAGCCAATTTCGGTGATTACACAGGTTTTGCCAATCACCTCACCGGTTCCAACTTCGCGCGCATTGAAGCTCTTTTTTACATTTTCGACAAATTGAGCTTTTTCCTCTTCGCTCAAACCAGAGTACATGGCATCGGTTGGAGCCATCGCCGATTCGATTTTGCTTTTGGTCCCGGTCTTGTCCATCAGGTTGATGGTGTAAACCCATTGGTGGTTTCTGATTTCGAGTTTCTCCTCTTTGTTGGTGATCCCCATCAGTTTTGTAGTAGTCGTTGTATGGGTGCATTGTAACCTGCCGTAATCATCGAACCAGAGGGTTTTTGTCCCTTTGGTCATCCCGTCGAGCTGGTATTCAACCACCCCGGATTTGACTTCAAATACCTTTTCGTCTTTTAACGATTTATTCTGTGCCTGAGCCATCTGACTGATGAAAACAAAGGATAGAATGATTAATAAGTTTTTCATAATCAATAATTTATTTTTTTTTAATTAAATCCGAACAACTTCATTTAAATTTTTGGAACGATTCTTTGATTAGTTCCCCAGTCCAAATCGGAATACCGATGGGAAAAGCAATCCATTGCTGCCTCCGGTGGGATTGGGATACGCGTAGCCTCCTGCCCAGCCATGGTATTTGTCGGCGAAGAAAAGGCTTTTGATTTCATAATAGGGATATTGCGGGGTGAGGTCTTCGGTTGTCCAGGTTTGGCCACCGTCGGTGGTTGACAGGATGGAGGAGCCGGGGAAGGTTGTCCCGAAAACACCCGCGGCATAGCCCAGGTTTTCGTCGATCATCACCACATCTTTCAATGTGTAAAGATCGTAGTAAGGGCCTGAAAAGTAGCCGGGAAGCGTTGCCTTGTTCCAAGAATTGCCGCCATTGGCCGACCAATAGATTTCGGGGCCGTCGTTGAGCGAACGTCCTGTTACCACCAATCTGCCTTCGCTGATGGCAACCGAACTTAATTCAAAGTTGGCTCCTCCGGGCGTTGTAACCTGATACCAGTGAAAGCCCCCGTCGGTGGTTTTGTACATCCAACTCTCGGGTCCTGAGGAATAGCCTACAAAATACCCTTCAGTGCCATCAAAAGTCATGTCAACAATTTTTGGCTGTGAGGTGCCTCCCCATATTTCAGGCGAAATGATCACTTCACCATTGCCTGAGGTAAACAGTTGTTCATCGGCAAACACCTTTATGTCAGCACCTTCGGCAAACACCAGCGCTCCTTCGCCGCTCACCTCAACCATATCGGCACTGATGTATTCACCATACTGGTCGTTCATGTGCACCCAATTACCCTCCTTAAGCCAGTACACGCCGATGTCGTTTCCGCATACAATGGGCGAACTGCCATTCATCACCAGATCGTCGAAGCCATTGAAGCCGTTGTCGAGGGTGAACACCTTCGACCACGACGTGCCTCCATCAGAGGTAGTGGCAACAAAACCATAGCTGTTGTTGGTAAATGGTTCGTCGCCGTAACCTACCGCCATGCCTGACGCATAGCCCGAAAACTGAATGGCATTGATCGTTTCCCACGTGGTAAGTCCGCTGATAGCCACTTCCGACCACGAAGCCATGGCTACGTTGAGTGTAATGGAATGGGTTTTTACTTCGCCGCCTATCGTAGCCTCAGCCTTGATGGTATGCTCTCCTTCAGCCTCCTGAACCAGCCAGTCCCATGAATAAGGGGCTTGCGACAGGGTCACTTTCAACACATCATCGATGTAGATTTTGAGGCCATCGGAAGGTTGCCCGTTTACGAGCACGGCTATTGGTACTGTATTGCCAATGATAACGGTTGAATTGGCCGATGGCGTGGTGATTTGAAGTCCGTCGGGGATCGGTTCGCCTGTTCGTGTGAGGAAGTGGATCTTTTTTTCGAATAAATTGAAGCTCTCATTGTAGTCGAAGAATCCCAGGAGGGTGATGTCGATGCCGGCATTGGCCTCAAGCCAGAGTTCGTAAGTGAGGTTGAAGCTGCTTTTTACCGATTTCGCGGTAACGGAAGCTTCCAGATTTGTTCGGGCCATTACGTCGAAGAACGGGCCAGCTTGTCCGTAGAGTTTCAGGCTCACTTCGGGGCCTGCTTTCACCCAAAAATTGGAGCCAGCCGTAAGGCTCGGCCATTGCAGCTCGTATTGGGGGTTGCACTCGTTAATCAAATCCCACTCATCGTCGTTGCCTGAGTCGTACTTTATTCCCAATCTGGTTTCGAGGCGTTCCCAGGCAAAGGTTTCTACTTCGGCGCTCACGCCGCCACCTGTTTTAAGTTTCAGTTTGGCTTTTGGAACAAAAACTACTGGCACCGGACCTACCTGAATCACCCAGGGCATGAATTCCATCTCGCCTATTTCCATTTCTTTACCACTCCAGCTTCCGGCGGCTCTTACACCCAATCCGGCTTCCTGCTTGATGTTAAGGGCCGACTCCATTTGAATGCCTGTTGTCAGCCCAATCGAGAAGTCGAAATCGAAGCCCATATCGAAATAGAAAGAGCCATAAGCCTGCGCATTGCCTGCATTATCAAGGTCTGATTCGAAATACATATCGAAACCCAACAGGTCGGGGCGTTTCTGGTTGTTAAAGGTCACACCGGGTTCGAGGTGCATCGCTTTAATTTTGGCGGGGGTGAGCTTTTGCTGGTGCAACGAGATTTTCCCTTGCAAGATTACTTCATCCAACTGTGCAAACTCAGTGGTGCAAACGAAGCCACTTCCTGTCGGGGTTACCCCGGTTATTTTGCGCAACACGCCGTAAGGGGTGCTCTCGCTGATTCCGCCAACTGCAATTTCGCCGGTTTTGGGCGCGGCAATACCAGCGGGCCAGGTTGTGAACACCAGGTTGTAGGTATTGGTGTCCAGGGGCGCCATGCCGTTGAGGATGGTTGTGTCGAGCACGCGAACGTTTTCGGCAATTTTTACCTCAGTTGTTGGCGTCGGTTCGGGGGCAGGTTCTTCCTTTTTAGAGCAACTTGTGTTGACTATCAGCGAGAAGAGTGTTAAGCCCAGGAGCCAGGGGATTAGTTTTTTTGTTTTCATATTGTTGGAAAGTCCGCTATTAAAATTTCACAAATTCAACCCGTCTGTTTTGGGCTTTTCCTTCGGGTGTGTCGTTTCCGGCCATGGGCTTGCTTTCGCCCCAGCCCTTGGTTTTCAGGCGCGATGAGGCTATCCCCAGTTCCTGAAGCTTGTCGCTGATAGCTTTAGCGCGTGCCTCGGAGAGGGTTTGATTGCGGGCATCATCGCCATCGCTGTCGGTATGTCCTTCAACTGTGAAATTCAGCGTCGGGTTGTCGTTCATCATTTTCACCACGTAGTTGATGGTTCCCATTGATTCGGCTTTGATGGTGGCTTTGTTCACGTCGAACTTGATGCCGGTGGTGATGAATTTGCCGTCGGTCAGCACCTTGTCATAGAGAGGCACTGCACCTTTGGCAATACGGATGTTTTTGATAAAGTACTGCCCTTCACGATGGTTGTATGCGCTGATCGTGATTCCGGTTGGGTTTTCAGTGATATTCGGAATGTTGATCAACCGGGTATCATCCATATAAATTTTGAGGGCACGTTTGTTGAAAGAAATAGCTATGTGCCTCCATTTGGCTTTTTTATCAATATTTGAGCGGGCTGCACCTGGATACATCTTCTGGTTTTCACCATATTCTGCTTCATTAATACTAATTCTGGTACGTTTCATCTTGTTGTTTTTCTGATTTTTGGCATCATAGAAAAAAACGGAGTAGGATTGACTGAATTTGTTCGCCTCAAAATATGCATCAAACTCAATGGTAAATTCTTCGGGGAGATAATCTGCGTTGTTTTCTGTTATTAAAGGAACAATTCCGTTAGGCGCATTTCCAGTTTCTCGAAAATAGATCACGTTGCTACCATCAAATGTTGCATTTTCTATAACACCGTTTTTTAGATCCCACTTCGACGGAAATTCGCCGTTTTGTTCTCCTTCCTGGTTGTCCTCGAAAATGATTTCAGTGCCCGGTACGAAATCGTATTTGGACCAGGTCAGCTCAGGTTTAGGTTCATCCTGAGGCTCTTCTGATAGTTCTTTTTGTGTTTTAGTTGCTTTAACCTTGGTTTTACTTTTAGGGGCATCTTCACCCGAAGTTTGTTCGTTTTCAGTGCCTTCGGCTGTTTCTCCTTCCGCGGTTCCGGTTTTTTCTTCTGAAGACACAGCCGAACTAACCCCTTCTTCTGCCGCGTCGAAAGTTTTTTTCACGGCTTTGTCGGCCTTTTGGTTGGCCCGTTTGTTGGCCTCGCGTTGGATTTTCTTTTTAAGATCGATTTTGATCTGTGCGTTGGTGGTTCCTGTCATCATGACCAGGGTAACCATCAAAAGGGTGATGAAAAGGTTTTTCATAGCTCGCATCATTTTTTGTAATGTATTAATTGTTTGAAACTTTATTTATTTGCTTAGCGGAGACTTTTCGGAGGGCTTCGGGTATTGTGAAGAGAGAAGCGGGCAATGCAGAATCGTTTAAAATTCTTGTTGCTGACTCGTAATAGTTACCATTCTCGGTTTCGATTGAAAGCAGGAGCCCGGGAGAAAACTGGTAAACGTATCCATTGAGATGGTGTTTTGATGATGTCTGACTTTCATTTCCTCTGGGGCAAACCTCCCATTGCTGCAACGCTGGCAACTCTTTTAGAAACCAGAAATCGGTGTCCAAAGGCTGAAAGCCAGTTAGACTCAGTACCGATGAGGTAGTGGCCAGGCAGACAGTACTGTCGGTTGAATCGAAAAGCTGAAGTGTGTCGTTCGCAAAAACTTCAGTTAAATGTTTGGTATTGGTAATTTGTCTGTCCCTCAATCTCGTGATGGTTAGAACGGTTGTTTCTGCTCGTCTATGTTTTCCGTTTTCAGCGACGTATATTTTTCGGGTGTAATTTTTTGTTGAATTACAGTTTGAAATAAACCCTTTAATCTCGATGTAAACGCTGTGTTGGTGAGTGGTTAACCGTATTTTTGGTTTCGTTTTGCATCCCGAAAGCGAAAGAAGCATACTTGCCACTGCAGTCAGCAACAAGGTGAGAATTGATGTGTGGCGCTTCGAAATCATACGGGTGATAAATTTATGCAAAGGTGATTTTCTTTGCTCAAACAATCAAATATGCTGCTATGACAATGCTATGACAGCTTGTATTTTGTTGTTAGTTAATTTGTTGTGGTAGTGGTGTGCCCCCTTTTATTGTCTAAATAGCAGTTATAAATTCTGTAAGATTGACCTCTGGTGATATCTCGAGTTTCTTTCTTAGCCGGTTTCGGCTTTTATCGACTGCAGCTGTTGTAACATTCAGCATATTCGATATCTCTTTGGTGTTGAGGTTTATACGCAAATAGGCACAAAGTCGCTCTTCGTTTGGTGTCAGTCCAGGGAATTTTTGTTTCAGACGATTGAAAAAATGGGGATGAACCTGTTCAAAATGCTTCCTGAAATTGATCCAATCGTTATCAAGATTGATGTTTTGATCAATCTTTCTGACTACCTGTTTTAAATCTGGTTCTGAGCCATCGGTCTGTTGTAGCTTTTCTTTCAGTTCAGTCAGCACTTCATTTTTGTTGATCAGGTGCAGCGTAGCCGCAGTAAGCTCACGCGCTTTGTATTCGACATCAAGTGTGAGTCTTTCGTTCTCAAGAACAAGAATTTTTTGTTCTTTGTCGTGGATAGCCTGATTTTGTTTTAAAGCTTTTTTTAGGAGCCAAACTACCATAAACAACATGAGGAGGGCAATGGCCGATGCGCCCAACATTGCCTGTAAACGTCCTGTAAGCTTTCGTTGTATGTTGTGTTGCTCGCTAAGGCGATCGATGAGTTGCTGCTTTTTTTCTGTTTCATATTGGGTTTGAAGCTGGTTGATGGTTTGTGTGATCTCAATTCCATCTGTCGAATCCTTAAGACTAACCCATCTCGCCTGTGTATTAAAGGCTTTTCTCCAATCGCCTTGCATCGAATAGGCTTCTTTTAACCATTTGCAAGCTTCAGTTTCTTCGAGTACAAGTCCGGTTGCTTTAGCCCTGGTACTGGCTTCTTCCAGCAATCTGGTAGCTTCCTGAAGCCTCCCTGTCACAAGATAGATGCGAGCCAACAGGGTTGAACTGTATATTTTGTTGTATTCACTGTCGCCATTCCTCGCAAACTGATGAGCCTCAATGGCTAGTGGCAAAGCTTTATCGTACCTGCTCTGGTTCATGAACATGAGTGCTCTTTCCGATACGGCCGTCAATACCCCTTTGGCATAGCCAGCCTCCTTGGCCAGCCGGTACATGGTGTCGTAATAGGCTTCTGCTTTTTTGTAATCTTTTTTGTCGCTCCAGATTCCACCCAAACTGTTGTAAATAGCAATAGTTGCATACCAGGTTGTTTGTTCGTCCTTGCGCGAAAGTTCGAGTGCTTTAGTGGTATAAAATTCCCATTTATCTGCATCAGTTCCTATAAACAGCTCTCCCAGTTTTTGATAGAAGAAAGCCAGCCGCTTCAAATTACCCGATGCTTCTTTGATTCTGATGGCTTCCAGTTCGGTTTCAATAGCTTTGGCTTTCTGACCGGTTTTAGCATATTCGTCACCCAGGTTGATCAGGATTGAGGAGAGCGATGATGAGTCGAAGTCGCTCCGAAGTCTTTCAATAAGTTGAAAATAAACCTCAAAGGCTTTGTCGCTCCTGCCTGTCAGGCTGTAACATTCTGCCAGGTTGTTCATAATGTTGTTGAGCAACCTGGTTTCTCCATAAGTTTCTGCCAATTTCTTTGCTTTAAGCAGTATTGTTTCGGATGCTGCATAGCGGTTCACCTCCATTGAATCGAGTGCTGCAGCTCTGAGTTGCCTGGCCTTGGAAATGCTGTCGGTGGCTCCACTCCAGTACCTGAAAATCTCTTGCGCGTTCAACTGTGGTATCTCCTGACACTCTCCATTTAATACATGAAGTGGCAGAATTAGCAGGAAAACTACCAGACGCTGAATAAGTGAAGATTGTGTATGCAAAGATGAGAATTGATGTGCTATTATATTGATGCAAAGATAAAAAAGAGTGGTTAACCACCCAAATTGCCCTTCCGATCCTGATTGCCCGAATCGCCGGGTTGACGAATCTGATTTGAAATTTAGTTACTTTGCAAAAAATCTACCTTTAATAATAATGGTGTTATGAAAAATATGTTTCGCAATTTTTTGACAGCCTTACTTGCTTTTGTTATAATGCAGGGTATGGCTCAGGAAAAATTGACTCTTGAGAAAATTTTTAACGAAGGAATGTTGATTACTAACGGGATAGGACCGGTTAAGTGGCTTCCCGACGGAGAGTCGTATCTCACTACCGAGCAACGCCAGGAATCGAGTTTTCTCGATCTGGTGAAAATCAACGCCAAAACGGGCAACAAAGAGGTTCTGGTTAGCGCTGAAATGTTGATTCCCGGCGACACTAAAAAACCACTGCGACTCCAACGGTATTCCTGGAGCCACGACAACACCAAATTGTTGATTTTTACCAATACCAGGCGTGTTTGGCGCTACAATACCCGTGGTGATTATTGGGTGCTGGATGTTGCGTCAAAGAAACTGTCGAAGTTGGGTGAGGGACTTCCCGAATCGTCTCTGATGTTTGCCAAATTCTCTCCCGACGATTCGCGCGTGGCATATGTTTGTCAGAACAACCTGTATGTTGAAACTCTGGCTGATTCAAAGAGGACCAAACTCACCTCAGATGGTTGTGAAAGCATCATCAATGGCACCTTTGACTGGGTGTATGAAGAGGAGTTTGATTGTCGTGATGGATTCAGGTGGAGCCCCGATGGTTCGTCAATAGCGTTCTGGCAAAGCGATACCAAAGGAACCGGGGTTTTTTATATGGTCAACAATGTCGATTCGGTCTATTCTGCGTTAATCCCGCTACCTTATCCAAAGGTTGGAACAACACTGTCAGCTGTTAAAACAGGAGTTGTAAAACTGGCCGATGGCAAAATCGATTGGTTTCCCCTTCCTGGAAATCCCCGAGAAAACTACATTCCGCGAATGGATTTCATTCCGGGTACTAACTCTCTTATGATTCAGCAATTTAACCGACTTCAGAACATCAATACTGTTTGGAAAGCCGATTCATACAGCATGAAGATTGAAAAACTGCTTGAGGAGAAAGACGAAGCCTGGGTAGATGTTTATGACAATACTTCATGGCTCGGCAAGCAGTGGTTTACCTGGACAAGCGAACGCGATGGCTGGCGAAGGTTGTACAAGGTGTCAGCCGATGCCAAAGTGTTTATTCCCATCACAGCAGCCCATGCCGATTTTGAGAGCATCGAGGCCATTGATGAAAAGGGTGGATGGGTTTATTACATTGCATCTCCGGCTAGTGCCACCGAGCGTTACCTCTACCGCAGCCGCTTAAATGGTGAAGGATCACCTGAAAAACTGAGCCCTGCTGATTTGATTGGCCACCATTCCTACAACATTGCTCCGGGAGCACGCTATGCTATTCATATATTTGATAACAGCACTACGCCACCGGTTTATTCATTGGTCTCGCTTCCCAAACACCAAACCATTCGCGTATTTGAAGATAATTCAGAGGTTAAGAAGGCGTTCACAGAATCCGATATTCCTCGTAAGCAATTTATTAAAATCAACATTGGAGAAGTGACACTCGATGGCTGGATGTTGAAGCCCCCATCTTTTAACCCTGCAAAAAAATACCCGGTCATTTTCCATGTTTATGGTGAGCCCGCTGGTTCAACCGTTCAAAACAGCTGGGGTTTCGGCGATCTTTGGCACGAATATCTTGCACATCAGGGTTACATTGTTATGAGTTTCGACAACCGTGGCGTAAACCTGCTCAGGGGTCGCGAGTGGCGAAAATGCATTTATGGTAGAGTTGGAATATTGGCCCCCGAAGATCAGGCAAATGCCGTTAGAGAGGTTGTCAACACGTATCCTTTCATCGATCCCGATCGCATTGGCGTTTGGGGATGGAGTGGGGGAGGATCTATGACCCTCAACGCTCTGTTTCGTTACCCCGATTTGTACAAGGCAGGCATCTCGGTTGCGCCAGTAGCAGATCAACGTCTATACGATGCTGTTTATCAGGAACGTTATATGGGGCTTCCCACAACCAATCCTGATGGTTTCCGCGACGGCTCGCCCATTAACCATGTCAAGAACCTGAAAGGTAAGCTCCTGCTGATTCATGGCACCGGCGATGATAACGTTCACTTCCAAAACGCTGAGTGGCTTGTTGATGAGCTGGTTAAAAACAATAAGCTATTCCAAATGATGGCTTATCCCATGCGCTCGCATGGTATTTATGAACGCGAAGGAACCACCCTGCATCTTTATCGGACTATGGAGAGGTTCTGGCTCGAAAACCTTCCCAATGAAGCGAAATAAACCACAACGCATCCATTTGATTGTATGAATATGAAACACCTTTCCTTTACCACAGCATTATTATTTGTTATGCTGACCGTCTCTGCTCAGGGAGTTTTTGATAAATTTTTTGAGAAAAAAACTCTCAGAGTTGATTTTGAATTGGGCGGCAACAACTCGATCACCATGGTTTTTATGAAGCAGATGGTTGAAGAGCCCTTTTGGGGCGGGCCTGAGAAGAATCTTGTCGATCCATTGCATTATGGCAATTTCAGATACCGGGTTTTCGATTCTGCAACCAACACACTTTTATTCGAAAAAGGGTTTGGAAGTCTCTTCGAAGAATGGAAAGCCACCGGCGAAGCCCGCCATCTTAACCGTACATTCTACCAGGCAGCTTTGTTCCCTTTCCCGAAAAGTACAGTCAGGTTTGAAATTGATGAGCGCCAAAAGGCAAACGGTGATTTCACGAACCTCTTCAGTATGCACATCAATCCAACCGATTACTTTATCCTTAAAGAAGAGCTGCCCAAGGTAAGGCATAACAAATTGTCGGGGAACAACGATCCTGCCGTTTCGCTTGATATTGCAGTAATTGCAGAGGGGTACACCGTCGATCAAATGGAGAAATTTCGATCCGATGCTGCCCGGGTAATGGGATATATCACGGCTCAACCCCCGTTTTCGGACTATGCCGACCGGATTAATATCTATGCAATCGAAGCTCCTTCGCAACAATCTGGAACCGACGTACCAGGAGAGCGATTGTACAGAAATACTGTGGCCGCTTCGTCATACTACACTTTCGATGTTGACCGGTATCTCACCACCTTCGATTATAAAACCCTTTGCGATTATGCTGCAACCGTTCCCTACGACCAAATTTACGTGCTGGTGAACACAACACGGTATGGCGGGGGTGGTTTTTACAACTTCTACACCATGTGCACTTCCGATAATTATTTGACTCCCAAGGTTAGTCTTCATGAATTTGGCCATGGTTTTGGCGGCCTGGCCGACGAGTACTACAATACTGAAGTGGCTGGTGAGGAGTTCTACAACCTCAGTGTTGAGCCTTGGGAGCCAAATATTACCACCCGCATCAACTTTGTCAGCAAATGGGATGATATGATTGATGCACAAACTCCTGTTCCAACTCCACGTACTGCAGAATGGAGCAATCAGGTTGGGTTGTTTGAGGGAGGAGGATATGTCTCGAAAGGAATTTATAGTCCGGTTCAGGATTGCCTCATGAAATCGAACAGACCGGAGGTTTTATGCCCTGTTTGCCAACGTGCTGTACAGTTGCGATTAAAGTATATAACCGACCAGGCTCTCTGAGTGCTTTTAGGCAGAACCGTCAGAATCAACAAGATTCTGATATTGAAAGCAGTTTCACAGATACCTGTATTGTGATGCTTTACAGGAAATTGGAAAAAAGTTTTGAGATGGAGACCTTTGCATTCAAAAAAGTTTTGTATTTTTGCAGCCCGTTTTGGCTAAATAAAATAAGCGTAAGCAGTTATGTATTTAACACCTGAAATTAAGAAAAATATTTTCGCCGAGCATGGTAATTCTGAAGTGAATACCGGCTCATCAGAAGGCCAGATTGCGTTGTTCACATTCCGCATCAGCCATCTTACCAACCATTTGCGCAACAACCGCAAAGATAAAAACACCCAACGCAGTTTGGTTCGCTTGGTAGGTAAGCGGAGAAAACTTCTCGATTATCTGAAAGAGACTGATATTGAGCGCTACAGGGCTATTGTGGCCAAACTGGGTCTCAGAAAGTAGTTTCTTTATCTTATGAAGATACCGTCAGAAAAGGCAATTTTCATCAATTGCCTTTTTTGATATTTTATACCTACTACCTATAGTTTTTGTTAGTGTACCGATTTGTGATTACCTGAAGTATCGTCAAAACTATGTTTTGTTCCTTAGATTGGAGTCATTTGGACTGTTGCTTTTTAATGATCCACAATTCAAGGTTTTATGATGTTATTGTTAGCAGGTCTGTACTTATTTGAGTTCAACCAATACATGTAAATTTTATGCAGGCATTTATTAAATCGTTTCAATTACCCGACGGAAGAACCATCCAAATTGAGACCGGAAAACTGGCCAAACAGGCCGATGGTTCAGTTGTAGTGCGCATGGGAAACACCATGCTTTTAGCCACAGTGGTATCGAATAAGGAGGCCAAGGAAGATGTCGATTTTATGCCTCTTACCGTTGAGTATCAGGAAAAATATGCCTCGACAGGTCGTTTTCCGGGTGGCTTTTTTAAACGAGAAGCTCGTCCGGCTGAGGCTGAAATCTTGACTGCCCGCTTGGTTGACAGGGCTTTGAGACCCTTGTTCCCCGACGATTATCATGCTGATACCCAGGTGCTGGTTTACCTTATCAGCGGCGATAAAAATACTCTTCCCGATGCGCTCGCCTGCCTGGCTGCTTCATCGGCACTTGCTGTTTCTGATGTCCCTTTTCATGGGCCTGTGTCCGAGGTAAGGGTGGGACGTATCAATGGTCAGTTGGTGATCAATCCCTCCTTGTCTGAAATGGAGGCCTCCGATATCGATATGATGGTGGCTGCTACTCTCGACAACATCATGATGGTTGAGGGAGAAATGAAAGAAATTAGCGAGGCTGAAATGGTTGAAGCTTTGCGTTTTGCACATGAAGTTATTAAAACCCAGTGTAACGCCCAGCTTGAACTGGTGCAGGAATCTGGCAAGGGATTGGTTAAAAGAACCTATTGCCACGAAGTTAACGATGAAGAACTTCGCAATTCGGTTAAAGAATTTTGCTATTCAAAGATCTATGATATAGCTTCCAAACCTTCTGCAAAGCATGAGCGTCAGGAAGCATTTGACGCTGTTTTATCCGAATTTCTGGAAACTCTCGCCGAAGAAGTTCGCTCGGAAAAAAGTTCCATGATCAAAAGGTATTTCCACGATGTTAACAAGTATGCCGTGAGGGATGTGATCCTAAACGAGCGTTCGCGACTCGACGGTCGGGCTCTTGATCAGATTCGCCCCATTTGGACTGAAGTTGACTACCTGCCTATGGCTCATGGTTCAGCGATCTTTACTCGTGGCGAAACTCAATCGCTTACCACTGTTACCCTGGGAACTAAACTCGATGAGCAAATTATTGACGGTGCTGTGATTGAAGGAAAAAACAACTTCATTCTGCACTACAATTTCCCCCCGTTTTCAACAGGTGAAGCCAAACCTCTGCGCGGAACCAGCCGCAGGGAGATAGGCCACGGTAATCTTGCATTGAGAGCCTTGAAAAACATGATCCCAGGTCCCGACGTCAATCCCTATACGATTAGAGTGGTTTCCGATATTTTAGAATCTAACGGATCATCATCTATGGCCACTGTTTGTGCCGGAACCATGGCTCTGATGGATGCCGGTGTGAAATTGAAGAAACCTGTATCCGGAATTGCAATGGGCTTGATAACCGACACCAAATCGGGAAAATATGCTGTCTTATCTGATATCCTGGGCGATGAAGATCATCTGGGCGATATGGATTTTAAAGTTACCGGAACCAACGATGGTATCACAGCCTGTCAGATGGATATAAAAATCGATGGTTTGCCTTACGAAGTTCTTACTGAAGCTTTGGAACAGGCACGTCGTGGGCGTTTCCATATTTTGGGCGAAATTGCCAAAACGATCACCGAACCACGCGCTGATTATAAACCTCATGTACCCCGTATGGTTCAGATCACGATTCCTCGTGAATTCATTGGAGCAGTAATCGGACCTGGCGGAAAGGTGATACAGGAGATGCAACGGGAAACCGGAACTGTTATCGTGCTTGAAGAAGTTGGAGAACTGGGTGTTATCGACATCAGTGGAGCAAACATCGAGGCAATCGAAGCAGTTAAAACCCGCATCAGAGGGATTGTGGCTCTACCCGAAGTTGGCGAAATTTATAAAGGAAAAATCAAGACTATCACTGCTTTTGGTGCCTTTGTAGAAATTCTGCCAAACAAGGACGGTCTGCTTCACGTCTCTGAAATCGACTGGAAACGCATCGAAAAGGTAGAAGATGTACTGAAAGTTGGAGATGAAATTGAAGTGAAACTTATTGAGATCGACAAGAAAACCAATAAGTTAAAACTCTCCCGTAAAGTTTTGTTGCCTAAGCCCGAAAGTCGCCAGGATGGTCGCCCTGAAGGCCGCCCCGAAGGAAGAAGACCTGAAGGACGCAGATAACCTCCACGTTCAGCGAAACCAATAGTTTCGTTTGACGTATGAGCAGAACCTTGGTTTTAAACTAAATATATTTTATGAGGCAATTAAAAATTACAAAACAGGTTACCAACAGGGAAACCGCTTCTTTGGATAAGTATTTGCAGGAGATCGGTAAGGTTGAATTGATTACTGCTGAAGAGGAGGTTGCTCTGGCCCAGCGTATTAAGCAGGGTGATCAGGTAGCACTCGAGAAATTGACGAAAGCCAACCTTCGTTTTGTAGTTTCTGTTTCCAAACAGTATCAGAATCAAGGCCTTAGTTTGCCCGACCTTATCAATGAAGGCAATCTGGGGCTGATTAAAGCCGCCCAAAGGTTTGATGAAACCCGCGGATTTAAATTCATCTCTTATGCAGTATGGTGGATTAGGCAATCCATCCTGCAGGCTCTGGCTGAACAATCGCGTATTGTAAGGCTTCCCCTCAACAAGATTGGATCTATCAATAAGATCAACAAAGCGTATGCTAAACTCGAACAGGAGTATGAGCGGGAACCCAATGCCGAAGAAATCGCCTTGATGCTGGAAATATCAGAGAATGAAGTTAAAGAATCACTGCGCAATTCAGGCCGTCATGTATCGATGGACGCTCCCCTGGTTCAGGATGAGGAGAACAACATGTATGACGTGATGAGAAGCGATGACGGACCAACCCCCGAAAGTGGATTGCTCTATGAATCGCTGCGACGTGAAATCGACCGCGCCATCACAACCCTTACGCCTCGGGAAGCCGACGTGATCCGACTCTATTTCGGACTTGAAGGCAAGCATCCTATGACACTGGAGGAGATTGGAGAAAAATTTGACCTGACACGTGAAAGGGTCAGGCAGATTAAAGAAAAAGCCATTCGCAGGCTTAAACATACTTCCAGAAGCAAAATCCTTAAAGGATATCTGGGGTAACCATTTACTTAGAACTATCGTCGGTACGGGGGGCAATTTCGTTGAAATTGTCCCCCGGCTGTTTTTACAACAGCCGGTAAACTTGTGCCGGATCTTGATGAATTTGAGAAACGGTAGGTACATAAAAAACACCAGCGCCTCCCGGCGCTAGTGCTCTAATCAACCAAAATCTAACAATTATGAGAAATATTTCCTGAAAGGAAAATGCTTTAATTCAAGTCAAATTATCCATCTTAAAATTATCTCTAGAGATAAATCATCGCTGGATTGTTTTATAAACGCTCGATATTATCTAATATTGTGCCAAAGTGAAAAAAAATTTACCAAAGGTTGAAATATTTAACTTGACTCCCTTAAATGGTAGCGTTAACAATTTCTTAACACTTTGAACTGCAATAATCAATGAACTTCAATCGAATGTTCCTTAAAACGGTGCAAAGGTACAATATTTTTTTTAATCAACAATGCTTTTCCAAAAAAAATGACATTCATTAAATGACCATGAAGTTACATTTTTACGCTTAGTTGGTTGTTAATAAATAAAATATGATTTCATTTTAATGTACTGAATAAAACGTTCTGTGCATAACTAAAGTTCTGCTTACCTTTGTCGAAAAACAATTTCTTTATGCATCTCATCTCTCCGAGCTTATTATCGGCTGATCAAGGCAATGTGGCTCAGGCTGTTACAATGTTATCTGAAAGTATGGCCGATTGGATCCATTTTGATGTAATGGATGGCCTGTTTGTCCCCAATATTTCTTTTGGTTTTCCTTTATTACAGGCAGTTAGGAAAATAACTACAAAAACCTTGGATGTTCATTTGATGGTAGTGGAGCCTGAACGCTATATTGAGCGTTTTAGAGATGCTGGTGCCGACGTTCTGACTGTCCATTATGAAGCCAGCCGACATTTACATCGCACGATAGAGGCTGTCAAATCAGCTGGCATGATGGCAGGCGTGGCGTTAAACCCTCATACATCGGTTGAATTGCTGGTTGACATCTTGTCAGTTGCCGATATGGTTTTGATAATGAGTGTTAATCCAGGGTTTGGCGGTCAAAAGTTCATTGATCAGACTTACAACAAGATCGAAAGACTGGTAAATTTGAAGGCGAAGTATCGCCCCGATCTTTTGATTCAGGTTGACGGAGGCGTTGACTTATCAAATAAGCAGATTTTGATTGATGCTGGAGCTAACGTTTTAGTCGCTGGAAATGCAGTTTTTTCTGCTCCTAATCCTCTGGCAGTCATTGCCGAACTTAAATCCTGATGAATCCTTCTTACAGCAAATGGCTGGTAATACTGGCCTTTTCTCTATGGGTAACCATCCTGCAAGGTCAAAACCACCCCGATACTTCTTTCGTGAAGGTGATGTTTTATAATTTTGAGAATCTTTTTGATCCTGAAGACGATAGTCTTACAAACGATGATGAGTTTACCCCTACAGGTAGCCGTTATTATACCAAAACCAAGATGTATCGCAAGATTAACAACATCGCCAGGGTAGTGCTTGCGGTAGGTAAGGGTCGAATGCCTGGAATTGTTGGAGCCTGTGAGGTTGAGAATCGAAAGGTTCTCGAGAAGTTGGTCAGGTATTCAGCCCTTCAAAAGTTCGGTTATAAGATTGTTCATTTTGATTCGCCCGATTCGCGCGGAATTGATGTTGCCCTGTTGTATCGTCCGGAATCGTACAGAGTGGTTTATAGCCGTCCGGTCGCGGTCAGTTACGATTCTTCCGGATTGCGCCGAACCAGAGATATTCTTTACACAAAGGGGGTTTTGGCAGGAGGTGATACGTTGCACGTTTTCGTAAATCATTGGCCATCACGCTACGGCGGGGTACAATCAACAATTGAGAGGCGGATGCAGGTTGCCGGTGTTTTACGTCGGTTAACAGATTCGGTGTGCTCCCTTGAACCAGGATCAATGGTTCTGATCATGGGCGATTTGAACGACGATCCTGATGATCCCTCGGTAAAGGAAACCCTTGGAGCTGTCTTCCCTGAATCTAATTTAGTTGGCGATGAATGCCGGTTAGTGAATTTGATGTGGGAGTGTTTGAAGCCCGGGTCGGAGGGTACCCTCAAGCATCAAAACAGGTGGAATGTGTTTGATCAGATGTTGGTTCCGTCCGCAATGATCAACGGCAGATCCAGGTGGCAGGTAAGAGGGGGAAAAGCTAACGTGCTGCGTGATGAATTCTTATTTGAACCCGATGAAACCTGGGGTGGAAGGAAATTATTCAGGACCTATGTAGGATTGAAGTATTCCGGGGGATACAGCGATCATTTGCCAGTGTATTTGGATTTGATACGTCAATAAAAAAAGGCAACCTTTGAATGGTTGCCTTTTTAATATCGAAATGGACGGTTATTCGATTCCTGCAAAATGTTTCATAAATTGTACTCTTTCGTATGCAGCAGGGTTCATTGCATTCTCTATGCTCAACTTCCCGTTGAATTCTGCAATGGATTGATACCCTTTTCTGGTCATCCAATCGGCCAAGAAGTTGTTCATTATTCCAATTTCAGCAGTTCCATGCTTGTAAAGTGCCGAAGTGGTTTGAACAGCATTTGCACCAGCCAGCAGCAGTTTTACGACCGCTTCTCCGGAATCAACTCCCGAACTGGCACAAAGATCGCATTGAACCCTCGGACGTAACATGGCCACCCATCTCAGAGGCATGGCAATGTCGGCAGCATTGCTGAAAGTGAAGCCTGAAGCTACTGTTTCATTCTCAATGTCAATGTCGGGGCTGAAAAAGCGGTTAAACAGTACTATTCCTTTAATCCCTGTCCATGACAGCTGGATGGCGGTTTTGGCAAGCCCTGAAAAATAAGGGCTTATTTTGATTGATATAGGAATGGTTATTTTGGACTTGATTGCATCAATGATTTGAAAATAGACTGCTTCATGATCCTCGGCACTGCGATAAGGATCTGACGGCAAAAGAAAAATATTGAGTTCAATAGCATCTGCTCCAGCCTCCTGAATGCTGTAAGCAAATTGAATCCACTCTGATGCCGAAACACAATTGATGCTGGCGATAATTGGCATACTGACAGCCTTTTTGCATTCTCTGATAAGGTTTAAGTATTCATTCAGAGCATTGTGTCGGGTATATTGTCCTATATAATCGAGAGCCTCGGGGTAACCGCCAAGCCCTTCTCCTTGGTGAAGAGTCTTGCTGGCTTCGTTCAGAATCTGTTCTTCAAAGAGCGATTTCAGAACAACGGCGCCTACTCCTTGCTTGTCTAACTCGATGATGTTCCGAATATTGTTAGTTATTCCCGAACTTCCGGCAATAATCGGGCTTCGCAATGGGAGCCCTAAATAGGTTGTGCTGAGGTTAATCATATTTACAGTTTATTTGCGATCAAACAAGTGTGGGGATTGAATGACAAACCTACGTACATTTTTTGGAATGTACAAAACACCCTTTCGAAAAACCACCCCATTATTTATTATTTGCCTGCTCTGTCGTGGTTTATCCGATCTACCGGACAGCCAGGAATGGCTTTAAAGGAGGCAACTATTGGCTGAAGGGTTTATTTGGAGTTATAAACAGGGATGTTTATGTGCTCATTCGTTGAAAAGGCTGTCAACAAATTCAACGCGGTCGAAGAGTTGCAGATGTTCAATTTTTTCGCCAACTCCAATGTATTTCACCGGAATTTTAAACTGATCTGAAATTCCGATAACAACACCTCCTTTAGCAGTGCCATCAAGTTTTGTGAGAGCCAGTGCGTTGACAGTGGTAACTGCCGTAAATTGCTTTGCTTGCTCTATGGCATTCTGACCGGTTGATGCGTCCAAAACCAGCAGCACCTCGTGAGGGGCATCGGGTATTACCTTCTGCATTACCTTTTTGATTTTGCCTAGCTCGTTCATCAGGTTTACTTTGTTGTGAAGTCTTCCTGCAGTGTCAATAATCACAACATCAGCTTCGCTGGCTTTTGCCGACGCGCAAGTGTCGTAAGCAACAGAGGCAGGATCTGATCCCATTTGCTGAGCTACAATTTGAACGCCAGCTCTTTCAGCCCATACTCTAAGCTGGTCGATGGCGGCCGCCCTGAAAGTGTCGGCGGCACCCAGCACTACCGATTTGCCCGATGATTTGAATTGGTGAGCCAACTTACCAATAGTGGTGGTTTTGCCAACCCCGTTTACTCCAACAACCATGATCACATAGGGTTCGGCTCTTTTGGGGAAGTCAAAGCCCTGAATGGTATTTGAAGCATTCTCTTCGAGCAGGGAACTGATCTCCTCGCGAAGTATCCTGTTCAGTTCTGATGTCCCGAGGTATTTGTCGCGCGAGACGCGAGTTTCTATTCTTTCTATGATTTTCAGGGTAGTGCCAACCCCAACGTCAGAGGTGACCAGAGTCTCTTCAAGGCTGTCGAGTACATCGCTGTCAACTTTGCTTTTTCCTGCGATGGCTTTTGACAATTTCCCAAGAAAACTCGACTTGGTTTTTTCCAACCCTTTGTCAAGATCTTCTTTATTCTTTTTTGTGAAGAAGGATAGTAATCCCATGAAGCTATTTTTTTGCTAAAATAAAACAAACAGTGCAGCAAACAAAAAAAAAGCTTTTCCCTCAACGGAAAAGCCAATTTTTTCAAAGAAAAATACAACGCCTGATTATTTCTTGGCGAGATATTCTTTCACTTTATCGTTGGGTACCATTTCTTCAGAAAAAATATAGGCACCAGTCTTGGGCGATTTAACCATGCGGAGCACCTTGGCCCAGTCTTTACCTCCACTTTGGAGGGTAGCAACTACTTTCTTTGCCATGATTCAGATATTATTTAATTTCTTTATGTACAGTAACTTTCTTCAGGATAGGATTGTACTTCTTCAGTTCCATCCTTCCCGGAGTGTTCTTCTTATTTTTGGTTGTCACATAACGAGATGTGCCCGGTACGCCGGAAGTTTTGTGCTCGGTACACTCAAGAATCACTTGAATCCGTGCTTCTTTTGATTTCTTAGCCATTTCCTATCAACATTTGATTTTAGGGGTGCAAAGATACGCCTCTTTTTGGATAATCCCTAATATTTTGTGATTATTTTTTATCCTGAATTCCACTTTCTTGTCTAGCCTTGTCTGGAAGCGCCTTTGTTGAAGCCTCGTAACTTGATAGCTGTTATTACTTTTTTTGTTGATAACGGGAAATCGGATTTCATCATCCAGTCATAGTAGGCGGGTTCACTTCGGAATACATCCTCCACATTTTTCCCTTTGTATTTGCCGAAGTTGAATACTTCCTCACCCTTGTCGTTGAAAATCAAATGTCCTACCAGGTCTGCATTTTTTATGACGTATGAAAAATGGTGAAGTGCAGCCACATCGTTCACGATTGGGTGGCTAATCTTGCCGTCTTTGTCTTCAAAGGGGGAGTCTTTGTATTTGTCGAGCTGTGCTTTTAGTACCTCATACGTTGCCATTACATCTGCTTCGGCTGTGTGGGCATTGGTCAGATCAGACTGACAGTAGAATTTATAGGCAGCAACCAGCGTGCGGGGTTCCATTTTGTGAAAGATGTTTTGAACATCAACGAATCGTCTGTTTTTTAGATCAAAATCTACATCAGCTCTCAAAAACTCTTCCACAAGCATCGGGATGTCGAATTTGTTGGAATTGTATCCGGCTAGATCACAGTCTTTTAAAAAGGTTGCCAGACTTTTTGCTATTTGTGCAAAGGTGGGTTCGTCTTTAACATCTTCATCGCTGATTCCGTGGATGGCTGTAGCAAAAGGGGGAATCGGGATGGTTGGGTTAACTCTGCGTGTTTTAAGTTCCTGCTTGCCATCGGGGTGCAGTTTGAGGATGCAAATTTCTACAATGCGATCGGCGCCAACATTTACGCCTGTGGTTTCCAAATCGAAAACAGCAAGGGGACGGTTCAGTTTTAGTTCCATGAGTAAGGGATGGTTTGAGGGTATGTTAATTTCCCAGTTTTTTTATTCCGGTTACCACGATGTTGAGATCGTTGGTAACACGATAGTGTTTTGCATATAACAAATTGAGATTCATTAGGGTGTCGTCGTCCAGATCCCTTTCAGGAAAAGCGTCGGCAGGGGAGAGCGGACCTGATTTAAGCCCTGGTAGTTTTTGTTTTCCAAATTGAGTAGGGGCATAACTGACCCATGTTTTTAGGCCAAATACTACACTTAAAACGTTGGTTAGCAATTTTATGGGTTTATTAACCACAACAATTAGGAGAGGCAAGGCTGGTATGATGGCGAAGGAGATCAGCAAATCGGTAAGCCTTTTGTTTCTTTTGTTACGTGGTTTGGCTATTGAATCAATATCAATGATGAAGGGGTCGCCTAGTGTACTGATTGAATTGGAACCAATGATACTGCCACTGTTTTGTGGGGCAATTTTATAGTCGAGTTGCCGGCTGTAGGGTTGACTCATAAGGTCGATGATGTGTCCGGCAGAGAGGTCGCGGCTGCAAAATACAAGCTCGTCAATTTTGTAAATGGTGATAATATCGGCTAATTGATGCAATTGTCCAACGAAGCCTGTTGCGCGTGTTCCTTTGGTTGAGTCAATCAGGGCAATCAGGCCGGCGTTAGGATGTGTCTGTCGCAGTAAAGCTGCCACCCGATTGCATTCTTCGGGAGCTCCAATAATCGCATAGCGCCGGTTTTCGCTGCCGCTCAGTTGGTATTGCTTAAATCCCAGATAATGGAGAATCAATCGTAGTCCTGACATTGCCAGCATGCCCCAGATGGCTCCAAAAAGGATAACAGCTCTTGAAAAACGGTATTCTTCATTCAGCAAACTGTAGAATACAAGGATGGTAATGGTCCCCGCAAACAGGCCCTGCACAACCTTGATCAAACGGGCGGGACGGTCGTAAGCTCCGCTCAGGTATGAGGAAAAAAGCCATGTTGCTGTGTAAACGGGAAGTATTCCGAAGAGAAACGTAGTGGGGTAGTGGTATCCCTCTTCAAGAATGACGGGTTCCCACCATCGAATGAAGACGAGCGATCCCAGAAAAATGAGCAGCCCGTCGAGTGTTGGCAGAAATGCCCTTGAAGCGAACCTTCGGGCAATGCTTAAACCTGCCCTGAAATAGATGGCCAGCTTGATTAGAAGCGTTAAAACACCTGCTTTTTGCCTGCTAAAGTGTTTGCGGGCGAAAATGAGCATGGCATTGTAGAAAATCAGAACATAGTTTACACTGCTCTTACGGGTGCTTTCGCCTTTGTAGTGGATGATTCTTGTTTCGGGGAAATAGTAGTTCTTGTATCCTCCCAGAATAATTCTCCACGACAGGTCGATGTCTTCGCCATACATAAAAAAGGTTTCGTCGAGCAACCCAATCTTGTCGAGGGCCGATTTGCGCATCAGCATAAAAGCACCAGCCAGAATATCAACTTGGTGAATCTTGTCGTTGTCGAGATAAGAGAGGTGGTATTGTCCGAAAGTTTTGCTTCTGGGAAACAATCCGGCCAGCCCGAATATTTTGTAAAAGGCTACAGCTGGGGTTGGAAGGCCTCTTTTGCTTTCAGGCAGAAACTGCCCTTTTCCGTCAACCATTTTTACACCCAGTCCTCCTGCATCTGGGTGCGAATCCATGAAATCAATTATCTTTTGAAAGGTGTCTTCTTCTACCACAGTGTCAGGGTTGAGCAGTAAAAAGTACTCTCCCCGGGCAATTTTCATGGCTTGATTGTTTGCACGGCTAAATCCGGTGTTTTCCTGATTGGCAATTAAAATCACCTCAGGGAATTTTTCCTTAACCATGGCCACTGAATGATCAACAGAGTTGTTGTCAACAACAAATATTTCCCCGCTGATTTCCTTCATGGCTTTTCTTACCGATAGAAGGCATTGCTCAAGAAAATACTCTACATTGTAGTTTACGATGATAACGGATAGTTTCATTCCGGAACGACCTGTTTAATAAAGGAATTCATCGGCTGGTGAATTGCGGAAGATCAGGTAGTGCAGCTGGTTGAGCGCAACTGTCAGGCGGGGTCCCCAATGGCGAAAAAAGAGGTTGCGGATCGCGGCTGCAGCATTCTCCTGATCTGTAATTGTGTTTTTTTGGTAAAGCAACACGAAGTCTTTCATGTCTTGATAAATATCGGCCAGGTGCTCTGCAAGGCTTAACCTGCGTGCATCATCGGGAGTGAAATTGAGCGGATCAAATCCCCAGAAAACATCGTTGTCACCAAATTTCATTTTGAGATCAGCAAACACATTGCTCCATTGTTCTTCGGTAACGAAGCGCTCGTCGGCCTCTGGATTCGAGGGTATGACCTCGGGTAGCAATGCCCCTTTGATGTACAAAAGAGGGGATACTTTCTGGAAAAAAGCTGCTAATTCATCAACTGTATATTCAGATGCTTTTTCGACAAAAAGACAGTATTCGTTGGCAACAGTTAGTAGTTCAATTACTTGCCTGCTGTGGGCCGGGTTGGGTGCAGAGGTATCCATGGATGAGTTTTTCAAACAGCAAATTTAATAAAAAGCCAGCTATGCCGAACCGGATTGATTTTGAGATAGTCTAAACAGTTTGCCCGGTTGAATAACTACAGGATGCAGTGTTTATTAAAGTTGCATTCGCGGCGTTTTGCCTGATAAACGCTGGCGCGGTAGATTAATTGTTATTTTTGCTTTTTGTTCAAAACATACCCCGACATGATAACACTACCCTGTAAAAGGCTTTTTGTGGAAGCTTGTCTGGTTGCTGTGAATTCAAGGGTGGAAGATGCCCGGAAGGCTATGGCCGATGCTCAGCACGCGGCCAACGAGTATGGCCAGCCACGTGACCGGTACGATTCGTTCCGAACGCAGGTTCTTTCACGACGTGATATGTACGCACGGCAATACGATGAGGCGCTCAAGCAGTTAGAGCTGCTCAAAAGGATCAATCCCGACGAGGAATATTCTACAGTTCAATTTGGGGCAGTAGTTCGTACTTCGAGCCAGGTTTTATTCATTGCTACCGGATTGGGAAAGTTGTCGGTAGCCGGAGTTGATTTTTTTGCTATTTCAACACAGGTTCCTTTGTTTCAGGCTCTCAAGGGACTTAAGAAAGGCGGCTCTGTTCAATTCATGGGGAACGGAATTGAAGTTTTATCGGTAATATAATATATTGATTGTTATGATTTTAAGACTGCTTTCAACAGCCATAATTAAAGTGAGTGGTTGGAGGACCGTAGGGGAGTTTCCTTCTATTGACAAATGTGTAGTGATTGTAGCTCCACACACAAGTTTTTGGGATTTCATCTGGGGACGGCTCTTCTACTGGAAGATGGGCTTTAAAGCTACTATGCTCATCAAATCTAAATACTTTTTCTGGCCTTTGGGCCCTGTTTTAAGAGCATCAGGCGGAATACCCGTTTTTTACAGCACGAGCGGACAATTTGTTAAGTCGGTGGTTGAACGGTTCAAAATGCAAAAAAAAATGTACCTGACAATCACCCCTGAAGGGACACGAAAGCCCGTTAAACGATGGAAAACAGGATTTTACTATATTGCTCAAGCTTCTGATGTTCCTGTTTTGATGGCATGGGTTGATTATAAAAACAAGATAATGGGAATCAAAGGATTGTTCCCGATGACAGGGAATATCGACGACGATTTGCATGCTATCCAGAGTTACTATAAAGCTGAATGGGCCAGGCATCCTGAATTGTTTTATGAGATTCCCGACGCAGAAAAAACGCCCTTTCCTGAATTATAAAAAAAGGCTGCCGAATTTCGGCAGCCTTTCTTGCAACTATAGCAGAAAACTGACATCTGAGTTTTCGGCAACCTCAACAGGTTGTTCGCCTGCTACAAAAAGCCTGAGCGGTCGTTTTCCTCTGAGGTTCATTCGGTTTCCTTCTACTTCGAGCAAGGAGGCTTCTCTTAAGCCCGCCACCTTGATCTCAGGATTAATCGCAAGGAATTCGTTGATGCGGTCCTCGCGGGTTTCGCCTCCGTGCCCTTCTGGGTTTTTATCGAGAAAATGAGGGTTGATCTGGAATGGGATCAAATTCATGCAACTGAACGACGGGGGCATGATTATAGGCATGTCGTTGGTTGTCATTAATGTAGGACAAGCTACATTGGAGCCTGCACTCCATCCCATGTAGGGCATTCCGTTGGTTGCTCTTTCTTTCACTACATTCATGAGCCCGGTACGGTGCATCACGGTAACCAGATGCCAGGTGTTGCCACCGCCAACCGCAATACATTGAGCTTCCATGGCAGCTTTCAAAGGCGATGTCTCTCTGTGAACCGAAGTAAGCTCAACTCCCAATTCTTTGAATACCAGGGCTACTTTGCTTTCATAAGCATCGTAAGAGGCGTTAAGGGTTGGGGCAAGGTTTACCCCGGCATAGGGAATAAACAGTACGCGGCTAATGGCATGTTTTTTTAAGAAGTCGGCAATATAAGGCCGGGGCCAGCCCAGGTATGCTTCGCCAGGGTTGGTTGAATTACTGATTAATAAGAGTTTTTTCGACATAATTTTGTGAAATAATTTATATTTTAAAACTGATAATAAGTGCGTTAGTCCATTCTCCCCAGGAGTTGAAGCCACCTGGAGACCCAAGAGTTGTAAATCCTGCATAAAACTTGTTCCATTGCAAGAAAGCTGCTGCATAAAGGGTGTGAAGCACAGATCGAGGTGCAAGATTTTGGTTAACAAAGTTTTGATCGGTGCTTGTTTCTGGAAAAATGTTTTGTGCCTTCGATTGAAATTGATACAAAAAGGAGTAACCAAACGAAAAGCTCCAGAGGTGCCGGCGTGAAGTTATGCCGGTCTGAAATACCAACCGGTCGCCGGGTTTAATAGTAGCCTGTATAACTTGTAAATTGCCCGGGAAAGAGCCGGGAAGTGACTCGGTATCAATGATGGCTCCCGATCGTGGAGCGCGCATATCGATTGAAGTTTGTTGGAATACGGTAAGGGTGTTGGTGGCAGCTATTAAAAATCCGGCCTTTCCCCAAAACGACAGGTATCCGTTTTCGCCAGGAGGGAATGCAGGATGCAGCGCTGTGGGCAAGCCATTGCCTATTGGAATGTTGGTTCCTGCTTCCAGCAAAAGGATCGTTCGTTTCAACGACAGGTGAAAACCTGTATAAAGCCTGATGTCGCTAATCTGTTCAACGGTATAGGTTCCCTGTTGGTAATACATGCCGTTGTATCGAAGGCTTGAGTGGTACCAGGGGAGGCAAAACCCAGCTTCAAAATATTTTCCAAGTGAGCGTTTCACCGCTACAAAAAAAGCGATCCGCGAAAGGTGGTCCCTTTCGCCTTGCTGCTGCCATTTTCCTTGTTTGTCGAATGTGGTATAGCTAAAAGAACTGATACTGCCTGCGGTTATTCTTACGGTTTCGCTAGTGTCACGAATGGAGCTCATTGCGACGGTGTGGAGAGGTGATGGAATACCCGGTTCCTGCGACAGGCAAATCATCGGCAATGCCAGGATCACATGAACGATATTTATTTTGAACCATCTCATGATGCTAAGATAATCAGTTTTTTGTTACCGTATTTCTTCAACATTTCTTTACAGCATAATTTTGATTTGCATCATTTTTTTGTGAAACCAGTTTTTTCCAGTCTCTTCAACAAATCGATTTGAAGCGCCTTTATACCAGTTTTTATCGTTCTTAAAAATTTTAAGATACAGATTTTCATCGTTATGGCTTGTCAGATGGTCAGCAGCCAAAGCACTTCCAAATTCGGGCAACCAACGGAGAATGTTGTTGTTCGATAGCCCTAGTTTTCGGATTTGCTCGAAGGTGGCGATAAGGTCGTTGGCTTCTGGTTTGTTGAATTTTCGAAAGAGAATGGTGTCGATAAGTTGTTCCAATGGGTATTTGGTGAGATAGTTCTCGAGACGGGGAGCTGGCATATCGGCCAGTTTCAGAAAGTTGAGCTGGTAGTCGGTATAACACA
>JAQVCV010000130.1:1843-2909 GCA_028689615.1 Bacteroidales bacterium | reverse complement strand
AAAAGAACTTGAGCAGACAATCGGGGAGAATCGAGTCCTCGAGCTGAAAAAATCCTTTCCCATTCACTGAGGACGTCTTTTCTGCGAAACATCAAAAATTCGTAACGATCAGCGCGCTTCTTTCAAAGCCTCGGCTTGATAATGATGCACTAGGCCATCAATGATTTCATCAATCCGACCGTCCATGGCTTGATCTAAACTATATAAAGTAAGGTTGATGCGATGATCCGTAATACGACCTTGGGGATAATTATACGTGCGTATTCGCTCGGACCGATCACCCGTCCCGACTTGAGACCTACGGTTTTCGTCATACGCCTTTTTGGTCTGGTCTTGCGCAGCTTGCAATAATCTGGACCGTAATACTTTCATAGCCTTAGCCTTGTTTTTGTGCTGCGACTTTTCATCTTGACAGGTCACAACCAAGCCCGTGGGGAGATGTGTTATCCGTATTGCAGAATCGGTTGTATTCACAGACTGACCACCCGGGCCAGATGAGCGAAACACATCGACGCGAATCTCTGTCGGATCGATATTCACATCAACTTCTTCAGCCTCGGGCAATATCGCAACCGTTATTGCAGATGTATGAATGCGGCCTTGGCTTTCCGTCGCGGGCACACGCTGAACGCGGTGCGCTCCTGATTCATATTTGAGCTTGCTATAAACGCTGCTTCCAGAAATCGAGGCAATGAGCTCTTTAAACCCGCCAGTCCCGGTATCGCTGCTACTCAAGACTTCTACTCGCCAGCCTTGCAACTCAGCGTATCGACTATACATCCGGAATACGTCCGCAACGAACAAGGCGGCTTCTTCACCGCCGGTACCAGCCCGAATCTCCAGGATAATATTTTTATCATCCAGTGGATCTTTCGGCGTCAAAAGCTGCTTGAGGAGTAACTCTTGAACCGCGATTTTTTCTCGAAGGACTTCGATTTCGGCCAATGCCAGTTCGCAAATTTCAGGATCGGAATCTTTGGCCAGCTCTTGATTTTCCCGGAGTTCGCCAACAAGGCGTTTGTATTCTTCGAACTCTTGGACAACCTCGCCGAGATCCGCATGCTGT
>JAQVCV010000130.1:0-1833 GCA_028689615.1 Bacteroidales bacterium | reverse complement strand
ATGCTGTTTTGCCAGTTTCCGATAGTGTTCCTGATCCGAAAACACTTCCGGGATACTTAGCTCGCGCTCCAATTCACGGAATTTCGCGGCGAGGCCTTCAAGTTTAGCAATCATAGTTCAGCGAACGATTTACTTTTGAATCTTTGCGTACTTCTTCCGGAACCTGTCAATCCGACCGGCGGAATCAATAAAGCGCTGCTCACCAGTGAAAAATGGGTGGCAATGCGAACAAATTTCGACTGAAAGTTCAGCGCCGGTCGTGGACATCGTGTCGAACTCATAGCCACACGCACAACGAACGTGCGTGGCAAAAACCTGAGGATGAATATCTTTTTTCATAAAAAACCTCCAAATTCAAATGGGAATAGCCACCTATACCAACAAAACCGTATTGGCAAGGCAAAATAATTAAGTTCGAACAAATTACGGGCGGGGAGAGCTAGCTCAGGAAAGGCCTTTGGACTGGTTCAGAGAAATATTAAAAGCCACCGAAAACAGATGGTGCATGAAATCGACGTACTCGACGGCGACAGTGTCTGGAACCGAAATTCGCGAAGGCGCAAAATTCACAATCCCCTTTACTCCGGCCTCAACCAGATAATTTGCGGCACGCTGGGCTCGCTCCTGCGGGGTGGTAATAATCCCGATTTCAATCTCCAAATCACGAACCTTTTCCTTCAATCTCCGGGAACATACCACCTCAAGGCCCGCGACCTCTTCGCCAATCTTAAAAGGATCACAATCAAACGCACCCACCAAGATAAAACCTCTACGACGGAAGATGCCATGCCGTAGCAGTGCGCGGCCCAAATTCCCCACGCCGACCAAAGCAACATTCCACGTGCGGTCAATTCCTAGAGATTGCTTAATGGCGGTTAGCAAATCCTGCACATAGTAACCTACACCTCGAACGCCAAATTCGCCAAAATAGGCCAAATCTTTACGAATCTGTGAAGGGTTGACGCCACAGGCTCGCGCCAGGCCGTCCGAAGAAACAACCGTCTCCCCATCCTGAATGAACGACTCCAACACCTGCACGTATACGGCAAGTCTTTGAATCGTGGCACGCGGAATATGAGAGCTTTTCAAAGGATCTCCGAGAAAATGAAAGGCAGGATCTGTAGGTACAATATTGCGGGGAGGCTAGAGCCTCCCCGCTCAACAACATTAGCCGACAAAGGGGTTGGCGAACAACAGAATGAGGTTCACAACCAAGGCGTAAATAGCCAGGGATTCGATCATGGCCAAGCCGATCAGCATGGTCACTGTGATTTTACCGGAAGCCTCGGGATTACGCGCGGTGCCTTCGCAAGCAGCCTTCAATCCAAGTCCCTGACCAATACCACAACCAGCAGCGGCCAGAGCCATGCCCAGAGCCGCAGCCAAGGAAATGGTGGATACTACCTCGGGAGCGGCTTCGGCGGCAAAAGCGCAAGAAGCAACAGCAACCAAGGCAACCGTGGCCAGAACAGACAGAATTCCTTTACGCATGATTCAAAATCCTCCTAAAACGATAATGTTAGTGGTCGAAAAGACCATTTCCCCCAAATTAATGAGCTTCTTCAAAAGCGCCTTTCAGATACAGCATGGACAGCATGAAGAAGACGAAGGCCTGAATGACATCAGCCAGCAGAAAAAGAAAGTACATTGGAATAGTTGATACGACCGGCGCCAGCATAAAAAGCAACGCCAGGACAATGTCCTCACCACGGATATTACCAAACAGACGCAAGGACAGTGACAGCATGCGTGCAAAATGGCCGATTACTTCAATGGGAAACATGAGTGGCGCCATCCACGTAACAGGCCCCATGAAATGATGGATATAATGCT
>JAQVCV010000084.1 GCA_028689615.1 Bacteroidales bacterium | reverse complement strand
TGTCATGCCCAAGGTGTCGATATGGTTCGCCCAAAGTGCCGAGTGGCGTCTCCGGGTTCTGAAAGGGTTTAACCAAAGTGGAGATGTGTCATGCCCAAGGTGTCGGTATCGTTCTCCCAAAGTGCCGAGTGGCGTCTCCGGGTTCTGAAAGGGTTTAACCAACGTGGAGATGTGTCATGCCCAAGGTGTCGGTATTGTTTTCCCAAAGTGCCGAGTGGCGTCTCCGGGTTCTGAAAGGGTTTGCCCGGGGCGGGAGTCTTGCTGCTTAGTTTGGAAGTGCTTCACCAGAATGTTGAAGCATGACTACGCTGTTATGAAGTGGTTCATTTACATAACGGTTTTGATGTGTTTTGGTTTTGTTTGGGTTTAAGGCATTTCGGTTCAGAGGTACTTCATCCTGGTTTTAATCTGCATCCTTTTGAATTGAAACTGTTTAGATGCTGTGATGCAATCGCCATACGGTGTGCTTCAGTTTCCAGATGCTGCGATGCAATCGCCAGACGGTGTGCTTCAGTTTCCAGATGCTGCGATGCAATCGCCAGACGATGTGCTTCAGTTTCCAGATGCTGCGATGCAATCGCCAGACGATGTGCTTCAGTTTCCAGATGCTGTGATGCAATCGCCAGACGGTGTGCTTCAGTTTCCAGATGCTGCGATGCAATCGCCAGACGATGTGCTTCAGTTTCCAGATGCTGTGATGCAATCGCCAACTGATATGCTTAGGTTATAAGTTGAAGCAATGTTGCGGAGTCATTTCGATGTCAGGTGAACCAATGAATGCTCGAATTGATTAGATTTTAGTACAATATTTATTTTGTGGCAGCCATGAAAAAACCGCCCCTCAAAATGTTGAGAAGGCGGTTTGATATTTAAAACCAAAAAAAAAGAATATAAACTGTCAAGTTTATACAACAGTCTTAGCAGCCGCTATCGCCGCGTCGTAATCGGGATGGTTGGTGTTTTCTTTCACGAATTCAACGTACTGCACCACGCCATTTTTGTCAACCACCACGATGCCGCGGTTGAGCAGGCGCAGTTCTTCAATCAGGAATCCATATTTCAGTCCGAAGTCGGTGTCTTTGTGATCGGATAGGGTCACCACTTTGTCGATCCCTTCGGCAGCGCAGAAACGTCCCAGGGCAAAGGGGAGGTCGCACGAGAGGGTCAGAATGGCTAAATCGCCCAGGTTGGCGGCTTCCACGTTGAATTTGCGGGTTTGGGCGGCGCACACACCCGTGTCAACCGATGGTACTGCACTTATCAGAACCACTTTGCCAGCATAATCGCTGAGTTTTACAGGTTTCAGTCCTTCGCCAATGGCGGTGAAATCGGGAGCCTTGTCGCCCACTTTGATGGTTTCGCCAAGCAGTGTCAACGGGTTGCCCATGAAGGTAGTCATTCCGGTAGTCTTTTTCATAAAAAGGGAGGTTTTAAAGATTTTTTAAATGTTATTTGAAATATCTGTTTTCTGCTATCCCAAACAATTCTACTTTTGCTCTTGTTCATCACAAAACGAAAATATGGCATACGCTAATTTAAAAGAGTTCATCGCCAGGCTTGAAGCGGCCGGAGAACTTGTGAGGGTTAAAACTCCCGTGTCGCCTCGGCTCGAGATCACCGAAGTGGCCGACAGGCTGGTGAAAAACTCCGGTAAGGCAATCTTGTTCGAGAACACCGGTACCGGTTTCCCTGTGCTTATCAACGCGCTGGCTTCCGACAAGCGCATATGCATGGCACTGGGGATGGATCATCCCGATGAGGCCGCGGGCCGCATCAACGATCTGCTCACCAGGGTAACCACCCCTGCCAAGGGTTTGTTCGACAAGTTGAAACTGCTTCCCACGCTGGGCGAGATGGCTTCGTGGATGCCCAAAGTGCGCCGCGGACGAGGCGAATGCCAACAGGTGGTGATGGAAAAACCCGACCTCTCCCTGTTGCCGGTGCTCACCTGTTGGCCCCACGATGGCGGCCCGTTCGTCACCTTCCCGTTGGTGCACACACGCGATCCTCACACCGGGATACGCAACCTGGGGATGTACCGGATGCAGGTGCTTTCTGCCGATACTACCGGCATGCACTGGCACTTGCATAAAACTGGCGCCCGGCATTACAACGATTTTAAAGCAAAGGGTGAGCGGATGCCTGTGGTGGTGGCGCTGGGTGGCGATCCGGCTTATACCTACGCGGCTACGGCTCCGCTGCCCGACAACGTGGACGAATACATGCTGGCCGGTTTTCTGCGCCGAAAAAAAGTGGAACTCGTGAAATGCCTCACCTGCGATCTGGAGGTGCCTGCCGACGCCGATTTCGTGATCGAAGGGTATGTTGATCCTTCTGAGGAGCTTGTGTGGGAAGGTCCTTTTGGCGATCACACCGGTTACTACAGTCTGGCCGATTACTACCCCCGTTTCCATGTTACCTGCATCACCCACCGGCGCGACGCCATCTATCCGGCCACCATCGTGGGGATCCCGCCCATGGAAGATGCCTGGATAGGGATGATCACCGAACGGATTTTTCTGGCTCCGCTGCGCCTGACGATGTTGCCTGAATTGGTTGATATGGCCATGCCTGTTGAAGGGGTGTTTCACAACATCGTGGTGGTGAGCATCCGCAAGGGCTTTGCCGGACATGCACCACGGGTGATGAGCGCGTTGTGGGGTGCCGGCCAGATGATGTTCAATAAAATTCTGGTGGTGGTCGATCACGACGTTCCGGTTCACGATTACGAAGCTGTGGCCGCGGCTGTGGCTGCCCAAAGCGTGTTGCCCCACGATCTGCACCTGAGCCGTGGCCCGATGGATGCCCTCGATCACGCCTCGCGGCGGTTTGCCTACGGGTCGAAACTGGGGATTGATGCTACGCGGAAATGGGACGGCGAAGAGCCTGCCGGGCTGCAGCAGCCGTTGCTTGTAAAACCTTTCGTGCAATTTTCGGAGGTGGAGCCTCAGGTGGTGGCTGTGCGCCCTGCTGTTGGATTGCCGCTCCTTTTCGTGGCCTTCAGGCGCGAAAGTCGTGGCGATGTGGCGGCTTGCTTCTCACGTCTGTTGCAATCGGGAGTGATTGGAGGAAGCGGCTGGGTGGTTTTTGTGGAGGAGCTGGCCGATTTGTCAGATATTCCTTATCTGGTGTGGCGCGTGGCCAACAACGTGGATCCCGTGCGCGACCTTGTGATGCTCCCTGGTTTCCCATCGCTGGCCGCCTTGGATGCCACCCGCAAACACCCTTCCCGCGACGACTTCAACCGCGATTGGCCCAACATCGTTACTATGAATCCTGAAACTATCGAACTGGTTGACCGCCGCTGGGAGGAATACGGATTGGGTTCTTTCCTTGAAAGCCCTTCGTTGAAGTTTTTGAATCAGTTATACCCGGGTGGTGCGGAAGCGGAAGTAGAGACAACTATTTGATAATTAATATTTAAACTTTGCGAAAATCAGTTGATATAGAATACTATAATTGGGATCATGAATAAATAGGAATAAAGAGAAAAGTTAAAAAAAGTTAAATAACTTGTTTTTAATTTTTATTTTGGTATATTTGTGCAAAAAAAAATATAATACCATATTCTTATGAGATCTAAAAAAATTTACTTTTTTGTTTTATTCGCGTTGATTGGGTATAGTTGCTCAAAAGTTGCTGATTCAGAGAAAATTGATGCTGATGATGCTTTTAAAGATGGATTCGATTCATTAAGTTACTTTGTGGATTCGTCAGGAGTTATCCATAATCGGATTATTGATGAGTTTAAGGATTCGGTTGATTTTTTCGGTAGCTATAATCTGGAAGGAAGAGTTCATTTTGTTGAAAACTATTTTATTCGAAATTATGGGCGTCTTAATGGATTTTATGATGCAATAAACTACAACCAATCCATTATCAGTGAGTTTGAAAGGATAGATAGTTTAATTACGACGACATATGATGGGATAGAGTATGTTCGAGAGATGTATAGTGATAATAAAATTGATTCTATAAATTATCAATATTTTGAAGAAATATTTTTAGCTTTGGCTAATGCTACATCAGTCCAAAATTTGAAAGATAGAATCGATTCTCTGCGGACAGATGTATATAATGATTCAAGGCTTTTAATGGAAGAAAAGACTTCTTTGTCTTTAATATTTAACATCGCTGTTTCTTCATATGAATACTGGAATCAAGTAAAGCTTCCCTGGTATGCGCGCGATGTTGCTGGAGCAATGGCTGGTGTTCAATCAGGTGTTGTTGGGTATATTGGCTTGTGGTGTCCGTGGTGCGGTGCTGCTGCTTTGATTGGTTGTGGTGCTGTCGCTTCTATGTTGGAATAGTTTTTAATCATATTGAAGATGGATTCATTAACGATAGATTTGTTTATTAGATTGCTTTCTCCTGGTATGAATTATTATTTTCGTCAGGTGAAAGTGAAAGATGAAACAGGGAAGGTTTTGGCTCGTCTTTCGTTCAACGGTTCTGCAAAAATAGATTTGCCGGCTACCGTTCATCAATTGAAGTTCAGAATTGATTACCATCATGCTGCTGTAGTTGTCAGCCATCATGGCAATGAGCCGGTTTATCTGCTGGTATCGTTTCAGCATCACGGGCGGAATGCTTCAACTACCGATCTGATGTTTTTCAATTGTATGAAGGCTGAACAGGTTACGAAGGAGGTGTGGGACGATCCACTGGCACAGGGCTATCTCGACCGGCGCACTAAATTTTTACGTCGCGATGGTTCTTTTCATTTTACTTCGGCATTGGGTATTTCTGTCGCATTGGTGGTTGGTTTATTTGCCATCGTCAATTGGAACCACATACCTGTTTGGCAACAGGAAGTTTTTCTCTTGTTTTCGTTTTTTAGTATTTTTGGGTTTCTTTCGAGCTGGTTTTCAAAGACTCTCACATTAGCCGATTATAGGTTGAAGTCGGGGTTTTTTATAGTGGTTGCCCTGTCGTTACCTTTTGCAGGGCAAATCCCGTGGTTGATTTCAATGGTACTGGTTTTTGGTTCGTTGGGTGTTGCCATACAGGTATTGCAACTTTCAACTTATAAAGAATAAATAGTAGCTGTAACTTATTTTGTAGAAAAGAAGCCTGCTGGATTTCCTGCAGGCTTTTTTTCTGAAAAGTCTCGATTCTGACATTTTTTTATTGTAGTTTGACCCTGAAAAATGCCGATTCAAAAGGTTTCAATTGTGTGTTTTGTTTGGACAATTCAACACCATTGGCGTCCACTTCGATGCAACTTAGTTTTTTGCCTGTCAACTGGTTGGTGAGTGATAATTGCACGGACAACCCTGCTGTTTCCCTAACGTGAAGGATGGCCGAAAGCCCGTCATTTTCAGGGGTGGCGCTAATTAAAACAATGTTCTCGGGCCAACCGGTTATCAGCGATTGTTGCCAGGTTTTATCACCAGTGCCACCACCTGGCAACACGCGGGTGAGAAACGGGGTGCGGTTGCCCATCCCGAACCGGGCTGCCTCGTTGGTGGAGTTGTGCTTTTGACTGGTTATGGAATAAACCCACGAGTGACCGCCATGCTGGTCGGCGTTGAAGTTGGTGGTCCAGTAGTTGTTCATCGGCCAGCCAAACAGGTGGGTGGAGGCTGGCAGTGCGCCGGCCTTGTAGCGTCCGGTGTTGATGGCTCCGAATTGCATCAGCGGGATTTCGGGCGAACTGATCATGATCTGACCTGCCGGACCCGATAACCGCGCATAGTTCTGAACCGTGTTCCAGTCGTTGGCCGAACCAGGGATCTGATCTATGCCGGCCCTCACTTCACCGCCCTGAACATCGAAGGCTAATTGGCCGTTTTCGAGTTTCAGGGGGAAGGCAATATAAATCGCTTCAGGGTCGGTCACCAGTTTTTTCTCGATGGAATAGGCCAGGTCAATCCGTTTGGTGGTGTTGAAGAGTCGGATCTCAAACTCGTAAGTGGCTCCCGGGTTGGCCGCGCGGGTGGTGCCTTTAAATCGGATGGTGTTCCACACTTTGCCTGTCGCTGTGCTTTCAACCCAAACCGAGTCGAGGGGTTCGCGGGTGAAATTGTCGAGTTTGAACTGCTCCATCTGTTCCCGGTTCTCGAGTCGTTCGTAAATAAATTCACCCAGTTTCCAGTGGCTGGCCTTGTCGGTCAGTTCCAGGTTTAGTTCTTTGTCGGTGAGGCTGCTGATGGCTCCTCTCTTTTCATCAACCACCACTTTGTACCATCCATTTTCCATTACATGGGTGATGGTCACGGGCTGTTTGTCGGGCTGGGCCGTTGGTTTGATTGCATATTTTTTGTAACCAAAAGCCGGGATGTCATCCACCCACACGGCCCAGAAGGTGCCGTCGGAATGTCGTTCCACCGGTTGGGCAGGGGCCTCTTTCCCCGATTCATCCACAATAGAAAAAGGAGCATCGCGGGGAATAATCTGGTGGTCGATATAGATCTTGCACAAGCCGCCGCGGTTCCAGTTCAGCGTGTTGAAGATGACGATAGAGGGGAGTTTTTCGCGGTTGACGAACGATTGAAGCAGCCCCATAGTCTCTTCTCCGGCCATTTTAGCCCTCCGGCTTGCTTCCCAGGCATACGATTCTTTTATGGCTCGCTGTTCCATGGTGTATTTGTGAAAAGGTTCCCGCACGCTTGCGTGGTAGCCCACGGTGTGTTCGGTGTAGAACAGCAGAGCCGATTGAATGGCTTCAATACGGTTGTCGATCGCGGAAGGAAGGGTTGGGTCTTGCATGGCGGCCATCACAAGGCCGGCTGTGTTGGCGGCCAGGTCGCTTTCTGCAACGCGGGTGGCGGCTACTTCGCGTGCCGAAGCACCGAAACCATCGGTCCACCAATCGGGCCAGGCGCCTCTGATCACTTGAAACGAATCGCCGTGTTTGGCCTCCATCTCCTCGAAGAATTCAGTGGCCGAAGCAGTCTTCAATTTGGGCCACTCGTACTTTTGGTTCCACTGCCTGATCATTTCGCAGGCCAGGGTTGAGGGTGGCGAATTGTCGGTGATGTAGCCCGAGTGTTGAATCGAAATCAGGTCGTATTCGTAACCCTTGCTTTGGAGTCGTTCGAGGTAGGTGAGCAGCTCTTCTTCAAACACGTTAAAATCGTCGCCATGAATTTTGAACACAGTGTTGCCGATCATGTAGTGTTCGGCGCGGAAAGCCAGCATTCTTTTTCCTGATGGCGATTCCCACCAGAACAGGGTTGGCTTGTCGAAACAGATCAGGGCACGGTGGCCGTGTGTACCCATGTTGAGGTATTTGATTCCCAGGTCGGGAAAGTGGTCGCACAGGCTCCAGCCGATGCCGTTTACATCGTTTTGCATGGCGGTTTTCACGTCTATTCCGAGTTCCCTGAAGCGCTTCACAGGTTTTAGCGAGGCAGCCAGGGTAAGCTCCCCCGGCAGTTCGTCGAAGTTGAAATACATCCCGGTAATTTCTATTCTCTTCTCCTGAATTCGCTTGAGGAGCCGTTTGATTTGCGCGGCGGGACGACAGTTCAGGTACTCATCCACAGCCCACGATGCTTCGCAGGTCCACCGGAATTTGGCTTCGTCGGGGTAATCATCGGTGAGGTCGCAGTAGTCGAGTGCATAGTCAATGTAGCGGAGGTGTTCGGCCAGGATGTCGGTTTGCGAACGGGTGTAGCCAATATCGGTGTGCGAATGTTGTACGAAGTTCACGCGCCAGGGCCTTACAGGGGCCATGTTCAGGGTGCCTGTCCATTCCTGGTGGTTGATGACGAGGCGGTAGGGTACGGTGGTAGTGGTTTTTGTTGCGGGCAAGGGAACCCTCACGTGGTTGTAGCCGAAACGAACCGGCGTATCAACCACAAGTTTTTCGGCTATATACACGTGCGCCTGTGCTGGTTCTCCAAAATACATGATTCCTGCAACGCCCAGTTGTGTGGGTTGGTTGTTGGCGTGGCGCGGTATAGCCGGAAGTGCTTTAAAGGTGATGCCGTTGATGATCGGGAATTTGAATGTCATGTACCACGATGTTTTGCTGAATTTGCCTCCGGTTACTTTGATTTGCAGGGGTTTGCCTGGCGACAGCTTTTTTGTTGGGAGGGTCAGAAACATGAAGCCAAACTGATCGCCATGCTGGTCGGTGAAGTCGTTTTTAAACCGCAACGTGGAGCCGTCGTCGTTGCGAAGCGTCCACCCGGGATTGCCATCGGCCCAAAAAGTGAACAACTCTTTGCCGTCAACAGCCAGTGAAAAGCTGGCTTTGCCCGGCGATGATCCGATTCCGGCCAGCCATACAAAGGTGGTGAAGGGGTTGGCAATAGAATCGGGCGTAACTGCGGTTTCCCATTGCATGGCCGAATTGCCGTCGGTTGCCCTTATCAACAGGCTCTCTTTGACCGATTGGATGGATGAGTGATACCAGAAATCGGTTCCGGAAAGGGTTTGTTGATACCCGTTCACAAGGTTGGTCGGGCTGCTGTCGGTTGGTTGTGCCTGGGCAGCGCAAAGGGCGACCAATAGAATTAGTGATAACATTCTTGCTTTCATGGCTATTGTCAATCTATTTAATAAATGCATCAATTATCATAATGGGGGAACTGGTGGTGTTGATGAGTGTGATCCATCCGGCAGCGGCTGGTATCACGAAGGTTTCGGCATAGTGGTAGCGCCGGCATTGGCCGTTTTTAGTTTCTACTACCACCGAGTGGCCTTCTACAACACTCATTACATGAAACTTGTTGTTGGTTTGCATCGTTAGCCTGGTGGTCAGGTTGATGCGATGTACGTCGTAGGAATGTTCGGGATGGGTAGCCAAGTGATGAACCGACCAGTCGTCGCACTGGTCAATCAACACGGGTTTGGCCTTGAGGTTTTTCTCCACGTAATCCCCTTTCCGGTCGAAGCACAGGTTTTCCATCCCCCGTTCGATGTTCAGTGGGCGGGGGTTGCCGTCGAGGTCGGGCCTCACCCAATCGTAGAGCTTGAAGGTGAAGATGTAGGGTGTTGTGCTGATTTCGAGCACCAGATTGTCGCGACCCGAGGCATGAATTGTTCCGGGAGGGATTAAAAAGAGGTCGTGGCGCGAAGCTGGAAGTTCGTTTACAAACTTTTTTATTTCAAGGGGTTCGGCGCGTTCGAAGCTTTTTTGAAGGGCGTCTCTGAAGACCTCGGGGTTGATGTCGTGGGTAAATCCAAGGTAAACCACTGCCTGGCCGGTGGTATCGAGTATGTAATAGGTCTCTTCCTGGGTGAACGCTTCGTTGAAGTGTTTTTTGGTGTATTCGGGCATGGGGTGACATTGCACCGAGAGGTTGCCACCATCAAAGGTGTCCAGAAAATCGAACCTGATGGGAAACTCCACTCCAAATCTTTCGAAGGCATCACCCTGAACTGCTTCAGCCTCCTGAAACATCAGAGAGTCGAAAGTGACCTCCAGCAGGTTGCCGCTGCTTTCAAACAGGAGCCCGTTTTCGGGCACGATCAGCTCAAACGACCAGGCATAATTCGGCACATCTGTGTTGAGCCCGCCGATACGGTTCTTGCACCAGGTGCCACCCCATACCCCCGGCTCAAACCAGGGTCTGACCCTGAACGCGTTGGTGCTTAACTGCCTGATGGCTTCCCTGATGTGCCTCCCCGAAGCCATGGCTATGTTTTCAAGGTGCTGGCCGTCGGCAATGAGATCAATCGTGGGCCAGATTTGCTGTTTGTGGCGGTTCAATACAACCCAGTCAACAAAATAGAATCTTTTGTAGGTGGCTTTGTGGGTCAGTTGAGCCTGTGAGCCCAGGTTGAGGGCACTGCCTGCACGCGCTCTGAATTGCAGTTCGTTTTTGGGCAGATCAATGTAAACCAGAAAACCGTCCTCATTGAACAGGGCGGCACCGGGACCGTAGATGATCGTGATGTCAGCACCGGTGCAGCGTCCGGTTGCTTTTAACTTGTCGGGTTCGAAGAAATCGGCCAGCCAAAGGGTGGTTCGCGATCCAAACAGCGGGTCGTCGCCTCCCAAAAAGGGGGCAACCATTGCTTCGATCTCCCCGGTGGCTTTTAAGGCCCGGGAAATATCAATCCATCTGACCTGATGCCCTGTCCGGTCATACTCCCGTTGAAGCTTTGCTTTGATGTCGTTAAAGAAAACCCCCTGATACCCATCCATCTTAACCAGGCTGTGCGCCGCCATTTTTCGGGCAAGGGTTTCGTAACCCGTTTCAATCTGATGGTCGGGCATTGCATGGGTTGGATAGATGTCGTACGATTCAGGGTTTTGCGCCGGTTTGGTCGCGGGCATCAGAAACTGCGTAGTCTTGCGCAAATCTTTCGGGCTACTCATCTGCGGCGGTTTTAGGATCGGAGTTGTGTTTCATCGCCTTCATTGCAATAAAGATTAAGTAAACTGCACAACCTGCCAGCACCATCATGCCCGTCCTGATGTTGCTGATGTCGGCTATTTTCCCAATCAACAGCGGGATGAAGGCGCCGCCCGAAACAGCCATGATCATGAGTCCTGAGATTTCGTTGGCCCGGTGTTGGAAGCGGCTCACGGTGAGTGAAAAAATAAGGGGAAACACGTTGGCTGCCGCCATTCCTGTCAGGAACATCAGCGTAAGCGATGCCCAGGGTGTCGGTATCCAGATGAAGGCCAGGATGGTGAGCAATGTTGCAATGCCTGAGCCCAGGAGGAAGCGTCCGGGGTTTAACCGGGTAAGGAGCAATGCGCCTCCAAAAGTACCCACCATCTTCCCAAAGAAATACAGGCTTCGGGCCTGTTTGGCAGGTTCGGCATCCAGCCCTCCGTGCTCCATGAGAAATTGTCCGGATGCTGCATTGATGCCCACATCAATCCCCACGATGAAAAAAATACCTACCACCATGAGCAGGATAAATGGAATGCCTAACAGCGAGAAGGCCGAACCAAAAGTGGCCCTCTTTTCCGACGGTTGCGATTCTGCCACCGGCGTCAGGTGCAACCAAAGGGTTGCCAGCATCGAGAAAACCCCGAATGTCAGGAACACCAGTTTCCAGTCTCCATATCGGATGGCAAACCATGAGGCCAGCCAGGGGGCCACCATCGAGCCGATTGCCTTCACAAACTGGGCAAAACTCAGAAAACTCGATTGCCGTTTCAGGGGTATCACATCAATCAGGAGCGGATTGGCCGATACCTGGATGATGGTGTTGCCGATTCCAAGCAAAACAAATCCTCCGATGAGCATGGCAAACGAATAGTAGAAGAAAGGGAGCAACAGCCCGACGGCTGTAACCACCATCCCGATGTTTACCATGTTGCGTTTGCCGATTCGATCCTGCCAGATGCCAACGGGTACCGAGAGGAGAAAAAACCAGACAAAAATGGCCGAAGGGATGAGTTGCGCCAACGTGTTGTTGAGCTGAAAGTCGGCTTTGGCGTTGTCAACACCAATTCCGGCCAGATCGCAGAAACTCATCACGAAAAAGGAGAACAGCACAGGAGTGGCGGTGATGTAGTTTTTTTTTGCTGAGAGGGTGGTCATGCGGGTAGTTTTGAAGTGATTGAATGGTAAAGCTTGTCGTCGCAGAGGCTGGCGCTGCCGCTTAATGCCGATTGCTGGTGCATCGCCGAGATGTAAACGGGTTCCAGCCAGCCATCCTGTTGCAGCGCGGTATCGAGGGCGTTGCCAAAGAGGTGATGGGCTCCCGAAATGCTCCCTCCGATTACCAACGCATCGGCGTGAAATTGGCTGAGTCTGGGGGCCAGAAACCGTCCAAGGTTTCTTCCGAATTCGTCGAAAAGGGTTGCAACCAACGGGTCGTTGATTGCTTTCGCGGCCAGCTCCTTCACCCCTTGGGCCTTGTTGCCTGTCGCGGCTTCGTAACGCGACAGAAACCATCGGGTTGAAAACCAGTCGTCGGCAATGCCATCGCCCACGGGCACGTGGTAAAGGAATCCATCGTCGGGAATGCCATGAACACCGGCTACCGGTCGGTGGTTGTCGATAAAGGTGGTTCCAAAACCGGTTCCCAGGGTGATGGCCAACAACCTTTGATGGATTTTTGCCGCACCTGTCAGCGATTCTCCGATGGCGAAGCAGGTTGCATCGTTCAGAAAGCGGATGCGGAAATCGTCCGGAAGGTTCATTCGGCGGGCCAACGCTTCTCTGATGTTCACCCCGTTCAGGGCTTCGAATTTGTTGACGCCCCTGAAAAGGCCGATCCCCTTTGGGTAATCGAAAGGCCCCGGCATGGCAAATCCTATCCCGTGCAATTGGTTCACGGTTGTCGGTGCGGAGGCTTCGGTGAGGGCTTCTGCCCAGCTATTTAATATCTGATCGGCTGTTCCGTGGCAGTTTACCTCTTTGGTTACCGCCGGGCTGTGGGTGAAGGTCAGGGTGTCGAGGTCGAAGAGCCGGCAGGTGATGTGGGTTCCTCCAATGTCGGCACACAAAGTAATTTTGCTCATATCAGCGGGTTATTTCGATTGAATAGGTGAATTTCTCGGCAGTGTAATACCCTATGTTGTATTCTACCGGACGTCCGCCCGGGTCGAACACATAGCGCGATCGGATCAACACAGGGTCGTCGGCAGTGATCTGCAGGCGATGGGCCAGTTTGGAGCCAGCTTTTCGGGCTGTTAGTTCCTCGCGTGAAGTTTTCACAACAGTATGATACTTGTTTTCAAGTAATTCGTATAACGGAAGCGTGAAATCCTCGTCCGGAGTAATGCCTGTTCGCGGGTGAAAGTAGCTTTCAAACCAAACGAAAGGGCCACCGGCATCGCCCCTGAGTCGCACAAGTTTAACAACCTCCGAACCCTCGGTAATATTGAAAAACTGCGCCAGATGATTATTAGCCGGCACTTTCTCCGCTTCGATCAGGAAATTGATGAAAGCCACACCTTGGTTATTCATCTCCTGGGTGAACGAATACCAGTTGTCGAGCTTGGTTCGCAGGTTTTTGGCCAGAACCCGGGTTCCGACCCCCTTTTTCCGCTCTATCAATCCTTCGAGTTGCAGCTTGTTGGTGGCTTGCCTGATTGTGTTTCGACTGATGCCCAGTCTTTTGGCCAGATCTATCTCGCGTGGCAACAGCTTACCATTTTGAAATTCTTCTGATTGAATCAGGTTGCGGAGCAGTTCTTCAACCTGCAGATGCATCGGTACAGGACTGTTATGGTCGATGTGTAAATTCATCTTTGTTCATATGTTCAAACATACTGCAAAGATATTTTTTTTTCGCAAAGTGTACACAGAGTCGTTTTTTTTCAAGAAGTGTTTTGTGGGCAGATGTTCTGTGTTTGTCTGGCCGTTTTCTGATTGTCGGGAAACAATTCGCTCCGCCTGCAACCTCTACAGTTGCGGGCGGAGCAAAGAAAGAGGGGTTGTTAAAGATTAGATGTGTACCACCTCGCCGTAGGCAGCAGCCATGGCTTCCATCACCGCTTCGGAGAGGGTGGGGTGGGGGTGAACGGTGTCGATGATCTC
>JAQVCV010000129.1 GCA_028689615.1 Bacteroidales bacterium | reverse complement strand
CATATCGGAATAAAGTTGCGACTGAGGAATCCCGGGAAGGTTTTTGCCGGCATAGGAGATATTATTTTCCGAAAAACTACTGAAACGATTGTCCGAAACCGAGCCCGAAATACTATAATTCAACCAATCGAAAGCTTGTTGACGGAATGTCATTTCCAGTCCTTTCAGCATCGAGCTACCTGCATTTTCGCCGTAAAACACATCCTCGGCAGGTCGTTTAGTCACCAATAAATCATTCAGAGCAATTAGATATGCCGATCCCTGCAGATAAATTCGCGCTTCGGGAAACCAGCACTTTGCACCGGCATCAAAAGTCCATCCCTCCTCAGGTCGCAAATGCTTATTCATCATTCCCTCCGAATTGAGGCTTTCCTCAACCGTATGATTCGAGAAACCATGACCAGCCGACCCGTACAGCGAAACAGCTTCCGACAGTCGATATACAACTCCCGCCATGGGCGAAAAAATAGCTTTTCCGGCATAATTACCGTTGGTGACAGGTCGGTCGGGCACCTGATTTTCTGTCAGACTGTATTCAGTAAAATTGAGATTCGCAGCCAACGAAATCCGTATTTTCTCTGAAGCAAGCCAATCAGTACTTGCAAATGCATTGATATGACTACGGTTTTCCAGCGCATCGGTCAGAACTTCCAGCGTATTATTGGCCTGCGTTTGCCAGTTATAACGTTCGGTAAGTGCTTCTATTCCAAAAGCCACATTTGCATTTTCGGTCTGAAAGCGCACACTTTCCTGCACCGAGAATGTCACCGAACGATCGTCGAGTATATTGAACGGTCGCAATTCGTACTGATCGTAAGCGTTGGTATTAAGCAACAAAGTATTCGTCCATGCACGGCTCAGTTTTGTATCAATTTTCACTCCGGCAAGCAAGCGCTGATAAGCCTTAAATCCTTTTACATTCAGCCAATTGGCCGCAGCAGCCTCTGGATTATTCAAAGAAGTATTTTCATCTACCGAACTTGGTGTGAACGCATTTACATCGCTCAGCATTAGCAAATATGTAATTTTGCCCAATGCTTTCACATCAGAAAATTCACCCGTCAGTAAAGCCGAATTTCTTGAATAACTGCTATTTTGACGATACCCATCACCTGACAAATGCGAAAGCCCGACAGTTAGTTTTCCGGATTCAAATCCGGAACGCGCCATGCCCAAGAATTTCAGCAAACCAAAGCTACCTGATGTCGCACCGGCATCGGCCAAAAATAATTTATCGGAAGCTTTTTGCGAAACAAAACGCAACGAGCCTCCCATTCCCGAGCCATACCATGCAGAATACGAACCTTTTGTGATTTCAGCTCGCGAAAGAAAAGACAGTTCTAAGTCGTCGAACACCGAAGTGCCATCGCCACCTGTAAGCGGAATATCGTCGATATACACACGGGTGCGATTGGTGCTGTACTGACTTCGCGAGCCAATGCCTCTGAGCGTCAGTTTCAGCGTCTGAAAAGTTCCTGATTGCAGCTGAACACCGGGCCCAGAAGCCAAAGCAGAGGATAAATCGCCTGTGGAAATGCGTTGCAACATATTTGAGGAGATGAGTTGAACAGGAGCTGCCAACGAACGCAGACTTTGTGGGTAACGGGCAGCTGTAACCTGCACTTCGTTTAATTCCACAGAATCGACAGTCGCTGTTTTAACTTCAGACTGGGATAAAACAGTTTTTACAAAAAGCAGAAACAAAAATGTCAGTGCACTGCGCATTTGTTTAATTTACAGGAACTAACTTATAGACTTTCCCCACTTTTTCCACTGCGATATACAGATAACCATCAGGGCCGTGCACCACATTACGAATACGGCCGATTTTTGGCATAAGCCGTTCGCGGCCCACTACACGGTTGTTTTTCATCAGCGTTCGCTCCAGATATTCGAAACTCAGCGAACCACTCAGAAAATCGCCTTTCCAGGCCGGATAACGATCGCTTGTCACACGCGTCAGACTGCTTGGTGCAATGGAAGGCGTCCAGTAATGAAACGGCTGTTCCATACCCACTTTTGCAGTATCGGTAGTAAATAAAGTGCCATCGTAATTAATTCCGAAACTGATGACCGGCCAGCCATAATTCAATCCTTTTTTTACGACATTCAGTTCATCGCCACCTTTGGGTCCATGTTCATTTTCCCAAATCGTTCCTGTCGATTTATCGTAATACAAACCCTGTGGGTTACGGTGACCATAACTCCAAATACTTTTCATGGCGCCCGCAGTATTTACAAAAGGATTGTCGGCCGGAATACGTCCATCGTCGTAAATACGGTGCATTTTTCCACTGTGATTGGTCAAATCCTGAGCATTTTCCTTCCGTCCGCGTTCTCCGATTCCAAAGAAGAGATAACCGTCCCTGTCAAAAAACATGCGACAACCAAAATGCACACCGCTGTTAGTATCGGGCGTTGCGTGAAAAATTTTCGTGATATTAGTCAGTTTTCCTTTGTCGAGCACCGCACGTACAATTGTGGTATTGATTTTGTCGGGCGTATCACCATCGGCAAATGACAGGTAAATCAGTTTATTTTTTCTGAACTGCGGATGCACTGTTACCTCCATCAATCCACCCTGACCACGCATTACCACTTTGGGAACGCCTGTTATTTCAGTTTGTTTTCCATTTTTCACCTGATATAACTTCCCTGCTTTTTCAGTGACCAGCATAGTTCCATCAGGCAAAAAATCCATTCCCCAGGGAATATTCATTCCCGATGCCACTTCTTCGAGCTTAAAATTCATATCGAGCGAACGCACTGTTTCTTTTACATCAAACGATGATGGAATTACATTGGGAACCTGCGCCACCTCGCGAATGGTATATTGTGCCAGTTCACGAATTTCGCTATCGCTCATGGCTTTGGCAAACTAAGGCATGCCAATGGCCGGACTTCCATGTTTCAGCGTGGCG
>JAQVCV010000083.1 GCA_028689615.1 Bacteroidales bacterium | reverse complement strand
ATAGCAACCAATTTGATATTGGATGCTAGTTACAAATTCAAATCAACACGTAGAAAAAACGGATGTTTTTTGCTAATTATGAGATTATTACAACCGTATATTGAAACTTTTAGTGGACACTAGTGACGCCAAATCTCAATACATGGTTTTTTGCTAACAGTGCTGATCAGGAGGTTTGTTTTTCGGTACAATTGCCACACGATTACAAAGAGGGGAGCACCATCTACCCGCACATCCACTGGTCGTCAACTACAGCGGCCGGCACAAGTCGTGTAATGTGGAAGCTGGATTACCAGTGGGTAAATCTTGGCGATCAATTTACAGCCAGTACTTCAACTACATTGTCTGGATACGAAGTAGTTGGTGGTTCTTCCGAAAGTTTGCTTGCTTATGAACATGCCATTACAAATTTAGGTGAGAATGGTATATCTGGCACAGGTAAAAAAATCAGCAGCATACTGATGTGCCGTCTTTATCGTGCCGGGTCGGATGGCAGCGATACTTTTACCGGATCGGCTGCTTTGCTCTCTATCGATTTCCATTACGAGATAGATAGTTTTGGGAGCAACCTCCCCTTCACTAAATAGTTAAGGCCATGAACCAGATGAAATTTCATTTGCTAGTTATAGCCCTGCTGATCCTTTCTACAAGTTCGCCCGGACAGGGTATTTTGATAAGCGAAAATGCCTACATCAAATGCACAGGTTCGCCACAGTTTGCTCTTACCGATGCAGGCATAACCAACAGCGGTTCTGTAGCACCTGCCACCGAAACCTGGCTGTTTCAAGGATCAACTTCCAATAGCCTTAATGGAACAGCAATAACATTACTTGGGCACTTAAAAATCAACAATTCTGCCGGTATTACACAATACATTGGCGAACTACACTCCAAAAGCCTGACCGTTGAATCTGGGTCGGTGTATCAAATAGAACCCGGGAAAAACCTCACCACAACAGGTTCCACATCGCTCAATTCAGGGCAATGCCTGGTCTTAAAATCTGATGCCTCAGGCACAGCATCCTTTATCGATAATGGGGAAATAACAGGTAGCGGTACGGCACGAATAGAGCGGTACCTTACAAAATACAATGTTGTATCCGATCTGAAATTTCACTTCATTTCTTCCCCTGTTGCAGACGGCCAATCCATCGAAAATGAGTTTATCAATCTTTCTTCTGCCGACATAACCGACTTCTATAAATGGGATGAGCCATCAAACTTATGGATAAACTACAGAGGAAGCACCTACAACTCAAGAAACGAAGCATTTGGCGACAATTTCAAATTTGTTGCAGGAAAAGGCTATATGGTGGCCTACCCCGGCAATACTACAAAATCCTTCTCAGGAGTGCCTTATACCAATTCTTTGGGGCTTACTATTAACTGCACCAATACCGATAACAGAGGATGGAATCTGGTTGGAAACCCATTTCCGTCGGCTCTGGATTGGGAAGCTGTTTCGCGCGGCAACGGGATTGACAGAGCCTTGTATTATTACGACAACGAAACACCAGGGTATAAGTACTACATCAGCTATTCCGGCGGACTTGGTTCTGCTTCTCAATACATCGCACCCATGCAAGGGTTCATGGTTCATGCAAACAGTTCAGGCGTTGATAAAACCATAACAATCAACAATGCCGACCGAACCCATAAGAGACAGAACACCTTTTTCAAGGATCAACTTGGTCTTTCAAATATTCTCGACCTGAAAGTTGAAGGAAACCAACAATCAGATCTTTGCAGAATCTGCTTTCACGATCCGGCCACATTCGATTTCGACTCGGAATTCGATGCATTCAAACTTTTCAGCTACAACCAGCAAGCTCCTCAAATTTATACGCTCTCTTCCTCAAGCCAACCTCTTGCCATCAACACCCTTCCAGAGGAAGCTATAACCAACGACGTGACCCTGCTATTCAAGCCTGGCGCCTACGGTTGGTACAACCTCACCGCCCTGACAGTGTCAACTTTTGCATCGTCGAACACCTTGATGCTGGAAGACAAAAAGGAATCGGTTTTTCATCCGCTGCACCAAAATCCGCTCTACGGGTTTTCTGCTTCTGTAAACGACGACCCCGATCGCTTTATCCTGCATTTCGGAACAGTCGGGATGGTTAACCAGCCTCAGGCTGCGAATCGGGTCACGGCCTGGTATTACAATGGACAGCTCTACTACTCATCACCAACCCCCAACCTTTTCTCCCTCGAAGTATTCGACCTCTGCGGGAAACGGGTTGCCCGAATAGACAATCCTGATAAGCAGCCGATAACAATTCAACATCTTAATCCCGGGCTCTACATCGTTTCAATTGTGGCCTCTGAAGGAAGATTTAGCACTACTGTGAACATCCAAATTTAATTGCATAGAAACCAAACTGACAGGAGGTTACTGTGAATTTGCCTGACGAAAAAGGCTGCGAGCTAAACTCGCAGCCTTTTTCGTAAAGCATTGCCTAGCCCTGCCCTTCAACAGGGTAACGGCAGCACTTATCGAACTCCTTGCAGCACCAACGGCTCTTTCAGTGTAACGGCCACCACGGTAATCTGCTCATCGCACAGGCTTTCGGGCAGGTCGATGTAAAGGATACCAGGCACTTCGCTCCACCATGCCCGCCCATTCTCGTAATAGTTGAGTGAATTGCCATCGCCAACTACCCTCACGTGGGCCACTTTGCTTTTGATCCCTTTGAGAGCCAAAGGCCCCACGGGTTTCCATGGTACGAAAAGGTAAAGGGTTTTGCTGTCTTTCGATAGGGTGGTTGGCCCGGCAAAATATTCGCGGCCTATGCCTGCCGTGGTTCCAAAAATGGCCCGGCCGTGCTTTTTTGTCCACCGGCCCAACTCGTTGAGTATGGCCACTTGTTCGTGGGGGATGGTTCCATCGGGTTTGGGGCCAATATCCAGCAACAGGTTGCCGCCCATGCCGATGCAATCGGCCAGAATGTTGATGATCTGGTTGGCTGATTTGTAGTTGTGATCGGTTTTCTGATAGCCCCACGAGTCGTTCATGGTCAGGCAAAGCTCCCAATAGGGTGCTTCAGGTCTGTGGATGGGAACTCCCTGCTCCGGGGTGGCATAGTCGCCATAACCTTGCAACCTTGAATTGACCACGATGTTGGGGTTGGTTTTCCGTAGCCGTTGTTTAATTTCGGCGGCCCGCCACTCTTGGGCACTGTGCTCCCAGTCGCCATCAAACCATATCAGGTCGGGTTTGTAGCGGATCATCAGCTCATCGAGCTGAACCTGCTGTATGCAAAGGAATTTCGCAAACCTCACCGAATCGTCGCGGTAGCGGTAGGTATCGCGTGCCTCGAGGGGGTAGTCGGGATGCGACCAGTCGGGCAGCGAGTAGTAGAGCCCCGTTCGGATGCCTTCAGCGCGAAGGGCTTGCACAAACGGACCGATCAGGTCGCGACGGGCCGGGGTGTTGTCGTTCACGTTCAGGGAATTGGTGCGGGTGTCCCACAACGCGATACCATCGTGGTGTTTGGCAGTGAGCACGGCATAACGGGCACCGCTGCTTTTAATAAGGGTGGCCCAGCTACTCGGGTCGTAATTTGAAGCCGTGAAGCCGTTTAATTGTTCGAGGTAACTGTCGTGGGTAGTATAGCCGTTGAAAAACGCCCACGACTCGTCAATCCCTTTTACAGAGTAGATACCCCAGTGAACGAAGATGCCGAGTTTGGCGTCGGCAAACCATTGCATCCGGGCTGAATCGGCGGAAAGGTTGGTCTGACTTTTTCCCATCAGCGGCATTAGCCCCAAAAGGATGAGTAAAAGAGTTTTGCTGGTGTTTTGCATATTGAATTGGTTAAAACAGAATCGAAAAGAATATCAGCAGAGGATGTTACACTTTTAGAGGGAATCCTTGCCGTGGTTCAATACGGCAAAAGTACAGTTTTAATCCAGATTAGGTTAGGGAGGTTGAGGGGTTGGTTTGTTGATTTGTTGATTTGTTGATTTGTTTAGGAGGTTGATTTGTTGATATGTTGAGGAGGTTGGTTTGTTGATAAGTTTAGGAGGTTGATTTGTTGAGGGGTTGAGGGGGTTGAAGTGTTGTTGGCAGGGGAGACTGTTCAAAAAAGTGTGTCTTCTTTATTTTCTGGTGGCATGGACAGTCGTCCCTGCGTTTTATTCTAACCACCGGCTGTACCGGGTTCCAAACAGTGTCGGTGGCTGTTGTTGTAATGGAAGTGCGGTCAATTCTATCGGTAGCACAATGAAGCTCGAAACATCGTTCTGTTTGCAAAATGCGGGAGCGGCCTTCCGGCCGCTCCCGCATGAATAAATCAAACCCGGGGACTGTTACTCCGCCTGGTTTTTTCTGGCTTCGTAAACGCGTTTTGCGCCATATGCGGCTGCCAGTCCCAGCAGCAGGGCTATGCCGCTGCCTGCCGGAGCTGCACCTCCTCCAACGGGTGTGTTGCCGCCATCAGGGTTTCCCGGAGGGGTAGGAGGTGCTTGAGCCATCAACAGAGAGCTTACAAACAAGGCTGCAGCAATCGTGAAGAATCTTTTTTTCATGAATCAATGGATTTTAAATGGTTATTAAACAGTGTTTAAACAATTCTATTTTCTTTTGTAAACCTGACTGGCCTCGCAAGCCAGACAGGTCTTGAACATCACTTATCATCGAATTATCACCCCTTTGGTTGCAAGCGCTGCGCTGCCATCGAGGCTTCTGGTTTCCACCACCACTGCCCCGGGCTTACGTTGCAATTCCACGGCGATGATTTCGCCCAGCATCACCAGTTGGACCTGCTGAGCCTGACCCGTCATGCCATACACCGTTACCCGGGCCTGCTGGCCTGCCAGTTCGGGCGCGCTGATGAAGAGGGTGTGACCTGTAATCCATTGGTGAATGGGTGAGACAGGGGTTTCGCGGTTTCCGATAGCGCCTCCAAACAGAATCTTGAACCGGGCTTCGGTTGCGCCGGCCACATGCTGAAAGGTGTAGGTGTTTTGGACGCGGAGGTTGGTGGTGGTGTTGGTTAGCTCGTCGCGAAGCAGGATGGTAACAGAGGGGTCGAAGCTTTGGGTGTTGAACAGCAGTTCTACTGAACCGGTTGCGGCCATGGTGAAGTTCATGGGAACCACGTAAGCTTCGTTGATGAAAGGCAGACTGTTGATGGCCAGCAACTGGTTGTCGGAGCTTTGGGTGCAGAGTTGCGGAGCCCCTTCGGTGCCGGTCATCTTCCAGGCGTCGTAATCGCCATCGGCCAGGGTTGTGGCAGGTGGAGTGAACCGCACCACTGCCTCGTCGGTCATGCCGTTGGCTGTAGCTTTGATGCGCAGCAGATCGGGCAGTTCGTCGCCATCTTTAAAGAACGCCTGCGTGCTGTGTACCCGCACGCTGTTGGTCATGGTGAGTTCAGGCAACGTGCCCGCGGTTTTCACAAAGAATGCTTGCCCTGTGGGGATGTAACGTGATCCACCATTATTGGCAACGCCGTCAACATAACTGGCATAATTGCTGCCACCCGACGGCCAGATGTAGAGCGCGTTGTTCACGTTGGCTTTTGTCCAGCCCGTAGCGGCGTCCCAGTCTATGGCCGAGGGATAGGGATTGGTAACCAGGTTGTAGCCCGATCCGGCGTGAATAACAAGGGGTGTAAACTCGCCGCCATTCATGGGGCCAATGAAGGTATAGGTGTGGTTGGCTTCAGGCACATAAACCATGTATCCGCGCGTTTCGTCGAGGGGGGTGTTAAGCGAACTGCCCAGGCCGTTCCAGGCGTTGGCCGTCACGTTGAAGTCGTACAGATAGGCCCCGATGAACAGCTCCGACATCGAGCTGGTGGCAGGGGTGAGGGGAACCGACACCAGGTGGTAGGTCATGGCCGTGAGGTTGGAGCTGCCAGTGAGATAGCGTTGCTGGGTGGCGTCAACAGCGTTGTTGCTTTGGATGAGCGAAGCCGACCCCGTGGCATCCGATTTTAGCACAAGCCCATCGGTGCCGCTGTTGTTGGCCAATGTGCCGCTAACCGTAAGATAATTGTTGGACGGTAGCGTGAGAGAGGCATCAGCAGTGATGGTGAGGTTGGCCATTTGAGCCAGTTTGATCGGGCTGGCACTTGTAAGCGTAAAATTGCCATTATCAACTACCCAATAAGTGCCATTTGTGGCTTTTATGTGCGCACTGTTGTTGTAAATGCTACAGGATTGTGCATAGCTTTGGATGCCAAGAAAAAGTATGGCTGCAATGAGTATAAGTGTTTGTTTCATTTTATCCTGATTATTTGTTATTAGCAATTAAAAAGCCCGAACTGCACGAACCCTATTCGTGACGTTCTTAATGGAGTTGTACTGGTAGCCATTGCTGAAGAGCTGAATCCTAGCGTCGCTGTTAGTGGACTCGGTAGAACTCCAATAGTAGGCACTAGCAAAACCGCTGCCTCCGTTTGCCCCTGCGGTAGCATCAATAGTTGCCTTGTTTTGATACATTAAATTCAATTCTTCTTTTGATGGAAGATACCAATCGCCATAAGTTTTGCCACCTTCGGTAATTTGTAGCTCATTACAAATACGCGCTGCATAAGTACTTCCATCATCACCTATTGCAACTTGAGCTGCAATAATAATTGAAGTATTAGCTTCGCCTGCATAGGGTCCATCTCCTTTGGCTTGAGTATTGCCGTAAGTGCCTGCATACCATCTTACTGCTGTGCTTTGATCATTTTTGGCACATACAAGTCCGTGTTGCCCTGTTTCGTCCACCCAGAATACGATACCGCCTTGGGCAAAGTCGCCAACCATAAAGGTTTTTGCCCTGTTGTCAACGTAATTTTTAGTGGCTGCATCCTGTGCGTCGGTGGGCTCTGATACGTTTTTAATTTGCCCCTGTGCGACAACGTCACCATCGCCTTCAATCCTGAAAAGCTCATCAGATGTCGTTGCAGATGTAGCACCATAGAATTTGAAGCTTCCTGAAGTATTGGCAAGTTGAAATCGCAATACATCCGTATTTAATCCAAATCCGGTAAACTGATGATCATTGTCGGCGGAACTGTATAAAAGGATTTTTCGGTTTGAAATGGAGCTGCTTAAATCAAGCATTGCCCGTGGCGATTCTGTTCCTATCCCCACTTTTCCTTCCTGAATGGTCATGACCGTTGAGCCATCCTGGTCGAAATCATAATCGCGGTCGGAGTTAAAAGCCAGGGTGTTTCCTTTAATACCTATACCATACGATTGCTGTGGGGTAGCATCAGTGTATAGCAACATTTTATAATCCGACCATTGATCAAAACCATTTCCAATACTATTGCTAAATGTCAGTTTGCTGTCTGGCGTAGTAGTCCCGATACCGATATTTCCTGAATTATAATAGATGTTTGAACCGTTGGTAGTCCACTGGCTTCCTACCAAACCATCCAGTTTGGTTTTGTCAGTGGCGCTCATGCTACCGGCTGTTGAGGTGGTAGCCGCTGCGATCGAAATCACTGGTGTTGTGGTGCCTGTTGCCACAGCAATTGGAGCTGTTCCCGAAACAGTGGTTACCGTCCCGTTACCAGTTCCAGCACCAATGGTTGTTCTCACTGCTGCGGCGTTGGCATCGTCGAGCATGGTGAGGGCAAAATCGGTATCCGGCTTGGCCGCAATATTCCCTGTGCTGCTCCTTGCAGGGAAAGTGTTGGCCGTTATGGACAAATCGGATGGTGAAGCCGAAGATGCTGTATTGTTGACTTTCATGGTGTTTGCAGCCATTGTTGACATTTTGGAATTGCTCACCGAAGCCGATGAAATGGTTGCAGCAAAACTACCTGTTCCCGAACCGGTAACATCGCCAGTCAACGTAATAGTCTGGTCGCCGGTGTTTGTTCCCGAAATAGCAACCAGTTTGGTTTTTTCGGCGGCGCTCATGCTACCGGCTGCTGACGTGGTGGCGGCTGCAATCGAAATAACGGGAGTGCTGGTGCCGGTTGCCACGGCAATGGGTGCCGTTCCTGAAACTGATGTAACCGTTCCTGTTGTTGGAGTTGCCCATGTTATTGTTCCACTGCCATTGGTAGTAAGCACCTGTCCGCTTGTGCCAACCGAACTGCTTACCAAACCTGTGCTGCTATTCAGCAAAACTCCGGCAGTTGTCAAAGCTGGTATCATAATCTGGCCATTTCCCTGAATTCTGAACAGTTCGGTAGAAGCGGTTGATGAGGTTGCTCCGTAGAATTTATAATTTTCGGAGGTGGTTGCCAATTGAAAACGAAAAGCATCGGCATTTAAGCCCAATCCGGTAAACTGGTGGTCGTTGTTGGCAGCACTGTATAAAAGGATTTTCCGGTTTGAAGTAGAAGATCCTAAATCAAGAAGTGCTTGAGGGGATGCTGTTCCAATACCCACTTTTCCTTCCTGAATGGTCATAACCGTTGAGCCATCCTGATCGAAATCATAATCGCGGTCGGAGTTAAAAGCCAGGGTATTTGCTTTAATACCTATACCATACGATTTCTGTGGGGTAGCATCGGTGTATAACAACACTTTATAATCCGACCATTCATCAAAACCACTGTCATGGCTATTGTCAAATGTCAGACTGCTGTTTGGCGTAGTAGTCCCGATACCTACATTTCCTGCATTGTAATAGATGTTTGAGCTGCTGGTTGTCCACTGGCTGCCGGTAAATGACGACCAGCTTGTATTTCCGCTTCCGTCAGTTTGAAGCACCTGTCCGTTTGTTCCCCTTGAAGTTGGAAAGGTTATGCTGGTATTGGTTCCATTGCCATTTAAAGTAAGCGAACCGCCAATGGTGGTGTTGGCATTTTTTAAGATGGTGAGGGCATTGCTTCTTGTTGAGCTTGATCCGTTGCCTATTACAAAAAGGCGGTCGGTTAGTACAGAATTAATTTGATTCCCACTCCCAACAGTCGCATATACCCCAATTACGGTTTCAGCGTAAGATTGAGAAGTATTCCCTCTGCCTCCAGCAAATGAGTACTCACCGCTGGCTATATTAGCACTTCCACCCGGAACAGTTGAGCAAAAGCTGCTGGCTGTATTGGCACTTCCGCCTCCTACAGTTGCTCCCTGAGCACTGGCAGTATTCCAATAACCTCCGGAAATTGTAGCGGAAATTCCACTAGCTACTTGCGAAGCATTTAGTCTATACATCTGCAAATCTACTGCCCTGTCACCCCTTTTATTACCACCCGTGGTGGTTCCGTCCGGCTGTTGTGCCAGTATTGCACCAGAACCCTTTGGTTGTAAAACAAAATCTACCGTACCAGCGGCATTATCGGGCGTAAGTTTTACACCGGTTTTGGAGTCGTAGGTGAAATTAGATTCGGTGAAGTTTGCCAATCCGTCAGCTCCCGATAGCTTCTGCCACTGCGTTCCGTTGTAATAATAAAAGGCATTGTTTCCATCGGGGCCGTTGGCTGTAACATACACCAGCAAACCGGCAGGGGGGGTGGCCGGCAAGGCTGTAAAATCCACACGGGGGATCAGAATACCTTTGTCGGTGGCTTTTACATCTAATGCCGCCGAAGGGTCGGGCTCGCTGCCGTCGTTGTTGATTCCTACATTTTGAGATTGACCGACGAAAAATAATAGCATAACGAATACTCCTAACAAAAAAAACTGCTTCATAAATACTGGCTTTTGAGGAACGAGACTAAAAATGATATTGTTTTGAAAACAACCTGCAAAACTATGATGTAGAAATATTATCCTAAAACGATATACTCAATGGTTAGTCCGGTTTTTCAAATATGGTACTACTTTTCGTTGCATCGAAACGTCACTCGACGAGGTTCGGTATAGTGCTTTTTGGAAGTCATAAGAGATGTTGCAAACTGGTAACAGTTTTTTATGTTTTGTCACAGGTGCTCATGTCGTTCGTCAGGAGTAAACCGTGACTCGGAGTGCCTGAGTTTGTGGCTCGGAACACCGTTCACGAGACTCGTCAGGGGGTGTGAACGCTGTAAAAGGGGTTCACATATCTTCTCTTCTGCCCTCGACGATGCCTCTCCCGTGTTTCGCGCAGGGTGATGGGTTACCGCTATACCGAATCGGCTTGAACTTGTCACTTTTCTACAAGTCATGCCTCTCGGGACGATCTTCGTCCCGAGAGTGAAACGATTCGGGATTAACCGCTTCTAGGTTAAACGCTTCGCGTTTTAACCAACAAACGGTAAAGATCGCGAAGGTAGCCTCACGCTAAGATCGCGAAGGAGTTTGCCCCGGATTATAATCCCGAATCGGCTATAATTCTGGTCGTTACTGCAAGTCAAGCCCTCTCAGGACAATCTTCGTCGCGAGAATGTAGTGACTATAGTCCCGAGAGCGAAGCAACTTTAGTCCCGAGAACGAAGTGATTAGCTTCGCTGAGAATAGTTCGGGATTAGTTTCGCTGAGAATAGTTCGGGATTACCTTCGGTGAGAATAGTTAGCTTCGCTGAGAATAGTTACCTTCGGTGAGAACAGTTCGTCCCGCATGGCTATCTGGAAACCGATTCTAGGTTAAATACTTCGCATATTAATCAACAAGCGGTTAAGACCGCTAAGGCACTTCGTGCTGCCTGACCTCTTTACCCGTTAGCCTCAGTGTGTGGCTGACGACGCAGGCGTCTCAGAAATCTTTACAACACCCGTCGAAAAATCTTTGTGCTCTTAGCGTCTTATCTTAGCGTTTTTAGCGGTAAAAGAATACCCGCCTTTGCATCATACCCGCGTTCCCGTTGACCAATTTCGCCACTTTCCGACAAGGTATCAGGATGCGTAGCCCTGGTACTTCTAAGAAAAGAGAACAACCTTGCAGTCGTTAGTGGCGTTAGCCCTGGTATCTGAGCTAATCATGGTATTTTGGTTTGGAAGGCCTCTGCGCTTCGCGCAGGTGGTTCTTCACTAAGATTGCTAAGGCGGCGATGACAGGTGTCATGTACTCAAACTTTGAATATGGCGGTTTGTTTTAGCAAGTTGCATAATGTGAGGCTGTTACTTTTTCAAAATTTTCGATTGAAGAAAACCTGGACGTAGTTATGCAAAGGCCTGATGAAATGGCCTGGAAAGAAATCATGTTATCCTATGTTTTCATCTGCTTTGGCTGGGTTTTGTTGTGAAAAAGAGCCCGGGGTCACCCCTTCAAATTTTTTAAACGCGCTAAAAAAAGTGTTTCGTGAGGTGAAACCAGAAAGCAACCCGATAGCTTCCATCGTGTAAAGCTTGCTGTTTCCATCGGCCATCAGGTTCTTGGCGTGTTTTACCCTCCATTCATTCCTGAAATCGTTGAACGATTGGCCTCTTACCTCTCTGAAATAATACGCAATATGATGAGGCGGTAGTTGAATTGATTTCGAAAACAATTGCAAATTGCAATCCTTTTGGAGGTAGCATTTGTTGGTCTCCATAGCTTCCTCTACCGATTTCCCGATATACTCAAGATAGGTGCTGTCAAATTCAGGCAGTTTTCGGTCGTCATCTTCAATTGTTGCACGCTCCGTTTTTTCGTTTTTCTCAGGTTCTTTCTCAGCATCCTGCTCATTTAGTGTCTTCGTGCTAATGGCCGAAGTGATGCCGTACAGAACCGAGGGTACAAAAAATGGAATCAGAATGATAACAATTGATGCTACACCAGAAGCAGTCTGGAAGAAATTAAACGAAAAAAACAGTTTTGCCGACTTTACCCACATGCTATAAACTACCATGATGACCTGGAACATAGATAACAAGAAAGCGAAAATCAATAAAGTGTTCAACCACCTGACAGAAAAAGAGATGGTAGTCTGTTTTGTTTTCAGTTTTAAATCGTGGTTATACCGCTGCAGCCACAAAAACAAATAGCTGGCATAAATGGTCAGATGCAAAGGTCGGGCTGAATAGTTCAGTACGTTTGGAAAGATCCAACGAAGGTGGCTGTTGCCAATTTTCCAAAAAAGATTGCGATCGGTTATAATCTGCATGGCGGCATCCATCTTAACTTCCCACGGTAAGATGAAGTAAGGGAACGAGGCGATAATGTACAAAAAAGCGGGCAGAAAATGTAAAAAATCGCTAATTTTCAGATTGCTACTTCCGGTGATTACAGATCGGACGTAGAAAAAAAGCATCGGGCTGATTAACAAGCCCGTGAAAGCAGTGTGAATGAAAACAAGAGCTACTAGTTCCGTCTGATGGGAATAAGCAATCACGTATTGGAAAAACGCGTATGCACTCAATAAGGCGAAAAACAATCCGAGGTAGATGGTTGCCGGCCTTTTCCGGAGGTTGAAGTATATCAGCAGAAAGGATAAAAACAAACCCAATGCCGCTAACAATTGTTGAAATATACTACTATTTCTTACATTTATGGTGAGGATTAGAGAGCCGACCATGGGCGACCATTGAGCAAATGATGGAGCCTAAACACTTTTCAACCAGAGGGTAACACACAAGCAGCGCCCCGAAGGTCGAAAGGCAACAGCCTCCGCTACCGGGTCTGTACAACATATAACCAATCATCATCAAAGCAAACCGAATTAAGGTTGGTTCAAGGTATTCATTGTGCAAAAATACAAGAAATCGGGAGGCAATTCCAGACGCCAGAGTTGAAAAGCTAGACACCAAGCCTCAAAAACCCTCCTCAGTGCTCCCTGAACCTCGCAGTGCACCCTTATAGTGAGGGGAGGAGGCACACCAACCGAAGCAACCTCTAGCCTCTTCCCGATAACCACTACTCACCACTCACCACTCACCACTCGCTACTCACCGATCACTAATCACTAATCACTCAAAGAGGTGTCACGACGACTGAAGCAAGCCCCGGACCTGCGAGGGGAGCCAGTGAAGAGTCTTTGCACGTCGCGAAGCAGCTTTGAATGGGCGACAGATGTCGGCGCGGGGTGAAACCCTGAGATGGGGAGGACACCACGTTCTCTCCGCACGTAGTGTCTTCTCAAAAGCAATTTAAGCAACCATCATTCACTAAAAATTACCCCCAAAGCACATGTTATGCAACCAATTGTCACTTCTTAAATCGCTATTTATCAGCAGGTTAATATCCTTTCCGGTGCAAGAAGGGTTCAACGCCGTGTGCGCCAATGGGTTAACCCTCTCAAACATAGCCTTGGTATAGCGTTGGTATAGGGATGGTCCCTGCGAGGGTTATCGGGCAACAGTCAGCCCCCAAATTCCACCCCCTTTTTTCCCTCGGCGCACCTTCGTTGCAAGGGAAGATGCACAACGACCGAAGAACGTCGTTGCGAGCGCAGCGCGGCAACCCCCTGCCACTTCCCACTCCCCACTCCCCACTGATCACTACTCACTGATCACTACTCACTACTCACTGATCACTACTCACTGATCACTGATCACTAAAAGAAGATGCCCGACGACCAAAGCAACCTCCGGCTCCCACTTTTCATATCATAACAAAAAAAGCCGTCATCGCTGACGGCTCTTCATTCTAAAAAACTATAAAAAAATCTACTCCGCCAGTTTTTTCCTGGTTTCGTAAATGCGTTTGGCACCATAGCCGGCAGCCAGTCCCAGCAGCAGGGCTATGCCGCTGCCTGCCGGAGCTGCTCCTCCTCCAATGGGGTTGCCTCCCACGGCGTTTCCGTTGGAGTTGTTGCCGGGAGTTGGCTGTGCCGT
>JAQVCV010000024.1 GCA_028689615.1 Bacteroidales bacterium | reverse complement strand
GGATTTGAGGATTTGAGGATTTGAGGATTTGAGGATTTGAGGATTTGAGGATTTGAGGATTTGAGGATTTGAGGATTTGAGGATTTGAGGATTTGAGGATTCAAAAATTAGGAGAGGGCCAGCGCAGGGAGGAGGTTGCTTCGGGCAAGCCCTCGCAATGACGCCAGCACTTGGATGAGGTGAACGTTGGAAGGGGGTTGCCGCGCTGGGCTCGCAATGACGGGGGGGCGGGCGTTTTTTAAGGTGGAGGGGGGCGGCGAAGCCGCCCCCCTCCACCTCCCCTATTTTCTCGGTGCGCCGTCATTGCGAAGGAGGAGGCACGACGACCGAAGCAATCCCCGGAAATGGAAGGGGAGGTTGTGATAAACTCTTGCACATCACGAAGCAGCCCTGAAGGGGCGAAATTTAGAAAGATTCAAAGATTCAAAGATTCAAGGATTCAAGAATTCATCCCGATAGCTATCAGATGAATGTTGAATTGAGAATCTTTGAATCAGGAATCTTTGAATCGGGAATCCAAATAAAATCAGTTGCTGCGGGCGTGGCGGAAAATGATGTTGAATAAGGCTTTAAAGAGGTATCGAACATCGGTTGATAAGGGGTTCTTTTGGTAAGCCTGGAGGTAGCGCAACTCCGATTCCATGATTTGATCGAGAGTTTCGGGCATGTCGGCGTAAAACGGAGGGATGAGACCGGGGAGGGTTTTAATTCGCAACTGCTGAAGCTCGGTGGTATAGAGGCTGAAATAATGACGACTTAACGGCCTCACTCCCACCAGTTTCATGTCGCCTGCCAGGAGATTGAGCAGCATGGGCAACTCGTCGAGCCAGAATTTGCGAAGGAAGCGACCCCAGGTGGTAACCCTGAAATCGTTGGACAATTTTCCACCCGTTGCCATCGAATTCTGGTCGAACACATATTGCTGGATGTACTCAGAGTAAGGATGCATGGTGCGCATCTTGTAAACTCCAATCACTTTACCCTCTTTTCCAATCCGTTCGAGTTTGATAAACGGTCCGTAGGTAGGGCGAAGGTTGAAGTCGGGTTCGGTCAATTTCCGGGCAATAAAAAACAGCTTACCACCAACCACATCCTCACGAATCACCTCGAAACCACAAGAATAGAGACGCCCTAGTGCTTCTGCGCGCGAAAGCCGGCGGTTCTGTCCGCCGGTGAACAAATAGTAAACAGATTTGGTAATCTGCAGTTTGGGGACAACGCGCGTGAAAAGAAAATCGCCCCAATACACCAGGTGATTCAATCCAAAAGGGTAACGCTCCATGATGCGTTGCTTGCGGATGAAATTGGTTTCCACGCAGCCTATCCACAACCCATGAAGCGGGAGCCTGGCGTTGACGGCCTCCAGAAATTTGTTGATGCGGGGCAGATCGTTGATCCTTTTGAGGTTAACGATGCATTGATAAACCCCCTGGTGAAGATTCTGTACGTTTAACAGCGTGGTGGTTGAGAGAACAACCACCGCCTCTGAAGCCAGATCGATGTAAGTCTGAAGATAATCAACCACTTCGTCGCCCGATTCCTCACTAACGGCCTCCCTTATAGCTTGCAGCTCGTGTTGTGAAACCTGCCGCGCGCCCTCGAACGAAAACCTTGAAAGCTGTGGAATCCTATCCGGATTAAGCTCGTTATCATCGCTTTCGAACTGGTAGCGCCGTCGGGAAACCTTGAGGATTGCAACACCAACAACCACGGCCATAAACTCGAAAAGAGTGGCCAGGATTACTGTACCAAAGAAAATGTATCTGGAAACGCTAAGTGAGTAGGCCGCAGCGACACCAATAGCAGCCAGGCTGCTCACTATAAAATTGACGAACAGGATGTTGCCGAAATAATCGACCCGTCGTTGGTAGCGCCAGTAATCGTACTTTTTGAGGAGGAACCCGATGGAGATCCAAAGGAAAGAAAACAACAGGAAAAGTTCCCCATACCTGTCAATTACGGGCCGGTAACCTCCCGGCTTAAGATAAACCGCATAAAGGAAAGAAAACACTAATATCAGAGCATCGGAAACGATGATCAGATAGCGCCACTGGTAACGTCGTCGAAACATAACCCTTTAAACGGTTAGAACCCGGAATGGTTGCATCAAATGATTTGCAATTCAAACAGACAAGGGGCGGCAGGCGAAACGTCAGGTTGACGAAACAAAAAACCTTTTTATGCTGTTTTTCATGTTTTGAAACAGCCACTCACGAGCCCATTCTATGGGCTGACTGGTCCAACGCTGGGGGTGAAAAGTAAACATGACCCGGTGAGGCAGAACTCCCGACCTGACAGCCTTAACTATCTGACTCGTTGTTCTGAAGGTTAATCCTTGCGCAATCCAGGCCTCCTGTTGCGGTACTTTGTCGCGAACACTCACCCTGAAACCATCCCAACGTCGGCCTGTATCGGTAAGATAGAAACAACGATCGAAATCAACGTCGAAATAAGGCTCGGCAACGATGCCCAGCGAGCGGTAATCGTTATGTTTCCATAGGTCGCGACTATCGTGCCTGCTCCTGGGGCTGCCGTGCATGCAGATGGTGCTCACGGGAGCCAGTTGCCGCAAAGCTTCCAGATGCTGTGTGAACAAACCGAAAGCCTTCGTTGTATTTCCGCCGGCCAGCGTGAGGTCTTCGTAATGGTAACCCACCTCGTGGCCAAGCGAAGCGATCTGCCTGATGACAGCCTCATCCCAGCTTTCGGGCACTGCCCTGAAATAGTAGGAGCCCGCGATGCCTTTTTGGTGTTGAAACAGCGCGAAACGGAGCGAATGGCCGGGCAACCGATCCACATCATGGCGAAGCACCGCTACCTTTCCCTGCAAGTTGGGCCGGCTTGCAATGAAATCGCGAAAAGTAAGAAACCGGTAATCGTTTTGGAGAAGGGCTTCCAGGAGAGATTGGTAGGAGCGGAGGGTGAAGTCGGGCATGGATTTGAAGATTTGGAGATTTGAAAATTTGAAAATTTGAAGATTTGAAGATTCTGGAGCGCAGCGACAGTCCCGCGAATGCGGGATGAAGATTTGAAGATTTGGAGATTCTGGAGCGCAGCGACAGTCCCGCGAATGCGGGATGAAGATTTGAAGTTTTAAAGATTCTGGAGCGCAGCGACAGTCCCGCGAATGCGGGATGAAGATTTGAAGATTCATCCCCCTGATAGCTATCGGGGCGATCGGGATCAAGGATTCAAAGATTCAAGCGCTTGGAGGGGGGCGTTCGATATGAGGGGGTTGCTTCGCTGCGCTCGCAATGACGTGCTTCGCTGCGCTCGCAATGACGGGGGCGTTTGGATAAGTGCGGGGACGTTTGGGAGGTTGCTTCGGCCTGCGGCCCCGCAATAACGGGCGGCTGGTGTTTTTTTAAAGGTGAGGGGGGCGGCACGACGACCGAAGAATGTCGTTGCGAGCGCAGCGCTGCAACCCCCGGCCACTTCCCACTAACCACTTCTCACTGATCACTAATCACTGATCACAGATCACTGATCACAGATCACTAATCACTTCCCACTAATCACTTCCCACTAATCACTTCCCACTGACCACTGATCACTAACCACTAACCACTTCCCTATTTTTTCTTCAAAAGGTTTTTCCTTTGGGTTACTTCATCGTGGCCGGCGAGGAATTGTTTGAGCGTGTAGTAGTGTTGGCCTGCCAACAGTTTGAAGGCTACGAAGAGCGGACGACCCGTGGTGAGACTTTTACGGGGAACAGCAAGGATGTCGCTACAGCTGCCGAGGGGGCGCTTCCAGGTGCTGAAGGCCATTTTGATACCTGCCTGCTGCAGCGACTCCTGTTCGCGTTGGGTGAAATCGAAGCCGGGAATTCCGTTGGGATAGGCGAAGGTGGTGACAGGGCGATCGAGCAAGCGCGACAACCTTTCGACAGATTGAACTATCTCGTCACGTGATCGCGTGTCGGTCTCGTTGGCCAGCACGGGATGGGTAAGGGTGTGAGCACCCAGGGTAACCAGCGGCGATTTCGCTATCAGGTCAAGTTCGGCCAGATTGATGTTGCGGCGCGGAGCAGGAGCAAGGTTGTGGGTTTGCTGGTAATGGCGAATGACGGCGTGTATCTGATCAACCGGCAACAGCTTCAAAAGCGCTTCGACGCCCAACGCTTGTTGAGCAAAAGCTTGTCCAACCACCTCTTCAACAGATTTACGAAGCAGTGCAGGGTTGAAACCTGCTACCTCCTGAAACCAGAAATTGCGCCCCGACTCCACCACATCGGGCGAGAGGAAGAGCGAAACCGGCACCTGGTAGCGGGTGATCAAGGGCAACACGGTGGTGTAGAAACTGAGGTGCCCGTCGTCGAAAGTGAGGTGGCAACTGTGGCGATGTTTCACGCGGCCACTCACGTGGTCGTAAACCTGATCGGAACTGACAGGGCGGTAGAGCTGCAAAAGGAGTTTCAACACCGACTCGAACCAGCGTGAATCGCCTACAGCGTGGAAATTGATGATGGTGGAGGGGAGAATTTTCATGGGAAGGGGGGGCTTTTGGCTTTGGCTTTTGGCTTTGGCTTTTGGCTTTTGGCGGTTGGCTAAGCTAATGGCTAATGGCTAACAGCTAACAGCTTTTTGGCTTTTGGCTGTTGGCCAATAGCTAATAGCTAATAGCTAATAGCCAATGGCCCATTTAAAACTTGTCGGATAACAGGAAATCAGCGATATAGAAATGTTTGATTCCTTCGAGGGTATCTTTCCAGAATGAATCCATGGATACGACCCACTTAGGATAATGATCGGGAATGGACTGGAGGGGAGAGAACTCCCGTTGAATGGTTTGCTCGCTATCAAGCTTATAAGCCACCTGGATGTAGATTCGATCGTTTTGCTTTTCGGCAACGAAATCAATCTCACGGCTGTCGAGTTTACCAACATATACCTGGTAGCCACGCCGTTTTAGTTCCAGAAATACAATGTTTTCGAGTATTCCGGCAATCATCCGGTCGCGGTAGCCCATGGTGGCATACATGAGCGAAACATCGCCGGCATAGTATTTTTCCTGGGTCTTGAGTATCTCCTTTCCTTTGATGTTGTAGCGAGCAACTTTGTAGAAAACAAACGACTCTTCGAGGGCGTGCAGGAAATTATAGATCGTGTTGAGATCGGTTTTACGCTGTTGGCTTTTAAAATAATCGGCCACATTTTTACCGGAAAAAGTGTTACCCATATTATCGAAGGCATAACGGATAACCCTTTCGAGCAACTCAATCTCCCTGATTTTAAAATGCTGCACTGTATCGCGCAAAATCACGGAAGAGTAAATATCACGTACAGTTTTATACCCACTCTCAAGGTCAAAATTAGCGCTGTGGATTATAGGGAATCCACCCGCACGCAGATACTGCATAAAGGGTTCAACGGAAGCCTCACCGGCTGTTGGAGGGGATTGCCTGAAATCGAGAAACTCCCTGTAAGAGAGCGTAAAAACAGGAATCTCGATGGTTCGTCCGGCTAAGTAGGTTGACAATTCTGAGGAGAGCAAGCGCGAATTCGATCCAGTGAGATAGATATCAACATCGAAATCAACAAGAAAAGAATTTACAGCCCGCTCCCACCCCTCCACTTCCTGTATCTCATCGAACAGAAGGTAAGCTTTGCGACCCGGAATAATTTTCCTTTTAACATAGTCGTAGAGTTTTATGGCCGTTGTGATCTCGACGAACACGAAACTCTCGAAATTCACGGCGATCACTTGTTCTTCAGATATCCCCATGTTGAACAGCGATTGCTTCAACAACAGCAGCAGGGTGGATTTCCCTGATCGCCGAATTCCTGTAATGACCTTAACCTGCGGTGTGTTGACGAATTTCGCCAACTGATCGGTATAGAGTGAACGTGCAATCATTTCTTTAGGGTTATAACCACAAAGATAGTAAAAATGTTGGTGGTTTTTAGGAGTACAACAAGAAGGCGGTTGGCTCCCGATAGCTATCGGAGGCCTTTGGCTTTTGGCCGTTGGCTGTTGGCTGTTGGCTGTTGGCTGTTGGCCTTTGGCTTTTGGCCAATAGCTAATAGCCAATAGCTAACAGCCAATAGCTAACAGCTAATAACCAACCGCCTCAATGCACCTCAGATTGGGAAAGGGTCCAGTGGGATGCCTTGCGGATGTCGGTGTCGTGGATCAGCCAATCGGCTGGCACGGGGTCGGAAGCAACAGGACGAACCAGGGCAGGGAGTCTGCGCGACTGGCGAAGGCGAAGCAAGAGAGAGGGTTCGGCAAGGCACCCTGCCTTTACTATTTGTTGTGAAGCCGAATCGGCAAAGAGTCTGAACCTTACCACCCACGCACCGGCATGTCGGGCTGCTGCCTGCGCGAGGTGGTTTAACACGACAGGAGAATCGGCGCTGTGTTCCAACACCACGATCTGATTCCTCCCCGCCCTCTCGGCAATGAGCCAGCCCGACAGGCGGTCACCCACACGGGCATACACGTACAGAAAGCTTTTGCCGGGTTCGCTGTAGCGCCAGCGGTACCACAACTCATCGTGCAGGGGTGTGATGCAGCCAGCATCCACCCGTTGCTGCCACACCAGAGAGAGCGCGCCGCTGTGAAGCTCATCAGAAACCCCGACTTCCGTTCCGCTAAGATCGCTTCCCTGCCATCGGCCAAACACCTTGAGCAGAGGCGACAAACCGTAAGCATACCGTTTGGGGAACGCTGTAGATTGCCATCCCAGTTTGAGGTAACCCGGAGTGCTGAGGTTGTTCGACGAAAGGTTAAGAATGCAGGCCGGGATGGAAGTGTCGCGTTCCACGTCGGCTATAAGAGCCCTGTTGAGTTTCGAGAACAACCCGAGGCGTCGGAAGGCAGGGTTGACCACGGCATCGGCGGGGCTGAACACCATTAGAGGCTGGTGGTTCAGCACGAAGCGTTGTCCGACGAAAGCCCTGAACCCTGCCACCTGTCCGTTTTCAACGGCCACAGCTATGAACGGATTGGCGGTGTGGGGGTTTTGAAGATAGCGCCACATGAACTTCACGGCACGCTGGGAGGGCGACAAATGGTGCCAGAGGTGCTCCAGAAGGTCGATGGTGGGCTGAAACCACTGGTCGGAATATTTTACAATTTCCATCGTGTAAGGAGGTGTTTTGCAAGGGGGTCAACCCCTGAAACGGTTCCAGAAACCGGGATCGGAGGTGATTTGGTGGCGGGTGTGGGGATAATCGCGCACGAACCAGGTAAGAAAACCTGCAACATCAACCATTTCGTTCAAGAGGCGTTGGCGTTTGATCTGCCACTCCTGTTTCAAATTGGGATTTTGAATCAATTGCAGAGCCCGATCCGTCATCAGGTTGAAATCGCGCGGATGCCAGGCCTGGCACAGGCCGTAACGCTCTTCGAGGAGGTTGGGCACCGAGAGTCGCCCCGCGAAAGTGTTGCATTTGAGGGCAGGCACCCCCAACACGGCAGCCTCGGAGGTCATGGTCTGGCTGTCGCCAATAAACAAGGCGGCATGAGCCATGAACGAGTGGATGTGTTCGGGGGCTACCGGGATGCGGTATGGCTCGAGTTCGGGTTCAACGGGGCTTTCGGAAGTGATAAACACCCTCCCGTAGGGAGACAGTTTTGCAATGAGTTCGCGTTTCTGATGTGGCGCTATTCCACTTTCTCCCCCGTCGTGATGCCCTTTAAAGGCCACGAAGCGAAGGATGAAGTAGGGTTCGCCGGGCTGCAATCCGGCCTGCCGGCATACTTCAAAATCGGGGGTGAAGCGTGCAGGATGCAAGTAAGCCAGCTCGTGCGTTCCCGGGTAAGCGATGTTTTTCTGGGTGGCCCTGTTGATGGCTGCCGGCGACAGCACCGCACCTGTGAAAGGGTGGCCAAGCCTTACGATGAAAGGCTCCACGGCATCGTCGTCGTCGTCGAGCAGCAGGGTGTGCATGGAGGTGAAAGGAGCCACGTGAGGTACCACGATTCCCGAGCACACCCCAACGTTGATCTTCTCGCGAAGCACAAGCCTGAGCATGGCCCAATCCTGGCGCAACACTTCGGCCACCTTGCCAGCCACAGAACCTCGCTTGCCGCCGATGATGTGGTAGCGAAAACCGAAATGGGTAAGCAGCCTCTCGATCACCGCGTGCTGTCGGGCCGTGATCACCACCTTGTGCCCCTCGCCCATCAACTGCACGATGGTGTGACGAAAGAGGTGGGCGTGACCCGGATGGCTGATGTCGAACAAGTAATTCATCGCGAAGCTATGATTGTGGTTTTGGCGTAAACCTGTTGGCCGATCTGCACATGCACCTGGTAGCGGGCCGGGATGACCAGATCAACCTGGCTGCCAAAGCGGATCATGCCAAACCAATCGCCCTGCTTCACCTTCTGCCCTTCGGCCACATAAGAGTCGATGCGCCGCACCAGCCGACTGGCTGTTTGCACCACCCCGATCAGTTCGCCGTTAGACGCCTGCAACACCAACGAGTTGCGCTCGTTGCACACCAAAGCACGGGGATTCTTCAGCGAGAAGAACTGACCCCTGACATGCCTGTTGAGCACCACCGATCCATCCACAGGAGCGCAGTTTTTGTGGTTGTCGAAAGGGGTCATGTTGATGCCGATGAGCCAGGCCGGCTGGTTCATGATGCCGGTTTGCATGATCTCGGTGAGCGAAGCTTCGAGCCCCTCTTTCACAGCCACGGGAGTTTGGCCGTCGGGTACCTGCCTGATATAAATCACGTTGCCATCGGCAGGCGAGACCATCTGGCCATCGGTAGCCACGACCACGCGACGGGGAGTGGCCCAAAAACGGATCATGGTGAGACCAAAACCCAACCCGACTACCAACACCCCGCAGCCAGCGAGCAGCAACAGAAACCCTGGCGATAGTCGGGGCGCAACGCCAAGCATCACAGCCATAAGCGAGGCCACGCCGGCGGCTGCAACGGCCACCAGCAGGTTGTCGGTAAGTAAAAATTTCAAGGGCATTTTCACCTTATGGCGCAAATAGGCGTACATGGCCGTGCTGGTGAAAAGCGAAAAAAGGGTGATGACAACAACAGTGAGTATCATGATTTTTAATAAGTTATTATTTTTTATCGAGTTCGGATCAGGTGGAAGAGGTACCCTTTCTCGAACAGCCAGGGGCGCCAGTCGGAGCGATCCCACACGGCATGAGCCAGCGGTTTGCGGAGAGGCAGGGCCTCCTTTCGTCCCTTCAGCAACAGCCGCAACCTGACAGGGATGTCGGTGAGAAGGTGAACAAACGAAGCCCTTCGGGGCTGGTTCCCGCCCGCGACAGGCTGACCCGTGAGGTGACAGTAGTAATTCCGTAAAAAGTGAACGCCGGCAGTTTCGGCCAGCATGTGCCACTTCCAGGTGCGGGTGTTCACCTCCAGAAACTTCACCACCCCATCGCGGTTGTCGGTTTTGAACTCCACTTCACACAAGCCGTTGTAGCCGGCAGCTCTCAACAAGCGGGCAGCCTGTTCAACCAATTCCGGACGCTTCACCAGTTCGGCATAGGTAGTGGCATTGCCAAAATCCAACGGATGTTGGCGCAACCTGTTGGCGGTAAGCGAATCGACCACACGCCCATCCAGCATCAGCAGGCAGGCCGAGAACTGGTTGCGGCCGCCCCCCCCGATGATCTCCTGCACGATAACCTCATCGGGAGGAATCACAGCAACAGCCGCCCGGTATTGCTGAAACAATTCGCCCTGGTTGCGGCAGAAAAGAACTTTCCGTTTCAGGCGGGCATAAAAGGTGTGCATCACCGCCGGCTTGATGATGCAAGGATACTCCACATCCATTGCCGACAAATCGGCAACCGATTGAGGAAACCAGGTTCGTGCAATGGGGATAGCCAGTTCCTGAGCCAGCCGGTAAGTTGACCGTTTGTTGTAAAAAACCGAAACCGCTTCCCATTTATCAACGGCCAACAGGTAATGAACCGACAACTCGTTGTGGTGAGAACTCAGCAACAACACGTGGGCATCGTTGGTGGGGAACACCACCCATCCCGAGTAGGCCTTCACCGTATCGGGGTGCAGCAGGAAACCGGGCAAGGCATCGCCCTCCACCAGGTGAAAAGCGGTGCAATAGCGCGAATGGCGGGCTATGTTCGTGGAAAGCTTATCAACCACCACCACCGGTAGCCCCTCGCGGCCAAACACCCTCACGATGCCAAGAGCCTGCACGTGCCCCCCTAAAACCAGAATCCCCCGACTGTTATTCATTTAATTTTCTTTCGTTACTAACAGACTCATACACTTTCACAAGCTTCGCGGCTACCGATGCAGCATCGAGACCCAGCAGGTTGATCCTATCGGGGCCAGCCGTACGTGGGTGGCTTAGGGCAAAGCCAACGGCCGCCTCCAGCGCTTTGGCAACGCCCGACGGGTGGTTTTCCACCACGAAGCAACCCGGTGTGTCTCCAATCACCTGCCTCACATCGCCCACATCGGTGGTCACCACCGGGCGGCCACACGCCATGGCCTCCTTGATCACGTTGGGGCTACCCTCGTAGGTGCTTGTGAGCAGCACCACGTGGGCGGCCTGCAACCAGAGCGGCACGGCAGCCGGCTCAACACCCTTTAAAAGATGGAGCTCCACATCGGTGCGCCCCATGAGAGCCAGCGCCCTCTCAGCCAGAGAGAAATTCTTTTCGACCCTCAGCGGATCGGCACCAAAAACGATATGCACCTTTTCGTCCGACCAGCCAAGACTTCGGCAAGCATCAAGCCTGCGCGACGGGTGAAACACCCAGGTATCAACCCCGTTGGGGATCACCACCACCCTGCTGCACCCGGCCACCTGCCTCAGCCTGTCGGATTTCACAACAACCCCCTGCCACACCTTTCGGCAGAAGAAGCGGATGAGGCGGTTCACCCACGCCCGCTCCTGCAAGTCGCTCCCCATGAGCGACACCACCACAGGAGCCTTAGAGGCGATGGCCGCCACGAAACCCGACAAAGCAAAATGGGCGTGAACCACGTCGGGTTTCGATTGCCTGATGAGGAGGCGCAAAGGAAGCACCGAAGCGAGGTAGCCCCTCAAACCCCTGCCCCGCATGGTGAAATAGCTTACCGATACACCCGCCTGCTTCAGCGATTCACCCTGACGGAGGGTGATAGGGCTGATGCCGCCGGCGTGGTTGCTACTGCTTACAAAAAGAACTTTCATGGAGGCGCGGGTCAGTTTTGTACCTTATGAGACTTCAACAACTGCAAGGCATGCCTCACCCGCAGGTCGTACGATTCGCGGGTGTTGAACATCCCCTCCTCGAACACCCACCCCAGGTTGCTCCAAACGTAGCGGCCAGGCTTGCCGTCAACCAACATCTGCCACGGGTCCGACTGCCCGAAATAACACTGAATTTCGTTGATAAGAAAACCGCCGGCGCCATCTTCAAACAAATCCACGGCAACAGAGGTAAGTTGATGGCTGTCGGTAACACGTTTCAGAAAATCGAGAAGAGCCGGAGGCACAGCATCGTAACCTTTAAGCAGCGTTCCGCTGGCCATGCCGCCGGGTGCAAGCTTTTTATGCGCGAAGAAAGAGTCGCCGATCCGCACGCACCGCCACTCAAACTGATGCGGCACATAGCGTTGCAAGATGACGAAATGGTATTGCACGTTGAGGGCGCCGGTGGTATAAGTTTTCAGCCGGTTTTTCAGGAACCCCTTCATGGTGATCGCCTTCCGGATCTTCGCGACGAGGGAGCCTTTGAAAACCTTTGGTCCTGATCGGGGTCGCAGCCCCTCGGTAAAAGCCCTGGCCACGTAGTCGGATGCCGCTATGCTGTCGCGCAAAACCACCACGCCGTTGCCCGATGCCCCGATGTTGGTTTTGCCCACCAACGGGAACTCCTTTCGCTGGCGAATAAAACCAAAGGCCTCGTCGCGGTCGAAAAAAACAAAAGTATCGGGATGAGGCAGCCGGTGAACCATGAGCCAATCGCGCAGGTAACGCTTGTTCTCGTAGAGCCTTACCTCGAGCAACGACGGGTAACAGGGTACATCAAAACGGCTGACAGCCAGGTGAACCCGCTCGTCGTAAAGTTGTTTGAAAAGGTTTGTTTTACCCGGAGGCCTGAGCAAAAAAAGATCGTAGTTGCCCGAACCGAGTTGCTGCAGCCAGTCGTTTGCCGTGATGTCAACCACTGCCAATGGTTCGAACAAACCCGAAGCCTCCAGCGCCTCTTTCCAAAGCAGCGGATAGACAGGATTGTTGGTAGTGAGCAAACAAGCTTTGTATTTCATAAACGAATATGCATGAAACCGCATTACCCACAGGATAATAAAAATCGAGCCAGCGGGTTATCAGTTAGTTCAGGTATGTTATAACAAGGATTTATGGGAGATAGTTTTTGCTGGTCGGGTATTCTTTTACCGCTAAGAGCGCGAAGACAAGACGCAAAGAACGCAAAGAATCTTTGACGGGTTTTGTTATGACCGCGGAGATGCCTACGGCATCTAACGGACGCTGATGCTAACGCGTATTGCTCGTCCAACCTGCACGAAGTGCCTTGGCGGTCTTAAAAATCAACGTCCGGCATCTTAGCGATCTTAGCGTGAAGCTATCTTAGCGGACTTGGCGGTAAAGAAACACCAGCGCTTCGCGCTGGTGAACACGGTCGAAGTCAGAGAAATCGAGCCAGCGGGTTATCAGTTAGTTCAGGTATGTTATAACAAGGATTTTTAGGAGAAACCAAAATACTAACGGAGAAATTGAGAGAGTTGGGCAGCCAGCAACACGGGAAAGCTAAAACGGTGAACTGCCGCTTCGCCCTGGTTCCCATCAACAGACCGGAGGTTGTGGAGGGCTGTACCGAGATCGAAAAAGGGATGAACGGGGTGGTTGGTATCAGCCAGAAGTTGCTGGTACCGGTTGGCCAGAAACTCCCGGAAAGAGGCTCCATAAGTGTAGCTCGACGGGTATTTATGGCGGTGGGTGATGTAGCGCAGCGACTTCACAACACTCCAGTAAACCGGTCCACGCAGGTATTCGCGGGTGGAATAAGCCCCCCGTTTCCCAAACGCTACCTGATCGAGCGAGGGAGCCAACCGGTGCTGAAGTTGCAGGTTGAGGTAGTACAACCCATAACGCCGCAGCGGGTTGACGGTTGTATTGGAGGTATAAAAGAGGTTAAAACGGCTTTTAAACACCCTTTCAAGAAGATCGATATCGAGAAAAAACGGGTAAGGGAAACCCAAAACAGAATGAGCCAGTACCACATCCTGACGGTGGTGAGGCACACCAATCTCGAACAGTGCATGAAAACGCTGTACTGCCGGAGGAATTGACGGATCGAGACATTTCAACTCCCTGAGCAATTCAGTGACACCCTCCAAATCAAGCCTTTCAGTCCGATGGAAGCCCTGTGCCAAAACCGTTTCAGCCCTTACCGAAGCGGTACGCCAATGCTGCGTGAGGAAATCGGTAAAAATGAGGTTGTCGAAAAAGATGCCCATCATCATCTCGCCGGCCATGTAGCCTGTGTAGAGAGCCGCCCTGCCCGAAGTGGCGGCGGCCAGTTGCTGCATGGCGTAGAGCCGGTGGGCACGGTGGAACGAGATTTCGGGATTGCCCGTAGCCACCACCTGCTCCAACATCTGGTTAAAATAGCTGCCGGTATCGGGCGGCGTGACGATGGAATGAGGCAGGCGGGCAGCCTGAGCCAGCTTCTGAGCATACACAGCATCCATCGAGGCGGGGTTGCCATAGGTGATCCCCTGCGGAGTTATTCCGTTGGCCATCAACACCGCCAACGCCGTGCGGCCATCTTTTCCCCCCGTAAGGGTGATGAGGTGGTGTGCAGGGCGGGTGGCCTCGTTGAAACGGCGGAAGTTATCGGTGAGCAGCTCTGCAAAAGGGGCAACCTCCACGTCAGGGTCGAATCCATTCACCGGCAACAGCGATTCATAACTCCAATACGATGATTCTACGACCCGCCCATCATGAGCCCTAAGAATGGCAGCCCCCTTCAGACGGTTGATGTTTCCGAAAACCGTGTGACCCGGCAGACTTCGGTTGATGAGGGTGCGAACGGTAAGTCGGGCGGACGACACCTCGGGACGATAACCAGCGAGAATCAGCAAATCGACAGAGGTGGCAACAGAAAGCGAAGCACCACTGCCAGCCGTGAACGTTTCAAAGAGTGCCAGGTGATCGTTGAACATGAAAACTTCGTCACCCTGGCTCACCACCACGAAGAAAATCCCTTTCAGCACGTTGACGACCCCTTCGCGACGTTCGTGCCACAAAGCGGCCACCAGTTCCGCGCCCCTCAATCCCCCGTCGGGTAATGAATAGCGGGGCAACACGTAGCCAAAAACCCATACCCGAAGCCCGTTGCTGGCAAACCTGTCGGTATCAGGCGGGGCATACAATGCCAGCCCCTGCTCATCCAGCGGCACGCGCTCCATCCCTTCAGCCAATGGAAGGGAGGCAATGCTTATCAGGAAACGGGGGGGCCTGTTTTGATTTTCAACCATCGGAATAACAGCAGACTGGCAGAACAGCCCGATTAAGGGTTAACCTTTCGGAAAAGCTTTTTTATTTTGGACACGTTGCGCCATTGAAAAAGGCGTTTGAGCGGATGCTGGTAGTACCCGAAGAAGTACTCCACCACCCTGTCGAGCACCTGTTCGCGCAAGTTTATGGCCAGAGCTGCCACGGGCCAGCGTTGTGCAAACGAGAACCAACGCCACCGTCTGGCCGACCAGGCCCTGTAATCGAACGAAATCAATTTCAGTCTGTTTCCTTGCAACTCGCGGGTGGCAGTAAACCGCCACTGTTGAGTATCGGTATGGTAAGCAGCCATCAACCCGGTCTTCGTCTTGCGGAACAAAGCCCGAAGCCGGGGCGGGTTGCCCTGGTAAAAGTCGCCGAAAGTAAGTCCTCCAAGGCTGTAAAATATCGTGGCACGACCCTGTTGTTGAAATGGTTGCAAAGTATGAGGGTGGTGCCCCATGATGATGTGGGCACCGGCATCGGTCAACCGGCGGGCAGCCACCACCTGGTCGGTGGTGGGATAGGAAGAATAGTCGCGCCCCCAGTGAATGCTCACTACAACCAGATCGGCGACCGACCGGACGGCAGCCACCTGGTTTGCAACACTTTCGGGATCGAAATAATTGAGTAACAGTGTGGGAAGGCCCTCCGTGCGGGGCTTGGTGGACGGGCTGACGAAAGCCAGAAAAGCGATGCGAAGGCCATCGGCCTCCACCACCACCGGTTCCAGATGGTGCGGCAGCCAGCCCGCACCCGTGTGGGCAATGCCCGCCTCGTCGAGAAGAGCTAGGGTAGCCTGCAATCCGGTCAGGCCACAATCGTAAATGTGGTTGTTGGCCAGCGACACGCACCCGATGTTGAGCATCGGGAGGAGGCTGGCTGTGGGTTCGGGCAGGGCGTGGTGGATGAAGCTTTTGTTGGGATTGCGCGACTCGTCAACCTTCACGGGGACCTCGAGGTTTGCAAAAACCATGGAAGCCTGCCGCAATACAGGAGCCACCGCTTCAAACCGCGAGGTGTTGCGTTGCGGATCGAGGCTCAGAAGCCCCGTGAAAGCCAGATCACCCAGAAAAATTAGCATCAGGAACGAAGGTTGTAGAGCAAAATAAGAGCCAGACCCCCAATCATGGAGTATTGCACAACCCGTTGGAAATAACCCCGGGAATACCTATCGGCATTGGTTTCGAGCGACCCCAGAAACCAGAAGCTTATCAGGCAAACAAAAGGCATGTGAGGCAACCCTTTACGCAACTCGAGCCCCTCCATGATGACCACCAGCGACAACATTTCCAAAAGGGTGAAAAGGACTACAGGGTAAAGAGCATAGATTTTGTTTTTCCAGATAAAATAGACGCCAAGCCAGAAAGGCAGAAACAGCAAAACACGAAGCAGCAGTCCTGGCGCCCAAAGAGCGAGTTTGGGGCTGACGTCAGGAGAGAAGGTTGGGAAAGGCCCCACGGTTTGAGCCAAAGCAATCACCACGTAATTGAACAACACCCCTCCCCCCTTGATGGCACCGGCATTGTTGCGCGACTCGATCACCCGGTCGAGATCGCCCGACATGGTGTAGCGATCGACGGTTGATTGGAAATCGCCGAAAAAAAACACCACCACAAGCATCAGCGCGATGGCAACAGCCACGGAGCCCCGGCTGCGTCCCAGTTGAAGCGTATAGCCCACGAAACCAGAACCTAACAACAGCATAGCAACGGCCGGTCGGTAAAACATAAGCAACACCACCATAAAAAAAGCCCACAACACAGAGAGCGGAGAGCCGCTGGTGAGAAAACGGTAGTAATGGTAAAAAAACATGACTGCCAGAAATATCATCACACTCTCTTTCAGGTTTGTGGAGTAGAAATAGATGGCGTAAGACGACACCGAGTAAACCATAGCCGCGATGAAAGCATACTTTTTCGAGAAATACATACCCGCGATGTCGTAGAGCCGTGTAGCCGTGAAGGCACCCAGAAACACATAAAAACCACTGATGATCAACGGAGAAGCAGCAATTTTATACAGCAGGGCTGTTACCACGAAAGCCCCCCAGTCGTCGAAGGAATAGGAATCGGAAAGGTATTCAAAAGCCTGACCCAGTTGCATCTGGCTCATAGCCAATGACTCGGTATGGTAGGTAAAAGCGTCGGCTTCGCTAAAAACATAAAAATTGCCGTTGACCGAGTAAGAGAGCCATTTGTTGGCCACAACGCCTGCCACGGCAAAGAAAAAAGCCGTAAAAAACACCGTAAGGCGGTTGTCGAACAGTGGGTTGAAACTTCCCGAGGCTACCAACAAGGCACCATACAACAAGAAACTTCCAAAACTAACAACCAAAACGGGCAACTCCTCCGTGGAGATGTACTCGCCAAAAAGGAGGTAAAGACCAAGTCCACCGGCAAAATAGAATGCCAGGGCCGTGGAAAAAACACTTGCAACCTCAGGATAGCCTGACCTATGACGACGTCCAACTCTCCACATATCGCGATGCTATTACCCTTTGGTGGTGGTATTTCTCAACAAATTGCCGCCCCCTGAAACCCATTTCTTCGATGTTGCCACGGTTATCCATCACCCATTCGATGGTTTGAAGTATCTGAGCCTGATCGGGTTTGATGTTGAGGATGGGGCACCAGTCGTATCCAATCTCATCGAGGTACTCCTTTTCCCCTCCGCCCATCAGAATTTTTCCCTGCGCCAGAGCAATCAGACCGTTGAGAGCAGTTGAATAGCTGTTGGCCTGATCAACAATTACGTTGGAGCCGCGAATCACCTTTAAATACTCCTGGTAAGGGAGACTTCGGGCACAAACGAATTCGCCTCCGGAGGGCCACCGGTCGCGCGCAGCCCCGAATGCTTTGCAAATATGCTCAGTTCCTTTAACAGGCCGCGTGATGCCGTGGTAAAACACCACTTTTGAGCCGACGATGTTGGGATGATAGCCAATCTGGTCGAGATCAACCGGGTAAGGGATGGTGCGAAGAAACTTGGGATGGTTTCTGAAAGGTTCGGCATACTCGAAGGCCGCTGGCAAAATGCCGTCGAGCTGGTGGGTGAACCAGGTTTCGTAATCAACTGCAGCAGGTTGCAAAAACTGAAGCCGATCGCCCCGTTTCGCTGCCTCGGCAAAGTGAAAATCGTAAACCCCACAACGCTTCCCTGTGCTCTCGTACCAAAACTTCGAGATCAGGTGGCTGCGACCCGAGGGCGTCCAGAAGATTTTCCCGTTGTGGGCTTTCAGGTAATTCACCATCAACTGGTTGAGCCAATAGATGCTGTTGAGTCGGGGGAAAATAAGTTGCACCACATCGAAACCGGAGAACAGGTTGCGGTGGAGCAGCAGCCGACCCAGACCGATGTTTTTGCCCCAGAAACCGTTGTTGCCCTTGCGCCAATCGAAATCGGAGTGGTAACGACGTTTGCCGTCGCCGGTGTTGGCCAGAAACACCGAATGCCCCAACTCCTTCAGCCCGGCTGCAAGGTTGTTGTAGAAACCAGAGTATTCACCAACGAGCAGTATCTTCATTACAATCAGTTTTTACGATGCTTTTTAATTTTGGAAACAACCAACGACCTGAGGTCAACCATCTGGTTGAGAAAATAAAGTGAGAAAAGCCCCACCACCAACAACAACACCCCGCCACCCGCCATCATCACCAGAAGCGGGGTTTTGGCCAGCAACAGAGCCAGACAGCCGAAGGCCAAAGCCGAAAGCAACAAAAGAAAAAGCCTCCGGCGGTAGAAAACCTTGTAGCGATAAGCCGCGAACAACTGCATCTGGACAAAATGGAGCCCGTAGGCCACGATGTAGGAAACACCCAAACCTGTGAAACCAGCCAGAGAATACCCCAGTATGTTCAAACCCAAAAAATAAGCATTCGACAACAGCTCATTGAAAAAGAAAAACCACGATTCGCCACGAGCCAGCAACAAGTAACCCATTGTCCAGCTGGAAGCGCGCAACAAAACCCCCACAGCAGCAAAAGCCACCATTTGCTGCACCGGCACAAATTCGGTGGAGTAGAGCAATACCAGGGCATATTTCCCGAAAAGGACAAAAGCCACGATGAGCGGAGCAAGGATCAACAAAGCCATTTCGGCCTGCTGGTTGACAAGCCTCTCCAACTCACCTTTGTTGGCTGCGCATCCCGAAAGGCGGGGATAGTAGTCGGTGCCCATGGCCGAGAAAACCATCCCCACGTAAGAATTTACGATCATGAAACCGGCTGTAAACAGCCCCACATCGTCGGCACTGCCCCGCGACTGGATAAACACCCTGAGGAGATAGGCACTCCCCGAAACCAGGATGCTGCTCAACCCGAGCATAAACCCCATCCGCAACATATCGCTCCCTTCACTTTTCAGATCGTGGCGCGAGATTGTTGCCGCGGGAACCTCTACTTTACGGGCAAAATACCACGATCTGAGAAGCGAAGCCACCGACGTAACCACGATAGCAGGAACGATCCCATCGACCCCCCAATAATAATAGAGAGGCACCGACACCACCAGACCCACCAAAGAGCCCGACAGGCCCGCCGATGCCAGATGCTTCACCTTTCGGGCGCCCCTTAGCAGAGCCAGCTGCCCCGAACTGATCTGGTTGAACAACAACGTTGCCGAAATCCACATGAAACCCACGTGGTGATCGGGGACACCAAACGTGAAGAGACTCAGCCTTCGGGCAAACAGAAACACGAAGAGCGCACCGGCCAAGCCGGTTACCCATACCAGCATACGCAGAACCTTCACCACCCTGCCGGCCTTTTCAGGATCGCCCGATGCAAAAGCAGCGGCGATATTCTTCACGGCACTCACCCCCAATCCCATGGCCGACACGTTGGAAACCAGGGTAATGGTAGAGGTATAAAGACCGTATATCCCCATTCCTGCCGGTCCAAGCCACAAAGCGATGATCTTGGAGCGCAGGATGTTGATTAATATCTGGAAAACCTGAACGCCACCAAAAACAGAAGTAGCTTTCAATATCTGCCGATAAGAGGCTTTGGTATCCAAATCAGATTTTTTTAATGATTTTGGCAGGCACACCGCCGATAATCACACCAGAAGGGAAGGTTCCTTTTACCACGGCACCTGCCGCCACGATGGAATCGTTGCCGATTGTTGTATCGCGAAGGATGGTCACGTTGTTGCCAATCCACACATTTTGGCCCACGACAACCACCCCTACCTGCCCGGGCTTCCGTCGTTCGCCGGGATGGGTTCCATGAGCCTCGTAGTCGGTAATCATCACATTCTGACCTATCAAAGTATCGGCACCCACAGCCACGCGATTCATGGCCGTGATGAAAACGTTGTTGTTGGTAAGTACCCTGTCGCCGATTTCAATAACCGCCTCACGCCGTCGGGGTTGCAGCTCGACACACCCGCCGCGGTTGAAGCCCCCCAGCCTGGCCCCGAACGAACATCCCCTGCCAATGGTTACCTTTCCTTCGCCCCGAACAACCATCAACTGGCCGCAGATGGGAAGTCCCCCGGCCAACACCAGACGGTTGCCCAAAAGCCTGGCAAAATTGGGGAGTAAAAAATAGCGAAGGCGATTCACAAACCGCCTGATTCTTTTAAAAACTTTAGACAGAAACATGCGGCTTGAAATTGTTCACGTTTTTAATAACCAGGTTAACCTCCTCAGCAGTCATAACCGGACTAACCGGCAAACTTAACACCTGGGAATGAATACGCTCAGTGATGGGAAAAGAGAGCTGGTTCCACTGGTTGTATGCCTTTTGCTTGTGAGGCGGGATGGGGTAATGGATAAGCGTCTGGATGCCATTGGCCGTCAGATGGCGTTGCAAATCATCGCGGTGGGGGTGACCAATCACGAAAAGATGCCAAACATGGCTCGGGTCGCTAGCAATGTTTTGAGAATTCCCGTCTGGTTGCCGGGGCAAAGCAATGCTGTCGCGATCAATCTCGTGACAATAGCGCGAAGCTATCTCCCTTCGCTTCTGATTTTCAGCGTCGAGCCCTTTCAATTTGACACTCAGAAAAGCGGCCTGCAACTCGTCGAGGCGGCTGTTGAGTCCCTGGAAATCGTTGACATACTTCACACGGCTGCCATAATTGGCCAATGCCCTTATGGTGTCGGCCAACCCAGCATCGCGGGTGGCCACGGCCCCTGCATCGCCCAATGCACCCAGGTTTTTCCCCGGATAGAAACTAAAGCCCGCAGCATGTCCCAACGCACCCGTTTTGACGCCCTTCCATTCAGCGCCAATGGCCTGCGCGTTGTCTTCAACCAACTTCAGGTCGTATTTCATGGCTAAAACCTCCAGACTGTAGTCCCAGCAAGCCCGACCGTAGAGATGAACCACCAGAACGGCTTTGGTGCGCGAGGTGATGGCCGACTCAACCCTGCTCAGATCGAGGTTGCAGGTAGCGGGATCGGGTTCAACCAACACCGGCGCCAACCCGCAATCGGTAACAGCCAGAATAGAAGCGATATAAGTATTGGCAGGAACAATCACCTCATCGCCGGGTTGCATCACCCCCAATTCGATGTACCCCTTGAAAATCAGACGCAGCGCGTCGAGGCCGTTGGCCACACCAACCACGTGAGGCACACCAGTGTAGAGCGACAAATCAGACTCGAACTGTTTCACTGCCGATCCCAGCAGATACCAGCCACTGTCGAGCACCCTGGCAGCAGCTTCCAGCAACTGTTCGCGGTAGCGTTGGTTGATTTTTTGAAGATCGAGAAACTTAACCATGTTCATCTTTTAAGACTGTAAACCTGGGTGACAGAATAGAGTGAGAATCCCCCTTTTTCCCAGGCGCGAATGGCGGCACCGTTGGCAGCCTGCGTGATGGTGGTAAGGTAATCGGCTTGCTGGTGAATGCACCAGGCAGTTACCGCTTTCAACAAAGCGGACAACGATCCGCGGGCAACCGAGGCATCAGCAGCAGCCAACACCAGTTTGCTTACCCGGTAACCAAGGCGAACCACAGGCTGATTAACCGCCAGAAACCCATAAGGGACTCCCTTTTCGTCGGATATTTTAAACACCGCGTCGGCAAAACCCTTCACCGATTCCGAGGCGAAAACCCCCAGGTAAGCATCGGCCACATCGGTTGAGAAAGCCGGATCGGCGTGCACCCTGTCGAACGGGTTTCGGCAACGTGAAGCTATACCGCCCAGCGCGTTGGCGTCGTCAATGGCGGCCAAGTCCACCTGATCATCAACAAGGAAGCCATCGGGCGACACCCCCCGGAGGTTCAGGGCATAATTCACCCGAGGTTCGACAAGCAAAAAAGGTGATCCGCTAAGTGCCTGCATCATCATGATGTCGGTGGCAGGAACCGTGAAAGAAGTATAAGAACCGTGGGGCAACAAACGGACGAACAACTCTACAGCCTCGTGCAGCAGCCGGTAATCGGTATGGTCGTAAAGCACCATCTCAATCTGGAAGCAGTCGAACCCGAAATACCGAGAATCCCAGTCAAGGTGCTTTACCAGAAAATGGTGGTCGGTACCCCGCGGGCTCAGCGTGAAAACTTTCAGGTTGTGGCTGGCAGCAAGAGGCAGCGCCACAAGTTCCGACAACGCTGCTGCCTCGCCGGAAGCCGGCAAAAACCTGAATGGGTTGTAGAGCTTCAAAAGATGCCCGTAACGAGCGTTATGCAACAATTGATCAGGATTTGCCATGGATGAAGGCTTTAAAACCATCGTAATCCCTGATGTAATCAGCTTCATCGTACTTTTCGCTGGCCAGCACCAGACAAACGGCACCTGACGAAAACCCTTTTTCGGCCGACCAGATACCCGGCGGGATGTGCAAACCGAAGTAAGGGCGGTTGAGCACCACGGTTCGTTTCAAGCGACCGTCGTCGAGTTCGATCTCAAAACTACCGCTCACGGCAACCAGAAACTGATGACAAGTCATGTGAGCGTGAGCACCACGGTCTTCGCCACCCGGGATGTCGTAGATGTAAAACACACGCCGCACCCTGAAAGGCACTTCGATGTGGTTGCTAACCGGAGTGATGTTCCCCGCCCTGTAGTAGATGCGGGGCAACTCCACGATGCTGCAATCATAAACTGTTGGTCGGGGCATGGGTGTAGGTTTTTACGAACTCGTTGTAATCGCGGATATAGTCGTCTTCATCGAACTGGGTGGAACTGAGCACCAAAGCCACGCTGTTGGTAGAGAAATTGTCCATTTGGCGCCACAAACCGGGAGGCACGAACAACCCGTAGTAAGAGCGGTTGAGGGAAAAGACTTTTGATTGACGACCATCGTCAACCTTCACGTCGAAACTACCGCTCAGAGCGATGATAAACTCTTGTTGTTCCCTGAACGCGTGGCCACCACGGGCCACCCCGCCGGGGACATCATAAATCCAATAGCTCCGCTCGATGGCAAAGGGGATATGCTCCATCTCCTCAACGATGCTGAGGTTACCCCGTGGATCTTCAATCCTGGGGAGAGAAATGATGCGCACCTGTTCCAATTTTTCCATAGCAAAAGGGTGTTAGCATTTAAAACGCCAGAAATCAACCGGGAAACGAATGATGTCGTTGTGCGAATCTTCGAGCAGGTGGTTTGAGAACACCACCATTTTAGAACCAGGCACCATCGCTTTGAACCCGTTGGCGTATCCCTGAGGAACTACCAACACCTGACTTATTGCGGCTGAGAGTTCAAAAGACAATACCTCAGCGTTGGCATCGGGGTTTTCGTAATTGCCGGGATCAACCGCGTTGATGGCGAAAACACCGTTCACCACGTAGAAAGCCTTCACCTCGAAACGGTGGCCCTGCCAGGCACGAATGACCGAACAATCGGAATGTTGGATCATGTAGAATCTTTTAAACTGCTCTACACGAAAATCGTTGACGTGGCTGATGCTCCCGCGTTGATCGGTAAACAAACCACCTTCTATCAAATAGGGTTTATCCATAGTAGAAAACTTCACGTTACTATTTTCAGGGCAAAAAACTCATGCCGAAGGATCAATCCCCGCTACACAGCTTCGCCCCGTCAGTTACATTAAAACAACATAACCTACACATACAAAACACCTTATACAACAAGCGGAATTGATGGTTAAACCCGTTTCAGGCTGCAAAACCAATCAATCCCCGCTATTTTAATTCAGTAATAAACGAAAAACCACATGAAAGGGTTTCAAACATCATGCGGGTTGCAACACCCTGATCGACTCCCTGTCGAGTTCGGCCTGAACGATCAAACCCAAAGCACTGATTCTGAGTCGGAGTTTATGACGTCCAACCCTTTCAATCCTACCCACAGAACCACAAAGAGGACCTTTCACGATTTCAACCTCCATCTCTGGTTCGAGCCAGGTGCGGTATCCGCGTGTTTTCTCAAGAAACTGCCTGATGCGCATAATTTCTTCTGCCTTGATTATGGCGGGGCGGCCACAATGATAAACAAACCTAACCACACCATTTGTTTGCAAAATATCGTAATACTCCCTTTCGGAGTTGTTTACAAACACATAAGAGGTAAAAAGAGGCAGTTCCACTTGTTTCTTTCTGTCGGCCCATTGCCTTATAACCTGATGCAGAGGCAAATATGTTTCAACACCCATCTCAATTAACTGTGCATGAACCCTTTTTTCTGCTCTGGGCGCCGTGTAAATAACATGCCAGAAGTTTTCCATTTTACAGTTACGTTTAATTTGCTTTCACTGATTCAAACAATCACTCTTAACATTTACATATCAGTTGTTTACATTAACACCACTCTGGGCAGAGGAGCGTGTAACACAATCAGATCCGAAGATCAACAGATGATCAGACGGTTTGGAAAATTCGTGGTCGTAGTCGGAGCTGCTCATCACGGCATAACGTATATGCCGGTTGATCAAACTACCGGCCTTTGAAACCAGCCGGGCCAGCGACTCGGCGTTTACCGGGCCACCCACCAGAATCAGATCAATAAAAGGGCTGTTGATGCCGTGTGCCAACGGCCCCGTGAGGTAAACCCTTTCCACAGAGCCAACCTCCTCAACAACCTTCTCGAGTATCTGGTCGATCCCGATGTATTTTCTGATAATGCTGTTGATATCGGGGAAAAGAGGGTGCAGGGTATTTGCCTTAAAAACCCTGCGGTTGCTTTCGCTGCGCGAAGTAAGCAGCCCCGCCTGCTCAAATTTATTGAGTTCAAGCCGGATAGAGTTAGAAGAATCGCCCAACTCGGTAGCCAGCATTCGCAAATGGGCTTCAGAACTGCTGTTTAAAAAGAAACGCAGCAGCAACTTCAACCGCGTTTTAGAGGTAATTAGTGTATCAAGCATAACCAGCATTGTCAATTATACAACTTCACGAGCACCCTCCCCGGCAAAAACCCTCAGGAAGGTACAAAAACCACCCGACGGGTCTGAATTCATGTTTTTTAGATTTGATAAGCCGTTGAATACAACTGCTTCAATGGGTTTTAGAGAAAACGTTTCACAGTTTCCTTCGCTTCCAGAATGCAACCACAAGCAGAACAACCTCTTCTGGCCTGAAAATCAAAAAAGCACCGGAGGAATCACAGTTAATGAGTAAAAAAATTACTCAATATCTTAATGCAAATTTACTCACTTTATGTTTACAATTCAACAAAAACCTGTGAAAAAAGTGTAATTTTTTTTTAAACCGGCAGGAAAAGGTAAAACCCGTGTTGTCAGCCATTCGAGATCAAAGCCACGGCATAGGCCGCTACACCCTCGCCGGAGCCGGTGAATCCCAGCCCCTCGGAAGTTGTGGCCTTTACCGACACGTCGCACACGGCCAATCCCATAGCCTGGGCGAGGGCACGTTGCATTTCGGGGATGTAGGAACCTATTTTGGGCTCCTGCAACACCACGGTGCAGTCGATATTCGATATATACCACTGATTTTCTGCAAGCTTGGCAATTACCTGTTGAAGCAACACGATGCTGTTAATCCCTTTGTAGGATGGATCGGTATCGGGAAAATGGAAGCCGATATCGCGAAGGTTGGCAGCTCCCAGCAAAGCGTCGCACACTGCGTGGATCAAGACATCGGCATCGCTATGACCTTCAGCACCTTTGTGAAAAGGGATATCGACACCGCCAATTCTAAGACGTTTTCCTTCAACGAGTTTATGCACATCGTAACCAAAACCTATTTTTATCTTCACAGTTCTCAATTTTCATTTCAACAAACTTACGAACAGAAAACCACATTCGCAACACCGGGCGTCGTTTTCTCAGCAAAAGGGGAGTTTTTGGTTTCTGGTTTCTGGTTTCTGGTTTCTGCGGTGACTGAGCGGTTCGGGCAGCTATCGGAAGAGAGCGGTTGAAGGAGGAGGTTGCCTGGAAAAGATTTATAAGAGAAACAAAATTATTTGTTGATCACCTGGTTGCAATCAAGCAACAGAAGGGTACTGATCTTTTTTTTTGAAGGCATTGCTCAACCATTCAACCTTCTTTTTAACTTTGCTCTTTAATCACCAACGGACTTTTCTTCTCAAAAAAACCACCCCTATGAACTATCTTTCCGATCGTGCCAACCAACTCTCAGAATCAGCAACCCTGGCAATGACACGCCTGAGTCGAGAACTTACGCAACAGGGCTTCGACATCATCAACCTGAGCATAGGCGAACCCGATTTCGATACTCCCGGGTTTGTAAAAGATGAAGCAAAACTTGCTTTGGATCAAAACTTCACTCACTATCCACCCGTCAACGGGTATCAGGACCTGAGAGAAGCCATATGCCGCAAGCTGCTGCGCGACAATCAATTAAATTACAAACCAAACCAGATAGTTGTGAGTACAGGAGCCAAACAGGCACTGGCCAACACCATTCTGGCCCTTGTGAACCCCGGTGAAGAAGTTTTGATGCCTACCCCCTATTGGGTTTCGTATTCTGAAATGGTTAAACTGGCCGGTGGAAAATCGGTTTTGATTGATGCAGGAATAGAAACCCGCTTCAAAATAACAGCCAGCCAGTTGGAAGCGGCCATCACCCCCAACACCAAACTGCTGATGTTCAACTCGCCCAACAACCCATCGGGTGCCGTTTACAACCACGACGAGATGGAAGCTCTGGCCGGTGTCATCAGCAAGCACCCCCACCTCTATGTGATTGCCGACGAAATTTACGAATACATCATCTTCAACGGCAAACACGAAAGCCTTGCCTCCTACCCTGCCATTCACGATCGGGTGATCGTAATCAACGGCGTATCAAAAGGGTATGCCATGACCGGGTGGCGCTTGGGCTATTCAGCTTCAAATTGCGATATTGCTCAGGCCATCAACAAAATACAGGGGCAAATCACCTCTGGCACCTGTTCCATAGCCCAAAGAGCCGCCATAGTTGCCATGGATCGCCACCCCGATGAAGTTGACGAGATGAAACAAATGGTGAGCACCTTCAAAGAGCGGCGCGACCTGTTGGTAGCCTTGCTGCGTGAAATCCCCGGGCTGAAAGTAGATCTCCCCGACGGAGCCTTCTACGTGTTTCCCGACGTGACAGCCTATCTGGGCAAAAAAACCGCTGACGGCCTCACCCTGGCTACCGACGACGACCTGTGCATGTATTTGTTGAAAGAAGCCCAGGTAGCCCTGGTTCCCGGAAGTTCGTTTGGCAACAACCAGTGCATCAGGTTTAGCTACGCCACATCGAGCGAGAAAATTGCAGAAGCTGCACGACGCGTGAAAGCCGCACTGCAAAAACTTGTCTGAAACACCAGTTTTTCAACACCACGATAAAGAACCGGCGGCGGTGACGGGCTATCCCTCATCGCCGTTGCTGCGTTTAGGCACGAGCCACACCACTTGCAAACAGCGCTCCATGTTCAGGATGAAGAACGAATCAAATTGAGTACTTTTGCCCAAAATTCCGAAAAATGAAAAACGATGCATCGTGGTACCGTCAATTGTTCGATGGATTTAAGAACCGCAGAATTCTGGTGATTGGCGACGTAATGACCGACGCTTACGTATGGGGGCAGGTTGACCGCATATCGCCCGAGGCCCCTGTGCCCGTTGTGATGGTAAAAAGCAGAGCCTCACGGCTTGGAGGAGCCGCCAATGTGGCCCTCAACATCAAGGCCATGGGGGCAGTTCCCCTGTTGTGTTCGGTTGTGGGAGAAGACGATCGTGGTGCCGATTTCATGAAAACGCTCCGCGACGAAGCCATAACCTGTGAAGGGATCATCAAGAGTCCGAACCGCATCACCACCACCAAGTTCAGGATTATTGGCAACAACGTGCAGATGCTCAGGGTTGACGAAGAGGTGACCCACCCCCTCACCCAGGGCGATGAAAACCGTTTGTTGCAAATGATCAACTACATGTTGATTGCCGAACAACCCGACGCCGTCATTTTTCAGGATTACGACAAAGGGGTGCTCACCCCCGGCCTCATCAAACTGGTGATTGAAAAAGCCAGAGAAGCAGGTATCCCGGTAGCTGTTGATCCAAAAAAGAACCAGTTCCACGAATACCGCGGGGCATCGCTCTTCAAACCCAATTTCAAAGAGTTGCGTGAAGGGATGGGGACAAACCTTCCGAAAGGGTACTCCCCGGCGTTGACAAAGGTGGCAGCCGAACTTCAGGAGAAAATGGATGCAGAGATGGTAATGATCACCCTGTCGGAAGACGGGATCTATTTCAGGAAGCGCGTTGGTTCAACGATTGAGGAAGGGCATCTTGCAGCGCACCGCCGCAACATTGCCGATGTTTCGGGAGCCGGCGACACGGTGATCAGTCTGGCTGCTCTGTGCCTGGCCTCGGACTGCTCACCCGAACAAACAGCCACCATTTCGAACCTTGCGGGAGGCATTGTTTGCGAAGAGGTGGGGGTGGTTCCCATTAAAGCCCAACGCCTTCACGACGAATTGATCAGACTTTACAGTTGAACCGATGAATCCCAAGACACACCCCAAAGACAAAGGCACCGTTGAGGCCATGTTCAACACCATTGCCCCCAGCTACGACAGGCTGAACCATCTTTTATCGCTCAACATCGACAAGAGATGGCGAAAACTGATAGGAGTGAAGGCATCGAAACTCCGACCAGCCAACATATTGGATGTGGCCACCGGCACGGCCGATCTGGCCATCGCCCTGGCCCGGCATACCGAAGCCGACATTCGGGGCATCGACATTTCGGACGGGATGCTTCAAATTGGAAAAAGAAAAGTGGAGCAACAAAACCTCACCCGGAGAATCGAACTGCTGCCGGCCGATGCCGCTTCACTTCCTTTCGACAACCACACGTTCGATTTAGCGACCATAGCCTTTGGCGTCAGGAATTTTGAGGACACCCTTTTGGGCCTGCGCGAGATAAAACGAACCATCAGAAACGGGGGGACAATCATGGTTCTGGAATTCTCGTCGCCAACGGGAATTGCCGGATGGTTTGCCCGCCTCTACATGCGCCGGGTGATGCCCTGGGTTGGGAAAACCCTAAGCGGACATCCCACGGCCTATACCTATCTGCCAGAAACAGCACTCACCTTCCCCGAAGGAGATGCCTTTTGCAAAATACTGACAGAAGCCGGTTTTGCTAATCCCGTTTTCACCAAACTTTCGTTTGGCATTGCCACCCTTTATGAAGCCACCGTAGAGCGGTAAAATAAATGATGGCAACAAACGTTTTCAGTTCCTAAACCTGACTATGCACTTCATGGCATTTCCCAAATCCTCAAAAATATCGTTTGTGATTGCGGCGTTGCTGGCGATCACCTTTTCGCCAGTGCTAGCCCAGCAGCCCGGGAAAATACCCAACCTGCCCAAATTCGACATGGCAAAAAAGCACTTCGGATTCTATCTGGGTGCTAACCAGATGTTTTTTACCATCAAACACGCCACCGGGTTTCAGGATGTGGTTTGGAAAGGGACCCAATTAGGCGACGTGCTGGCCGACTCGGCTAAGATACTTTCGATCGAGTCGAAGCCCATTCCTGGATTTACCATTGGCATAGTAGGCAACCTGCGGCTGGGGAAATATTTCGATCTGCGGTTTCTTCCCGGACTGCAATTCGGGGAGCGGCAACTAGCCTACAACCTCCAGCAGTTTCGCAGAGGAGATACCATTTATGGAGAAGTACTTAAGAACATACCCTCCACCAACATCGATTTCCCGCTCTACATCAGATACAAATCGGAAAGGGTACACAACTTCAGGCTTTTCGTTTTTGCCGGTATCGACTACAAGATCGACCTCTCTTCGCAGGCCAAGAATGAGGATGAAACAGAAGAGATTACGGTGAAACTGGAGCAAACCGACCTGAACTTCACCGGTGGAGTAGGTTTTGAGTTTTATACAGTATATTTTAAAATGGGGATAGAACTGTCGATGGCCTACGGCACAGCCGACCTGCTCCACCGCGACCAGACCCTTTATACCCAAAGCATCGAAAAACTTTCATCTAAAATCTTCCAGATCAGCTTTACATTTGAGTAGCAGATCAATAAGAACTGTATTTTCATCATTTCGCACCAAAACCGGTTATCACCAACCGTGAGAAATAAATAATTTGCGACCTTCGCAACCTAAATCAGTTCACCATGCCACAAAATATTACCGAACAAGATCTCTTTAACCACCTTAAACACAAGGCCCAGCTAAAACAATTGGTTTACAACCATACCTACAATTCCTTCAGAGAATTCAAGCAAATTATCCGCGCTCTGGCCGATTATTACCAGAACAACGTCGAATCGGGAGGTCCAAGAGTGGCCTTCGAATACCGCGATAAAGGTGAATTTCAGGTGGAACTCAAATTTGGCGGTGATGTATTGATCTTTCTGATGCACACCAACGTTTTTGAATTCTCGCGCGACCATGAAGTAATGAAAACCAATTACATACGAGAAGACAAAGAGCGCTCGTATTGTGGAGTGATCCAAATATTCAACTTCCTGGCCGACTCCTTTAAATACAACCGCGAGAACGATCTGGGGTACATGATTGGCAGGGTATTCATCAACAAAGATCAACACTATTTTATTGAGGGAAAGCGTGAACTTGGCTTTCTTTACAACAATTTCGAGCAGGCAGTGATCAACCGCGAATCAGCGTCGGAGATCATCAAATCAGCAATTTTGTACACCATCAACTTCGATTTGCTGGTTCCCCCGTTCGATGAAGTGAAGATTGTGAATGTAGCCATGATTCAATCGGCCATTGAAAGCATGAAGATGACCACAGGCAAACGACTGGGATTCAGATTTCAGGCTGATGAAAAAGGCTGAAACCTGCGCCATCGCAATCAGGCCGTTTCAATTGATTCGGTAAGACAGATTCCCAGTTCGGCCAACTCGGAGAGAACCGGTTCGTAGATTTCGGCAGCCAACGGGCGCTGAACTCCCCGAAGACCTATCGTGTTTTGTAAAATCAGCCGGGCGGCTGTTGCTGCCGGCAAGGCCACGGTGCGTGCTATGCTGGTATCGCCAGCGGGATCTCCAAAATCGAGCATTCTGCTGTAAATAACATTTTTAGAACCATCGGGCCATTCCACATCGAATTGATGCTGCATCACCGTCATGTCGCGATCGCCCTGTTTCAGCTCCATTTTCGACTGCATTGCATCGGCAACGAGGTTGAAGGGCGACTCGTCAACCGCGATCGGTTCCTCACTCAACAAACCCAGCCAGCCCAATGCCTCAGCCAATTTTGCCCCCCCGTCGAACCGTTCAGCCAACTTCGCCTCCAGATCGGGGCGGTTGTCGATACCAGTCAAACCGGCAACCATCTGCCTGTAGGTGATGCCGCTCCACTTGCCAGGCTCCTCATTAAACAGCCGCATTTGTTTCATTCCCGACATCAGCCGGCACCATCCAACATTACGAAACGTTCCCCGAAGCACCGTGGGGGTAGTCTCCAAGCCATACAAACCGGCATAAGCCACCGAGTCGCGGTTGGGATAAACCTCCAGCACCCCCAAACCAGGGAAACCAACCTCCAGGGGATCAGAAAACAACCTATCCGGATCAATTTCCACCTCTTTTCCATCGCTCAGATACCGGGCACCGCTGTTGCCAGCTTGCAAAACACCGCGCGGACTCCACGAGAACCGGTAACCGAAAGGGTTGTCGGCAGCCTCAGGAGCCGGCAGGGCACCACAGAAAGACCTGAAGGCAACCACGTGGCCTCCTTTCCTTCTGATCGTGCTGATGGTTTGCATAGCCGACATGTGGTCAATCCCCGGATCGAGACCCATCTCGTTGAGCAACAAAACGCCACGCGCCCTGGCTGCCGAATCCAGTTGTTCCATCTCCCCCTTCACGTAGGAAGTGGTAACCAGATGCCGCCCCAGATCGATGCAAACACGGGCAATGGAGGCATGCAAGGAATAAGGGAGCAAACTCACAACAATCTGGTGCCCGGCTACGAGCTCAGCAAGAGCCTGACGGTTGGTAACATCAAGCCTTACAGCCACATCCGATGCGGAAACGCCTGCCGTCTGAACGGCTCTGTTCAAATCGGAATCGGCTACCGTGAACGATAAACCGTGACTAAGCAGATATGAGACCATCGGACGGGCCACCCGTCCGGCTCCAAGCACAAGTACCTGTTTCATAGACAATGTCAAAATAGGATTTTACAAGAATTTCTCGAGATATTTGTAAGAGGGAGTAAGTTCGCCACGCAACACGATCACCCCTTTTTTAACCGATCGCGGCAAGTCAAGGTCCTCATACGACTCGGAATAATCGGCAGATGAAATTTGTCTGACAAAAGGGAGCAGGGCATCGCCAAAAGCTTCGCTTGACTCGCGGGGCAACTCGCTGGGAAGAATGTCAACTGCCATAACCTGAACCCCTTTACCTGCAAAGCCATGAGTAATGGTATGGTTGGCAGGATCGTACACGTAGCATGGCTTCTCTACAGAGGCTGCTTCCACGGTAGCTTCGACCGAACCGCCCGGATCGCACGTGATGTCGCCAATAACCTTCAGGCGCACAGGAGTTTGCCCCTGCCCTGTCAGCCGGTTCAGCGCATCCCTTGTCACGATTTTCGGGAAACGCTCGTCCCAGTACATGCCGTTGAAGAGCACCGTGAGGTAAGGGAGCCACTCCTCAAAGCGGCTTTGGTATTGATCGGGGTGAGCATAGTAATGTTGCAAATCGAAGTTACGTTTCGGATCGTTTGGTTTAACCAGATGGTGTTGCCTGAAAACCACCTTATACAAGATGTTCGACGGATGCAATTCACGGTCGAAAAGAGATTTCAGATTCCCGGGATCGATTTCCATGACTGGCAAATGGTGAATGAGTTCGTGAATCCCCTTTGCAACATTTCCGCTGCCTGTAACGCCAACAACCAAAGGGGCCAACCCGGCTGGCAATCCGTTTAAAACTATTTGGTTGCCTATTCCCGACAAAGCCTTTCGGGCTTCCTCCAACGAAGCGTAGCTCCTTGCCTGCTTCATATCCTGAAAAGGGGTTGAGAAGCCCAAATGGCGAAGCCGCTGCCCCAAAGCCCAGAAAGTATTGATGGTGCCTGCAAGCCCTGCAAACCGTCCGAAAAATATCAACCTCCTGTTTTGCTCATCAACAATTCGCTCATAATCAATGAGTGTGCATTTCAATTCCATCATCCGGGCAAGCATAGGCATGTTGTAGGCCTGTCCCTTGATAACATGCGAAAAAAACACATACGTTTTGCCCAGCTCGAAATAGGAAACCGGCATCTCCTTCACCCCAAAAACCACATGACTATCAACGGCCCTGTCAACCAAACGCGCTCCGGCAGCCCGGTACTCCTCGTCGGTGAAATAGCGTTGTGCCGACCTTTCGACAACCACATCCAACTGGTGCTGACTTACCAAACGCGACACGTGAGCCGGTGTAAGCGATGCGCGTCGCTCGGTGGGGTATTTATCTTCATGCCTGATTCCAATAGATCTACTCATGCAACAATTCACGTTTGGTTTCATCACTAACAACCAGACAACCTTTTTGATTGAAAGACCAGCTTCAGAACGGGCTACAAATCCTCAGCGCAGGAGCCTGTAGTTTACAACAAAGTACTGGCATACTACACGTTAAAACAAACAACAACCGCATATTAAAAACCCGCTACCCCAAAAAATGAGATGCGCAGCATCACTGCCGGCAGGTGCCGCGGCCAGCCTCACCCCTATATTTTATAGGCTTCTAAAAGCAATAACAAGTTGTTAACAGATTTTCGATCCAATCAATACGCAGGAAATTCTTAATATTGCACTCTAAATAATATTAACCAATTAGAAAAATTATTCACTATGTTAAAAAAACTATTCATGATCAGCCTGATTGCCGTGATTGCTGTCAGCTGTAACCAAACCGCTCAACAAGCCGAAACGCAAAAAGCCCTGACAGTTAGCGAACTTCTCACACAGGCACCCGAGCTTGTAGGAAAAGAAGTAACCTTTGAAGGAACCGTAGATCACGTGTGCAAACATGGCGGAAAAAGGATGTTTTTGGTTGGAACCACAGCCGAGGAGCGCATCAAAGTTACCCTGGGAGAAGGCGAACTGGTGTTCAAACCCGAGATGGAAGGCAGCGATGTTGTTGTTAAAGGGATTGTAGAAGAGCTGAAGATCGATAAAGCCTATCTGGATCAATGGGAATCGGAAGTGATGGCAGAAACCGAAGGAGAAGCTGCTTCAAAAGTGCACATGGGCGAAGCCGGTCACGAAGCAAACGAAGGGAATAAAAACGACGACCTCGAAAAAATTGCCAACTTCAGGACACAAATCCAGGACAGCGGCAAAGACCACATCTCGTTCTACTCGGTGAACTGCCTGTCGTACGAAGAGAAAAAGGCTGAATAAACTCTAAATAAGTAAATTATAGCGGAGCAATTAACCCAAATTGCTCCGTTGCTTTTTGTAACCACAATGAAAAAATTCAACTGGAGGAAATGGAACAGAGCCATTCATCGCGATCTGGGCTACCTGTTCTTTGCATTAACCGTAGTGTATGGATTATCGGGCATTGCAGTAAACCACGTCAACGACTGGAACCCCAATTTCGTTATCACACACAAAGAGGTGAAACTTGACATTCCTTCAAACATCAAACAAGCATCGCGCGATGAAGTCAAGAAACTGCTTGATCCGCTGGGCGAGGACGACAATTTTAAGAAGCACTATTTCCCCGACGAAAACACTTTAAAGATTTTCATCAGCGGGGGCAACGTGGTTGTTGATCTTGAAACGGGTGAGGGCTGGCTTGAAACCCTGAGGCGCCGCCCCGTGTTCAACCTGGTCAATTTCCTGCATTACAACCCCGGCAAGTGGTGGACCTGGGTTGCCGACATCTTTGCAGGATCGTTGATACTGCTGGCCGTAACAGGTTTGTTTCTTATTAAAGGCAAAAACGGCATCACAGGCAGAGGAGCCATATTGACAGCAATTGGGATAGCCGTTCCCTTGGTTTTTGTTTTGCTGTTTTACTAACTAAACAGGAGGAAAACCGAATAGTTTTCCTCCTGTCATTCTCTTCTCCAACACCGCAGTACGCGCCTACAGAGAACCTCATCGCGGGATAACCCGAACAGAAAGCATATTTTGCATGATAACCCTTAGGGTATAGGATGCTTGTAATTAGCCTTCGAAATGAAGTCGGAGCCGTTCAACCACCATGTTAACGAAGTTTTGAAGAGGCGATTTAGCCAACATTTGCAACATGGGGTTCAGTTCGCCCTTGAACTCACAAACAACCGAAGAACCTGAATGCAGAGGCTGAATGTCAAAAACCAGTTGAAAAGGGAAGGGCGACGGGTTTAACGAACTGTAAACCACGAGACAGGGAGACTGTTTCTCGCTGATCTGCAAACTGATGTCAGCCATTCCCCTGATGGTGAAACTGCATGTATCGCCGCTAACCTTCCAGTTGGTGACCTGCTCGGGAAGCAACTCGTTGAAGTTGCGGTAATCGGCCAAAAGGTTAAACACCTCTGCCTGATTGGCAGCTATATTTTCTTTATTGCTTTTAATATTGGTCATACATCGAATTGTTTACCCCATTCACCCGGATTTTTTCTCCATTGCGAGAGAGAATCGATATCGCCTGCGGTGATGTAGTTCTCCTCGGCAGCCAGTTGAACAAGAGTTTCGTAATCGGAAAGGGTAACGAGCGGCACTTTAGCTTCTTTAAATTGATCTTCAGCCACCTGGAAGCCATAGGTAAAAATGGCCATCATCCCTTTAACCACAACACCTGCTTCGCGAAGCGCTTCCACGGCTTTGAGGCTGCTGCCTCCGGTAGAGATCAGATCCTCGATCACAACGGCAGTCTGACCAGGTTCCACCACCCCTTCGATCAAATTGCCCAGGCCATGCTTCTTTTCGGCAGCACGCACATAGGCAAAGGGGAGTCCCAAATCCTGAGCAACCAGCGTACCTTGCGGAACACCTCCTGTTGCCACTCCAACAATTACATCTGCAGATCCAAAGGTCTCAGCAAAAGTTTTAACAAACTCCTGCCTGATGCCGGTTCTGATTTTGGGATACGACAGCGTGACACGATTGTCGCAATAGATGGGCGATTTCCATCCCGAAGCCCATGTAAAAGGCTTTTTTGGACTCAGTTTGATGGCTTTAACCTGCAACAGGTATTGGGCAATCAGTCTGGCTGATTCAAGATTTGTCTTCATATTAAAGAATTCTGATGAGGTACAAGAGACTCGTTTTGACAAGGCGGGTTGCCTGAAACATGATGCAAAATTAACGCTTTTTTATCTGAAAATTGTTTAACACGGCAGTTACAATTGTCAAAACACGGGAAATGGTGAAAATAACCCTTATATTTTCATCAGTTTAAACCGTTTTGATTCCATCCCGTCAACCTCGATCAGGAGGAAATAGCAGCCTGTTTGGATGTCGTTCATTTGAATAACAGCTTCCTGTTCGGTTATCATCTTTTTCAGCACCGTTCGTCCTGTCTCATCGGTGAGGGTCGCCCTGAAAGGGGTGATGTTGCCCACGCTGATGTGCAGCTGGCCATCGACGGGGTTGGGATATACCGCAACCAACTGATCGTGAATTGCTGCAACTCCTTCACAAATGGTGCAGGTTACCTCAACAGAATCGGAGGAGCTGCATCCGTTTGTGGCGGTTACAGTGGCAACATAGGTATCGGTAACGTCAATACCGCTGCATTGCGTTTCGATGGTTTGCGTAGTTTCACCGGTATTCCATACATAAGAGCTGCCCGGGTTGCCGGCATCGAGGGTCAGGTGCTGGTAATCGTAGCAAAGCAGGGTATCGGTGCCCAGGTTTACAACCGGAGCGGCGAGTACGGTGATGTAGCTTTCGCGACTTACCGATGCTTGCGTAAATTGATCGCCCGCGGTGAGCACTACTTTATAAGTTCCCGGCTGGCTGTAGGTTACCACAGGATTTTGATCAGAAGAGGCGGGTTGCACCGCACCCTCGAAATGCCAATTCCACCACTGAGGGTTCCCGCGGCTTAAATCGAGAAACTGAACAGTACCTCCCTGGCATATTTCATAGTTCTGAGCTTTAAACAACGCTCTGACCCCGGGATGCAGATTTTCCACAGCATCCACGTCAACTCCGGCGTCGGGCACAGTTGTGCTTCCTGAACCGGAATCCTCAATTTTCAGATAGCGGGCTTTATCAACGCTGCCCAGGTCGAAAGAGGTTGTTCCGGTTCCATTTCCCAGTGAAACCCAGGGACCATCAACAGTGGCACCGGCCCAAACGGTATAACCCTCGTTGGTGCCATCGTCCTCAACAACACGCAGGTCATCGCCGGGTTTGTTGACAATGGTATCGCCCATATCCAGAACCACCCAGCCGTTTTTTCCCAGCGAGTATCGGATGTTATCGGTCGGGCCCACGATTCCGGGGGTATAGCCCTCGTCGTTGGGGTTGTTGTTTAAAATATAGCATCCCATCACTTTACGTGCCCAGGAAGTATCAGCCTGGCGCTGCATGACCACAGGCAGGCTCAGCGAGCCATTGGCAGGAACCACCACATTGCTGTAGGTTCGGGGCACATAACCCGGGGCACTCACAACGATGCTGTAGGTTCCGCCGATGAGGTATTTGTGGAAATCGCCCACCACAGGATCGTTGTAACAAGGATAGTTTTGATTGACCATGATGATGGCCGAAACCGGCAAACCCGACAACGAATCGGTAACCATTCCGCTGATTCCCAGTGCTGCTTTTTCTACCAGAGCCAACATGGCCGGTTTGTTTTTTTGATAATAACTGTTGATGGTACTCGACGGGGGTTGTTTCAGCATAGAAATTTCGATGCTCCACGACACCGAACCGAGACTTCCGTAGTTAAAATCTTTGGTGGAACCGTTGATGGGATACATGCCCGAATAGCCCTGGGCATAAGGAATGTTGTTGTAGCCCGAAGCAGAGGCATACACCGAAGCCAGATGATGAATAGAGGGCTTGTCGGGGGCGATATCTGCACGGTAGCTCCAGGGATAGCTGATGTATTCTGTTCCGCTGTGATAATCGCTAAACACCACGAATTGGTTTTCGGAGCAGAAATCGCGCATGGTTTTGGTTTCTACCTGCGACCAGGCTCCCGGGCTGTTTCCTTCGCCATTCCACATGTAGCCACCGTCGCGGTTTATATCCACGTTGTTGTCGTTGTAGCGGCTCATCGACTGTCTGCCATCGGGATTCACCATAAGCCACAGCCAGATTTCCCTGTTGTTGATCAGATCGGTGATTTGAGTATTGTTGCCATAGCCCTTGCAAAGGTCGCGGGCAAACCTGATCAGGTTTTCGGGGCCGCCCACTTCGTCGCCGTGGATACCGCCCTCGAACATGATTTCGGGTTCTGGCTCGTCGGTAGCAGCATTATCGCTGATTTTCAAAGCAGCAAGCTGCAATCCACCAACCGAATTCCCCAGCAACACTTTTTTGCAGAAAGCGGGATAAGCAGTTGCCAGGCTGTCGGCTATGTTGATGATTTGCTGATAAGTGTAATAGCCCGGCGGCACATCCCTATCCCACCAACCTTCGTAATGCAATCTCAAATCGCTGATAACGATGTTGGTTACCAGGCCTGCCGAGTCAACCTTTTTCTTTTCGTCGGGCGTGAGATAAAGGGTAGCCAGGCCTGGCAAACTTGCAGGCATGTCGGCATTCAGCTTTAATTGGTGCAGGACATCAGCCTGCGAGGGATTCGACAGCAGGGTGACGGCTTCCATCTCCTGATGACGCCATCCGCGGTATTGCTGAGCATTCAACGACAGATGAATGCCTGAGAGCAAAACAGTTGCAACAAGAATTCTTTGGAATAACATGGTTTTGAAAATGATAGCCAAAAGTAAACAAAACTACACGAACGCAACGGGCAAAAAAATAAATTGGGCCAGCCTGACAGGCTGGCCCAATTGGTATTCTGTGGTTTAAGACCTATTGTTTCACCACTTTAATTTGAGAACTGCTTTGCTGATCGCTTACCACAATGAGGTAGATGCCGGCAGGCAGGTGGTTGAGGTACAAATTTACCGGGGTGGTACTGGCACCACTCACAACCAGTTGCTCAACAACCCGGCCTGTAACATCTTTAACAGCCACCTGACAGGTTTGGTTGGTTGGAGTAACCAAGCGGAAGAGGCCGGTACCCGGGTTTGGTGTAACCATCAGGCCTTCGGCTGCATAGCGATCATCGGAACCCGTCAGGGTGGCAACTACCACGTCGTCGATGTAGAGGTTGTTACCAGCTTTGTTGTAGCTCTCGAACATAATCTTCAGGTTGGGATAGTCGGTCCATTGAGCCAGCGAGATTGCCGGGCAGTTGTTTCCCGAGCTGCCTCCACACCATTCGTCGGCCGTGGTGGGGATAAAAGCTGAAGCTGACGCGGGAGCCGTAACAAAAGCCCCCTGACCGTCGGGGCCACCAGCCCACACGGTTGTCCAGGTCTGGCCACAATCGGCCGATACCTTCACGATAAGCGAATCGCGAAGCGAGGCTCGTTGTGCATAGGCATAGCTAAACATCAGTCCAGGGTTGGTAATCCCCGACAAATTGACGGCGGGGCTGATGAGCCGGTCGCGGGTGCTCATGCTGGTATAGGCAAACATCTCCATGATGGCTGCCTGGTTGGGGGTTTGGCCATTGGCACCAGTCACCTGGGTCAGTTTCCAGGTCACCTTTCCATCAGGATTCTCGACAGTCCAACCCTTGGTTTGCAGCGAAGCCGACTCAAAATCCTCGGTAAAAGCCACGAATCCGCCATTGCTGATGTAATCGGTGCGGGTAACCGACGACGACCCGTTTACGTTGGTAGCCTGAAGAGTAACGGTATAAGGACGGTTTTCGGAGAATTTGATCAGGGGATTCTGCGAGGTGGGGAGGGTACCGTTTACAAACTGGTAGGTTGACGGGGTGATGGTCCACAGCCAGCTTACAGGATTGTAGAGGGTAGTATCGGTAAACTGAACGCCGTTTCCCGAGCAGGGAGCCTGGTTATCGGCTGTAAAGCCAACCGAAGGGAGCAACGTGCCACTCACCGTGATGTAGCTTTCCTTGGTAATTGAATCCTGTCCGGCAGAGTTCACCACTTTGAGTTTCACTCTGAAAGTACCTTGTGTATTGTAAACCACCGATGGATCGCGAAGCGAAGAGGTAGCGGGTGTGCCACCCTCAAAAGTCCAGATCCACTGCGAAGGAACACCGGCTGACTCGTCGGAGAAGTTTACCGTAGAAGCGGTAGGAACGGTAGTTTGATCGGCAGTGAAATCGGCCACGGGAACCGTGCGGTACATGGGCGATGACCACAGGCCGCGGCCGTAAGTGCCAGCGCGCAGACGGTCGTTTTCGGGATTGGTTTGATCGTAGGCAATTTCAATTTCGTTGACTGAGGCATCAACCGGGAGACCCTGGCTGAAGTTGATCCAATCGGTCATAGAGGCATCGCGGTAGAACACGCCGATATCGCTCGAGATGTAGAGCGCTTCGAGGCCACCGGTATAAAAAGCGATAGAACTGAAATTGACATCGGGGAGCGAACCCGAGATGTTCTCCCAGGTAGTCCCTTTGTCGGTCGATTTAAAAATTTTCCCATCGATGCTTATATACACGATGTTTTCATCGAACGGATGAGCTTCGATATCAGCAACGGTACCACCTGCGGGCAGGCTGTTGGTAAGGTCAAGCCACGAAGGGTTGCTCTGGTTGGCATTGTCGGTGCGGAAGAAACGCTGATCAGACCTGCCGGCGTAGAGCACATCAACATTCGCTGGCGACTGTTCCAGCACTTTAAGGTTGTTGCTGTTGGTTCCGCCGATGTTGTTGCTGATTTTGGCCCATGTTGGGTAACCTCTCAGGTTGGTACCGCGCCAAATATTTTTGTAACCAACAAACATGATGGTTGGGTCGGTTTCATGAAGGATGAACGGGGTGACCCAGTCACCATCCTCATCGATACCGAAACTGCCGTTGGCAGCAACCGTGAAGCCCGAGCCGTTGTTGTTGAAACGTGCTATATCGCCATAATATAAGGTAGCATAGGTGTAATTGGGCATTTGCGGATCGATTGCGGCTTCCATTCCATCGCCACCACGGGTGTCGAACCAGGTACCGTTGATCATGGTGGTGCTGCCATTGTCCTGAGCGCCAAAAATAACGTGGGTGCTGTCGAAACGATCCTGGCCTATTTTATAGATTTGAGTGATGACCAGGCCGTTGGTATGAATCGTCCAGTTTTGTCCCTGGTTTGAAGTGGAATAAACCCCGCCGTCGTTTCCAATGTACAATTTGTTGTTGAGGGGGTTGTATTCAAACACGTGTTGGTCGGCATGAACAGCCGTAACGTTGCAACCGCCATACCAATGACCGGTAATCTCCCAACTTTGTCCGCCATTGTTTGATTTCCAAACGTTAACGCCACCGGTAAAAATCAGGTCGGCATTTTGGGGATCGGCAGCAATTTCGAGATCGTACCAGGCCTGTCCGCCACTACCACTCCCATCGCACGACCAGTCGAGGATGTTGGGCGAAGTGCTGCGGGTAGTAAACGAGGTGCCACCATCGGTTGAGCGCATCAGGGCTTTGAATCCGTTGTCGGATTTACTCTGAAGCACATACACGTATTCGGGGTTGGCCGGGGTAACCGCCACCACCGCGCGTGCCGACGAAGTGTATCCGTTGGTGATATTACTCCAGTTATCGCCCCCGTCGGTTGAACGGAAGAAACTGCCTCCTCCGATAGCGAAAAGGGTGTTGGGGTTGTTGGGTTTAAATACCATATCGTTGGTGTTCCCTGCTTTTTTAAGCACCCACGAGGCACCGCCGTTGGTGGTTTTGTAGATACCCGTGTTGGTTGCGGCATAGAGAATTTGAGCGTTGGTTGGATGCTGGATGAGTCTGGCTACAACCCTTTCGCCCATTCCGGTATTCCAGAGTTCCCAGGTTGACCCGCCATCGGTTGAGCGCATCACCCCGTAACCCGGGGCATCGCTGGCATCACGGTCGCCTGTGCCAATATAAACTGTTTGAGGATTGGCGTGGTCAACCACGATTGCCGAAACACCAAGCGTAGGCAGCACATCGGTGGTGCTGTGCCACGAGGCAGCGCCGTCGGTGGTTTTCCATACTCCCCCCGAAGGTGCACCCACATAGAGGGTGTTGGGATCGGTGGGATGGAAGCCTATGGCATTTAAACGGCCCAGACCTTTGTAACCTTTACCAGCCGGGATGGCTGCCGGGCCCAGCGAACTCCACTCACCGGCAATGGTTAGCGGTGCTTTGGTGAGTTTTTCGAGAGCTTTGAGGTTGCGGTTGGCAGGGCGACGGGTACCATCGGGAAAAATGCGTCCGTTTTGCATACGGTACTCCCAACGTTTAAACGGCTTGTAACCACACCCTTTGGTTATGGCACGGCCTTTCCAGTAGATACTAAAAGCCCGCTGAACGTCGTAGAAATTGACCGATTCATCCTGCATCATCCCGATCCAGTAGGGGTATTGAGAAGTATCGGCCTCAGGGACTGATTGTCCCGAAACAGATGGCAGAGCCATCAACAGAACCGCCAGGGTTCCAAGGAAGGTTTTCCTTTTAATCATGGAATTATCATTTGGTAAGTTTGGAGTTGCAAAGATAGCCACCCCATCAATAGGTTAAAACACGAACTTAAAACAAATGCAAAGGTATCTTATTTGTTCTTGATTGCCAACGCCCCCTAAAAAAAAGCAAAATATCATTACTCCGGCACCGGTAAAGGATTTGCCGAATAAAAAAGGGCAGCCTGACGGCTGCCCTTGGTATTGTGAGAAGGGTTTTTACAACCTTTCGGTAAGTATTTCTTTCACCTTTTCGGGTGTTATTGTGCCGCGTTCACCCAGTTTTTTCATTCCTGAATTTTCGAGGCGGCTGACAATAAGATCAATCGATGCGCTGCCGATTTGGTGTTCAGACAGGCGGGTTTTCATCTCCAGGCTTCTGAAGAAATCGTCGGTGAGAGCGATGCCCTTTTCAATTCGTTCATCTTCGGAGCCTTCTGCAATTTCCCAAACACGTTCGGCAAATTGCAGCAGTTTGGATCTTTTCTCCTCCTTCATCACCCTCATAACGCCCGGCCAAACGATGGCCAGGGTAACAGCATGATCGAGGCCGTGAAGCGCTGTGAGCTCATGGCCAATCATGTGGGTGGCCCAATCGTGCGGAACCCCCATTCCAATCAGGCCGTTGAGAGCCTGGGTTGCGCTCCACATCAAGGTTGCGCGGTTGTCGTAGTCAGGATTCTGTTCCATGGCTTTAGATCCCTCCTCTATGAGTGTAGCCAGAATCCCTTCGGCCTGCCTGTCCTGCAGAGGAGCTTCAGCCGGGAAAGTAAGGTATTGCTCTGTGGTATGCACAAAGGCATCCACGATGCCGTTGGCCACCTGACGCGGGGGGAGCGAGAAAGTTGTTTCGGGATCGAGAACCGAGAAGCGTGGGAAAACCAGGGGGTTGCCAAAAGCCCGCTTCGACTTGAATTCCTCGCGCGTTATCACCCCACCGGCATTCATCTCGCTGCCCGTGGCTGCCAAAGTGAGCACCACACCAATTGGGAGAGCACTTTTCGACTGCACACCACGAGTACAAAAATCCCATGGATCGCCCTGGTAGTCAACAGCGGCAGCAATGAACTTGGTGCCGTCAACCACCGATCCGCCTCCAACTGCCAGCAAATAATCGAGTTTCTGTTCCCTGACAACCTCCACGGCCTTCATCAGGGTTTCGTAGCGCGGATTGGGTTCAATCCCGCCAAACTCAACCAGGTGACGGTTTCCAACAGCTTTCATCACCTGCTCATAAACGCCATTCTTCATGATGCTTCCGCCCCCGTAGGTCATTAAAATACGGGCATCGGCCGGAAGCTCGGTAGTCAGTTTGGCTATTTGTCCCTTCCCGAAATGGATTCGGGTAGGGTTGTAGAACGTGAAATTTTTCATAAAAATGATTTTTAAGGGTTAAGCAATTGGCGAAGCCCCCTGAGTAGCGAACCAACCATGTTTTGGCTAATTTTGCGGAGCCTTTCACCTGTGCATTGCAAAGGTAACAATAACAAAACAGGTGCGCTGTTGGTTTTAAAGTTTCGGACTGATCTATGAAAAAGCTGTTTCAACGTTTAACGTTTTGGCTCAAAAGGCTTGTGCTGTTTTTCTTTTTAAGCACCCTGGTGGTCACATTGCTTTACAGTTTCCTCAGGGTTCCGCTCACCCCGCTGATGGTGATCAGATGGGGCGAAGGGCTGTTTTCTGACAAAGGGGTAGGCATCAGCAAGACCTGGAGACCGATCGGTGAAATCTCGCCAAACCTGGTTCAGGCAGTGGTAGCCTCCGAAGACAACCGTTTCATGGATCATTTTGGTTTCGACCTTGAAGCCATCAAGAAGGCCCGAAAACACAACGAACGGAGCAAACGGAAACATGGAGCCAGCACCATCACCCAACAAACCGCAAAGAACGTGTTTCTGTGGCCTGGCCGTACATGGATTCGCAAAGGGCTCGAGGCCTATTTCACCCTGATGGTTGAGATATTCTGGAGCAAAGAACGCATCATGGAAGTCTATCTCAACGTGATAGAGATGGGTCCGGGCATCTACGGCGCCGAGGCCGCGTCGCAGAAATACTTTGGACACAGCGCGAAAAAGCTTACACGCGCCGAGGCAGCTCTCCTTGCAGCAGCTCTGCCCGATCCCCGACGACGAAACCCTGCCCGCCCCACATCGTACCTTAAGAAAAGACAAGGGCAGATACTTCGCAATATGAGCAACATCGAAAAAGTTGAATTCCCCGATTAATACTGTCATGCTATGAAAAAAATTCTCCTCCCCCTGCTGCTAACGGCAACCGCTTTAAACGCGTTGGCCCAGCAACCCGCCCGTTCAAACAACGACCACCTGATTATGGCCACCTTGTGGTTTCAACGCGCCGAAGAATACCGCGCCCTTTGCTATCAGGCCTACAACCTGGCACAGTTGAGACTCGATCAGGAATTGGCCTCACACCCCAATCCATCGAAAAAACCTGCGGTGGTGGTCGATATCGACGAAACCGTGCTTGACAACAGCCCCTTTGAGGCACGGTGCATCGTAAACGGAACCAACTACCCCACCGGGTGGAGCGAATGGGTGGGCGAGGCATCGGCCCTAACCATCCCGGGTGCCGTAGAATTTTTAAACTACGCGGCCACCCATGGTGTTGAGGTTTTCTACATCTCGAACAGAAAACAAAAAGAGTTGATACCAACACTGCTTAACCTTCAAAACCAACGCTTCCCCATGGCCGATACCGCCCATCTGCTGCTGCGAACCTCGGTATCGAACAAAGAAGACAGGCGAAACAGGGTGCTGGAAAAATTCAACATCGTGCTGCTTGCCGGCGACAACCTCAACGATTTCACCAGCCTGTTTGAAGCCAACGATGCTCAAATGCGACGTCATCATACCGATTCGTTGAGACATGAGTTTGGTCGTCGGTTCATCGTGCTGCCCAACCCCATGTATGGCGACTGGGAACAAGCCCTTGGAACAACGCCTCAACCCTCCGATTCACTCAAGCGGCAGGCCCTGATCAAAGCCCTCAGGCTCGAATAACCCTATTTCAGTTTCACTTTCAGTCTTCCTACAAGCCTTTCTGATGATTGCCCGACCGGCTTTGTTGAAGGCTGATAAACTGTTTGTTAACACTCCTCCTTGCCACGGCTTCGCGTTTTAAATCCGGCTGCACCAACATTCAATCCCCGCTATCTGGCTCTATTCCCCTTGCATTATAACCAGCGGAATTGCGATTTCGCATTGCTTCCCCTTTGCTTTCTCCTATAAATCGTTGTTAAAACAAAACTTAACTTACGGATAATCCGCTGGTTCGATTTCTCTGACTTCGATCTTGTGCACCCGCGCTTCGCGCTGGTGTTTTTTACCGCTAAGATCGCTAAGGTAGCTTCCCGCAAAGATCGCCAAGATAATGGACACGGATTTTTAAGACCGCGAAGGCACTTCGTGCAGACCATACGAGTATTACCCGTTAGCATTAGCGAACGTCAGATGACGCAGGCATCTCCGCGGTCTTTACAATACCGGTCGAAAAATCTTGGCGCTCTTAGCGTCTTGTCTTCGCGATCTTAGCGGTAAAAGAATACCCTGCAAGCGAATACAATAGCCTATAAATCCATGTTATAACAAACCTGAACTTATGGATAATCCGCTGGTTCGATTATTAATCGTCTGTGGGTAATGCTGTTTCATGCATTTTTGACATTAAAAAGTTGCTTTATCGCAACACGGGAGCTGTGGAACGAGACTCCCCAACTGTGGAACGACACTCGGGAACTGTGGAACGACACTCGGGAACTGTCGCTTCCTGAAATTACTTGACAGTGTGTCGCTTCCTGAAATTACTTGACAGCGTAAAACCCGGAGCCGCAGAGGGAAACAAATCGATAAAACTACCTGCTTCGCCACCTTCAACAAATCAACAAATCAACAAATCAACAAATCAACAAATCAACAAATCAACAAATCAACAAATCAACAAATCAACAAATCAACAAATCTTCAAATCTTCAAATCTTCAAATCTTCAAATCTTCAAATCCTAAAATCACTCCCCCCGATGAATAAAAATATCATCTGGTTTCGTGGGCCGGTCGGCACCGTGCCATTTGAAGTTCTTAAGCAGCTTTTTATCTGCCGGAAAATCTTTTTCGGGATAAAAGCCCCCGTCGGGTGCCTGAATGTAGATGATGTCGTCAATCTGGTTTTCCTTCACTTTGATTTTCATCCAGCTTGACACACAGAAATTGATCCCTATCAGCGATTTATCCTCTTCACGCGCATAATAAACCGATTCGGCATTGCCCAGCACATGCACCAGGTGAAGTTTGTTGTCGGCGAAATAGCTTTGCATGTTTCGTCCCTTAATCTGGTTGTAGGTAAGTCCGGCGCTGTCATCTAACTGAGTGATGAAGGCAGCATTCACGAAGTAAACCGAGTCAACCTGCCGGTTGGCAACCCACATGCGGATGGTGTCGGAAGTAAGTTGGTTTACATCGTTCCACAGCACTGGCACACCATAAAGGGTAACCAGCGAATCGGCCTGCACATAGCAAAGCGAGTCGCAAACCCCCTGCATATCGGAACGGAAGAATTTCACGTGCCTGAAGGCCCACATTCGCTGCACGTTTTTGGCCGTGTCGAACGTCACGCGCAAGGTATCGGCGTGCATATAAAGGGTGTCGCCTTTGTCAATAAAACGAGCTTCGGGGCGATCGCTGATCCAGGCATAGCCGGCTTCACCGGCATAATCGGCGCGCTGCCCGAAGGCAAACACCTTGTGGGTGGTATCGTGCATCACCACGTTGCCGAAAGCCTTTCCGAAGTCGGTTTTCTTGTCGTAATACACGCTGTCGGCATTCAGGGTGCGGTCTTTCTGCCTGATGAAAACCTTCTCGTGCAGGTGCGAGTTGCCCGACTCGGAATTGTACCAGCCCCGTTCGCAATATACGTAGCGTTCCTTCCCGGTGATGGTGGTGGGGCCAAAGATGCGCGATATTTTCTCACGCGATTCGTACACCAGGGTATCACTTTTAAGCACGTAATCGGGGTTTGTGAGCACCACATCGGTGTGGAAATTGAATACTTTGGTACGGGCGAAATAGTAACCCTCGAGGCTGTTGAGGTGGTCGGTTTCGTTGGTAATAAAGCCGTAGTTGGGGTAGTGAGCCCGTTCGATGGTGCGGTCGTAAAAGAGGATATCGGTGGTGAGTTCGGCTTTTCTGTCCACCAGTTTCACGTTGTCGTAAAGGGTAGCCATTCGGATGTTACCGTCGTAGTAGAGCGAATCGCTCCAGATGTCGATGGTGTCGCCGATGTTGATGTACACGTGCCCGAGGGCATCGAGGGTGTTTGAGGCGTTGTCAACCCATGCAGAATCGCAAAACATGAGGGCACCGTCGTGCTCGAAGATGCAGTTGCCCACGAATTTGGTGATTTCAATGCCGTTTACTTTTTCGCTGATGCCCACGTCGGCTTTTTTTACCAATATCAGTTTGCGCCCGGGTTCGGGTGTGGGTTGTAGTTGAGCACGGAGGGGAATAAGACCCGCGAGGAGCGCTACAAGCAAAACAGAACGAAGAGGAATAGCATGGAGCATAAACAATAGGTATAGAGCAACTTGAAACAGAATTTTTCTGGTATCTGACATCGGGAATGAAGATGCCTTCAAAAGTGGCAAAGGTAAACAATTGGCCGTTAGGTAGCCGATTCCTGCGGATCTTTGTCTTTTTCCGGTGATGGAACGGAAGGAATGGAACTATCGAAGCCAGCCATGAAGGAATTGTAAGGGAATGGGTGTATTTTTGCCGCGCGATTGAGCGGTTTCATCATTCCGTCTTCGTCGAAGGTTTCCCGATTTTGTTGTTAACGCAATTCATAGCCATGCCATTGACCGAAAAACGAATCATGTTGCTCAGCGCCATCCTTTTCCTGGTGGCTTCTGTTTTTTCCGTTGGTTTTATCCATGTGGATGAGCATTTTCAGATACTTGAGTTCGCGGCCCTGAAACTTGGACTCACCACCGCCGAAGCCCTGCCCTGGGAATATCCGGCAGCCATGCGACCCGCTTTTCAGCCTACCCTCATCGTCGCGCTTTACCATCTGGTCGGATTTTTTGGGTCGCCCGACCCTTTTGTGGTGACTTTTATCAGCCGTTTGCTGAGCGCTGTTTTAGCCTTTACTGGCATCTGGTTGATGGTAAGGGCTTACCGGAGCCGGTTTGGCAGCGGGAAACTGTACATCTGGTTTCTCCTGTTATCGTTTCTGCTTTGGGTGGCAGTGTTCAACGGCGTTCGGTACTCGTCGGAGAGTTGGTCGGGGAGTCTTTTTCTCATCGGATTCGCCCTTATCAGGTTGCGCAACCAATACAGCTCTTTACAGTGGCTGTTGATAGGGATGGTGCTGGGTTTGTCGTTTGTAACACGTTTTCAGGCGGGTCTGATGATTGGTGGTTTGGTGATATGGCTGGCGATCATCAGGCGGCAACTTCGTGAAGCCATACTCCTATCGGCGGGGGTTTTGGTGATGGTTGCCCTCGGGGTGGCACTCGATAGTTGGTATTATGGTCGCCTCACCTTTACAGCGTGGAATTACCTGAACCAAAACATTCTGCACGACAAGGTGTCCCAGTTTGGCTTGCAACCCTGGTGGTTCTACTTCACCGAAACGGTGCTGATGGGCATCACGCCACTTACGCTCCTCTTCCTCGTGGCTCCGTTGGTGGTGTTTGTTTTCAGGCGCACCGATGCACTCACCTTCACGTTGCTGCCTTTTATAGTGGTTCATTTTCTGATTGGGCACAAGGAGATCAGGTTTCTGCTACCCCTCACCGGCTTTCTGCCCGTGTTGGTGGCCGAAGCCATTCTCATCGTCAAAGAGCGGTTTTCTACCGATCTGACTACCCGTCGGTGGTTCGGGCGACTAATAGGGTTTTCCCTGCTGGTGAATTATATCCTGCTTGTTTACATCACTTTCCGTCCTGCCGACGATCTCGTGGCACTCTATCGCACAGTCTATTATCAATTCCCGGGGAAGTCGGTTCTTTACTACACCGAGGGTCACCCCTACCGCAGCCTGCTCGATTACACCTTCTACCGCAGCCGGGCTATGCAAATCAAGCAGATTTCCCCCGATACAACCCTGAAGCCCCTTGCCGGATATCACTCCATCTTCGTAACACGCAACCCCGACGCCGTGAAAAAGTTGGGCTTGCAGCCCCGGTTGGTTTATACCACCGTGCCTCAATGGGCCAAACATTTCGATTTCAACGGGTGGGTGGGGCGAACCAAAAGCTGGTATGTGTATGAGTTGAAATAAACAGGAGCAATAGGCGGGGGAGTGGCGAGCCGTTTTTGACAGGGCTTCGTATCTTTGCAGCCTAAAAATTTACACCCGATGAACACCCTCGAACAATTGAAATTGGTTACCCGCGTGGTGGCCGATACCGGCGATTTTGAATCGATGATCACCTACCGCCCCGTGGATGCAACCACCAATCCTTCGCTGATTTATGCCGCCGCGAAAGAAGAAAAATACCGCAACCTGGCCGCCAAGGCAGCCGAGGAGGCCAGAGCCCTGACCTCAGACACCGCTCAGCAATTGAGCCTTTGCCTCGACAGGGTGGCTGTAAATTTTGGTTTGGAAATCCTGAAGATCGTTCCCGGAAGGGTGAGCACCGAGGTGGATGCCCGCCTCTCGTTCGATACAGAAGGGACCATTACCAAGGCCCGCGAACTTATCAGGCTTTATGAAGAGGCCGGCATTGGTCGTGAGCGGATACTGATCAAGGTGGCTGCAACCTGGGAAGGGATCAAAGCCGCTGAAGTGCTCGAAAAAGAAGGCATCCACTGCAACCTCACCCTGTTGTTTTCACTCATCCAGGCGGTAGCGTGCGCCGAAGCCGGCGTCACCCTGATCTCACCTTTCGTGGGGCGCATCCTCGACTGGTACAAAAAGGAACGAAACACCGTGATCAACACCCCCGACGATGACCCCGGGGTGCAGTCGGTGACTGAAATCTTCAACTATTACAAACACTTTGGCTACACCACCGAGGTGATGGGGGCCAGTTTCCGCAACAGTGGCGAGATTACTGCTCTGGCCGGCTGCGACCTGCTCACCATAGCCCCGTCACTACTGAAAGAGCTGGAAAAATCAGATGAAGCCGTTCCACTGAAACTCGATGCAACCCAAGCCGCCGGAATGACCATCAGCCGGATTCCATCGGATGAAAAATCGTTCCGTTGGCTCATGAACGAAGACGCCATGGCCACCGAAAAGCTGGCCGAGGGAATCCGTAAATTCACCGCCGACCTGCTGAAACTGGAAGATTTTCTGAAGAAAGAGTTTCTGGGATAATTCAAAACTCTGCCGTTATTAAAAAAAAGCGACGATGTTTATCGTCGCTTTTTTTATCAGGTGCAATCAGAGGATTACAGCCCCAGTTTCTTTTTCAGGTCGGAGGGCAGCGCATTGCGGTTCACCATGAAGCAGGTGGTTTTAAATTTCACGAACGGAACCGAAACATAAAAATAGCCGCCATATACATTGTCGGTTCCCCACGAGTTTTTCACGTAGTAGAATCTTTTCCCGGTTTGATCGGTGCCATAACCCACGATGTGCATGCCGTGATCGTCGGTGGTTTTCATGTTGTCGAACTCGGCCTGACGAACCTCGGGGGTGATGTTGCGTTCGGGTACAATTTTATCGAGGTTGTAGATTTGCGAGAGGCGTTCCTTTTCGGTAAGTTTTTCCCATTTGGCTTTCTCTGAGCCTGCCATCTCGGTTACTTCGGTTTCGGGCACCACGGCAAAACCTTTGTTCCAGGCAAAGCCCTTCTCGCTGATGTCGCTGGCCCATGCAACAGTAAAACCTTGATCGAGGGCATGATCGATCACGCGGATCATGTCGTCGAGTGGCAGGTTGTAAACCTTACCCTGAGCCCAGTTATCGGGAACTTCGAGGGTGAAGGCAGTAAAATAGGGATGATGGGTAAACGAGCTGATCTCGATGTAATCATCGGGGTTGAGTGCCAGCATATCGGCAAAGGTTTTGGGGGTGTATTCCTTCCCTTTGTAGGTGAATTTTTCGGCCGGTTTTCCCAGGTAGGCGTCGGCAATACCGTTGAAACCACTCAACCAGGCAGTAGAAAGTTTGCGGTTGGGATTTTTGTTAACGGCTTCCAGATAAGCCTTCATGGCTTCGTCCATTTCGCTGTGCACATGCTTTTTCTCGCCGTAGTTGAGCCCCTGGAAGGCTTCTTCCGGCACCATTCCATACTGTTTCCAGTTGTTGAGCACATCGTGGCAGGCGCCGCCAGGGCCAAAATTGGAAGTACCCTGGTAGCGGATGTAGTTGGCAGCCTTATCGGCATATTGTTTTCGAACAACAAACATATCGCTCAGATCGAATTCCCCTTTGCCGGTGCGAAGCAGTTCCGATTCGAGCATCGAAACGGTGCTGAAACTCCAGCAGGTGCTCGAGCGGTACTGGTCCTTGGGACTGGTGTGAGGCAACTCCTTCACCAGGGTGAAGCGGTAGCTGCTGTCAGTTGGGGTGTTTTGAGCTGTGGTCTGCCCGGTATTCAGCACCAGGGCAGCAGCCACCATTGCAACGAAGGTAATTTTTCTATACATCGTGATTTTTTTAGTTATGATGATTGGGTGGCAAAGCTATGAAAAACCGTTGGAAGCCCGAAGAGAGCACCCCAACATTATTGGTCAACGTGCTGAGGGTTTATCAACGCGAAAACCAGTTCATCGGCCCACTGCCCGTTTTTAAACACCGACTGGTGCAAGGTGGCTTCGTGTTTGAATCCGCACTTCTGCAACACCCTGGCCGAGGCGGTATTGAAACCAAAGATGCCTGCAAAGATGCGGTGGGCTTTCAGTTCGTTAAAACCAATGGCTACGATGGCTTTTACCACTTCTGTCATGATTCCCCTGTTCCAGAAGGGCTCACCCAGCCAGTAGCCCAATTCGAGGTTAAACCTGTACACATCGTGGCAGGCATGAAGCCCCACCGATCCGGCTAACTCACCATCCACGATGATGGCACGCAGGAAATTCTGTTTGTTAAATTCAACCATTTCGAGCCAGCTCACCGCTTTATCAAAAGTATAAGGCGAAGGAAAAGCATCGCGAAGGTTGCTGGCAATAGCCGGATTGTTGGCCAGACGAGCTATGGCTCCGGCATCGGAAGGTTGAAATTCGCGTAGTTTGCAACTTTTAAGAACAAAATCCATAGATTCAAAGAGGGTTTAGTAATTTTGCGCCGCCTGATTCACCTCGCGGCCTTTGAAGCGCCAAAATTAGGAGATTCCTGGTGACGGATTGCATAGAAAGAGCAGCGAGGAACCAATAAAGCAAGCCAGTTGCCACATTTATAACCTATTGTCTGATGAACACACCTACCCCATTCTCAGAAAAAAACCCCGCGATGAATACACCGGGAGAAACTCCAGCATTTGCCCTATGGTTTACGGGCCTTTCGGGGTCGGGAAAGACCACCCTGGGTCAGATGCTGCTGCCCCGCCTCAGGGTTATCAATCCGTTGGTAAAGTTGCTCGATGGCGATGTGTTGCGCAACGGACTCAACAACAACCTAGGGTTCAGTCTTGCCGACAGGAGTGAGAATTTGCGCCGTGCCGCCGAAGTATCAAAACTCTTCGTGGATTCGGGTTTTATTACCGTTAATTGCTTCATCACCCCCACGCACGACGTGCAGCAGATGGTGCAACAAATCGTTGGAGCAGGAAGGCTTGTAACTGTTTACCTCGACACCCCCGTGGAGGTGTGTGAGCAACGCGATGTGAAGGGACTCTACCAAAAAGCCCGGCAAGGCTTGATAGCCGATTTCACAGGCATCAGTTCACCCTTTGAAGCTCCTGAAAACCCGACCATCACCCTATCAACCCACCTGATGAACAGCGAGCAGGCGGTGGAGAAAATTATGGGAGTTCTGGGGATGGATGGGTAAATTAAGTTAAATCGAACCAGAGGAATATCGTTCCTTGTTTTTCGTGATTGGTAATTAGTGAATGGAGACTTGTCAATGTCGAAAAGAGCAATGGCACCACGTGCAGTATCAGTAACCTGATAATCATGAACGAGGTATTTGCTGACTGATACCATTTATCGCCAGCCTCCCGGCCTATTGCAGCGAGGTAAAACACCAAATAATTAAAACAAGGTAACCGCAACAAGTCACAAAAATTTTCCATCTTTACGTCATGAATTCAGTGTTCGATTACTTCAGCCGGTTCATGGTGCTCTCCGATGAAGCTAAAGGGTTAATTGAGGGCACTGTTGAGAAGGTGTATATTCCACGTCGTACGGTTATTGTCAGGCAGGGGCAGGTCAATAATTCGATGTATATTATTCGCAAAGGCATTGCCCGCGGGTTCAGGGCTTACAATGCCGAGGAACTTACTGTTTCTCTCTGGGCCGAAGGGGAGGCTTTTGGGGATGTAACCACCTACATCACCGGAGGCCCGGCAGCAAAGTCATACCAATTGCTTGAGGATTCGGAGTTGTACTGCCTCAACATCGGGCAATTCAGAGCATTGTTTGCTGTCAGCCATGAGGTGTGTAACCTGGGTCGGCTTATTGCCGAGGAATACATTGTCAGGATGGAAGAGCGCAAACGTGAATACATGGCACTGTCAGCTTCAGAGCGTTATCAGTATTTCATAACAAAACATCCACAACTCCTGCGAAGAATTAAGTACAAATACATTGCGAGCTACCTGGGCATCACTGCCGAAACCTTTTGCCGAATCCATGTGGCCCGGTTAAAATCTTCTTTAGGCGGGTAGGTTCTAAAGTGGATTCAGGTGCCTGGTAGAATTGAAGTATTGATCCAGATCAATTTTATTTCTCCCGCAGGATATTATCTTTGCAAAAGAAACGGTCAAATGCCATGATTCATAGCATTTGGCGGTATTGAAGACCAGATGAAACGATGATATTCATGCCCCTTTCTGCTTTAGTTTTCTTTAAGGTCAGGTTGCCGAGGCTATGGAAGCTTTGTGTGCTTGCTGTTGTTTTAGCATCGGGCTGCGATCCTTCAGCCAAACCTGATGCCAGTCAGGTTCAAGAAGCTTTGAACCTGGCTGATTCGGTTGTTGGCCATGATCCCGATCGCTCCGACTCCCTTTGGAAGGAGGTGTTGGTAGGAGTTCCTCACGAATCAACCGAAAGAGGGAGAGCCCTCCTCGGGCTGGCTGGCTTATCAGGTTTGAAAGGGCAATTCGCGGCTGCCGATTCACTTTTCAACGAAGTGCGTCAAATTATCGCACATCAGCCTGACACAACGCTATTGCTCGGCTACCACCTAAAATTCGGCAACCACTGGGTGATGCTTGAGAACTTAGATAGCGCGGGGCATCATTTCACAGAAGGGCTGAGGTTGGCTCAACTAACCAACCGTGCCGCATACATTCAGGGATTTTCGATCAGTCATGGGCAGGCGTTATCTGAGAAAGGCGACTTTGCAGAGGCTGCACGGGTGCTGTTTGATGCACTGAAAACGGCCGAAAAAACCGGAAACAAACCCCATCAGGCCGTTGTTTTGCAAAACCTTGCTTTGGTTATGTCGCGCACGGGCGATTACCAACAGGCTCTGATGCTTCAACAACGGTCGTCATCGCTTAAAAGAGAGCTGAACCTGGTAAAGGATTTTGCCGAAGGGTTGCAAAACAGCGGTATCTTTTATCGGAACCTCTACCAGTTTGATTCTGCTCTAATGCTCTACGACAGCGCGTTGAAGGTGCTAACTGCGCTTGGTGATACCATGGGATTGCTCATGGTTAATTACAACAAGTCGGTGGTGTTGAAAAATATGAAGCGATACCCTGAATCTCAGGCACTCCTTAGCTGTGTGATGGCAACAAGTCGTCGGTTGGGTGTTATCGCTGGTGAAATGTATGCTCTGTCGGCATTGGCCAATCTTTATAAAGAAACAGGGCAACCTGCGCTGGCTTTGCAAACAATTGACAGTGCTATTGCTATTGGCCGGGTAAAAAAAATGATTATTAAGCTGCCAAAATTTTTGCAACTTCGCCATGAGTTGCTTGCCTCAATGAACCTCTCAGCCGAGGCCTACACCACCTTGCTTGAGGCCTGTACGCTAAGCGACAGCCTGGTGTCGGCCGAAAAACAAAAAGAGATTGTTGCCCTTAATGCCCGTCACCAGTCAGAGAAGCAACAAGCCGAAAACCTGATGCTGCGCAATGACGTTAAGTTTCAGGCTCAATCGTTAAAGCTGCATCGCGTGGCAGGAGTGTTGTTGGTAGTAATCTTTATATTGATAGCGGCGGTTCTATACAGCAGGATGAGAAATGCCGTGAGGCAAAAGAAAATGGAAACCTTGAAGGCCGAGTTGCTCGAGGCTGCCAGCCAAAAGCAGCAACTGGCTCTCGAAAAAAACAAGGTAGAGAGCCGGCTTAAACAGGAGGAATTGCACCGGCTCGAGCTTCAAAACCAACTGAGAACCGAGGAACTTGAAAAACTCGAACTGCGAACCGGACTTCAGGAACAGGAACTGGTTTATCAAACCCTTGCTCGTACCGAACTTACTCACCTGTTGCGAATGATACAGGAACGACTCCTCCCATTCAAATTGCGAATGTCAAGGAAGAGAGATCAGGAAGAATTTGAACTACTTTTAGCCGAGATTGCCCGCGATACCCGCAAAGACCCTTTGGCTGAGTTCGAGATGCTCTTTCAACAGTTGCACCCCCATTTTTTTACCAACCTCTCCGAACTCAATCCTTCCTTTACCAAAAACGAACTGCAGATTGCCGCCATGATCAGGTTAAACCTTAACACCAAAGACATTGCCCGCCTGATAAGCCTAAGCACATCGGCCATCGAATCAACCCGGTACCACATCCGCAGGAAACTCAACCTCGAATCGGGCGAGAACCTTACCTCCGTCTTGATGAGGGTTTAATAAGCCTGCTATCAGCATTGCACAGCAAACACAGCAGCTTGCCGGCCCGCTATTCTCCGGAGTTTCTTCGTCCTGATTTTGCTTAGCTGCTAAGGTCGGCTTTCACTATTGTTGGTTCGCACTCCACGTACCCGGGTGATCGCTCTTTTATTCGCTCTCGATGATATTTCCGTATTTCGGACAAAATTTGATAAGCATCGCTTTGATGGAAGATGGTTTCCATAACAGGGAGATGGTTTGAAAAGACATGACAGAACCTGCCAGAATTTTGCACTTGGTTAGTTAATATATTTAAAATAAAATACTTAAAGCAATATTCCTGAACCTGTTGCCTGTCGGAAAATGAAGGTTGATAATCATTTTTTGACATTATAACTTGAAATACAGTATTGTAAAGGTTGTTATGCAATTTTACTGCAAGAAATTTTTGCTATAAATTCTTGACAAAGAGTTTTTAGCGAGTTAGTTTTGCGACAAAACCAGTTCAAAATGATCATCCCGAATACTCTTGTCGCTGTTTTAATAGTCCATAATCTGGATAGTCGGGAATTGCGAAATTTTACTAACTGCTTTCCACAGTCGGTTAAAGTTACAGCCGCCACCACACCCGAATCAGCATACCAGTCCATCACCGGTCAGACTCAACTGGCACTCGTTTTTTTGGATGCCGGTTTGGCCGGTGAGGATCAATTCGACCTGGTGACCGACATCCGGAAGCACCAGCCCAGTGCAGTCATCATACTCGTCAGCAGTTTCCTCAACATGGCCACACTTCGCCTTTCCGCCCTTTTGCACTGCAACGACGTATTGCAACTTCCTGTAAATCCAGATGATTTGCTCGCTATCGTCAACTTCTACACTGATAAACACTTTTCGCTACATAACTAACATTCTATTTTAACAATTTAATTCAAGCAATCATGAAAAACTTTTTCTTTCCCTTGCTTCTCGTTGTATGGATGTTTTCGGCCTCCGGGCTGGCCCAAAACGTAGGAATTAACTCCGACGGATCAACCCCCAACGCATCGGCCATGCTCGATGTAAAATCAACCAACAGCGGAATACTTATTCCCCGAATGACGGCAACCCAGAAGGGTGGCATAAGTTCTCCGGCAACCGGTCTGTTGGTGTATCAAACCGATGGTGCTGCCGGGTTTTATTATTACACCGGCTCAGCCTGGACCATGCTCGGAACCGGCAGTGGTAACGGAACCGTGACCAGCGTAGCCACCGGCACAGGCCTCGAAGGCGGACCGGTTACCACCACAGGTACCATTTCGCTGGCCAATACTACCGTAACAGCGGGCAGCTACACCCGTGCCACCATTACCGTGGATGCACAGGGTCGTATCACCGCAGCAGGCGACGGCGCAGCGGTAAACCTCACTTCGGGGGTTACCGGCACATTACCCATTGCCAATGGCGGAACTGGAGCAACCACTGCGGCGGCTGCACGTACCGGCTTAGGAGCTACTACTTTAGGTGGGAATATGTTCACATTAACAGATCCTTCGGCTATTACATTTCCGCGGTTTAATGCCAATAATACGGTTTCTGCATTAACCGCTGCCGACTTCCGTACAGCCATAGGTGCTGGATCAGGCTCCGGAACAGTAACTTCAATTGCTACCGGGAATGGTATAACCGGCGGAACAATCACCTCCACCGGAACCCTCGGATTAACCGGACAGGCACTTGCTTTGCATAACCTGGCAAACAACGGACTGATTGCCCGAACGGGGTCGGGAACGGTTTCGGCCAGGACATTGACCGCCAGCGGGAATGGAATCAGCGTTTCAAATGGCGACGGTGTAAGCGGTAATCCAACCGTGTCACTCAGCATAGGAACAGGAGCCACGCAGGTTGCAGCCGGTGATCATACACACAGTGATCTGGGAGCACCCGTAGGTTCGATCATGATCTGGGCTGGCAGCAGTGCCCCTTCCGGCTGGTTATTGTGCGATGGGACAGCTTACAGCACCACCACTTATGCTGCACTCTACGCAGTCATCGGCACCACTTACGGGTCCGGTTCAGGTACATTCAGAGTACCTAACCTAAAAGGAAGGGTTCCGGTAGGTTTAGATGCTGCTCAAACCGAATTTGACACCCGTGGCGAAACCGGTGGAGAGAAAACGCACACAATTACAACTGCTGAAATGCCTGCACATACCCATTCCGTTGATCCTCCTAGTACAGCGACTTCATCTGATGGTGCTCATACACATAGTTATACTGATTACTATAATAGCTCCGAGGCCAGTGATGATGCAAATGATAGAATAGTTGGAAGTGATGCGACAACTTATGCAAACCGGACAACAGGATCATCAGTGTCTCACACTCATACGCTGGACGTTGCATCATTTACTTCAGGTTCTTCTGGCTCAGGTACTGCCATGAATGTTTTACAGCCTTATATTGTGTTGTACTACATTATAAAATACTAACAAACAACTCATCACAAAATCAAAAACCAAAGTTATGAAACTGTTAAGCATGATGGCTGCAATATTGCTTACCTCCGTTACATTTGCGCAATGCGTAGGCATTAACGCCGATGGTTCAACGCCGGATGCATCGGCCATGCTCGATGTTAGCTCCACCGCCAACGGTTTCCTGGCTCCCAGAATGACGGCTGAGCAAAAGGCTGACATCACCTCCCCCGCCACTGGGTTATTGATTTACCAAACCGATGCTCCCGCAGGCTATTACTACAACAGCGGAACACCGGCATTGCCCGCATGGGTTCAGCTGGGTAACAGCCATGATTGTTAAATCACTCATTGGAATGATATTTTTTATCATGGCGTATTCCCCCGAAAGAAAGGGGGCAAGCTATGTGACCTTAATTTAAAAGAAAATAACACATGAAAAAAATAATTCTTATATCATTGATGGCTGCAATATTGCAAATAACTCTGGCACAGAGCATTTACAATAACGGCGCCCGTATCGTGGGCACTACCGGCAGTTACTGGGTGGTGGACAATGGCGATTTCACCCTAACCAGCGCCAGTCCGGCCAACCTGGCTCAAATGGCCAATCTAACCATCGCTGCTGATGCTTCGATCACGCTACCTGCTACCACTTA
>JAQVCV010000128.1 GCA_028689615.1 Bacteroidales bacterium | reverse complement strand
TTGCCTGTTGCCGTCAGAGTCTTTGTCACAATAGTGGATCAGCCCTTTCTTATCCACATTGAGCATCCGCCTCCATATTTCTTCTGCTGCTTCAAGGTAGGGATAGTACCTGCAAGTCTTGTTACCATCGAGCAAAAGCATGCAGTGATAGTGTTGGTTGTTGCTTCTAAGAGACTGCTCTCTCACCCAGAAATACGCTGGGGATACCCCATTACGTGAGCACTGTTGGATCAACAACTTCATGAGAGCTGATATGTCGCTGTTATCTTCGACAGCAATGAAGCCTTTGGGGTAGGTCACATCAAACCGAATAACCATTGTTTTACTGTGTGACGTTGAGTAATCCGTAAGGAGTGTTGCTAGATTGTCACGTACAGTTGATCTGTACAGGCTATCATCATTGTCACACATCATTGCTCTAAAGTTTATGTTGTTCATTTGAATCTCCTATCTGTGTTTCATCTTGTTTACTGTTTTGTGTTAGCATATCTATAGCGTTATTATGTTTGTATTTACATCTATGCAACTTGGTGTGTCATAGATGCAATCATTATAGTTCTTATGTTTGTTGTACCTGTGTTTCTTATGCTCCTATATTCTTATGATTATATAGTCTTATATAAGTACTACAATCATACCTTCGTTGCTGTTGCAGATAATCAAGCCTGTTGAGCTAAAAACATCAAGCCAACTAGGTTAAATCTGATATTGTGAGTTTGAGGGAATTAGCTTTTGCATATCATTGAATGCGGAGTAATGAGATTGGATGGATCTATGCAGATCAACGGTGGTAGATGACGTTTCATCGTTGTAGCTGTTATCTGGGGTGCGAAGGCTCGTTGTGCTCTACGCATTTTTCGCCAGACATGGTTTTTCAGACAAAGTGAGCTAGTTTATCATGATGATATTATTTGATATATTGAAAAAATACTGTTTGTGGTCACGTATTTTCCACAAAACCGGTGCGTAAATGGCATGGACATGGCAAGGCAATGGCACGGATATTAACAGCATTGGAAACGCAACAGGGCCTGAAACGGCAGAACAGAACGAAAGTGCCCCCCATATGGAAGGCACTTTCGTTGTATATACGGCTATGACAACAGCGACATCTCAGAACTGCTGACGTCATAACATGGTCATGATTTGAAGTAATAGGTGCTTTTGCCTTCTCCATTTTGGGAAACCAGCTTGATTTCCAAAAGAGATTTCAGCACGTTGAGAGTTTTCTTTGTCGTGAACTTAGTGATCCTTTCAAGGTCGCTCCGGCTGTAGGATTGCCCTTTATTCATGGTACCAAGCAACTTTTGGGCATCAGGTGGCAACGGTGTAGAATCAACGGGGAAATTTTTTGGTGTACCTTCAACGATAGGAGAATCTGAACTCTTTCTGGTAGGTGTGGGCATCTCCCCTTCAACAAATTCCCAGATTCCGCCAACAGGCAGTTTGTACACCATCTTCCGGCGTTCAAGCTCCGGGGCAATTTTACATTTTTCAATGGTCATTCGTACCACAGGACCATCGCCTTCAAGGGCCTCGGTCAGATCCTGACTTAACGGTTCATCATCGCCTTCATCGTCCTTACTTATTTCCTTTTCAAGCTGATCACGGCCTTCAAGGTGAATGACATTCTGGCACAGGCTGGCAAGATCTACAGGCCCCTTGAAATCTTTGCCTGTTTTACCGGCATGGTGCAGCACAATGACGCCAATACCAAGCTTTTCTATCCTGTGGATAAAATCAAAGAACGGGGTGGAATTACTTTTTGAAGCTGTCGGGGCGAGGGAAAGCAGATTGTCGATGACTATGCATTTGACCCCAGATTTTTGCAGCTTGCCTATGAGGATTTTCTGCGTTTCTCCGTCAAGAATATTAAGCCCACCCTTGGCAGAAATCACAAAGAGGTTTTTGTTCAGAAGAGGAAGAAATTCTTCACGCCCCTGCAGAAGCTGATTTACCCTAGGCTTAAAGTCAGAGCCGACCTCGCCATCCAGATAGCACAGCGTACAAGGAGCAGAGGCTGTAAAATAGAGGTAGGGTGTTCCCGTGGTCAAAGATGTTGCCAGTTCAATACCCAGCCAGCTTTTTCCCGCATTTGAAGCCCCCCAAATCAAGGTGGTATACTGCGGAGTAAACATTTGCCTCACGGCCACAGGGACGTCATCCTCTCTAGGAACGACATCGGGCAGCATCTCGAACGTGACAATTTCAAAATCCGTCTGGCAGGATTGTTTTCCTTCTATGCATATAGGGGCTTTTTCAAGGAGCAGCACGTTCTTTTTCCATGATGCCATATCTTCAATCGGAATGGCCTCGCACCTAATGCGGGCAACCAGTTGTGAAGGCAATTCCAGCGTGTCAAGGGTAGTCGTCTTGGCAAGCACGTTATCCTGCATTTCCGGCTTATATGAGGAAATATCCGGAACACCCCCTTGCACTATGGGCCATGGATAAACATTCACGTCAGTAGCACCATTCTCAAGGCAACGTTTGATCAGCAGGTCAACCCCATCCCAGCCTTTTTGCCCAGGAGTGGATACGATGGTTACGGAATGCCCAGCCACATCACTGAGCAGAAGGCCTTTTGGGGTTTCTTCTCCACCGGCAAAGCCCGACACAATCACACCAGTTCGTTCAAAAACATGTCCCTCACGCGCTGCATCCCGAAAAGAAATAGCCACTTTGATGTCCACGCAGATGAGCACGGAGGCTTTGGGGTGGCGAACAATCATATCACGTGACAGCAGATGCGCAACTGAGGCTTTCATGCCAATCTTTAGTGAATCTTTGCCCTGCTCGCCAGTAACGCGGACTGCGAGAGCAAATATGTCATTTTTACCATCAGAGTAATGGCACACCGCCTGCATTATGGAGTCGTCTAGATCCCGCTGAATGTCCATATGTAGACGTTTGAAGTTGATGGCACCCACAACGATGCCCTTCGGGGTTGCATCCTCAACTTGAGCTTCCTTCGAGTAC
>JAQVCV010000023.1 GCA_028689615.1 Bacteroidales bacterium | reverse complement strand
TCGGATGACGTCCGGTTTTGCCTCTGGATAGCATGGGCAGGAATTATTGGAATGGAAAGGAATCCATACTTTAAGATCGAAGCCACCCATCCCGGGCGAAGAGTCCCCGATTGTTGAAATCGTGTTGCCCTGGAGTTACACAGGATAGATACCCATACCCCCCCCTCACAATAAAAAAATACGCTAAAACGTATATGTGAAAAATTCATACAATAATGTAGTACTATCCTTTTACAATAATTGTAACATATTGAAAATAAGATAAATAAACAATGTAGAAATATCCCTATTATTGCTTATAATGAATTGAAATACAGCAATATAAAGCCTATAAAAAAATATACTAAAACATACTAAAGTAAATTATTTTAATGAATTGTAAATCAATGTGATATAAAATATTAAAAAAAATGCAAAAAACCGTAAAAGGTGAAAAAAAATGATGTATCTTTGTGAAATTAAAACGTTGTTATCCAATGAATGATAAAATGAAAACCGAATCCATTGAAAGAAAATTTACCGGCTGGTTTGTGCCTGTTGAGTTGATCGAGAAAAAAGGGCTGACCTGGGTAGAGAAATTAATGATTCTCGAAATTGATGCTTTGAGTAATGATGCTGTTGGTTGTCTTGCAGATGACTCTTATTTTGCTGAACTTTTTCAGGTAGATGTTATAACTATTGAAAAGTCAATTGCAAAGCTTATCCAATTAGGGTATATGTTTTGCGATGTTGTCACTGTGGTAAATGATGGAGGATTACCCGAAGGGCGGAGGAGTTTACGTTTAATGTAGTATGGGGTTTTATCCTTTAAAAAGAGACACAATGATAGAAAGAAAAAACACTGGATTATTTCTACCTATTGAAATAGTGGATAGTAAGTTGTTGAATCATACTGAAATGATATTTCTAGGGATAATCCATGGCCTCAGTAATAATCCAAAGGGCTGTTATGCTCGTAATGCTTATTTTGCTGAAAAGTTGCGAATTGATGAGCGTAATGTTAGAGTCGCATTATCTAAATTGATTGATCTTGGTTTTGTTAGGGTTGAGAATAGAGGGGGTAAAAACAGGGTTCTATTTTCAACCCTGCATGAAACTATACCCGGATGTTATCATCCGGGCAACCCGGATGATAACATCCGGGCAACGCGGATGAAATCGTCCGGGTTACACAATATATATAATGATAATATAAAAGATGTCTCTCTTAATGACAAAAGTGATGAAGAGAGAGAGCTTTTAAAAAAACATTTTATGGACGCGTACAAGGATTGTAATAAGCAAAAACACCTAATCACAATAGAAGAAAAAAAGCAACGGTTAAACAGTATTGTGAAAGCTTTTACAAAAGAGTCGGATTTTATAGAAGCAGGCTTACGCCGTTTCCCTATTGTTGAATCAGAGTTAATGACGTCGTTAAAAAAGTTTCTCGACACCATTAACGCTGATGATTCTTGTTATGATGATTTTTATAAATTGCGCAGAAGAGCTGTAGCATATATTACAAAACAGAGAGAAAATACAGTAAATTTACGATGAAAAAGAAAAATGAATCCTTTGCCAACTACAGGCAACGCGCTTTAAAGTCTATAGTGTTTCAAATTTTTATACGTAAGGTTTGGGCTTTGCCTGAAGAGTTCGATGTTAACACCTTGTTTGATGACTTTGAAAATTACCTTGTTGCCCGTAATTATTACCCTACCCCGTTTAATGCTTATTTGGCAGAGTTGTACTATTTTTTAGGTAATGGCAAATCTAAAATTAGCCTGACGAATGACCAGCGCGTGGCAGTCATTTCGGAATGTATGCAGTACTCTAAGAATCCCGATGTAAATTATTTTTTACAAAGTTTTGATCGGTCACTTATTCAAAACCTATATGTAAGATTCCCGCTCGATCTTAGGAATATGTTGGATAGAGCTGAACCGAATATGTTAAAGGCTATTAAAAGGATGAGCGTTTCTGATTTTAGGCGGTTTATGGTTGAAACCTTTGATAAAGTAAATTACATTAAACCTGATGTTTTTGGTGGAATTAATTAATCAATTAAACCAGTTATGACAATCAATCAGTATATTTCGGAGTATTTATCAGTACAAAATTTCACCGGCAAAAGTGCAAAGACCTATGAAACGGCCTTGAATAGTTTCTTTAATTGGTGCATTCGTACAGGTGTAAACGTTAATAACTTGACTGTTAAAGATATTGTTCGTTACAATTCTTTCCTTCGCGAAAGTGATAAACGGCAAAACACTATTTTCTTTTATACTACTGTATTGAAGCTGTTTTTTAAATGGAGGGCTGAAAACTACGGCTTGCCCAATATTGGAACCGGTTTAAAAAACAAACGGCCTCCCTATAATTTCATTCGTCACCCGTTAACCTTAGATGAATCTGCAAAACTGCTTAACGATATTGACCAAACCGATAAACGCGGTAAACGTGATTACGCTGTAATTAAGTTGATGCTAAGTAGTGGGCTGCGTTGTATTGAGGTGAGCCGGTTAATCATTGCCGATATTGTGCAAGAGCATGGGCAGTCTGGTTTGATGGTTCGCGGTAAGGGAAAGATTGATAAAGAGTTTGTGCATATTACCAGCGAGTGTTTAGCGGCAATTGAAAACTATTTAGCCGTTGTTTACCCTGGTAACGAAAAGGAGCCAATTTTTCGGCGCGTGTATGAGAGTGATACCGTCCGGCCTCTTAATGCTGCAATGGTGGGTAAAATAGTTTCTACCCGATTAAGCGCGTCTGGATTAAAGAGTAGAAATATAACCCCTCACAGTTTAAGGCATACCGCCGGGAGTCTATTATCGAAATCAGGGATGGATACGTATGACATACAACGATATATGAGGCACACGTCGTTAAAGGTGACTGAAGTTTATATAAGACAAGTTGACCAACAGCGATTTGAGAGCAAAAAGCCACACGAATTTTTAGAAAAGCTTTTTGCATCAAAAGAGAATAGCCAAATACCAAAAGGTTGTTAAACTTAGGTTTTGTTGACCATGTACCAAAGTTGAATATAAACAGTAGCAAATGAAGGGTTATCATGTATGTTTCAGGGCTGTGAAAAAAAGTTTTTTCACTGGAAATCAACAGATAGGGGGGGGTGGGGTAAATCCCTATAACTTTTCGGCCTCACATCGCCTCTACAGCTCTTTGCGTGTACGTGCAAAATGGGAGGTAGGGGTATTGACTTAACTACCCAAGCTTGATTAAGAAATAATATAAAGATTTGGAACTTTGTTCCCGTTAGTCTAATGAAAGTGGTTTTACATTTGTCCAAAATTAAATAAATTAATTATAATGAACACAAAATCGGGTTATACAGAATTGAATTATAACGGGGCTGTCGTTCCTGTTAAATTCGGGATGAATGCTTTTTATTTGTTTTGCGAAATGAGAAACATCGAGTTAACTGATGTTGATAAAGTGTTTGCGAAGTCGCATATTTTTGCGCTGCGGGATCTGACTTTTTGCGCCATTGTTTCCGAAGCTCGTTTTGCTGGTGTTGAACCATTAATAACGTCGCCTGAGGTTGTTGGGAACATCATGGATGAAGATTCTGAGGTTGTTTCATCTCTGTTAAAGGCTTTCATGTCGGCAAAGGTCGCGGGGGTTTCGCTCCCTGGTGTTGTTAGTGAGCCGACAAAAAAAAAGAAACAACGGTAACCTGGGATGAAATAATTAATTTCGGAATGGGTGAACTTGGTTTAACTTCGGATGCTTTTTGGAGAATGACTTTTGCCGAGTTGTTCTTTGCAGGTCACTCCAACAGGCTAAGGATTGAAAGGGGATGGGAGCAAACCAGGTATTTAGCTGCATTGTTGATTAATTTGAATGTTAAGAGGTCAAAGCAAGTAACACCAGAAAAACTAATTCCGCTCTCATTTGACAAATCAGCAGTTAAACCAACAAAATTAAGCCCTGAAGATGTTCAAAAAATGATTGAATCATGGACAGCAAACGAAGTGAAATAAACGATAACTTCAGATTGATGTTAGGAACCTATTCGCTGGGTGTTGGTCTTATTGATGCTGCAAACGATTTGGTTCAATTTGAGATGCAATGCAGGAGCCTGGCGACTGTCGTACGTTCTTGTTTATCGGGATTGAATGAAATGCAGGGAGCTGTAAAAAACTCCAATAAGTTAAACGGGGTGGGTTCTGTGGATGCTATGGTTGAATTGTCGAGGTTTTTAGATGAAGATGTTGGAGGCTGGATTATATTATCTAACCATTTAAATTAAAATGATATGCCAACTGTAAAAGCGGTTATAGGAGCAGATACCAGGCAATTTAATGCCGCGATGAAGTCTCTTCAACAACAAATGAAGATACTTAACGGGTTTAAAAATTTTGGGGCTACCATTGCAGGGGCTTTCGCTATCGGATCAATCACTGACTTTGCTAGTCAAATGAATAAAACGGCTGTCTCAATTGATTCGATCGGGAAAAAGGCTACGGTCGTTTTTGGGGAGTTTAAAAGCGATGTAGAGAGTATTGCCAGAACGTCGGCCAATTCGTTAGGGTTAACATCTTCGGAGTTCGTGAAGGCTGCAACTTCAGCGGCTGATTTGTTGATACCAATGGGATTTGGACGCAAGGCCGCGGCTGATATGTCAACACAGTTAATACAATTGAGCGGCGCGCTTTCCTCGTGGACTGGTGGACAAATTGGCTCTGTTGAAGTGAGTAATATTCTTACAAAGGCTTTGTTAGGTGAACGTGAAGGGCTGAAAAATCTTGGTATCAGTATTTCGGAGGCTGATGTTTCAGCAAAATTGGCGGCGGAGGGTAATAACAAACTGACAGGTTCATCACTTGAGCAAGCTAAGGCCATAGCTACTTTAGAGTTGGTTATGAGTAAATCGGTTGATGCTCAAACGGCTTTCTCTAATGGTAATGTTACTTTAGCCATGCAGCAAGCTGAATTAACGGCTAAATTTGGAGAGGTTAAAGAAATGTTGGCTGCGAAGTTAACCCCTGTAATTCTTGGGGTAACGGAGGTTCTGGTTGATTTCTTTAGGAGTGGTGAATCTGTAGTTTCGATGTTTGAAAAGCAGTCGAAAAATGTTGCAGGGTTGGTTACTAATATCAATCCTTTGATTGATAGATATGATTTTCTGCAATCGAAAACAACCCTCACAGCTACCGAACAAGATGAAATGGCCTCTATTATCCAGAGGGTTACTGATGTTATCCCTTCGGCTATTACGGCTTTTGATGAATATGGTAATGCTATTTCAATGAGCTCAACCCGTGCCAGGGAGTTTATAGAAACAGAAACGGCTCGTTTGAAGGTGTTGAATAAAGAAGCGATTGGCGATATAAACGAAACGGTTTCTAAGATTGACTCTAAGATTAAGGAACTTGACGCGAAGCAGCAAGAAATTGCTAAAAAAGGATCGTTTAGGGTTGCCACTCCCCAACCTTCGGTAAGCCTGCCGGCTGGTGTTCGCGTGCCAAACGGGATGAATAAACCTTACAGGGAATCAACCCAAGATGAAAACATTGCGCTTCGCAAGCAATACGACGAACTTTTAGAGGAAAGAAAAGGGTATATTGCTCAACTTGAAAATCTTAATGGTGATTACTTAAAAAAGGAATTGGAAGTTTCTGCGGCGGCTGTTGAGGCGCATAAGGAGGTTACAAAAGCCATAAAGGAGCAAGTGAAACAAACTGAGCGGTTAAATGAGACAATCCCAACAATGACTCCCCGAACCGGGCAAATAACCGATGAGTTCGATTCTCAATTGGATAAGGATTTGTACTCCCATTATGCAAATAAGGCTCAAAGCGAAAAGGATGCAAGGGTTGCAAATAATATGCAAATGAGAGCTGTTCCTGAACGTGCTGATTTGAGCCAAACAAAACAAGATATGTCTGAACTCATTGATTATACCCAAATAATGAATGATTCAGTAAATGGGTTGTTGGCAGATATGACTATTGGAATAGCTGAAGGTTTGGGGCATTTGATTTCTGGTACTGGTAGTATGTCTGATATTTTTGATGGGTTATTGGGGATTGTTGGTAGTTTTATGAAAAACCTTGGTGAATCATTAATTCAGACAGCGATTGCGGCGAAGGCTTTTTCTTCAGTATTATTGAATCCAATCGCGGCTATTGCGGCAGGTGTTGCTTTAATTGCTTTAGGAACAGTTTTTACTGATTTAGCTAGTGGAGGCCCGGCGGGTGGTGGCTCAAACAGCAGTCCGAGAAAATTCGCTGATGGGGGCGTTGTTTTTGGGCCAACATTTGGGTTACTTGGAGAGTATGCCAACGCTTCGCGAAATCCTGAAGTTGTCGCTCCTTTATCACGTCTTGAATCTATGCTTAACAAGAATGCAGTATCTACAGAGTTGTATGGTAGAATATCTGGAAGCGACTTGTATTTATCAAATAAGAGGCAAGGTTATAGAGTAAGCAGAATAACTGGCGGTGTATAAGTTTTTTTGATTGTATTTAAAGAAATTTGTACTATCTTTGCAATGCTATTCAATTCAACATGGTTTTATGACGTATTTACTTATTAAAGATATTTGGGGGCGTATCGGTGAAAGTCCGAAGTCATTCTACTACCATGTAGTGAATTGGATAGCAGCGACCCCCTTTTTTTATTCACTTAAATTTTTTGTGCCATGCTATCCAATGACGTACCTAAACCTTTTGTAGCTGTTTTGAGGCCAGACATTGAAGCCACAAAAAGCGAAAACCAATTGAGCTTTTACAATTCTGAGAACACATTTCGCATTATCCGCGATCGTTGGCAGATTCCTTTAGGTAATATGCTTGCAGTATTAACGCTGGATGACGATAAAAATGTTATCGGTTTTCATGTGTTTGATTATATTGAAAATGTTACTGAAAAAGAGTTGATCGAATGGCCTGTTAGGGTTGCTCTTTTGAACCATGCTAAATATGTAGTATTGGTTCATAATCATTTTATGGGTGACTTAACGGTAACAACTAAAGAATACATGAGAGCAATGATGACTACCGAACGATTGAGGCCTTTGCAGATCAGGTTATTAGATCACATGATTGTAACTCAAAGTAAGATTGATTACACCAGCGTTGCAGATTGTCCCATAATGTGTAAAACTTTACTATAAGCCTGTTTGCTATGGAAAAAGAATATTTCAGCGAAACTGATTTTGGCGATAGTGAAGAGGATGAATCATTTGAGGAGTATCGGCCACTATTGAAGCCTGAATTTAAAGGACTAAGACCACTCCCTGAGTATAAATGGCGTGAAAAGCTAATTGAAAAGGATAACACTATAACACATCTTATTGAAAATAGTGTTAACTCTAAACTGTTGAGCGCATTAATACAATTAAGAAATGAAAATTACTATATGCAAAGGCTCTCAACTGATGAGGGTTTTGTAAATTATTACTTTGAATTAAGTAGAATGTACGCTAATGTAACAAATTCAGATATTTATGAGCTTGTTGAAGAAAGATATATTGAATTGTTTAACAAACGGCGTTGTAGTACATACGATTCATTTAGACACACTTTGTTAAGTAGATACCATAAAAAGAGATAAGCAAGTAAGAATTGTTTATTTTGTTTCCTTGTTGCTGTAAACGATGTTCTCGAGTTTAAGTATATCGGTAGTCAATTTCTGTCGTAGAACCTTAGCGTAAATTTGTGTTGTTTTAATGCTGTTATGGCCTAAAAGTTTACTCACTGTTTCGATAGGAATACCACTATTTAAACCGATGGTTGCGAATGTGTGCCGTGCTACGTGGCTTGTAAGGTTTTTTTCGATATTTGCTAAAACAGCTATTTCTTTCAGATACTCGTTATAGTTTGCGTTGGCATAGACGGGTAAGCATAGTTTACCCCCTTCGTATCGTTGTAGTATTTCGCGCGCGGGTGCAATTAGGGGGATGATGGTTTCCGGCTCATTGCTCTCTAATTTTTCGCGTTTTTTCATAATGTAAAACTGGTTATCAGTATGTATTATGTGTTTTGGTTCCAGTCCTTTTAAATCTGCAAAACTCAATCCGGTATAACAAGCAAACAGGAAAACATCTTTCACATGGGTTAACCGTTGTGTTCGTGGTTGTATATCTTGAATCTGTTGCAGCTCTTCAGGGGTTAAGGCGATCCGTTTCCCGCGATCATTTGGCAGTTTAAAGAAGTTGTAAGGCGATGGAGCCGAAACAACACCATGAAGTAAGGCTAACCGGTAAAATTTTCGTATTTGTTTATGGTGGTTGCGTGTACTCCCTGGCTGCAATCCCGATCTAAGTAAATGGCGGTGGTATTTCTCTACCCATGCTAAATTGATGTCTTTGATTAAAAGTCCAGGCTCATAGTCGTTAATGGCGTTTAAAACTGATTTGATTTGTGTTAAAGTTGTTGCCCGTAGATCGTTGCCTGTTTGGAGTTTTTCAGTACACCAGGTTGTAAAAACAGGATCTAACACCGTGTTTTCTGTTAGTAAATCCCTAACTTTTAGTATTGTCGGAGTCTCATTTTTAAGTAAAAGAGAGTTAATGGCGTTCAATAACTCCATTTCCTTACTAATTATAAGATTGTTTAAGGCTCCAGCTAATGGATTGCGTTTCTTTACTTCGCCTCGGCGATTATCCCAGTCCTCCGAAAGGATTTTAACCCCGGTATCAAAAAGTGATCGCGCCTCTCTGCTTTCATAAAGTTCGATGTAAACTTTCCTGAAATCCGAAACTTTTGATTTGCCAAAGAGAATCCGTTTAGTTTTCATATCTTATTGGTTTAGTGATTTATCTTTGATTGTCTCACATTCTACAAATATCGCACATTTATCTCACAAGTTGTAGTACTTTCTGATAAAAACTAAAGGTTTGCGCTGTAATTATATCACATAAAAAGTCCGAAAGTCATTTGTAATACGTTGAAATACAATAAAAAAAGCCGACAGATGTCGGCTTTTTTTGTGACCCCGGAGGGACTCGAACCCCCAACCTGCAGAACCGGAATCTGATATTCTATCCATTGAACTACGGGGCCGGTTTGGGCTGCAAATTTACGATCTTTTCGCAAACTCAGACACCCGCGTTGCCATTCTTGCCCGGTTTCTTTTGCAGATGGGGAGCCGTGGCGGTGTGAGCCGTGTGGATAAAGGTTTTGTTAGCCCCTTTAATCTTGATGAGCGACAGGAACATGCGCCAGACCCCGGCCGGCAACTGCATGAGGGCACCAATCAGTTGCTTGTTGTAGAACCTCATTGGTACACTAAGAACGAACGCCACAACCAACAGAGCCCACAAACCGAGCCAGGCCTTGGTTTCGACCGAAGGCCAAAAGAAGGCCGCCGCCATGGCTATCAGCGTGGTGAGACCCAGCAGCAGGATGCGTGGTATCTGAGCCTGTTGCCACGTGCGGGTGAAGTAATCAACATTAAGGTTGGTTGCAAGGGCTTTGACGGCTGGCCACGCGTGACGCCCGAGGTAGATAAACTGAACCGAAAGCCATCTCCGACGCTGGTTCCCCAGAGTCTCGAAGTTTTGAACCTTTTCATCATAACAATAAGCATCTTCCAGAAACTCAACCATCAACCGGTTGCTTGTAAAAAACAACTCGAGATGTTTGTCGAAACCACCCACGGCGTCAACGGTTTTCATCACACTCTTGTACATCCGGTAGTCGAATGCCATGCCCGAACCGATGAGCGAACTGCTGAGACCCAGAGCGCGGTAACCTTTACGGAAAAAGTGGTTGTTGATCTCCTCGCTGATGGCATCAAGGATGGCCACCGGAGTGTTCATGTTTTTGGCCACCCTGTGCCCTTGCACGGCATGAAAGCCGGCGTCGAACGCGTTGTTGATGAGGGTGAGGAAGTTTTCGGCCATCAGGTTGTCGGCATCCAGTACCAGGGCAATGTCGTAGTTGTTGCCAATGGCCTCCATGGCAAAGTTGAGCGACTTGGCTTTGGTGCTCTTGTCAAATTTCACCTCAATCACCTTGATAGGGCGCGACCGGAGGGTGGCAACGGTTTCGGGTTTCAGACTGTCGGCTATCACCACCACATCGTATCTCTCTGACGGGTAATCCTGGTGCAGCGCATCGGCAGCCACCTCCAGAATCACCTGATCTTCTTTGTATGACGGAATCAGAACCGCTATGCGCCGCTGTGTTGAAGCGGGTGAAAAACGGGGGTTGCGCCTGAAAACTCCGGCCACAGCCAGTATTACCAGAAAAACAACCATCAGGGCAATAACACCCCACAACAACCAATTTAATCCCAGAAACAAGGGTAGTAGCATGTTTTCCATATTTTCCATATTTTTCTTCCAGTCAAAGATAGAATTTTCCTCTTATCGATCAGCACTTTTATGCCCTGATGGGTTTTTTCTGTTCAGGCAATGTACTTTTTTTGCAGGATTAGTGTTAGCTTTGAACTGTTAAACCCCAAAAAAAGAATTGACATGGCAACACAAAAGCCCAGGGAAGCCGCCAAGCCGGCTGCCAGGAAAAACGGGACACGCGACAACAAGAAAATCTTTGTTCTCGACACGTCCGTGATCCTTTACAACCATGATGCCGTCAATAGTTTCGACGACAACGATATTGCGATTCCCATAACGGTTCTTGAAGAGCTCGATAACTTCAAGAAAGGGAACGAGACCAAAAACTTTGAAGCCCGTGAGTTCATCAGAATCCTCGACCGCCTTTCTGAAAAGAAGCCTGTACAGGATTGGGTGCCACTGGAAAACAAACGGGGAGGCCGTTTCAGGGTAGTGATTGACGAGCGAAGCCATACCGATGTGCAACAGGTGTTTGGCGGTTTTAAAAACGACCACCGCATCCTGAGTGCCGCCCTGATGCTAAAAGAGCAAAACCCCGACCGCAAGGTTATCATCGTGTCGAAAGACATCAACCTGCGGATTAAAGCCAAGGCCCTGAACCTGCCTGCCGAGGATTTTGAAACAGGCAAAATCAAAGACCTCGACCTGCTTTACAAAGGGAAGTCGGAGGTAAACGACCTCGATCCGGCACTTATCGAACTGATGTACCAACAGGGATGGTGCGATCCGAAAGCGTTAGGAATTAATCAACCCATTGCCAATCATTATTTTATATTGAACAGCCCGGTGAGTTCGGTTTTGGCGTTTTACAATCCCCTGACCATGCGGGTGGAGCGGATCGATAAGCACCCGGTTCAACGGATCAACCCACGCAATGCGGAGCAGGTGTTCGCGCTTCACGCCATAACCAATCCCGAAGTAAAACTGGTTACTCTTCAGGGCGTTGCCGGAACCGGCAAAACTTTGCTGGCGTTGGCAGGGGCCCTGGATCAAAGGCGCAATTTTAAGCAGATATTTCTGGCACGCCCTATTGTTCCCTTGAGCAACAAAGACCTGGGCTTCTTGCCCGGCGATGCCAACGAGAAAATTACCCCTTACATGGAGCCGCTTCACGACAACCTCAAGTTTATCAAAAACCAGTACAGTGAGCGCGACAAAGAGTACGGGCAGTTCGACGAGATGCTCCAAAGCGAGAAAATTGTGATATCGCCTTTGGCTTTCATCAGGGGGCGAAGCCTGTCGAACATCTGCTTTATTGTTGATGAGGCTCAGAATCTGACACCTCACGAGGTGAAAACCATCATCACCCGTGCCGGCGAAGGAACCAAGATCATCTTTACTGGTGATATTTTCCAGATAGACACCCCTTACCTCGATGCGCAGAGCAATGGCCTGTCGTACCTGATCGACAAGATCAAGCACCACGCCATTTATGCCCATGTGCGGCTCGAAAAAGGCGAACGGTCGGAGTTGGCCAACCTGGCCAATGATTTACTCTGATTTAGAATCTTAAACCTGCCAAAGCCCGCCAACAACAGTTTTGGCGGGCTTTTTTGCATACAAAAAAAAAGAAAACCCCGGTAACCAGCCGGGGTTTTCAAACCTAAAAGACTCGGATCAAACCAGATAGAAATGCATGTGTGTTGCATCGGGTATCATTTCTAACCAGTCACTTCCCATGCAACCATTCCCGGTTGCAGCCCGACTGCAATATGCATTAAGGAACTGCAGAGGGAATAAAGGTTATTAATAGCAGACGAGTTTAGTTGTCCAAACGTTGCCGCCAACCACACGAAACAGGTAAATTCCTTTTGGAAGCGGTCCCGGGTCGAGCACTTTTTTGCCGGTGAAATCTCCTGATGTGCTAAAAATGAGGCTTCCTGTTATGTCGAATAGCTCCATTTTTGTAGCTGTTTGCCCACTGGGTATTTCGAGGGTCAACAGGCGGTTGAACGGATTGGGCGTTACCCTGGGTGAGTTGTTGGCGGTTTCGGGTGTTGCGGAAGCATTTTTCACCACGATGGTGAGGGTATCGGAATACTCATTACCACAGGTGTAGTCAACCCTGGCGAAGAGTTGGGCGGTGCCGGTTTTCAGCCAGGTGATTACGGCAGTGTCGGCCAGATTGGTAATGGTACCGAGAGAGTCGGGCTGGAGGGTCCAAATGATGGAGGCATCGGCACCCAGGTTGTTGCAGAAATAGTCAGAAGTGGGTGTCAGCAACAGGTCCACCAGGTTGTTGCCAACCGGTTTGGAGGGGATGATGGGTGAGAAATCAACCCGGAATGATCGCCCGATGCCTGTTGCCCCGTCGCGCCGGGGTTTCACCACGATGTAGCCGGGCGTAGCAGCAGAGTCGAAGTCCACCACGATGGCGTGAGTCCCCTGCCCCGAAACGATGTTGGCTCCTTGTCCGGTGTAGCTCCAGGTGTATTGCGTGTTGGGTGCGGGGTCAACACTGTAGGTGTTTCCGTTCATGGCCGGACAGGGATTGGCCACCCCTAAAATGGCGCCGGGGCGCGCCGGTGGGACGGGGATGTAGATGAGGTGGGCTGTGGAGGTGACGGAATCCCATGAAAACGATCCCCCGCAAAGTATGCCATTCTTATAGGGAATCATGCAATAGGAATCGAGATACCTACTTGTTGGTGTTTCGTAGTTCAAAGGTATCCATTCGCTGGTTTGTTCGCTAAGCCCCTGGTAGGTAACGATACTGTTATCCAGATTCTGGTTTGACGAAAGCAATCGTCCTGCAACATAAATGGTGTCGTTGTTGACAAGTGACGAGTGAAACGTTTCAATGTTGAGGGTTGAAACCCAGTTAATGGTGTTTCCTGTGGAATCGTCAACGGCAATTAGCTTGCTTCTATATTTGTTATTGATTGTTTCCTTGCGAGAAATGATAATCGAACTTTCATAGGGGAACAATACATGGCTGAACTGAGATAAATATGGCCCCCATTCCTTAAGAGTTGCATCGGTTAATCCAAAAGAAGCCGCGTTTCTTCTATAAACTCCGTTGATATTATTGAAGTTACCACTCACGTACAGGGTGGAATCCTTGACAACCAAACCTCCAATCTGAGTGCCATCTGTTTCAGTAATTGGATTCCACGGCAATATGGCTCCGGTAATCGTATCAACCGCGGCAAGGAATTTTCTGGAGGTGCCATTTATCGAGTCGAAATATCCGCCTAATAACACCCTGTCGTTCCAGATGGTTATGTCGTAAACCTGGTTATAGATTGAATTGGTATAAGGAGCCCAGGGTTCAAGTTCTCCAGATTTGAGGTTTATTTTTGCCATCCCTTTTCTGGGAATGTTGTTGACAGCGTCGAAACTTCCCAAAAAGTAGAGACAATCGTGGTGTTTGATCATCTTGTGCACATGGTCGTTGAAGTGCGGATTGAAGCTGAGCAATTCCTGGGTGTTTGCATCAATAGCAGCAAACCCCATCCTCACGTCGCCGTTGATAACTGAAAAGCGGCCACCGGCGAAGAGTTTGTTGCCTTGCAACACGATGGATTCAACTTCCCCGTCAACGGTCATTCCTGTATTGATCCATTGGCTGGTCGCTATATCAAAGCACCCGATGCCAGTGTTTGGATGGTGGGGGTCAAAAAGGGTGTTACCCCCAACGAATACTTTATTGCCCGCTACTTTGATCGTGTTATACCTCCCCAGGGCCTCTGGATACCAGTTATCTATGATTCCATTATCAAGGTTAAATCGAAGTATGGAAGCAAATTGGCCATTACCATAGTATTGGAATTGTCCAACTGCATAAAGAAAATTATGGTCACAATCTATACTGTTGATTACCATCGAAATGGTGCTATCGAAGGTTGGGTTCCACGCAAGAAGATCTCCCGATACCGGGTTCAGGGCAGCAACAGTAAGCCGCTCAGCATCGCCCACTCGAATGAAGTAGCCCCCGACAAACAACTGGTTGTTGTGGTATTTCATTGTTTTTATACCTCCATCGAACCACTGGTGCAGGGGTAGGATCGTTCCTGATGGTAAATCAATTGCTGCCAGGCATTTCCGGGTCGAATCCCCTATCTGGTTGAAATAGCCTCCAACGAACAAGGTGTTCCCTTTCTGTTCAAATGCAGCGATTAACCCATCTACTGAGGGAATGTTGGGGATCAACTCACCCGAATGGATGTTGATGGCAGCCAACCCAGAGCAGGGTTGCTCATAGTAGCTTTGTTCATAGGAACTGATCAGGATACCGGCAGGATCTGCTGAAAGGCAAGTGATGCTGAATGGATCCGAAATCGTTGGTTCCCATTGGTTGATAAGCCCTGAGGTGGTGATGCAGGCAGCGTGTTCTCTTTTTTGGTTATTGATACTGTCAAAATCTCCGGTAACATAGAGCTTTTGATCGCTATAAGACATGTATCGGACCTCTCTGTTTGGGTTAGGGTTCCAGGAAGTTAACTGCTGTTCGAGAAGATCAATGGCGGCAAGATATTTTCGTGGGGTGGTGCCAATGTTGGTGAACTTCCCTGCCATGTACAGGGTGTCTCCTGATATCAACATAGCTGTTAGGGCATTGTCGGGGTTTAATAGCCAGTTCAATGGTTCGCCTGTTATCAGGTTGAAGACCGCTATTGGGTTCGTGTAATCAAGCCCCGCAGCAAAAAGCAGGTTGTTGTACACAGCCATGAAGTTAACGTTTCCATAATGGTTGGGGTTCCAGCTTGTTGATTTTCCGGTAGTAACCGAAATCGCAGCCAGACTGTTCCTCAGAGCACTACCTATTGCATGGAACGATCCTCCCGCATAAACCACTGAATCGGTTACAACCAGATAGTTCACACTTTTATCGGCATCTGGTTTCCATGTTGTGGGCTGGCTTGTCAGGATGTTGATGCATCCAATGTTATATCTTTGCTCATCACCAATCAGGTTGAATTGACCTCCTACGTAAAGCAGGCTGTCTTTTAGTGCCATCGAATAAATAGGGCCATCAACCGGGCAATCAAAATCACCAATGTATCCTTCCGGTGTTATGTAGGCAATTCCATTCCGAAGGCTGTCGCCCATTTTAGTAAACTCTCCATACACATACCAGCCACCACGCGCATCTTTAACGGCTTTTTTTATTATATAGTTCGAAGGGGGCAGGTCTCTGGCTGTGAGTCCTGTTGACGTATCAAATACTGAGTAATAGGATTTTGATGTTTGATAGGGTTTATATCCGCTGAATCCACCTCCTACTAATAAAGTGTCGCCCACCAAATGCAACGCCATTACAGAGTTGTTGAATCCGTAACGGGCCAGTGATGTAACCTGCCCATTGCTATCGAGGTGCCCCAACCCATTTCGTATGCTATCGCCTATTCTGGTGAAATCTCCACCTACGAACCACCCTCCGTGGTTGTCGCTGATTGTCGTATGGATTACGCCATTGATGTCGGGTACTCTGAGATCTGCCAACCCGGTAGTGGTGTCAAACAAAACCCCGTTGTGTCTGGGAATTCCTATTCGGTCAAATCCCCCGCTCAAATAGATAGTGTTCGTTGCGCTGTCGTTGATAATTGTACTCACATAATCGTTTGGCGTGTATTTAAAGAATTGGACGTTTTGTCCTAGCGCGGAAAAGTGGAGAATGGAGAAAGGGAGTATGGCAAAACAACCCTGAAACATGGTTGCAACCCTCAGGTTAACAGTCCATTTGTGCGACAATCTCATAATTGGTTAGCTTTACGGGTAATTGAATCTGATTTTCTATACGTTCTACAAGAAAGCTATTTCTATACGACTTGAATTTTTGACAAGGCAAAAAGTTAAAACTCTCGGCATTCATCACTTCTGACCTAATTGCATCGCAACTTCATTCACAAGCGGTATAAAAAGCATTGCTATATTTCAATCATGAAGACTTCGATTTTTTCAATTAGTTGCCTTACTGATCAAAAAATTGTTGTGACGATCGACTCTTCAACTTTTCCCCCTTCAAGTTGTTTATCCTCCAAAACCTTATGACAAGACCCACCCTATTCTTATATCTTATTTTTGTGGCTTCCCTTACCGGTTGCGCTCAAAAAACCAATCATGATGCTATGAAGACCGAAAATGAACACCCCTGGTATAAAGTGCTGACTCCTGAAGAGGAGCAGGTAATCGTGCACAAGGCCACCGAAGCCCCTTTCTCTGGCAGCCTTTATAAAACCAACGACGAAGGAACCTACATCTGTCGCCGTTGCAATGCCCTGTTGTATCGCTCGTCCGATAAATTCGATGCCCGCTGCGGTTGGCCCAGTTTCGACGACGAGTTGCCTGGTGCTGTGCTTCGCGTGCCCGATGCCGACGGTCACCGTGTTGAAATACAATGCGCTAATTGTGGTGCGCATCTGGGGCACGTGTTCGAGGGGGAACAATTCACGGCTAAAAATACCCGTCATTGCGTGAACAGCCTTTCGATGGATTTCGTGAAAAAAGGCGATTCGCTGCCTTCCCGCCTCGAAGTTGCACTTTTTGCCTCGGGCTGTTTTTGGGGAACAGAATATTACATGAAGCGAGCCAAAGGGGTGATTGCCACCGATGTGGGCTACACAGGCGGGACGAAGGACAACCCCACTTACAAGCAGGTATGCACAGGATTAACCGGCCATGCCGAAACGGTGAGGGTGCTTTTCGATCCGGCCATCACCTCTTTCGAAGCCCTGGCGCGCCTCTTTTTCGAGACCCACGATCCTACTCAGGAAGACCGCCAGGGGCCCGATATCGGCACACAATACCGCTCAGCTATTTTCTATACCAACGACCTTCAACATCAGGTTTCCGAAAAACTGGTAGCCCTGCTCGAGGCTAAAGGTTACGACGTTCAAACCGAAATTACCAAAGCAGGGGTATTCTGGCCGGCAGAGCAGTACCATCAGGATTATTACGACAACAAAGGGGGCAATCCCTATTGCCATTTTTTTACTCCGCGATTTTAAGACCACTTCAGGGTAAAAAACACGGCAAATAAGGTATGTGCTGCAATGAATTGCTATTTAGTTTGGAATGGTTACTTTTGCGGCACGTTCAATCTTATTGTCGTGGTGCATTTGACGAGCGGGCGTGGTAGTTCTGTTAATCGGCACACAAGACTGGGGTTGGTGCGCACTTTTATAACATGAACCCGGTGTATGATGAGAATCATTCGGTTAAAAATTGTGATTGTATTTGCGCTGCATTTTGCCGTGATGCTTGTTGCATGCAAGGCCTTTTCACAAACCGATACCCAATTCTGGTTCGTGGCTCCTGAGGTTTCGCGCAATGGGGCTCAGCGGTTCGACGAACCCATCTATTTCAGGATATCCAATTACGATCAGCCATCGGTGGTTACCCTTTCGATGCCGGCAAACCCTGCTTTTGCTCCTGTTGTTCAGAATATTGCTGCCAACGGTTCGGCCACGCTCGATGTTTCATCGTGGCTTGAAACAGTGGAGAATAAACCCGCCAACACGGTGCTCAACAAAGGGATTCTGATAACGGCCTCCAATCCGGTGACGGTTTATTATGAGGTGGCCAGCACCTACTGCAACTGCAACCCCGAGATTTTTGCCCTCAAGGGGCGAAACGCGCTGGGGCTCGATTTCCTGTTGCCTGGTCAGACCCATTTCAACAATGCGGGAAACTACACACCAACGCCTTACAACACTTTCGACATCGTGGCCACGCTCGACAATACGGTGGTGAACATCACCCCATCGAAAGCCATCGTGGGTCATGCTGCCGGCGTCGCTTTCCAGGTGGTGCTGCAGCAAGGCGAAACCTGGTCGGGGGTGGCCACTTCGCAACAAGCGGCCAACCACCTGCATGGAACTGTTATTTCGGCCGATAAACCCGTGGCCGTCACCCTTACCGACGATTTGTTGCACGGAATTACAGGTTGCGCCGACCTGACAGGCGATCAGGTGATTCCTGAAACCCTTGCCGGCGATGAATACGTGGCTGTTCAGGGCTTTCTGACCAACGGGGGCGAAAGGCTTTTTGTTTTGGGACTCACCAACAACACTTCCTTGTCGTTTGATGGTGGTACCACAACAGCAGTTATCAACCGTAAAGAGGTTTACAACTATCCGATCGTGAATGCATCAACCTACCTCACTTCGTCGGAACCGGTGCTGGTGCTTCAAACCACCGGTTTCGGATGCGAATTGGGTTCGGCTGTAATACCTGCCATTGGTTGCACAGGGTCGTCGTCGGTTACCTTTACCCGAACAACTGCCCAACAGCTTGGCCTGATTATTTTTACACGCCAGGGCGATGAGGGTGGGTTCACGCTGAATGGCAGTGCCACGCTGATTCCTGCGTCAGCTTTTTCGGCTGTTCCGGGAACATCGGGAGGGTGGATGGCGGCTCGCATCACTTTATCGCTTGCCCAGGTACCCATGGGAACTACCTGCATTGTAAACAACACCAACGGCTTGTTTCATATGGGGGTTATCATCGGCGATTACGGCGGAGGATGCAGCTACGGGTTTTTTTCAGGCTTTTCGTCGCTTAACCTGGGTCCCGATCAATCAATCTGCCCCGGCGACAGCCTGAGGCTTGATGGCGGAGAGGGTTATGCCAACTACCTTTGGAACACGGGAGCAACGTCGCGTTACCTTTGGGTAAAAGTTCCGGGAGAGTATTGGGTTCACGTGACCGACAATTTTTGCGATCTTGCTGATACAGTGATGATAGACCATTATCAGGTGGTTCCGGTAGATGCCGGAGCTGATGCCTCAATATGCCAAGGACAGGCGCACCAGTTTTCGGCATCAGACGGGTACGCCCTTTACGAATGGAACCCGGGCGGCCTGATGACACAAAGTTTTGTGACAGCAACACAGGGAGTCTATACCGTGACAGCAACCGACAACCACGGCTGCCTTACGGTCGATTCCGCTCAACTGGTTGTCAATCCGTTGCCCCCTCCCAATTTAATCAGGCATCAATAAAAAAGAGGGTGGTGCTGCAAATGCTGTATTGTTGGAAGATGAAGTGCTTCAAAATCCATCGAATGTGGCTACCTTTGCGCCCGTGAATTGCGAACTGGAATTTATAGCCCCTCTCAGCTCATGGCTTGTCTCACAAGGTTCTGTGCCGGTGATTGCCGGTCCGTGCAGTGCCGAATCTGAAATGCAGGTGCTCGATACAGCCAGGGCTCTGGCGTTCAATCCGTCGGTAGCAGCTTTCAGGGCAGGTGTTTGGAAACCCCGAACGCGGCCATCGGGCTTTGAAGGGATGGGAGAGGATGCTTTGCGCTGGTTGAAGCTGGCGAAAGACGAAACGGGGTTAAAAACGATGGTTGAGGTAGCCTCGCCGCTGCATGTGGAATTGGCCCTTCGATATGGCGTTGATATGCTTTGGATTGGAGCCCGAACTACCGTAAACCCTTTTTTAGTTCAGGAAATAGCAAAAAGCCTTGAAGGTCTGGAGGTGGCTCTGCTGGTTAAGAATCCCGTGAATCCCGATCCCGATTTGTGGTTGGGTGCTATCGAGAGGTTTTATCAGTCGGGCATCAGGAAGCTTGCCGCAGTGCACCGTGGTTTCTCTTTCTACCGTAAAAGTCCGTGGCGCAATGCCCCCATGTGGGAATTGCCTATTGAGTTGAAACGCAGGTGCCCCTCTATCCCTGTGATTACCGATCCCAGCCACATTTGTGGTAACCGTACGATGTTGGCATCGGTAGCTCAAAAAGCCCTCGACCTCGAGATGGACGGTCTGATGCTGGAGGTTCATCCCCATCCGGCTACAGCACTTACCGATAAAAACCAGCAAATTACGCCCGGCGAGTTGTCGGAATTGCTGGCTTCGCTGGTTGTGCGCAGACCCTCTGGCGATCAACGGTTTGAGATGCACTTGGAACAAATGCGATCGGAGATTGACCGCCTTGATGTGGAGTTGATGGAAATTCTGGCCCGCCGCATGGAGGTAATCGACGAAATTGGCAATTACAAACTAACCAATAGAATTACAATCCTGCAGATTGATCGCTGGCGCGAAATCCTTACCGATCGTCTTGCCCGGGCAGAATCGCTTGGTCTCGACAGACAGTTTGTGGCCCGCTTGCTTGAAATTGTTCACAATGAATCCATCCGGCGTCAGGAACTCATCCTGAATCAATCGGGTAGCGCCCCTCTCCTTTGAACGCTTGTTTAACCTAATTATATTATCTTTAATAATGAAACATCAATTATCAGTTATTTTAATGACTACACTTTTGTTTTCGGCCGTAGCCCCGTCGTCGGGTTTTGGCCAAACTCCCACACGTGCCGATGCTCCGGCAGAAATGAAATGGAATTTGGCCGATATTTATCCCTCGTGGGATGCCTGGCGGGCCGACATGCAAAAAGTGAATGCACTCATCGGAGAGTTGAAACAACTTCAGGGCAAATTGGGCGAAAGCAGCGAAAATCTGCTTAAATCGTTGCAATTGAACGAGGAAATCGGGAAATTATCCTACAAACTCTATTGCTATCCTTACCTCGGTCGCTCGGTTGACTCGCGCAACCAGGAGACCAACAGCAACTTCATGCAGGTGCTGGGTTTCTTCCAACAGATGGGTACAGCCACCGCATGGGTAACGCCCGAGATGGTTCAAATTCCTGAAGCCACGGTGATGAAATGGGTAGAAACCAACCCCGCCTTTGCCCCTCATAAATTTGGCTTAACTGAATTGTATCGTTTGCAAAAACATGTGCTTACGGGTGATCAGGAACGGCTGCTCTCGTTCTTCGGACTGGTGACCGGTGCCCCCAGCAACATCTACACAGAATTGGCAACCAGCGACATCAAATTTCCTGATATAACCTTGGCCGATGGCTCGGTGGTGAAACTTACTCCCGGAACTTACCAGCAGATCATGCAATTCAATACCAATCGCGACGATCGCCGCAACGCTTACGAGATGTATAACGAGGTTTACAAAGCAACCGAAAACACTTTTGCAGCTATTCTCAACGGCGTTTTCCAGGGCGATTGGGCAGGGGCGCAGGCTCACAACTACGACAGCTTTTTGCAATCGTGCCTCGATCCCAACAACATCCCCGCCGATGTTTACCTGAACCTGATCAACACCGCCCGCGAAAACACCGCCCCGGTTCTTCGTTATTACGAATTGCGCAAAAGGGTGATGAAAGTTGATACGCTCCAGTCGTGGGACAACTCCCTGTCTCTGGCTGCTTTCGATAAGAAATATCAATACACCGAAGCGTTGTCGATGATTCGTGAAGCGCTGAAACCGTTGGGCAACGACTACGGCACCAGACTGGAAAAGGCCATGGCCAACGGGTGGATCGATGTGTATGAAGGAGAAGGGAAAGAGCAGGGAGCTTACTCTTTGGGTGTGTATGGCGTTCACCCTTTCATACTGATGAACTACAACCAAACCCTTGATCATGTATCGACTCTGGCGCACGAGCTGGGGCACTCGATGCACACCATGCTGTCGCACGAAAACCAGCCTTTCAGCACAGCAAGCTACACTACCTTTGTTGCCGAGGTTGCTTCCAATTTCAACGAAGACCTGCTGGCCGATTACCTGTTGAGAAAAACCACCGATCATAACGAGCGGATAGCTCTGTTGGAGCAACAGATCGTGAACCTGATCGGATCGTTTTACCGTCAGAGTCAGTTTGCCGATTTCGAATACCAGGCCCGCACTCTGGTTGAGAAAGGCGAAGGGCTCAATGCCGGAACCCTCAAGGCTATTGCAGGGTCGTTGGCCAAGGCCTATTATGGCGATGTGGTGGCCGACAACTCCTGGCGTGATGGATATTGGGCGCAGGTGATGCATTTTTATCAGTTGAAATACTATGTTTACCAATATGCTACCAGCTATGCTGCTGCTTCGCACCTGGTTCACCGCATCACCACCGGAACAGCAAAAGAGAAGGCTGCTGCACTTGATCAATACCTTACCCTGCTGAAATCGGGCGGCAACGACCATCCGATCGAGCAATTGAAGAAAGCCGGTGTTGACATGACCAATCCTGAGGTGATCAAATCGGTAGTGACACGTCTCAATACTCTGGTTGATGATCTGGAAAAGGAATTAAAGGCTGCCGGAAAAATTTAATTTTTACCGTTATTGAAAGGGTGTAAAATGAAGAAGATCTGTGTTTTCTGTGGCTCAGCACTCGGATCGGGCGATGTTTACCGTTTGGCGGCCGTCGATTTGGGGATTGCGCTTGTTGAAATGGGTTGCGAACTTGTTTACGGCGGGTCCGACATCGGGTTGATGCGTGTTGTGGCCGACACCGTGATGGAGCATGGAGGACGCGTTACAGGAGTGATGCCCCGATTGCTGGCGGGTCGCGAAATACTTCACCAGGGCATCACCGAAATGGTGCTGGTTGACAGCATGGAGGAACGCAAAAGGGTTATGGGACAACTCTCCGATGGTTTTATCGCCCTGCCCGGAGGCATTGGAACCCTTGATGAATTGTTTGAGGTGTTGACCTGGAATCAGTTGGGTATTGTTCGCAAGCCAATGGCTCTGCTCAATATTGATGGATTCTACAATGGCCTCACCTCTTTTCTTGATCATGTAACTTTGCAAGGGTTCATCCGCCCCGAACATCGCGCCAGCCTGCTTGTTGACAACGATCCCCGGTCGTTGCTTAAAAGTATGGAACACTTTCTTCCTGTTGAAACCCTTCCGGGTTGGGTGGAGGAGTTGAAGCGCGATACGCAAAACAGGCATCGATAATCCCCTTCTTGTTGTTACTAACGTGCGGCGGTGGCTCATTCACAGGCGTGAAGAGCTTCCGCCGCTGTTATTGACAGGTATTCGTAGATGCAATAATTACCGGTCTTTTTTGTGCCCGGCCAACAACACACGCATGGAAACCGTGTTGCAAAACCAGGATAAACTGTTGGTGTAACGGGATTTAAAGAGGGCAGCAACAGCATTTGATCGCGAACAGTGTAAGAGGCCGGAGATTCATTTCGAGGTTGCTGATGCAGAGTTCTTTTGATAAATAAGGGTTCGGTAGGTAGCGGGTTTTAATCCCGTGAATTGTTCAAAGGCATTGTAGAAACTTTGTTTCGATCCGAAACCGGCATCTGCCGCGAGGGCAGCTATGGTATAGTTCCTGAATTTTGGATGTACCAGCAACCGTTTAGCCTCTTCAACTCTTAACTGGCTGATAAATGCACTAAAATTGCTTTGCTGGTGCAATTTCAGGGCAAGATTCAGGGTTCGCTGGTTGGTCTCCAGCCTTTCGGCCACAGTCTCTGCTTTAAGTTTGGGGTCGAGGTAGGGCTTCTCGGTCTCCAAATAGTTAAGCAAACGGGAAAGAACATCCTCAGGAGACCCTGGCTTAACCGAACCCGAATCGATTTCATTTTGAACAGGTTTGGACAGTATAAGTTGCGGTATCAACCTTGTTTCGTCTTCTTTACGGTATTGCTTAATTAGAGCGTTGTAGGCTTTCTTCCTGTCGGTGTAGAGCAGATACATTCGCCAAAACAGCACAACAAGCACTATTGCCCCGATCATCAAAGCAACAATAAATTTTTGTCTGGCCAACAGCATGGCTGCCTGTTGTTCTACCTGAAGTCTGAGAAGTTGGTTTTCTGAGTTTTGCTGCTGTACTTGAAACAATCGTTCCATTTGGTGTATTGCAGTTTGTTTTTCGACGGGCAACAGTGAATCACGAAAAGTGCTAATTTCTTCACTCGTGTTCAAAGCTTCTGCCAACATGCCTGTTTTTTTCAGTATTCCCAGCTTCTGCTTCATCAGGTCTGTTTTAAGGCTGGCATCACCGGCCGAATCAGCCAACGAAATGGCCTGGTTTACTGAAGCTAATGCTTTCGGGTAGTTTAGTTGATCCTCTTCAACTGAGGCAATCCCACTCAGTGCTCTTGCTACACCAGCCGTAATTCCCAGGTGAACAGAGGATTCATAAACTTCGGCAAACAGCTTTGAAGCGGTTTTGTATTCTTTTCGGTCAAGGTGCAGGTTGGCCCGGTTGAATTTACCAATAAGAGCCGAAACAGGATTTGATGAGTTGGGCTCTAAGGAGTCGGCTTTGAGAAGAAAAAAAAGAGCACTGTCGGGTTTGGAGTAGCGAAAAAGGATCCCGATATTGCGCAGGGCAGCTATTTGGTTGAAAAAGTCGTGATTGTTGCTGGCTTTCAGTGCAGCTTTTCTGTAATAATAGGCTGCCTCTTCTGTGCTTCCAATGGCTTCAAAGGTATTCCCGATGTTGATAAACAGCCCGGCTAACCCGGAACTGTCGTTGCTTGTGCTGAAAAATTTATACGCTTCAAGAAATAATTCAAGAGCACGCTGTTTGTCTCCTCTGTCGGAATAGAACAGCCCGAGGTAATTTCGGGCCACCCCTTGCAAATAACGGTTGTTGATTTTTTCACTTACAGCAAGTGCTTCATTTAAATAATCGCGAGATAACCATACATTTCCGTTGTTTTGATGCAGCTCAGCAATTTGAAGTAAGGCCCTGCACAGATTAAGTGAGTCGTTTGATTGACGGGCAAGGCTTCCGGCTCTCGAAAGGCTTGCCAGTGCAGAATCGGGTTGGGAAGTGGTTATCTGCAATCGGGCTAAGGTTAGAAAAAGGTTTACCGTTACTGTATCGGGAGAGATTTGTTGCGATGCCTTCCGCCGAGCCTGGTATAGAAGTTTCAGAGCACTATCGGGTGAAGACGCAGACAGTCCTTGTGCCGTTGTCATCAGTGTTTCTACAGCACGCCTGTTTTTGTCATCACTGCATTGCTTGTCAGAGTAGGAATGACAGGCTGCTGTTGACAGAAGCCCTGCCACCAGTATTTTGTAAGCCACACTTTGTAATATCGTCCGATTCATGCACGCTATGATTGAGCATTCAAATATACAGCATTTGGGGTGGCAGTGTTCATTTCTTCTCAAGTTTTTCCGGGCAACTTTTTTTCAAATTGATAGAAAAAACCACAAGGTTTGCTTAGCAATATTGTTGGAGGGTATCGTCTTTTTTTTACTCCAATCAGATTTGTATTATTGGTTGCACGAAGTTCAGGGCAGCTTAAATCGAGCGATGTAAGCTAAAATTAAGAAGAGAAGCCGCCGCCTCCCGGCGACGACTTCTTTGATAAAACTAACCCTAAGAGTTAACCAGACCTAACCCAATAGTCTGACAACTATCATTATGGCCGCAGCCAATCCAATAAACCCCATTATCCAGGTAACAGCACATACTGGATCTGTAAGGTTCTGTTTGAGGAGGAACCAGTTTTTTTTTATTCTATTCATTTGCATTGTTCATGATTCTTAAAATACAACCACCGTGATGTTCCATACCCGGCTGCCAGCCCCACCAAGAATGCTATCCCGCCTGCCAGCGGCGCCGCTCCGCCACCCACCGGCGTGTTGCCGCCACCAGGACTGCCCGGAGGTGTGGGAGGTGCCTGTGCCAACAACAAAGTGCTTACAAACAGAAGTGCAACAAGGGCGAAGAGTTTCTTTTTCATGGTTTTATATGGTTTATATGGTTTATATGGTTTATATGGTTTTTTAAACCTGACAGGTCTTTGAGACCTGTCAGGTTTAAAACAATCATTATCATTTTATTATAATTCCTTTGGTTGTCAGCACCCGGCTTCCGTCCACGCTTTTGGTTTCTACCAACACGGTGCCTGGTGTATTTTGCAACTCCAGTGAAGTGATTTCTGCAAAGGTGATCCGGTGGCGTTGCAAGGCCTGGCCGGTGAGGCTATACACCGTCACCACGGCTTGTTGGCCGGTTAGTTCTGGAGCACTGATGTAGAGGGTATTGCCCGCAATCCACTGGCGGATGTGTGCGTTGGTGGTTTCGGGGGTGCCGATGGCGCCAAACAGCAGTTTGAAGCGGTTGGGATTGTCGGTGAGGGTGTAGTTGAAGGAGTAGTCTCCGTTGGCGAAGTTGTGGATGGTGCCGGTTTGGGTGTCTTCGAGGTAGAGGGCAGAAACACCAGTTAATTGTTGCAGGGAGATAGCATAGGTACCTGGCACGGTGTTGCTGAAACCCAAGGACACCCTTTCTGTTTCAGGTCTTACGTCAACCGCCAAAGGGCCATCGGGGCTTACTGACCACAGTTGCGATAAACCGTTTGTGGGCGACATGAGTTTCCACGCATCGCGATCTAGTTCAAAGTTTTCTGAAGCAGCCTGATCAAACACCACCCAAAGAGCATCGCTGTAGTTGCCATTTGAAGCAGCTACCACCACGCCATGCTGAAGGGCTGTGTTATTGGTGGCTTTTTTGTTTGAAGTGTGGGTGCGCATGGCATTAGTAAGTTCAAAAATTTTATTCGATTCAGTCACCACAAAAAATCCTTCCATTGGAGCCACATAGCGTGAGCCTGTTCCATAGCCATTTTGAGCAGTATAGGCGTCATAGGAGTCTCCATTCCATGTGTATTTCGATCCATAACCGGCAACCTGATACCAGTCAAGATACGACGGGTAGGGATTCCCAACCAGGTTGGCACCATCAAAGTTGGTGCTATGGTCGGTGTAAGTGATTGCTATGCTCTGGTTGCCCGAATTGGGAGTGCCAGTATGAGTAAAGCTCTGTGTGCCTGAACCCACCGGAACCCACAAGCTATAGCCCTGCTCTGGGGTGAGTGCAGTGGCTGGAGCCGTTATGTCTTTCCAACCCGGAGGGTTTGAGCTTTCGTCGTAGCGTTGCAAATACATTCCTAAGAAAGTGTTGGCCGTTGAATTGGCATTGGGCATTGATATGAAATGCCACTTTCCGTCTTGCGACACGCTTTGCTCAATGTTGATGGTTCCGTTGTTGGTGATGGTTCCGTTGGTGATGAGCGAACCGCCTGATTCCACGGTGAGGGTGGCGCCAACGCTAACCGTAAGGTTGTTGCACGAGGCTCCCACACCGGAAGAGATTACCGGATGATTGGCCACATGAGCAATTGTGATGTTATTCAATGGTGTGGGTAAGCTGTTGTTGCTCCAGTTGCCAGGGGTATTCCATGCAGAACTTACTGAACCGTTCCAGGTGATGGCAATATTTTCGTATCCGGGCAGAGGCGTTTGCTCATTGCTGCGAAGATATGGGTAGGAGCTGTAATTGGTTGCTGAAAAATCTGAAACATTCCAGATGGTAGTAAAATCCCAATCGGTAAAGGTGTTTTGGGTTTTCATTTCGGTGGTGGTTTTACCGGTGCCTCCATTGCTGGTGGCTCTGCCCGATGTTTGGGTATCCCAGAAGGAATTGGTTACCGTACTCCCAGTTGTAGCCCCAACCAAACCACCCAGACTCGATGAGCCAGTTACAGAGCCCGCTGAATATGAGTTTGTAATAATGCCATACCAGTTATTACCCACCAATCCGCCCACATTGGCACCCGTGCCTCCCACATTTACCAAAGAGTAAGAATTGGTGATGGTTCCGGAATTGCCGCCGGCCAATCCTCCCACGTGGCTGCCTGTGCCGGTAACAGTCCCCAAAGAATAACAATACCTGACAATAGATGTTAAACCATCATTCAATACCCGGCCAGCCAATCCTCCCACATGATGGAGACCGCTGACTGCCATGTTTGTATAACAATTTTCAACCAGTGAGTTTCCCCTGCTATCTCCTATCAATCCTCCCGTAAAATCTGCTGATACGCCTATTCCGGCTACTTTTCCTGTAACAAAGCAATTTCTGATGGTACCATTGTCAGCTGATCCTGCTATAGCTGCCAGGCTTGACCTTGCGGAAATATTAACATGGTTTAAACCCAGGTCTTTCACTTCGGCATTATTCAAATAACCAAACAGTCCCTGAAAATCGGAAGTTGAGCGATTGATAAATAGGTGATTAATCTCGTGATCATCTCCGTCGTAAGTGGGTCCTGTATATTTAGTGGTGTTGTTACCAATTGGCGTCCAGCCTTTTTGGCAATCCCAACCACATGTCCACCAGGCATTTACATCGGCAGTTTGGGTATAGGATGTTGCCCAGCGACTGCTGTTCTCAGCCACATAAACCAGATTGCTCAAATCGGCTATCTGGCTGGATGTGGGAGCAGTGGCATAACCTTTGGCCCATTCTAAGGTGGGGTATCCATCATATGTAATAGTTGATGACATGCGCCAGGTATTGGCAAAATCCCAACTTGTAAAATTGCCTTGTACTTTCATTTGGGCGGTGGTGAGGCCTGTGCCATATAAGCTCGTAGCTTGAGTTGACCTCTGATTGTCCCAATAACAGCTGGTTACTGTAGCTGAGCCATCAGGATCTTGATATCCTATAAAACCCCCTATATAAGTTGATGATCCTGATTGCGTAACGATTCCTGCAGCAAAGCAGTTTGTAATATTTTTTGCATAACCATAATTGATACGAATTGTACCAATAAAACCACCCACACCTCTTATCCAATCGGTAGAACTGTTGTTCAACCCACCTGTTACATTTCCAAGTGCATAGCAGTTTTGAATCGTAGTGCTCTGTTTATTTGCATTGACTCCCCCGATAAACCCTCCCAAATTACCATCGTTGCTACTACTGTTTATTGATACGTTTGATGTAGAAAAACACTTTTGATAAGTACCTCCCGAAACATAGCCAATAAATCCACCTACATTTCGGCCATTAGCGGATACACTACCCGATGAAGAGCAGTTTGTTACCGCAACTCCAACATTATCATGCGCACTACCTAATAATCCACCTAAAATAGCATTACCCCCAGCTGGAGAAGTAGAAGTGGCAGTAACGTTGGCATGACAATTTGTGATGGTGGCATTGGAATATTCGCAACGTCCAATTAACCCACCAACATTTATTTTTCCAGATATGTTTCCTTGGATATAACAATTAGATATTGAAGAACTTTCTCTTGTTGAAGAAGTTCCTTCAGCATGACCGATGGCTATAGCTGCATAATTATTGCCTGTTACGTTTGCATTTAATAAAGTAATATTTGCAATTGTAGCAGTTCTTACATAGCCAAACAGACCAATATTATCCGTTGCTTCCCTACTAATATACAACCCATTAATCACATTTCCCTGCCCATCATAACTGCCTGTAAATTTTGTTGTTGAATTCCCAATCGGACTAAATCCGGCTCCGGAATTGTAAAAGTCACCACCATCTTGAAAATCAGCATCTTCAAATACAATATCGGCAGTTTGAATAAAGTATTTCGACCAGTCTGCCGAGTGCTCCGACAGATATTTCAGATCGGCTTTAGTGGCAATTTGAAAGGGGCTGCCTGATGTACCAGAACCACCGCTGTATGATTGACTGAATGCCGGTAGAAGAGCGGCATAAAGAAGTGTGAGTGTAAGTATTATTATTTTCATCTTTCATCGTTGTATTACTAATTCATTCAATTCTTTACATTGGCTTAGCTTGATCTTTTTATTTTGGAGATTCCATACCCGGCCGCCAGCCCCACCAACAAGGCTACCCCGCCTGCCAGCGGCGCCGCTCCGCCACCCACAGGCGTATTTCCGCCACCAGGACTGCCCGGAGGTGTGGGAGGTGCCTGTGCCAACAACAGGGTGGTAACAAAAAGAAGTGCAGCTAGGGTAAAGAGTTTCTTTTTCATGGGATTAATGGTTTTATATGGTTTATTTGGTTTTAAACCTGACACGTCTCAAAGACCTGTCAGGTTTAAAATATTCATTATCATTTTATTATAATTCCTTTGGTTGTCAGCACCCGGCTTCCGTCCACGCTTTTGGTTTCTACCAACACGGTGCCTGGTGTATTTTGCAACTCCAGTGAAGTGATTTCTGCAAAGGCGATCCGGTGGCGTTGCAAGGCCTGCCCTGTGAGGCTATACACTGTCACCATGGCCTGTTGGCCGGTTAGTTCGGGTGCACTGATGTAGAGGGTATTGCCCGCAATCCACTGGCGGATGGGTGCTTTGGTGGTTTCGGGGGTTCCGATGGCGCCAAACAGCAGTTTGAAGCGGTTGGGATTGTCGGTGAGGGTGTAGTTGAAGTGGTAGTCACCGTTGGCGAAGTTGTGGATGGTGCCAGTTTGGGTGTCTTCGAGGTAGAGGGCAGGCTGGTTGCCCCACAGCGCAATGCCAATGGAATAGGTTCCGTTGGCGGTGTTGGAGAAGCCCACGGGGATCGTTTCGGTGGCGGGACGCACATCTATGGAGAGGCGCCCTCCATCGGGATCAACCGACCAGAGTTGGCTCACCCCATCGGCAAACGAAGGGAGCTTCCATGCATCGCGCGGCAACTCGAAACCAGGCTGTGCCTCCTGGTCGAACCTAAGGTAAAGTTTGTCGGAATAGCCATCAGGGCTCACGGTTTCGAGCACCACCATGTCGGAGGCCGTGGACTGCTTGTAGAAGCTGGTGGCACCGGTGTGGGTGCGGTGAGCGTTGGTGAGGCTGAGGGTGCCGTTTGCCCCTGTAACCACGAAGAAACCTTGCATAGGCGGTATATAGCGTGACCCACTGCCTCCATTGTTCCACGAAACATAGGAACCGTTGTCGAGATAATAAACTGCCCCATAGGTTCCGCGGAGTAAATCCCAGTCAATGGATGAGGGGTAGGGGTTGCCCACGAGGTTGGCGCCTTTGTTTCCGGAACCATTATCGGTATAAGTGAGCGATTTGCTTTGGTTACCGGTGAGTGGTGTTCCCGTGATAGTGTAAGTTGTGTGCGACGCTTTTCCCGGGAGATTGCCCCACAGGAGGTATCCTGTTGTTGGGGCAAGAGGTGTGTTTGTTAGTGTGATCTGGGAGTAGGAGTGTGTTGGTTCGCTCCACGATTGCAGGTATTTGCCTGTGAAGGGTTCGGCTGTAGCGCCCACCACGGGTGCCGACACCAAGTGCCACCGGCCATCGGCCATCTCGCGTTTCACGTTGATGGTTCCGTTGTTGGTGATGGTTCCGTTGGTGATGAGCGAACCGCCAGATTCCACGGTGAGAGTGGCGCCGGCACCAACAGTAAGGTCGTTCACGGTTTTCCCTACGCCGGTTCCCATTGTTACGGCATTGTTTATATCAACCGATGCCCAGTCGTTGGCTGGAACGTTTTGCCCCGAAGCCCAGGTGGCATTGGTGGCCCAACTGCCATCGTTCACAGTGTAGTAGGGCAGGGGAGCAGTGGATGAGACCCATGAGGCTCCTGAAATTGTCCCAGTTCCGCTATTTCCACTGTTATCGGTCAGGGTGGTTCCCGAACCGTTGCTCATCTGGTAGTAGGCCTTCAGGTTAGTATTTGTGCCAACCTCTTTGCACATATTGGCTTTGATTTCTTCTTGAGTGCGGGCTGTACCCCAGACTCTTACTTCATCTATATATCCATCAAAATAATTGTCTCCTATGTTGCTGTTATATCCAATCTTGAAATTGTCTCCTGAATCGTTCATTGAATAGCTATAACCCCTATCATAGGTGTTGTCAAGCATCCCGTTTACATAAATTCTTAAGTACCTTCCATCAAATGTTCCAACAACATGATACCATTTCCCGGTTTCGAGAATTGTATTTGACCTAACACTGGGCCAGTCGTTCCAACTTCTTCCTGCTATAAAGGTTATTTGTCCCGGACTTCCTCCTAAATTGCCTGCATTTATATAGAGTCCATATCCGTAATTTGAGCCACCATGAATAATTTTTCCTGCTAGGAAGTCCTGAGTATTGGTTGAGTTTAGTTTAATCCAAGCTTCAATTGAAACACTGGATGTCAAAATTAGATTGCTATTGTATCCAAAGGCTACATAATCATTTGTCCCGTCAAATTCCAGTGCATACCCTCCTTGCTGTCCAAAACCCAACGTTGCTAAGCACAGAAAAATTAAAAGTGTAAAAAAGTGTTTCATTTCTGTAAGATTTTGAGTTGGTTATTTTTTGAAATGGTAGTAGAGTTTCATAGCTCCATACCCGGCCGCCATGCCCACCATCAGGGCTATGCCTCCCACTAAGGGTGCCGCTCCGCCACCCACAGGCGTGTTGCCGCCACCAGGACTGCCCGGAGGTGTGGGAGGTGCCTGTGCCAAAAGAATCAGGCCCCATAGAAGAGCCAACGAGAGAATAATCAGCTTCTTTGCCATTGTGTTATAATTTTGGGTTTAACAATATTGCATCAGTTTATACAGGTGTTCGAGCAAATGGGAAGTTAAGGGCCGTCTTAATTCTACCGACACGGCTCTGTTGTGGCTCAAGGTTTCGGGAATTGTGCTCTGCTGCCAGCGAAACATCGCCAGGCATCCTCCCGATCTTGTGATTCTTTTCAGGCTTGGGTCGTTCACACGCGGCTCCATCATTTTTCCAGTTTTTAGATCAACACAAAGATAACCCCGGCTGGTGGCCAAAAAAAGGAAAATAGCTTCCAAAATGATAAATTTTAAGATTTCGGATTTTTGTAAAAAATTGGATATTAGTAGTTAACGAAAGTCTTGATTTTGGATTCGTTGTTTGAAATGCAGACGGTCGTGAAATGGAGGACCCATCCCGGGCCATTTACGGGAGGTTGCCTGTCATCGGGAAGGCAGTTCATCGGAGCAAAAAACGGCTCTATCGGGGAGGTTTGGTAGTTGTAATGGTTTTAGCGAACTGGGCAGGAGTGAGCCCGGTAAACTGCTTAAAGGCAGCATAGAAGGTCGATTTTGAGTTGAAACCGCATTGTTCTGCCAACTGGTCGAGGCTCTTTTGGTGCAAATGGCCTTCCACAATAAGGCGGCAGGTCTCTTCTACGCGGTGTTTGTTGATGAACTCGTTGAAATTGAGTTGGTATCGTTGGTTGATAAGCTTCGAAAGGTAGGTTTGGTTGGTTCCTAACTCCAGAGCCAATTTGTTGAGGTTGATGGTTTTGTCGAGATAGGGTTTTCGTTCTTCCATAACCCTGGTCAGGCGGGGTAGCCATGGGTCGTTCCCGTTTCCGTTTTCGTCGGTGTTTATGTTTTTGGTGTTCTGATTCAGTTCCGCTTTTACCTTTTCGGCCAGGGTGGCGTACGCAATCCTGAGCTGGTTGTTTTTGAGCAACATGAGCACCAGGAAGAACCCTGCCATAAAGGCCACGATTGCCAGCAGCCACATCACAACTTTGTGCAGCTTAATGATTTGCTCTGCCTGTTGGTTGGATTGTTTTAGTTGGTTGATTCCTTGCAGCAGCGATACCGATGATAGCCTTATGGCAGCCTGGCTGGTTAAGTGAGGGGGATTGTTGATGGTAAACCTCTCTTCAAGACTTTCGGCTTGTTGTTGGTAATTTGCATAGGTGCTCAGCATTGTGAGAAGTTCCTCTTGACGTTTGTTAAGCAAACGACTGTCGTTGAGCAATCTGGTGCAGCTTAAGGCAGAGTCAATTGCTTGTCTGATTTGCAATTGACTGGCCTGGCAACGGATGGCGTTTCGTGCCATGCATTGCCAGTATTCGGCGGTGAGGTTGGGCGATTCTGCTTTCTGAACAAGCTTTAGAGCTTGCGACTGGAAGATGGCCGCCTTGAGCAAATGCCCGTGAGCTGCCGAGGCTTCGCATAAAACCATCCAGGCTCGGGCCTGAAATTCGGTGATGGCTGCATAGAGAGGTGCCACCGGAGATGGATTGAATGCAAGTCGTTGTGTTTCGTGATTTTTTAAGGTGGATAGGGCTTCGTTGGCCCAATGCTCAGCTTTGTCGGCGTTGTTTTGCCGGTTTGCCAGGTCAGCTCTATAAACACTGTTGATTCCATTCATCAGATCAAAGTGGTCGTAAAAGAGAACCGATGCTTTGTTGAGGTAATATTCGGCAGAATCATATTGTTGGTCGGCCTGGTTAACCAGCGCCATGTTGTGTAAGGCCAACACCCTGGCGTGCTCAATCCTGCTTTTTTTTGCCATTTGCCAGGCATATTGGTATTGCTCAACAGCCTGTTCCTTGAAATCCATCTTGTTAAACAGGTTCCCCATATCGATAAAAATGTAGGGGTTCACGATGAGCAAGCCGGGCGATCGTTGAATGAGTGCGATGGCCTCTGTGATGTGGCCAATGGCTTTGTCGTAATCGGGCTTGTTGTATTGGTAAAACTCGGCCAGAACAATATGCTGATCAAATAGTTGAGGCAATAATTTTCTTTGATTCAGATGCTGAAGGGATTGAAGTGCAATTTGTTCTGCCGAATCGGGGTTTGCAACTGCCAAATGGCCAAAAACGATTCCGATAGAATCCAGTTCTCGCTTCTCTTTCGGAGCGATGCTTGAATCAGTATTTACACTTTTGGGTTGTTTGCAACCTAAAATTGTAAAATTCAGCATAATAATAAGCCAAAAGTTGATCCGTTGTATAGGGTGGATCAAGGATGTTAAGGCGCAAGCAGTGCAATACGTATCAGAGTTATTCGTCATCCGTGGTTTGTCAATCAATCGCTTCAAATAAACAAAATATTCTGATGCAATCCCAATTGTAAAATGAATTTTTGTTCCGTTTTTTCAAAAACTGACAATTCATAAACCAGAATCCCGGAATACCTTATTCTTGATCATTTTCCTGCCAGCACTCGTTGTATCTCTGCCAGCAGGATGTCTTTTTTGATAGGCTTGGCCAGATAACCCGCGCAACCTTTTTGGAGGGCATATTCTCTGTCGCCGGGAATGGCAAATGCGGTTTGTGCAACAACAGGCAAGCCAGGTCTTAATCTGTGCACAAGGGTCATGGCATCGTAGCCGTCCATCTCGGGCATTTTAATATCCATCAGCACCAGGTCAATTTCCGGGTACATTTCTACCATTTTCAGGGCGTTAGGGCCGTCGGATGCGCGTAAAACGGCCGCTCCGGTTGGCGACAACATGAGTTCAAGCAGGTAGAGGTTGTCGTCAAGATCGTCAACCAACAGAATGGTTTTGCCATCGAACCTGACGATGTTTTTAGCCTTGGCAGTTGCTTGTGCTACAGGCTTTACCCCAACCAAAGCGTTCGAGAGTACGAAGCTAAAATTACTCCCTTTTCCCGGCTCCGATTCCAGCGTGATCTCTCCTCCAAGCATCGTTGCAATTTCGCTGCATATACTCAAACCCAATCCAACACCACCATACAAGCGTGTATGGGAGTCGTCGGCCTGGCGAAATTGCTCGAAAATAATAGAATGTTTTTCAGCAGGAATGCCAATTCCGGTATCGTTCACAAAGAACTCAATATCGTTGTTCTTGTTGCAATTACATCCAATTCTGATGCTCCCCTGGTGGGTGTATTTAATGGCATTTGTAATCAGATTGCCAAGCAATTGCATTAGTTTGCTCTTGTCTGTTCTTATCAGGGTTTCTTTCGTTCTGTTATCCATTTCGAAATGGAGAGCAAGGTGCATCTTCTCTTTTTTCTCAAGATCAATCAGGGCAATTTGCTCAAGATCTTTTAACAAATCATTGACTTTAAACTGGGTAACAGAAAGTTTTTCTTCGCCTGATTGCAACATGGCCATCGTGAAAACCGACTCGATGATGGAGAGCAATTGATCGCCACTTCGGTTGATGATAGCGGCATTTTCGTAAATAGTGCCGATGTCGGTTTCGCCGTCAATAAGGGCGCTGAAGCCAATAATGGCGTTGAGCGGCGTTCGCAGTTCGTGGCTCATGGTAGCCAGAAATGCCGACTTCAAACGGTTGCTTTCTTCTGCTTTTTCTTTGGCTTTGATAAGCTCTGTTTGCGTGTTTTTTATGCTTGTGATGTCTTTAACAAAAGCCAGAATTTTGTTGTCTTCTACCTTGATGGCACTGGCCAGAGCCGGTATAACAATACCTGTTTTGGTCAATATTTCAATTTCTCCCGATACCCCTGGCGATTGGTCGATGCCGTTCATCATTTCTTTCGCCGTTTGCAACGAAGGGATAGTCAGAATGTCATGCACCCTCATTTTGCTAAGTTCTTCGGTGGAGTAACCTGTTAGCATCTCGGCCGATTTGTTTGTTAAGCTGAACCGTCCTTTAGAGTCATACACGAAAATGGCATCTGGTGCTCCTTCGAAGTAGCTTCTGAGCAACCGCTCGTTTTCTGCGATGCGCTCTTCGGTTTGTTTGCGGTGGGTGATGTTGGTGGTATATCCAAAAATGCGAGTCGCGTTGTCTGTTGTATAGGCTCTTCCCGATGACAGAAACCATGCCCGTGAGCCGTCGGCCAGGTTTACTTCGTATTCCATCGAGATGGTCTCGCCCTGGTTGGCAATGCCGTATCTGAATTTTTGCATTACATCGGGCATGCAGGCAGGTACAATATAACCGAAGTAGTTTTCCCAACTGTGGTTGATGGTGTTTTCGGGTAGTTTCAGGAATTCGTCAACCACGGGCGAAATGTAAGTGTTTATAAACGAGCCGTCGGGAGCCACATCGGCTTTCCACAAGATGTTGGGGAGGTTGTAGGTAATTACTTCGAGTTGGTGAAGGGTGTCGCGGAGTTTCTCTTCGTCGTTGCGGCGTTGGGTAATGTCGTAGTTGATGCCTGTCATGCGAACCGGTTCGCCTGTTTCGTCTCTGATTATCATGCCTATAGCCCTGATTAACCGCTCTTCCCGTCCATGTTTTAGTATTCTGAATTCGGTATCGTACTCGCCACCGTTATCGCGGGCCTGTCTCGATATCTCGTTGCTCCGCTTCATATCCTCGGGATGCACCGCGCTAAGCCAGGCTTCGTAAGCTCCACTGAAATCGCTTTTTTTCAATCCATAGATTTCGTACATGGTATCATCCCAATCCAAACGGTCTGATTTGATGTCCCAGTCCCAAACTCCAAACCGTGCTGCCTTAGCGGCCAGGGTGAGTCGTTCGTTAAGTTGCCGGATGTTGGATTCAGCTAATTTTCGTTCGGTGATGTTGTGCACTACTGAATGTGTTTGTAGGAATTCTCCTTTGGCATCGTACGAAATCCGTCCGTAGGTGATGGCTTTCACCTCCTGCCCCTGTTTGGTCATGAAGGTGAAATCGAGGTTGTCAACACGTCCGTTTTGTAAAAATTCGGCGAATTTTTCATGCCAAAATGGTATCGAGTCGGGGTGCAGAAAATCACCAATCCATCGCCCCATCGCTTCGTGCTTTTGGTATCCAAGCATTTGGAGCCACGATTGGTTTACCTCCAGAATGCGTCCCTGCTTGTTGAGAGAGTGGTAGGCCACCGGTGCGTTTTCGTAGAACAGCCTGAAGCGTTCTTCGTTGGCTTTGAGCAGGGCTTTTGTTTGCCAATGTTTCAGCCGGTGAAGCAAGAAAAAACCAAACAAAAACGACCCTAATGGATAAATAGTAAGGGTTGGGATATAGATGCTCTGCAGTGTACTGAGGGCCACTTTTTCGGGTAACAGCGAAGTGCATCCCAACATTACCAGGTGAACCACCAGACCCATCAGTATCAGTTCCTGGTGACGGCTTTTCTTCTCCTGCCACCCTTTTCGAAAGTGGTGCCATAAAATCCCAATTGTGCCTGAACTCACTATCACCATGGTTCCCATATAAACACCATCGCCGCCTGTCATGATTCGGAAGGCTCCTGTAGCCAGCATTGCAACCAGTGTTGGAATGGGTCCGAAAAACAAGCCCGAGTTCGATAACAAAATAGAACGTCCGTCAAAAACCAACCCTTCGCTAAGCCTCCAGGGTGTGATCATTACGATGATGCCTATCAGGCTCAGTAAAATACCAATCTGGAGCTTTTTTGGCAGTGTGAGCGATGTTTCACTCTGTTTCCAGTAGTGGTCGAAAACAACGCCCGAAGCCAGCAAGAGGGCAATGTTGTGTAACAGTCCTGTAAAAAAATCGATGTCCATTCGGTTTGCCAGTGAGGTGGTTCGCAGCAAAGATAGTCAAATAGCGCTCCATATTGTTGCTATAAATGAAAAAGGGGTGGCATTGCCACCCCTTTTTTAGAACAACAGAGTTTAGTATTCCATTTTAGCCATGCGCTGGTAACTGTTGTAGCGCCATTTGGCGTTTTCTTCAGCAGCTTTAAACAGCTCGGCGGCTTCGGCAGGGAATGCTTTCTTGAGCGAGGTGTAGCGCACTTCGCTGTTGAGGAATCCCTGGAATTTGCTCCAATCGGGCTCCTTGGAGTCGTATTGGAACGGGTTCTTGCCTTCTGCCTCCAACATGGGGTTGTAGCGGTAGAGGTGCCAGTAGCCAGCCTCAACAGCCAGTTTCTCCTCTTCCTGCGTTTTGCCCATACCGGCGCGCAAACCGTGGTTGATACAGGGAGCGTAGGCAATAATGAGCGATGGCCCCGGATACTCTTCGGCTTCGCGAATGGCTTTGAAATATTGCGACTGGTTAGCTCCCATAGCTACCTGGGCCACATACACATAGCCGTAGGTCATGGCCATGGCGCCAAGGTCTTTCTTGCGGATTTTCTTACCCGAAGCGGCAAATTTTGCCACAGCACCAACTGGTGTTGATTTCGAGGCTTGTCCGCCTGTGTTGGAGTAAACCTCTGTATCGAGCACCAGAATGTTGATGTCGTTGCCCGAAGCTATCACGTGGTCGAGTCCGCCGTAACCAATGTCGTAGGCCCAGCCGTCGCCACCAAACACCCATACCGATTTCTTAACCAGGTACTGACGAAGGGCAAATATTTCGCGGGCAATGGGATCGGTGGCTTTCTCGAGCAGCGGGAGCAATGCTTTGGAAGCCTCTTTCGAAGCCTGGGCGTTGTCTTTCCCGTCGAGCCATGTTGTGTAGGCAGCACGCAATTCGTCGCTCAGTTGGCCTGCCAAGGCATCTTTCATCCTGAGGGCAACGCGTTCGCGCAGTTTTTCTACTCCGGTGGCCATACCAAAGCCGTACTCGGCATTGTCTTCGAACAACGAGTTGGCCCAGGCCGGACCGTGACCGCTTTCGTGGTTGGCACAATAAGGTGTTGAAGGAGCCGAACCACCATAAATGGAGGAGCAACCCGTGGCATTGGCTACCATCATCCGTTCGCCGTAAAGCTGGGTGATGGTTTTGATGTAGGGGGTTTCGCCGCAACCGGCACAAGCACCCGAGAATTCAAACAAAGGTTGCGCAAACTGGCTGTTTTTAAGCGTTTTGGTTTTGTCGAAGTAGTTTTCTTTGTAACCCACTTTGGTATCCATGTAATCGAAACGTTCAACTTCGGCCATCTGGGTTCCCAGCGGTTTCATCTCCAAAGCCTTGGTTTTTGCAGGGCATACATCGGCGCAGTTGCCGCAGCCGGTACAGTCGAGCACGCTCACCTGAATGCGGAACTGAATTCCTTCCAGCCCTTTGCCGTTGGTTTTGATGGTAGTGGTACCTTCGGGGGCATTCTTCACATCCTCTTCGTTGAGCAGGAACGGACGAATAGCGGCGTGGGGGCACACGTAGGCGCACTGGTTGCACTGGATGCAGTTATCGGGTTGCCACTCGGGTACGTTAACAGCAATACCGCGTTTTTCGTAGCGGGTGGTTCCTGAGGGGAAGGTTCCGTCTTCGCGGTCAAGGAAGGCGCTCACCGGAAGGTCGTCGCCCATTTGTGCGTTCACAGGATCGGCTACTTTCGCGATGAAGTCGGGACGCTCGCCCATCACTCCGAGTTTTATGGTAGCGCTAAGCGAAGCCCATTCGGCGGGTACTTCAACTTTCACCACTTCACTGCCGCGATCAACAGCGGCGTTGTTCATCTTCACGATCTCTTCGCCCTTGTTGCCGTACGACTTCTTGATGAATTTCTTCATCTCTTCAACAGCCTGATCGTAAGGGATCACTTCGGCCAGTTTGAAGAAAGCACTTTGCATGATGGTGTTGGTGCGGTTGCCCAGACCAATTTCTTCGGCAATTGCCGTGGCGTTGATGGTATAGAAATTAATTTTGTGGGAAGCCAGATAGTGTTTGATGTGGTCGGGCAGGCGGCGCTTGGTCTCCTCTTCGTCCCAAATGGAGTTGAACAGGAAGGTACCGCCATCTTTTAAACCACGCAGCATGTCGTATTTGTCGAGGTAGGCGGGCACATGGCAAGCCACAAAGTCGGGGCTGGTAGCGAGGTAGGTAGAGCGGATTGGTTTGTCGCCGAAACGGAGGTGCGAAGCGGTGAATCCTCCCGATTTCTTGGAGTCGTAGGCGAAATAAGCCTGACAATACTTGTCGGTGGTTTCGCCAATAATTTTGATGGAGTTCTTATTGGCGCCCACGGTTCCGTCGGAACCCAGACCGTAGAACTTGGCCTCGAAGGTGCCTTTGGGGGCGAAGCTGCGCTCGGGTTGGAGGGGCAGCGATTTGAAGGTTACGTCGTCAACAATACCCACGGTGAACTGGTTTTTGGGTTCGGCCATGGCCAGGTTGTCGTAAACTGCCAGAATCTGCGACGGGGTAACGTCTTTGGAACTGAGACCGTAGCGTCCGCCAACGATCAGAGGGGCGTTCTCCATGTTGTAGAACATCTCCACAATGTCGAGGTAAAGCGGTTCGCCATTGGCTCCCGGCTCTTTGGTGCGATCCATCACGGCAATGCGTTTTACCGATTTTGGGAGCACGTTGAAGAAGTATTTTGCCGAGAACGGGCGGTAGAGGTGAACCACGATAAGACCCACTTTTTCGCCCTGGGCTACCTTGTAGTCAATCACTTCGCGGATGGTTTCGGTGGCCGAACCCATGGCTACAATGATGTTTTCGGCATCGGGAGCACCATAATACACGAAGGGGTGGTATTCGCGACCGGTCAGGCGGGTGATCTCTTTCATGTAATCTTCAACCATATCGGGGATCACGTCGTAGAAGCGGTTGGAGGCTTCGCGTGCCTGGAAGAAGATGTCGGGGTTCTGGGCAGTGCCACGGGTTACGGGGTGCTCGGGGTTAAGGGCGCGATCGCGGTAGGCTTGCAGGGCATCCTGATCGATAAGGCCGGCCAGATCTTCGTTGCACAGCATCTCAATCTTTTGAATCTCGTGCGATGAGCGGAACCCGTCGAAGAAGTGAAGGAAAGGAACACGCGATTTGATGGCGGTGAGGTGCGCTACAGCGGCAATGTCCATAATTTCCTGAACACTGCCCGAAGCCAACAGCGCGTAACCGGTCTGGCGGGTAGCCATAACGTCGGAATGGTCGCCAAAAATTGAAAGTGCCTGCGAAGCCACGGTGCGTGCACTTACATGGAATACACCAGGAAGCAACTCACCGGCAATCTTGTACATGTTGGGAATCATCAGCAACAGACCCTGTGATGCCGTGAATGTGGTGGTAAGGGCTCCTGATTGCAACGAACCATGAACAGCTCCGGCAGCTCCTGCTTCCGATTGCATCTCAACAACATGAACGGTTTCTCCAAAGATATTTTTTCTTCCGTTGGCAGCCCATTCATCCACGTATTCGGCCATGGTTGACGATGGGGTGATGGGATAGATGGCAGCCACTTCGCTGAACATGTAAGCGATGTGCGAGGCAGCCATGTTACCATCGCAAGTGATGAACTTTTTCTTTTCCATTTTTAATGAGTTAAAAAGCGTATAATTAAGTGGTTAAAATCAAATGCAAAAAGCGGTGCGAAGGTACGGATTTTCAACGATACACGAACCAATTTCCGCCCTTTTCCCCTTCCAATTATCTTATTTAGAAATGGTTTAGATTGTAATGAGTCTTTTAAAAAAAATCTGGCTTCCATCGAACATTTACCGCACTTATCGGGTTATAATCCAAACATTTTTCTTCAAACCCCTTAAAAACCGAATCGCTATGAGCATACTGAAAACCAAATACATGGGCATCGAACTGAAAAACCCCGTGGTTGTTGGTGCCTGCAACCTTTCAGCCGATAGTCAGCACCTGAAAAAAATGGAGGAGGCCGGAGCTGCTGCTGTTGTTTATAAATCGTTATTCGAGGAGCAGATACAACTCGAAAATCTGGAACTGGAGCAGGAGATGGAATCGTACAACGAGCGTCATGCCGAGATGCTTCAACTTTTTCCCGATCTGGAACACGCAGGTCCGGCTGAATACCTCTACAACCTCGGGCAGGCAGTGAAAGCAGTCAACATTCCGGTGTTTGCAAGCCTTAACGCTGTTTATGACGAAACATGGCCCGCCTGGGCTGCCAAACTCGAAGCTGCTGGTGTTGCCGGCATTGAGCTCAATTTCTACCACGCTTCAACCAGTTTCGACGAGTCGGACGCTGAAATCATCAACCGCAGAATCGACATCATCAGGCAGGTAAAAAATGCTGTGAAGATTCCTGTAGCTGCTAAGCTTAGCCCCTATTATTCCAATCCGCTCAATGTTATCAGGAAGATGGACACTGCCGGTGCCGACGCCTTCGTGCTGTTCAACCGGCTCTTCCAACCCGATATCGACGTGGAACGCGAAGAGCATATTTTCCCCTACAACCTGTCGAACCCCGACGATCACCGCCTGTCGCTCCGCTATACCGGCCTGCTTTATGGAAACATCGGGGGGAGCGTTATAAGCAGCAACGGGGTGTACGATGGCCGCGACGTGGCCCGGATGATTCTGGCCGGCGCCGATGCCGTGCAGGTGGTGAGCACCCTCTACAAAAATGGCATCTCGCACATTGGCCGAATCCTCACCGACCTCGAAGCCTGGATGAATACCCACGGTTATTCCAACCTTGATGACTTCAGAGGTAAATTGTCGCACAAAACCCTGAAAGATCCTTTTGCCTACAAACGGGCTCAGTATGTAGATATTCTGATGAAATCGGACAAGATTTTCAAAAATTACCCTGTGGTGTAAACGTGCTTTATGGTTAAACCAAAACGGGCAGAAGACACTCTTCTGCCCGTTTTGATTTTTACCGCCGGCGCGTCCTCCTCTTCCAGAAAGGGCAGGCTGACAGTGGTTGTTCCTGCTCTGAAAAGCATCGGTTGAATCGCAGCACCTGGTTTCTTGCCTGGGGTAGGTTGCTTCAAGCTTTTCGACGAGAAAGGAAGAAGCACAACCGAGCAATTTTAAAATTACGTTTTAAATTTGCACGGTTAGCACCGGAATTTGTTACTTGCCAAACAGAATGGAACGAGAAAACCCTGCCAATGCCTGGCATCAAAATCATGTAAGAAGAAAACCGGGGGGATATGAGATAACCTCATAGTCCCAACATCTTGAGCATAAATATGTTGATTAAAGTTTGCATTGCTAAAATATAAAGGTTCATTTTTGTAGTGTAAACTTTCGGATGACTTCAACTTTAATTAACTATTTGCTTTCTAAGGATCAGATTAATAGTTATATATTGATCTTTTCGGCTTATAGCACACAGTGCACCGCCGCATTCTGGTTGCGGGAAACCTTATTTATCGTTAATCATAAATTCCAGCATTTTACTGCTGGCATTACCCAGTTTGTCGGTAGCCTTTATTTCTACCTTGTGCAGTTTTCCTTTTGCCAGCGGACCAATGGCTCCGGTGTAAGGTGTAGCGGGAAGGCCATTGATTGATACCAGGATGCTCTCCACTCCCGACAGGTTGTCGTAGGGTGCCAGGTAGATGCGGGTAAACGGCGGATAAACATCCAGGTTGCCATTGCGGCCGATGGGCTTCACGCTGAACCTGAAGTCAATCACGGGTGGCTCTGGATCTACAACGAAGCTGATGGTTTTTTGGTTGCGGTTGTTCACGTTGTCGTAACCTATCACCTCGATGGATTGAAAGCCGGGTTGTGTCATGGTAAAGGGCGACTTGTAATCAATTTCGAGGGGGTTTTCCCCGATGGCGTACGACATCCGCTGAGTGCCGCTTTCGCCATCGGTCTGGCTCAGTCGAATCAGGGTGGTGTGGTTGATGAACACAGTATCGCGGCTGGTGAAGTTGGGGCCGTCGTAGTGGTGATACAGGGTGGGGCCGGTGAGGTCAACAAACACCTTGCTCACCGTGTGACGAAACTCCTGGTATTGCATCTTTTTGATGTCGCCCGTACTGTTGTCGAGACTGTCGATGGCGTAGTAGCGAATGGTATGAATACCCTGGCGGGCCGGGAGGTAGAATGGTTCGGAGTATTGACCGAACTCGTCATTGTCAACAGAATACATTACCTGTTTAATGCCTACTTTATTGTCAACAGCCGTTATTTTCAATTTGGTTCGTCCTGAAAAATAGACTTGTTCGTTCACGATGAACCTGTCGCCCAAAATATCTGTTGCCACGATAGGTGCTGTTTTGTCGTAAAAGAAATCGAAGCGCCGACGTGTTTCGCGGTTTTTTACCTTGTCGGCGGAGTAAAACCATAGGGTGTGTTCCCCTTCGGGAAGTTGCTGGAAAGGGATGTCCTTATCGGTGTAGGAGCTTGCCGGTTGGTTGTTGAACGAGAACCAGGTGCCGGCTACACCCGAGATGTTGTCGGTGGGTTCGAGGTAGATGACCGATGCAGGCGACACAATCTTTTTCTCTAAAGCCAGACCTGTAACATGGTAGTAGGTTACAGGCGAAGTGGTGTCAATTGTAAAGTGCTTTTCAACGGGTTCTTCCACGTTTCCCACCTGGTCGTAAGCATAAAACTTCAGTACCTGATCGCCTTCGCGATCGAAAAGCAACGGCTTTGTGTATGGGGTGTAGGGTTGACCATTGATGGAATATTGAAACGATTTCACACCTGTCATGTCATCAGTGGTTTTCAGGTCAACTGTAAGGTTTTTCCCATAATAGATTTTTGACCGGGTGCTGTGGAAAGGGCTGTTGAGAAAGGCTGCCGCGCTTAAAGGGGCTTTACCGTCGGCATAAACCACAAACACGGCTTCTTTTTTGTCGATTTCGTCGTAGTGTTTGATGTGGTGTTTTCCATCGCCGTCGAGGTACATGGGGGTAATGGGGTTCACCTCGGTAGCACTGTTCGACTGGGGGATGGTCACGGCGTTGGCACCGTCGGGCGAAGAGGCAATACGAAGGTAGAGCGGCAGGCTGGTTTGGGTGTAAAACCGGTTGAGCGAGTCCACAAAGAAACTTTTTTGTGGCTGATCGGGTTGCTGAGCCAGGGCATCTCCGGGAACAACAAGAGAGCAGAAGGCCGTCAGAATTAGGAGAATCAACAATCTGTTCATCATACTATTCTTTTTATTGAAGGTTTTTCTTTCCGGTATTAATCGGGCTTTTGGTTGGGGACGCGGATGTAAAATGTGCTTCCTGCTCCGTAAGTACTCTCCACACCGATATCCCCTTGATTTTTTCCGATAAGTTCTTTGCAGAGCAGCAGACCCAGACCCGATCCCTTTTCGCCGGCTGTGCCGTAGGTGCTAAAGCTTTGGGTATCATTAAATATTTTATCAAGGTTCTCTTGTTGGATCCCAACCCCGGTATCGGTTACATTCAGGCGGGTAAACTGTCCGTCTGGCAGCACTTCAATAGTAATAGAGCCGCCGTGGTTGGTAAATTTTATTGCGTTACCGATGAGATTTCTGAGGATGGTTTTTATTGAATTAAAATCGAAGTAGCAAAATGCCTGACCCGGACCTTTCACATTCAAGGCGATCTTTTTCTGGTTGAGTAACGAGGCATAAACCGGTTTCATCCGTTCCACTGCCATCATCAAATCCTGGGTTTGGAAATGGAACTCGATTCGGTTTCGTTGGCTGTTGGCCCACAGGAGCAGGTCTTCCAGAAGCCTCGAGGTTTCTGCCACAGCATTCCTCCCCGATTCGAGCAGGATGTAATTCTCATGGTTCAGGTTCAGGTCGTCCTGCGACATGATCATATCGAACATCGAGGTAAGGTTGCTCATAGGGTCTTTCAGGTCGTGAGCCACAATTGAGAATAGTTTTTCGCGATGTGCCAGCAGGGTTTTTATCTCCCAGAAACTGTCGGAGAGTTGCATAATAGAATTGACACGGGCAATGAGTTCAAGTTCGTCAATAGGCTTTCTGATGAAGTCAACGGCACCTGCTTTGAATGCCTCTTCCAGATGAGCCGATTGGGTCATCACACCGGTACACATAATCACGGGAATATCTTTTAACTCTTCGGCAGCCTTAAACTGACGGATCAGGTCAATGCCCGACAGACCCGGCATGGCCCAGTCGAGGATGATGAGGTTGGGTTTTTCTTTCAGTGCTATTTCCAGAGCCTTCTCAGGCAATATACTCTGGAAAATATCGAAATTTGGGTAAGCCTTTTCCAACACGTCAACCATATAATTGATGAAGCTGATCTGGTCGTCAATAATGAGTATTTTGTGAGGATTAAGAATTTGTGTGGTCATTTTTCCTAACTATTGAATTATATTTTTTGATGTCGTTGGTTTCGACTGCCATGAGCAGGTTCTCAAGCCAATAATCAATGCGTTCGTTCCGATGCTGATCGAGCAGCCTGATGGCTTTCCTGATCTTGGTAATCTGGTGAATTTCGAGCATTTGCAATTGTCGTCTGACAGGTTCCACGACAAGCCGATCGGCTTCAGTAAGTTCATGTACAGCGGTCGTTTTAAGGGGAACCGAATTGCTGTGAAGCGGCGCGACTTCATCGTGGCTGGCTTCAAGGGTGAACCAAAACGTGGTATTTTCGCCCGGTTCACTTTCAACCCCGATAGCCCCTCCGTGGGCTTCCACGGTTAATTTACAGAAAGTGAGACCAATGCCTGTGCTGGCTACTCCCCCCGATTTGCGGGCCGAGTGTTGGGTAAATTTATCGAACACCGATCCGATGAAATCCGAAGGAATTCCATCTCCTCGGTTGCTAACTGCAATTTTTACCCGCGATGCATCTTCACACGGTACAGCCATAACAACAATCTCTGTTTGCTGGTAGGCGTATTTCACCGCATTTGTCAGCAGGTTCACGATAACACGATGAATCAGTTCGGGGTCGCAGGCTACCTTCAGAGGCTGATCTGCCAATTTTTGGAACAAGAGGCCACGGGGTTGCCCCAAATACTCCACTTCCGCGATGGCTTCAGCAAGAAGGGTGTTGCAGTCAACAGGCTGTTTCTCGGGTTTCAAATGGCTCTCTTCGAGTTTTTGAACATCGAGAATGTCCATCACCAGGTTCAACATACGCCGACCAGCACGACGGGCTGTCTCTATTTTGAGCTGGTCGCTGTAATGAAGGGGTGGGTTCAGGATGCTGTTTAACGGGTTTTTGAGGTCGTGCACAATCATCGAGCGGATTCCCTCCTTGTAGTCGGTGAGCTCTTTCAGTTGCTCGAAAGCTTTGCTTATAGCGTCGCGTTGCGATTCGATCTCGCGCTTCTGCGAATCCAGAATTCTGTTTGTTTTTCGTTTATCGAGGTAGGCCTTCAGAATCACAAACAGCAACACCCCGAACAAGCCCAGGCTGACTAACAGGAAAAGCATCTGCACGCGCTGCTTCTCGTTGCGCTCTTTTTCTCCTGCTATCTGTGTCTTTTTTAACTCGTTGTCGCGTTGAAGCAACTCATTTTGCAACTCGGTTCGCGACAGGTTTTCATAAAGTGTTCGTTGTTTCTCACCGGCAGTTGCCAACTCCTTCTCCTTTTGCTGAATTTCATGTTCGGCTAATTGGAGCTCAAGCTCTTTGTTGCGTTTTTCGGCTTCGGTAAGTTGCAACTGCAAGCGGGTCTCTTCCACTATGGCTCTCGACTTTTGTTCTTTCTCTTTTTGCACCTGTTCGTGAAAAGTTCTGTAGAGGTCGAAATAATACCGTGCTTTATCACTCTGGCGGGCTTTTTCGTAGGTTTCGGAGAGCATTCCGTAGCAGCTTTTCATCTGATCGGGATCGTTGAGTTCGCGGGCAAGGGTAAGAGCCTCTTGCAAAAGGGCAGCACTTTCGTCGAAACGCTTCAGGTTGTTGAGTACCACCGACATGTTGATGGCGGTAGTGATTACCCCCTGTTTGTCTTTCATCATTTTCCGGTAATCGAAGGTACGTTGAAAATGCGCGAGCGATCGGTCGTAGTCTTTTAGATCGGCATAGAGCATTCCCAGGTTGCTGTTAATCATCGAAATACCTGCACGGTTGGCCAACTTTTCGTTCAGCTTCAACGATTTCTGATACCACTCCACCGCTTTGCTGAAGTAATTGTGCTCCCAATAAATAAAGGCTATGTTGTCGTAGTGGCGGCTCTCTTCCCGCCAGTCGCCTGCTTCGGCTTCTTTTAGGGCTTGCTCCATTGCATTTTTAATCCGAACCGAGTCGGAAGGGAGCAGGGGCACGGCATTTTGAGCGGCAACCTGCACTGCCAATACAGTCCAGATGGCCAGCATCGAGAAAATACCATATAAGCGTCGAAGAATCATAAGGTTGGTCAAAGCGGGGCAAAAGTATGGAAATCTATCGAAAAAGCGAAATATGTTATTGTTTGAACACTACGGCTAAAGAACAATAGGGGGATCGGTCAGGTATGGAATTGACGCATTTTTTACAACTATTTAAGTTAGAGACAGGGCTATCGGAAAGGCTTAAGCTCCCTGCTGTCTGTTTCTTTCATTGCACTGTGACTCAACCAGGCGAAGGGGTTCGGCTCATGAACCTCTCTTCAGAAAAAATGCTGCCAAAAATACTGCGCTCTTGATATCAACGCTATCCAGACTTTGGCTTACGTGAAACATGACACAGCTAACAAACACCCGAATGGCGTTGGCTAATGCCTTGCACAACAAAAAGGAGCCGCACCCGAAGGCAACGGCTCCTGTGAGAAAACCCGACATTATGACAGTCAGCTTAAGACTTGTTGTACAAGCCTGACGACAAGCAAAATACCCGCAATGAACCCCACGAGGCCGACGGCTACCGAGCTTATGGCTTCGCGGTCGTGAAGGATGTGCCAGAGTAACTTGTCAAAATTTTTTATCATTGTGATAATCGTTATTGCGGGATGGCCTTCTTTTGATTGGCTATTTTCATGGCTCCATATCCGGCAGCCAGCCCCACCAGCAATGCTACCCCACCAGCCAGCGGAGCAGCCCCGCCACCAACCGGCGTGTTTCCGCTACCGGGGTTGCCCGGAGGAGTGGGAGGTGCCTGTGCCAACAACAAAGTGCTTACAAACAGAAGTGCAACAAGGGCGAAGAGTTTCTTTTTCATGGTTTTATATGGTTTATATGGTTTATATGGTTTATATGGTTTTTTTTGTTTTTTAAACCTGACAGGTCTTTGAGACCTGTCAGGTTTAAAACAATCATTATCATTTTATTATAATTCCTTTGGTTGTCAGCACCCGGCTTCCGTCCACGCTTTTGGTTTCTACCAACACGGCACCCGGTGTGGCTTGAAGCTCCAGGGTGTTGAGTTCGCCCAACACAACCTGATGCTGGCAGAGGGCCTGTCCTACAAGGTTGTACACCGTCACCACGGCTTGTTGTCCGGTTAGTTCGGGTGCACTGATGTAGAGGGTATTGCCTGTAATCCACTGACGGATGGGATTAGCCACGGGTTCATCGGTGCCGATGGCACCTCCAAAGAGGAGCTTAAACCTGGCCTCGGCAGCACCGTCCGTATGCTGGAAGGTGTAACGATTTTGGGTGCGGAGGTTGGTGGTGGTGTTGGCCAACTCGTCGCGCAGGTGGATGGTTACGGCGGGGGCGAAGCTTTGGATGTTGAACAGCAGTTCCACCGATCCGTTGGCTGCCATAGCGAAATTCATCGGAACCACGTATGCTTCTTCCATGTAGGGCAGGCTGTTGATGGCAAGGGGCTGGTTGTCGGAACTCAGAGTCGAGAGTTGCGGAGCCCCTTCGGTGCCGGTCATCTTCCAGGCATCGTAGTCGCCATCGGCTAAGGGGGTGGCCTGGTTGGTGAAACGCACCACTGCCTCGTCGCTCATGCCATTGGAAGTAGCAAGGATACGAAGCACATCGGGCAGTTCGTCGCCAGCTTTGAAAAAGGCCTGACTGCTGTGTACGCGCACCTCATTGGTCATTGAAAGCACAGGCGATGAAGCAGATGTTTTTACAAAGAAAGCCTGTCCTGCCGGAATGTATCGCGAACCCCCATTGGCGGCCACGCCATCCACATAGCTGGCATAGTTGCTGCCTCCCGAAGGCCAGATGTAAACTGCATTGTTCACGTTGGTTTTTGTCCAGCCGGAGCTTGCACCCCAGTCAATAGCCGATGGGTAAGGATTGGGCACGAGGTTGTTGCCTGATCCGCCATGAGTCGTTAATGCAGTAAAGGCACCGCCGTTCATAGGGCCTGTGAAGGTGTAATTGTGGCTGGCCTCGGGCACATAAACCATGTAGCCGCGCGTTTCGTCGAGCGGTGTTGTGAGGGAGCCACCCAGACCATGCCAGTCGTCAGATGCCACGTTGAAGTCGTAGAGATAAGCCCCGGTAAACAACTCCGAAAGTGAGGATGATGCAGGGGTAATCGGTACCGAAACCAGGTGGTAGGTCATGGCTTCAAGGTTGGTGCTCCCTGTGAGGTGGCGCTGCTGGGTGGCTTCAACGGCGTTGTTGCTTTGGATGAGCGATGCCGAACCCGAAGCGTTGGATTGCAATACCAGGCCATCGGTACCGCTGTTGTTGGCTAAGGTGCCGCTTACCGTGAGGTAAGTGGTAGCAGGTAGCGTGATCGAAGCATCAGCAGCGATGGTTAGATTGGCCATTTGAGCCAGGTTGGCCGGACTGGCGCTGGTTAGGGTGAAATCGCCATTGTCCACCACCCAGTAACTGCCGGAGCCACTTACAATATAAACTCCATCATTATAAATTCCCTGTGCATAAGCTCCAATAAAAAGGGATGCAAATATTAGTGTTATTATTATTTTTTTCATGGTTTCTGTTTTTTGTATTGCATCATTTTCTTTAGTTCATTCAATTCCTTTTTCAGGGCTTCTATTTCGGCCTGCTGCTCCTGGATGACTTTAACCATTTCCGGAATAAGGTATTTTGTATCAATTGCCTGATAGATTGGTTTTCCGTCTTTATCTACGGCATCTTTCTCTCCGGTTACGCCATTGGCAAATCCTGCCTCTGCCATCTCATGCGCCAAAAAACCTGAGATGACGGTCTTATTCGTGTCAGAAATATAGTTGTACTCCACCGGTCTTAAAGCCATCAATCTTGTTTTGGCTTGATTCGCACTGATGTTGACAACATTCTCTTTTAAACGGTAATCAGACGATGTGCTGTAAACCACGGTATTGCCGGCACCTCTTTCAATGCTTCCAATACCTGTACCGGCGGCGTCGTGAAATGTAATATAGTGTCCACCTGCAGTATTATTTACCGGGGACATTGCTATACCTGTTACGATACCATAACCAAAACCGGCAATATGCAATTTTCCGCCCGGATTTGTTAACCCGATACCGACATTGCCGGCTCCGGTAATGTTCATGATGTTGTTCTTATTGAATAGCCCAAATGTTAAAAAATTGGCATCACTCCCGTTTTCCTGGAAATTAAACCCAATATATCCGGAGTTCTTTTCACTTTCTGCCTGTCCTATCATGTGAATGAGGTTATAAGTCGCAGGAAGATTTGGGGCAATGGCTGAAGAAGCCCAGTTATACAACCCGCTGCCGGTTCCGGTAATATCCAATGCAAAAACTGCCGTATTGTCACCACCTTGTCCCGCAACAGTAAATATATGCCCCGGGGTAGTTGTTCCGATACCGACATTGCCGTCTTGCTTAACGACCATTCTGGTCTGACTGTTTAAATTATCACGGAATTCCAATCTGGTATTTGTTCTATCATATCTGAAAGTCATATCATTGGCTGTTCCATCCGCTCCAGTAAACACCAAACCCGCATCTGTATTCGAGGCGCTAACTATTTCTCCATCTTGTACAGTTAATTTGTAACCCGGTGAACTTGTCCCGATACCGACATTGCCGGCATTGTAATAAATATCGCTTCCGCTGGTGGTCCATTGGCTGGCGCCGGAAGCAGCACCCAGTTGAACCCAGGATGAGCCATTATAGTAATAGTAGCCTGGTGTGCCACCTGTCTGGTAAACGAGAAGGCCGGTAGCAGGCGAAGCCACATCGCCGGTTGAGCTGACACGTGGTGCCAAAAAACCTTTATTAGTGGATTTTACATCGAGCATAGCCGATCCATCGGGTGCTGAACCGTCGGAATTAATGCCTACGCTTTGGGCGAAACTGCTTGTTGAGATAAGACATAGCAAAACCAATATTGCGATGAAGTGATAAAAATTTGTTTGTTTCATAATATTAATGGTTTTTTTTGTTTTTTAAACCTGACAGGTCTCAAAGACCTGTCAGGTTTAAAAGGTTCATTATCATGGGATCAATAGTCTGTCAGGTTTAAAATATTCATTATCATTTTATTGTAATTCCTTTGGTTGTCAGCACCCGGCTTCCGTCGCCGCTTTTGGTTTCCACCAACACGGTGCCTGGTGTATTTTGCAACTCCAGTGAAGTGATTTCTGCAAAGGTGATCCGGTGGCGTTGCAAGGCCTGTCCGGTGAGGCTATACACCGTCACCACGGCTTGTTGGCCGGTTAGTTCGGGAGCACTGATGTAGAGGGTATTGCCCGCAATCCACTGGCGGATGGGTGCTTTGGTGGTTTCGGGGGTTCCGATTGCGCCAAACAGCAGTTTGAAGCGGTTGAGGTTGTCGGTGAGGGTGTAGTTGAAGGAGTAGTCACCGTTGGCGAAGTTGTGGATGGTGCCAGTTTGGGTGTCTTCGAGGTAGAGGGCTGGCTGGTTGCCCCACTGAGCCACACCTATGGAATAGGTTCCGTTGGCGGTGTTGGAGAAGCCCACGGGGATCGTTTCGGTGGCGGGACGCACATCAATGGAGAGGCGCCCCCCATCGGGATCAACCGACCAGATCTGGCTCACCCCATCGGCAAACGAGGGGAGCTTCCATGCATCGCGGGGCAACTCGAAACCAGGCTGTGCCTCCTGGTCGAACCTAAGGTAAAGTTTGTCGGAATAGCCATCAGGGCTCACGGTTTCGAGCACCACCATGTCGGAGGCCGTGGACTGCTTGTAGAAGCCGGTGGCACCGGTGTGGGTGCGGTGAGCGTTGGTGAGGCTGAGAGTGCCGTTTGCCTCTGTAACCACGAAGAAACCTTGCATAGGCGGTATATAGCGTGATCCGCTGCCTTCATTGTTCCACGAGATGTAATTTCCGTTGTCGAGATAATAAACTGCCCCATAGGTTCCTCGGAGCAAATCCCAGTCGATGGATGAGGGGTAGGGGTTGCCCACGAGGTTGGCGCCTTTGTTTCCGGAACCATTATCGGTATAAGTGAGCGATTTGCTTTGATTGCCGGTGAAGGGTGTTCCGCTGAAAGTGTAAGTGGTGTTTCCCGAACCGGTTCCCCATAAGAGGTACCCAGTTGCAGCATCGAGGTTGGTGCCGGGTTCTGTTATTTCTACCCAGGAGTGAGAGACTTCATTCCACGATTGCAAATATTTTCCGATGAATGTGTTGGCAGTAGCAATGGTTGTGGGTGAGGAAATCAAGTGCCATTGCCCGTTGCTGATTGAGCGTCTCACGTTGATGGTTCCGTTGTTGGTGATGGTTCCGTTGGTGATGAGCGAACCGCCGGATTCCACGGTGAGGGTGGCACCGGGGCTAACGCTCAGGTTTTTGCAATTTGCGCCTGTGCCCGAGGATATTACCGGGTCATTGGCGGTAGCAGGAATGTTGATATCATCGGTGCTTCCCGGAACAGAATTGTTGTTCCAGTTCCCGGGGGTTGCCCAATCGGAATTAGCGGAGCCTGTCCAACTGACACCATTTACGACCACAGTGGCATAGTCAATGGTAGTAAATTCACTGCCATCGCCGCCGTATTCAACGATATAATACCGTACAACCCCATGAGCATTGTAATAATCATTCCAATAGCCTGGTTGGCCGCTGTTGCTGCCATACATATGTGCGCAATCTTCGCCAGTGCTTCCAAATGCATTGTTCGGTTCGTTAGTCCACCAATGGGCATACTCACCAGGTATTAATGATCCATAATTAGTAGTAGAACTCGTGCCAGCGTTTAAATCGCCTTTCCAAAATTGTGTTCCTGCCTCCGGGCCGTCAATCCATCTCCAAATTCCTTCAATTTCCGAATCAGCAGCGCCAATCCATGTGTCAGCACTGACTTTTTCTGCGAGATAGTCATTTTCATTCTGTGAAGTTACTGTTGCCAGATAGCCCTGAGCAAGGCCAAAGCGTTTTGCTAGTGCTGCTGAACGAGCATCATTCCATGTGATTGTATTCCCTACTCCCATATCAATAACTTCATAAAAATGCTGTTCCCCGTCAATCATTAAACCAACGCCTGCTCCCAGTATAAAATCAATCGTACGGGTATCTTCTGTGATGGAGGAGGTTTCAAATTTCACATTGCGCAAAGCCGTTTGGTAATCAGTAGCAGAGCCTGTTCCGCTGATGCTGAGGATTTTTGTGGAATTGTCCCAGCTTGATGATAATTCTTCAGGTAAATTGCTCACGGACAGAACATCTCCTGACACTATCGGAGAGATGGAAACTGTGGCGTTTTCGATATTGTTTGCGGTGGTAACTGTGGCGTATGGAGCGACAGTAATTGCAGCAGCATTTTGCACATAGGCATGAACAGGATTTTGTGTTTCCAGGATTGGCGGGTTCACATCTTCCGCTTCCATGGCTGTCCATAAAGAGAACGCATCAATGCCACCGAGCGTTATGGTATTGTGGAAAGTGTTGATGCTGCCGTTCATATCCGCCCAGTTTGTACCCCCGTCGGTAGAGCGGTATAACTCCAGGGATGAAGCGGCCAAACCGTTTAATTCGTTATCGTTATAATGGAAAACCAGTGTTGCATTTAATCCTGAGTTGTTTGTGGGTGCGATATTGTACCTCCTTTTGATACTTGCCGGGCTGGAGTTGGCTGCATGTGTGCGCGTAATGGTCGTACTGCCCATATTGGCCGATGTGCTAATTTCAGTGCCGAGGCCGGCTACGTTTTCATTGATATTGGAAAGATTTCTTGTTGTTTGTAACTGGCCGCTTGTGCCATAAATTCGAGCGTCTTCTTCAATCAAATAGGCGGAGCTGCCCATTGTAATGGTTTGGCCGTTTAAATCCATATCGCTTTCCGGGATTAGGTTTCCGTTTATAGCAATACCAGATGATAAAGTTATCGAAGAAGATGCCCCCAGGACCAAATTGTCAACAGTTGGGGATCCGCTTAGGGTAGCATTGGCTCCTCCTGTATAGCTGTAAACACCCACATTATCAGAAGAAACCGGTGCGCTGCCACGACTCCAATTCGACGCTGTAGTCCATGAAGAAGATGAGGTGTTAAGCCAGGTGTTGTAGGCCGATGAGGCAACCCAATCGGTGTTGCCATCCATATTGGTCAGAGTTCCATTGTTGCCATTTCCTGATAAGTCGGGTAAGGTGTTTCCTCTTGAATTATCGCATGAGTAATAGGCTACAAGGTTTTCCTCGTTGCCGGTAAGTGTTTTGCACATGTTTTCGCGAATCTCTTCGGCAGTTCGAGCGTCGTTCCAAATTCTAATCTCGTCCATCTGGCCGTTGAGGTAGCGATCAATTCCACCTAAGCCAAAGGATTGGGCTGTAGTAGTCAGAGTTCCTGTTTGCGATTGCGATTTGTCGAGTTTCCCGTTGATGTAGAGCTTCATTTCCTGCCCGTCGTAAACACCTGCAAGGTGATACCATGTGTTGAGGCTGATACGGGCATTGGCGTTGAGTCGTTTGTGGTCGTTGTTGATTTTTACAACCCATTGAGGCATGTTGTTGGGCTGTCCCCCATCGCCAATGCGAAGTACAATATTTTCGTCGCCCCCTTTCAGGAGGTTAGCTATGTTGGCATCCAAGGATGGGTGTCCAAATTCACGCAAATACACCCATGCCTCAACGGTTATTGTCGATCCGCTTACGTGCAGGTTGCTGATGTTTACGTAGTCGTTTGTGCCATCAAAATCAAGCAGGTTTTTAGGTCCAAACAATGCTGAAGAGGTTTCCCACTCGTTGCCCGACATGTTGGTGAGTGTGCCGTTGTAACTTCCTTTAGAGTCGGTGGCGGTTGTCCCGCTTGTTGAGTTTAGTTTATAGTAAGCCACAAGGTTGCTTTCTCCTGCCGGATAGGGCAATTCGCGGTACATATTTTTCCTGATTTCCGATTCAGTACGGGCACCGCTCCAGATTCTCACCTCATCGAGCAAGCCATCCAGGAATCTGGCAGTTGCGGCTCCGCCCAGCCATATCTCCGAAGTGGTGGTGCTTAGGGTGCCTGTGTGGGCCTCTGTGCGTTCCAGAACGCCGTTGACATAGAGTTTTACCGAGGTTCCATCGTAAGTCCCGGCCAGATGATGCCATTGGTTGGCGGGGAGTTGTGTTGTGCCGTTGCACTTTTTGAGACCCGAACTTGTAATCACTACAAATTGTGCAACATCATTGGTCTTCAATCCCCAGGGGTCGTTATCGCCAATTCTTAGCAGTGCTCCCGTGTTTTCATCAGCCACTATATTCGAGATGTAATCATCTGTTGCTTGTAGGTTGAAGGATCGGGGATAAACCCAGGCTTCAAAGGTTATCCCGGAAAAACCGTTGATGCTCAGGCCTGAAATGGTTACTTGGTCGTTCGTCCCATCCATTGAAAGGGTGTTGTTTTGCGACTTGCCCCCCAGCCAGCCTAACAAGGCAGCCAGTACGAAAACGGTAATCAATCGTGGTCTCATAATTCTATACAGTTTTTTATTGTTCCAATTTATAGAAAATTGAGGCTGAATTATCATGAAACATTGCTATCTTTGCTCTGATTGGTAAATTTTATCAAAATATTTTTGTAAGTTGTTGATTGTGAGGATTTATAAATGGGCCGTTGTTTTTTTCCTTTCATGTGTTGTGTGTCGAGGTTCAGCATCCGATACCTTGTCCACATCACCCTTTGAGCATTTAATGACACTTGATAAGGAGGCACTTCGCCATGCTGTCGCCGTGTTCTATGATACACTTAGTGGCGATGGAAATCAGAAAGATAAAATGGATTGGGCCGACAAAATGTTTGATTTTACTGCTCGGTTTGATGAGCTTGCCCATGTCCGATCGCTCGTGTTCAGAGCTGTACATGCCAATCCTCAACAACCTCAGTTGTTTAACAAGGCATTCCATTTGGCGGAAAAATATGGCCGAAAAACGGAAATGAATTTTGTGCAACACAACCGCAGCTTGTATTTCATGGAGTGGAAGCAATTCGACTCCGCCATGTTCTACATATTAAGCTACCGCGACATGGCCAGGGGCGATGGTGATGGAGAAGGTTATCGCAACATTACAAACACTTTGGGCGATATTTATTATCATGCAGGGCTCTACGACCAGGCTGAAGATATTTATTCGGAATTGTTGCTACAGTACGAACAGGAGGGTGTCTGGGATCATTACCGCCCCTATGTGCTTATGAACAACCTGGGTCAAATAGCTCTGAAGGAGCATAACTACCCTCTTGCTGCTCAATGGTTCACACGTTCGTTGGAAATGGCTCGCCTTCACCTGACAGTGTCTTATAAGAACAATACTATGGCCTATACCATGCTCAAACTGGCTCAAACTGCCCTCGATGCCGGGGAGGTTCAAAAAGCGGAACAATGGCTGCTGTTGGTTGACTCAATACCTAAACGCCTGATACATACCGACGTGCAAGCGGAATGCCAGTTTCTGAGAGGGAGGCTTTTTCTGTTCCGTAACCAGCCGGAGTCAGCACTTCAGGTGCTTACGGGAGGACTCTCTCTCGATTCTTTACAGAATAAAGGGGGACGGTTCATACCCGATGTTTACAGGTTAGTATCTCAAGTCTATCAGCAATTAGGCAACTATCCGATGGCTCTGGCGGCCAGTCAGCACTATGTCCAACTCACCGATTCGATGAAAGCCCGCGAACATCTGGTCAGGTCTATGGTTATTCTGGCCGACCGAAACCATCAGCAATCGCAGGAAGAGCTAAAAGAAACGAAGTGGCAGGTTCAGCTTTTGTGGATAATTGTTTTTGTTGTTCTGTCAGTGTTGATTATTGTTTCCGTTTTTGCCCGAAAACTATACAAAGCTAAGCTCGAATTGGTAAGGAAAGCACTGAAATACCAGGAGGATACTTCGACACGGAAGGATTTGTCGGTGCGAAAAACTGAACCAATAACCGATGAATCGGATGAAGACAACGATCTGCAGAGTCCTGAAGAACTGATAAGCAGATTGACTGAGGTGATGGTGGCGAAAAAGCTCTACCTCAATACCGGGCTCTCCATTCTTGATGTAGCTCGCGAACTCTCAACCAACCGCACGTATTTGTCGAAAGCCATCAACAACCATTTGAAAACCAATTTCCCCGGATTTGTCAACGACTATCGCATCAAAGAGGCTATCAGCCTGATACTGTCGGGTTATGCAACTGACCATACTATCGAAGCACTGGCCAGCAGCTCGGGATTTGCCAATCGAAACGTGTTTAGCGCAGCATTTAAAAAAAACACCGGGGTAGTCCCTTCGTTTTTCATCGCCAATTACCACCGATGGGATCATCAAACAGCCAGCTTTGTTGACGAGGAATGATGTCTGCCTCTTCATCTCCCGAAAAAAAGGAGCCGCACCCGAAGGCAACGGCTCCTGTGAGAAAACCCAATTCTATGACAGTCAGCTTAAGACTTGTTGTACAAGCCTGACGACAAGCAAAATACCCGCAATGAACCCCACGAGGCCGACGGCTACCGAGCTTATGGCTTCGCGGTCGTGAAGGATGTGCCAGAGTAACTTGTCAAAATTTTTTATCATTGTGATAATCGTTATTGCGGGATGGCCTTCTTTTGATTGGCTATTTTCATGGCTCCATATCCGGCAGCCAGCCCCACCAGCAATGCTACCCCACCAGCCAGCGGAGCAGCCCCGCCACCAACCGGCGTGTTTCCGCTACCGGGGTTGCCCGGAGGAGTGGGAGGTGCCTGTGCCAACAACAAAGTGCTTACAAACAGAAGTGCAACAAGGGCGAAGAGTTTCTTTTTCATGGTTTTATATGGTTTATATGGTTTATATGGTTTATATGGTTTTTTTTGTTTTTTAAACCTGACAGGTCTTTGAGACCTGTCAGGTTTAAAACAATCATTATCATTTTATTATAATTCCTTTGGTTGTCAGCACCCGGCTTCCGTCCACGCTTTTGGTTTCTACCAACACGGCACCCGGTGTGGCTTGAAGCTCCAGGGTGTTGAGTTCGCCCAACACAACCTGATGCTGGCAGAGGGCCTGTCCTACAAGGTTGTACACCGTCACCACGGCTTGTTGTCCGGTTAGTTCGGGTGCACTGATGTAGAGGGTATTGCCTGTAATCCACTGACGGATGGGATTAGCCACGGGTTCATCGGTGCCGATGGCACCTCCAAAGAGGAGCTTAAACCTGGCCTCGGCAGCACCGTCCGTATGCTGGAAGGTGTAACGATTTTGGGTGCGGAGGTTGGTGGTGGTGTTGGCCAACTCGTCGCGCAGGTGGATGGTTACGGCGGGGGCGAAGCTTTGGATGTTGAACAGCAGTTCCACCGATCCGTTGGCTGCCATAGCGAAATTCATCGGAACCACGTATGCTTCTTCCATGTAGGGCAGGCTGTTGATGGCAAGGGGCTGGTTGTCGGAACTCAGAGTCGAGAGTTGCGGAGCCCCTTCGGTGCCGGTCATCTTCCAGGCATCGTAGTCGCCATCGGCTAAGGGGGTGGCCTGGTTGGTGAAACGCACCACTGCCTCGTCGCTCATGCCATTGGAAGTAGCAAGGATACGAAGCACATCGGGCAGTTCGTCGCCAGCTTTGAAAAAGGCCTGACTGCTGTGTACGCGCACCTCATTGGTCATTGAAAGCACAGGCGATGAAGCAGATGTTTTTACAAAGAAAGCCTGTCCTGCCGGAATGTATCGCGAACCCCCATTGGCGGCCACGCCATCCACATAGCTGGCATAGTTGCTGCCTCCCGAAGGCCAGATGTAAACTGCATTGTTCACGTTGGTTTTTGTCCAGCCGGAGCTTGCACCCCAGTCAATAGCCGATGGGTAAGGATTGGGCACGAGGTTGTTGCCTGATCCGCCATGAGTCGTTAATGCAGTAAAGGCACCGCCGTTCATAGGGCCTGTGAAGGTGTAATTGTGGCTGGCCTCGGGCACATAAACCATGTAGCCGCGCGTTTCGTCGAGCGGTGTTGTGAGGGAGCCACCCAGACCATGCCAGTCGTCAGATGCCACGTTGAAGTCGTAGAGATAAGCCCCGGTAAACAACTCCGAAAGTGAGGATGATGCAGGGGTAATCGGTACCGAAACCAGGTGGTAGGTCATGGCTTCAAGGTTGGTGCTCCCTGTGAGGT
>JAQVCV010000082.1 GCA_028689615.1 Bacteroidales bacterium | reverse complement strand
CAGGTGATACAACTTTATATGCAAAATGGACACCGACGGCTGTAACAGAAAAATCTTCACCAATTAGTACTGGTGACAACGGTCTAATGGTTGCTGGAATGTACATTTCGATGGCAGCTGCAGCAGCGGGATTAATTGCCTTTCTTAAAAAAACACACTCAAAATAATTAAGTTCTTTTGAATATAAAAAAGGCCACTCCCCACTGATTACCAATGTCAGTCAAGAGTGCCTTTTTTGCTATTCTGCTATTTTAACTTGAACCCCGGATTTGAACTCGATCAGGAATTTCGCGTCGTAGACAGTCACCTTCTCAATCAAAAGGTACACCAGCCGCTCATCGTACTCGACGCCGTTAGCTTCATGGGAATGCAGAAATGCTATCGTTTCTTCAATGCGATACCGCTGCTCATCTTGATCGACTTTATCGAGGATGGCTTTATCCCGTTTCTCACGGAGTTGGTGAATCTGCTCAGCCACTACCTCATAGTCCTGCTTGGAGCTAGCCTTTTGAACCAATTGGGTTTGGAGTTCACCCAATTCTCTGTCAATTTCCTCGACTCGATTATTATTGCAAATTACCTTTTTAATATTCTCCTCCAGTGTCTTGAGGAATTCAGCTTTGTTTCCTAGAATCTGCTTTATGGCTTTAACCACGGCGTCCAACAGTTCTGGTTCCCATACCGTGCGCACGTTGCAAGCCACGCCCGTTTTTTGAAGCATACTACAACACCGCCAGACAATTGATCTCTTGCCTTTGTTGTTCCAGTGCAATCGGCGGTAAATTTCACCGCATTCACTGCAGAATACTTTATTGGCGAGGCAATGTTTCGAACTATAAGTGCGATGCTTACCATTGGGGCTGGTATGGCCAACTCTTCGCTTTTCTAGTTCTCTTTGGACTCTAAGGAAGACGTCTCGGGGGATAATAGCTTCATGGCTATTCTCGACATAATACTGAGGCATGATACCGGTGTTCTTGACTCGTTTCTTTGTTAAAAAGTCAACGGTGTATGTTTTTTGCAATAGGGCATCACCGACGTATTTTTCATTTTTAAGAATCTTGTTGATGTTGGCGATATGCCATTTTGAATTTCCGGCACCATTTTTAACACCATCAGCTTCAAGACCGTTAGCGATTTGGCGGCAGCCTTTGCCTTCAAGGCATTCCCTGAAGATACGCTTCACCGTCTCGGCCTGTTCGGGATCAATGACTAGCTTTTTGTCAACTTTGTTATAGCCAAGGAATCGATTGCAGTTGACCATTACTTCACCTTGTTGAAAGCGATATTGAATCCCCATCTTGATGTTCTGACTTAACGACTGGCTTTCCTGTTGGGCCAAAGATGCCATTATGGTGATCATCACTTCGCCCTTGGCATCTAATGTATTTATGTTCTCTTTCTCAAAATATATGGCCACGTTGAACTCTTTAAGCTTGCGGATGTATTTGAGGCAGTCCAGAGTGTTGCGGGCAAACCGACTGATGGACTTGGTAATGACCATGTCAATCTTGCCAGCGACGCACTCATCAATCATTCGGTTGAACTCATCACGCTTCTTGGTGTCAGTTCCGGATATCCCTTCATCCGCAAATATCCCGGCTAGTTTCCATTCAGGATGGTTGCCAATGTAATTAGTGTAATGATCGATTTGGGCTTCATAACTAGCGGATTGTTCCTCGGTTTCGGTCGATACCCGGCAATAAGCGGCGACTCGAAGCTTGTTCTTGTCCTCGATTTGGCCGGAACGGTATTTATTCCTGGCTGGGATTAGGGTAATGTTATTGTTCATTTGTTTTCTCACTTTCAATTAGACTATAAATATATTGGGCTTGTTCAAAAGGATCGTCATAATGCTCCACCTCAGGCTTCATTATAAAAGAGGTCCGGATGGTTGGTGGTGCTTTTATTGGTCTGAAGTTGTGTCGATTGAGCGCGGTAGCTCTCCTGTAGCGTTCCGCCTGAGTTTGTTCAAAAGTCGTGGCATCAATAATGGGAGGATAGTATTCGTCACCTAGGTAGCGCTTATTTGAAAGCATTAGGTTGATACTACTATGGCTCTTGTTAATACCGGATTTACTGGCAGCTTTTACCAAAGTATCGCCAGATAGATAATTATGATAAATTGCTTGAACTTGCTGGGCGGCAGTGCTATCAATAACTGCCTGACCATTTTCGATGTTGTAGCCAAATGGTGTATGTTTCATGTTATCACCAATCTTTCTTTTATAATAATTCCACACTTAAGTTCAAAGGCGATTTCCTCTTGGGAGTAGACAATAATCCGCTCGACGAAGCGCTCAAACAACATGGTATCAAATCCGGATAGCATCATGGCCTTGTTTGTAAACTTCATCAGGCTGCGAAGCTCATCGATAATTTCTGTTTCACTGTTTAGTAATCGAAGCAGTGATTTTTGCTGTTGTTCCAATCGCGCCGATTCATTGAGTAGTTCATTATTGCTTTTAAGGTAGACCGCCTGATCTAGATAATTCTTCGCGAACAGGTCTCCCAGGATTCGGCGTTGTTCACTGTTATCGCTGATGAGTTTGTTCAGTTCATTGATTCGGGCTTCACCATTCGTCATGCCAATCTCCTTTACACTGTTAAACAATGGTCTCAATACTACATCATTACCATAAACCAGCTTATTAATCATGGTCACAAATGCATGTTCGATCTCTGTTTCCCTGATGAATTTCATTGAGCACTTGGAGATGTCCTGAATATGGGTCTTGCAGCGCCAGGCAACATACTTCTTACCATTACGATGAATCCGGCGTTTAAAGGGTCTACCACAATTGGAGCAGATAATTTTACCAGAGAAGGGATAAGTGTTGTTGGGCCCTTTATCAATGTTATTTTTTTCCTTGCAGCGTTGGATAATGACATCTTGAACCGCGTCGAAGGTCTCATGGCTGATAATCGGATCATGATGGTTGGCAACGAAGTATTGATCCAGTTCACCTTTATTGATTTTCCGCTTGAAATTACAATCGGCGTAGGTCTTCTGGAACAAAGCATCACCGGTGTATTTTTCATTCTTGATAATGGCTCGGATTGTACTATCGCGCCATAATCCACCTCGACTAGGCTTTACGTCCCGGTCATTCAATTGCTTGGCTACCTGGATGGAGCTGTTGCCTGCCAGGACCTGGTTGAAGATAAACTTTACAATCTGAGCCTGTTGCTTATTGACAACCAATTTCCCATCAACATTATCGTAGCCATAGGGTGGAAAGGAGATTCTAAAGCTGCCATTTTGAAATCGCTTGGTGCTTGACCATTTCTGGTTTTGGGCATTAGAGTTCGACTCCTCTGCAGCCATCCCGCTTAGGATTGAAAGCATCAATTCGCTATCCATGGTTCCAGTATGAATGTTCTCCTTCTCGAAATAGATGAATATATTTAAATCGATAAGTTTTCGGACCAGTTCCAAGCAGTCGGTCGTATTCCGGGCAAAGCGGCTTATCGATTTAGTGATGATATAATCAATTTTCTTGTTTTCACAGTCACTGATCATTTTAAGCAAACCAGGCCGTTTTTCCTTGCTCGTTCCAGTTATTCCTTCGTCATAGTACAATCCGGCATACTCCCATTCCGGGTTATCTTTAATGTGGCTTTCATAGTGCTTGATTTGGGCATCCAAGCTACCCAGTTGCTCATCACTATCGGTTGAAACCCGACAATAGGCCGCGACCCTGAGCTTTTTGGGAAGTTCGCTATCCAAGACATCATTCATGATTTTCGTTATCTTTTTCAATCGTTCAACACCTCCTTGTAGTGTCACATATTAGCTCTAAAGTACGATATTATCAACGTAATTAGAGCATTAGATCGCCTAGAAATGGACTAAAAGATCGTTGATTTAACTTGGTGATTCTCTCAAATTCATCATGATTTATCAGGCCGCTTTTGAGCATTGCCATTAAGAGTTGTTCCGATCGGTAATAGTTATATTCCCGCTGGAGTGTTTCTTGGTCAGGTCTGTATTCTTCATCGTCCATATGGGTACCTCCTTCCTAATAATTTTCCCCTCAATAGTCTAAGGACATTTATTTTGAGATTGGACGAAAAAAAAAAGACCTGCAGCATAAAAACTACAGGCCATTTTTGAACAATTAAATTACAGTGACATAATCCAAGGCGATCCAACCAGCCCCGGATTTGAGTTTACCCCATCCTTTTGTCGAGCCTTTACCACTTTTAACTTCGGTGATGGTAAACGAGCCAATACCAGTATACTTGCCGGTCTTAGGGGTATTCGTCCCGGCTCCTTTACGGATGATTAGATCCGGGATACTGACCTTGACGACAAAGGGAACCGCATCAGTGTTGGTCATGGTAATCTTAGTAAACCCAAAATACTCAGCGATGCAGGCTGCTTCTTCTTGGGCGATAGTTTGTAAGTTTTTATCAACAAGCAGCCATTTGGTAATCTTGGTATTGGTGTGAAAAGAATGTTCTAGGATAATCCCGGGGACGCCAACGGCATTAGCCCCACGCAGCACGCCATAATATTCGCCGTTTGTTCCTTGGCGGGTGGCGGTCCGGGCCGGCTGAGAGGTGCCTATAGTTTTGGCAACAATTGTAGCTAGTTTCAAGCCTAGAGCAGTACTTTTGCCATTGAGTAAAACATATGCAACCGGATAGTCAACCGATTCATTGATATAACCACCAACCGCATTGGAGTGGAGTGAAAGGAATAAATCACATCCTTTAGAACAGGCACCGCGGTCATACAGCGCCCGGTCAACTTCTTGGCGGTCACGAGTTGTGATCACTTGGATGCCATACGATTCAAGTGCGATCTTCAAATAGTTTTGCAGCTTCCAAGTCATCTGCGCTTCATAGTAAGATTTCACGGCTGGGCTTTGGTTGTAGTTACCATAGTGGCCCGCATCTAAACAAATTTTAATTGTCATCTTGTTGACCCTCCTTTTGATCACGATCGTGTAATTGTTCTAAGACGGTTTTCATTTGCTCAGGTATTGGTAAACCTAGATGGGCGGCATTTTCTAATAGCGACAATCCTTCATTGGATATGTAAAAGAAGATGATGGCTGTGCGTAAGACACTACCGCTACCAATAATTGTGACATCCAGGATGTTGGAAAGCCCCACTAAAAATAGAATTAGTACTTTCTTACAGATGCCTTTAAAGCCAACTTCGCTATTGAGCTTGCCATCGGCAATGCCACAAAGCACCCCGGTCAAATAATCAACCGTCATAAAGGCAAGCAGAGCATAGAGAAAACCGTCCCACCCACCTAAAAACCAGCCTAACCATCCGCCGACTCCGGCAAAAATGGCTTGGCTAAAATTCCAGAATTCTTTCATGTGAATACCTCTTTTCTTTGTTATTGTTCTTGAATAATGTAAGTGATCTTCATCGTTTTATCGGCAGTCTTAACTACCGGTTCAGTTAGGTTATTAATGGTCGCCAGGTAATTTGTAAGCATCACAAAACCGATTGTGGACAAACTGCCATAGCTGACAAAGTAAAGCAATGGCTCATTTAATACCGGGGTAAAGCTGTACAAATAGCTTGAGCCACAAATCCTTTTATTTTCTGGCTTAGATATCTCGTTTGTCGATTCATTTGCAATCAATAAACTGTAATACGTTGAATTGGAACCAGCGTTTTCAAAGTATACCCGACCATTAATTCCAATTTGTGGAGAACCAGTCATGGAAGTAACGCCTACAAGCGCAAGTTTGACGACATTAGCCGAGTTGCCAAGTTCAAATTTGTAGATGTCATAGGGGCTCGATTCATATTTCAAATAAACATAACCTTGATGAACATAGCCATAGCGCGTTCCACTGGAAATCAGATTGACACTGGTTGTATTGACTAGTGGTGTCTGGGTGATGGTCCAGGTATCAAAGGCGATCGCCGTTATTAAAATGGAGCCATTGGGACTAATTTTGCTAGCCGACGAAGAGAAAATATAGAGAGTATTGTTGGCAGTGTCAAAATTGAAAGCAAAGTAATTTGTAGCCATCGCAGTTGGCAAGGTTGGCAGAACGATCTCCTCAATAAACGGCTTTTCGTAGTAGGGATTTTCAAGGAGTGAGACACTTTTCAGGTACGCCTTCCTTTTGATAATCGAGATAGAAGTACTGGTATTTATCCTAAAATAATAGGCAGCATCAGTAGCTCGGTCGATGACAAATAGGTTCTCGGTTACCCCCAAAGTAAGGCTGGTGTATTTGTCGTTGGTATTCGCACCAGTTTGAGCGGTATTTACATATTGCAGATAGCCATCACAAATAGTAAGGCTCATAGGATAGCTGGTGGTAAACTCGGCATCACTGCTGCCATAGGATGTGTAACCGCCATTTTTATGAGTAAGACAGACGGATGCAATTGTTCCGTTTGCTTGGGAAGTAGTAAAGTCATAAACATATTTGACGAAGCGATTATTGATATTGAATTCACTCTCGTTTTGATTGTAGCCACCTCGGGCAGTTCCTAGAGTATTGTTTTGATCCCCATAAGCCCCGCATCCCACGAGCTTGGCAGTTGCTGGTGGAAAAAAGTTATCCGCTTCCTCTGGGATGGCGGTATCAAACAGCAGCAACCCACCTAGAAGATTTTGGTAGTATGGCGGATAACTGCTCAATAATTTAGATGTTGATTTTGCGTGGCCTAGGGGTCTAAATATTTCTGCTAGAGCATCGGTTACCATGTTGGTTTCCAATACCGTTTCACATTCACCAGAATGAATGTCGGTTAGCTCGATTTTCATTGAACCTTTTAACATTGAAGTACCTCCTTAATAGTTGGTGTAAGTTATTTTAAAACGGGATAAAGCAGCTCCTTCTGGGATAAGGAAATGTAGAATAAGTATTTTGTCGCTGTTTAAACTATTCCATAGGCCAGTCAAATTGGTGGTCAACCAGGTAGCAATTGCTATCTCATCACTAAAGGTTACGCCATTATCCACCGAATAAGTGACGGTTACTGTTCCAGAATATTCGGCGGTCATTAACTGGATGCCACTGATAGTTTCATGACTCATATCAATAATAGCTTCATACATTGCTGGATAAGGAGCCACTAAATCCAACGTAAATGACTTGATTACTTCGTTGCTGACGATCTGTTCATTTATCGCACAATAACCAAATTCAGTTGCGGTGATTGGAATCAGACTAATACCCTGATTGATTGAAGAGCTGGCAGGAGAATAAATGATTGCAGTTGCTCCATCAGATAAGGGATTAACAAGGAAATTCACTTCTGGGATGATGATTGAAACTATTTCTTCGGAAATATTAATCCGGCCATCCCATTTACCAATACCAGCAACTAATCCTTGTCCGGATATGGTGGCGCGGATCTGGGCTTCACCAATTGTTGCCGAGCCGCTTGATACTTTTAAAAATATCGACAGAGTATTCTCACTGTTTTCGACTATATTGGAGATAGGCAAAAATAGCGTCAAGAATTGCTTCCCGGCGATGCAGGTTAAAGTTGGATAATAATCGGGTAGTTCTTCGTTGTTTATCTTGTAACTAACCGTCACGATTGGATTGCTTTTCTTTGTATAGGCGAATGAAACCGGGGTAGTAACTGGCAGCGTATTTTCGGTGTAGCTGGCTGTTCCATCAATTGTTTGGGCGATATCAGTTGCCGTTACATCGAGCAATATTTCGCCTAAAAACATTGCTGAGGTTTCTTCCTTGGCAGTAAAATTGATATTTAATATTTCTACCGCAGTCTCGCCAATTGAAAGTGCAGCGGCGTTTACGAAGTTATAGACAACGGTTTTGTTACTATCGACCTGGTTCAGCAAATCCGTGATGTTTTTGTCACTTTTGCTTTTAGCATTTGTCAATCGAGGATTTTTTCCTACACACTTCAAGGTTTGTTTTCCATTTAAATTATAGGCGATACTTGTGATGCATGAGATATTCGCTGCATCGGCCTGACCACCAGAGAATGTCAAGATATCACCGGGGTCAAAGGCAGGGTTACCGATTGTTTGCGAGTCAAAGGGAATGTAGTCGATCACACTGATGGCATTAAGAATATTGTTCAGGAATCGCTCTCTAGTTGTCACTAATCCAAATTGCATAAATGGATTGGTACCAAGGTTAAGCGTCAGCCCATCATCAATATCTAAGGCGTAGTATTCACTTTGCTCGGTAATTAGATTTGTAGATGTAATTGCGGTGTAGCGGGTTTTAAAATCAGAATAGGAACTGTCAAAGCGGTGCGATGCGGGAACGTCCTGAACGGGTGTATTACCGTATTTTACTAAAGTCAATTGCCCCAAGCGGTTGATTTGACAGAAGCAGCCCAAGACCTGTGCGATATAATAAAGCAAATCCCGGTATGTTTCCATGTCATTGTCTTTAAACAGTCCCAAGGTATCATTGCCATTGGGAAAACTATTTATTTGAGCAGGGGTCAAAGCTAAAGGAACATTACATTGTTCACAAGCCATCATGATAAAGTCGGATGCTTTCCCACTGGAGGAAGTCAGGCTAAGCTCCTTTTCAAATCGCAACATATAATCGTAAGCCTTAATCTCCAGACACTTGACTAGCCGATTGGCTTCACTAATTTCAAAGACGCCCATAGGAATTGTCTCGGTAGTCCCATCGGCAAGGGTCAAAGAAAAAAAGATGCTGATTGTAGCACCTTCTAAGGTATAACGGTCGATATCTAAAAGCAGAGTTATTCCTAGCTCAGCGGCAAAGACACTGCCTAGTTCGATTTCGGAATTGCCACAGCACTGGCGCGTAATGTAGCCAGAACCCTTAAGGATATCTGAGTTGGTGAAATGATAAGTAGTCTGGTTTTTAGTGGTTATTGTCCCGCTCCAGGAATAATTACGAGTGGGACTTTCAATGGCATTGAGAAAATTATCAGAAACAGGATACATGGCATCACCTCCTAGAATTCTTTTAGAGTAAAGGTAACAGACCAGAGACTTTTGAACGAGGTGTCTTTCTCCAACTTCACTGCGTAACCATCAATATACATAGAAGTAGATTTTAACTGAATGGTAACTGGATCAAAATATTGAACCGAGATACTATCCTGTTTGGCAAATTGGCTTAGCTGGATTAACCAGAAAGAACTAACTAGAAAAGATACAGTAATTTCCACTACGCCGGTTCGGATAATGTCACGTTGAATTGTACCGGCTTCAGTTTCACCGCTGGAATCGGCAACGATTGTAGAAAGGTTTAAATCATAAGAGGTAGGCAAAGGTATGTTGACATTGTCAAAAACCAAATATTGGATAAACGCCATATTATCTTCCTCCGCTTTTTAGACTGGCCCGCTGCTGGGCAGTTATGACTAATTCATCGAGCATGTTATTGCCAAGATAAATAGGTATTACAATATCACCGCTTTGTGAATTGATGCTATTGATCGCACTTGTCAAATTGGCAATCAAACCATTACTTTGATCCGAGGCGGTACTAGGGCTATGGTCAACTGCAAGCGATGAAGTTGCCAACTTCGGATTGATGATCATCTCATCAGCGACCTGGTTGATCGCATCTGTAATTAAGGATCGACTATTTTTAATTCCTTTGGCCAAGCCGGACATAAAGTCAGGCATCCAAGATTCATAATCAGTTAAAGGCCCTTCATCGGGAACTGAGAAATGTAAAAATGAGGTGATTGTATCGGCTACCCCAAGTACCGCATCTTTGACTTTGCCAACGGTGTTTTTAATCCCATCGACAATACCATTGATGATATCCGCGCCCCATTCAAATGCTGATGAAGCCAGGTTTGTAATAAAATCCACCGCCAGGTCAAAGCCAGCTTTGATAGTGTTATAAATATTGCCAATCGTGGTGGCGATCCCATTAAAAATAGCTGAGAATATATTGAAAATTGTATCTTTGATGGTGGTAATTACTTTTGTGATGGTGTCCTTGATGGTATTCCATACAGTCGAAATAACGGTGGCGATGGCATTGATAATCGTGGTGATGATATCTCTGTAAAAATTGAAGGCATTAGTAATGATAGTAACTATTGCATCTAAGACTGATTTAACGGTATTTTTGATAGCCTCCCAGATGGTACTAAAGAAATTGGCAATGGCTTCCCAAATTGTAGTGGCGATAGATTTTATCGATTCCCAAATACCACTGAAGAAATCTTTGATCGCATTCCAAGCGGAGATGGCTGTTTGCTTGATCGTCTCCCAGAGATTGATCCAAAATTCCCGGAAACCGTCACAGTTATTCCAAAGATAAATAAAAGCGACCACCAAGGCGGTAATCGCAGCTATGACTAAAAATATTGGATTAGCTAAAAGGGTTGTATTTAAAGCAGCGAATGCACTCTTGGCAACATTGATTACCCCAGCGAGTTTAGGAACGATGGTCATAATCGTACCGACGGCATTAAGGACCTTTCCAATCACGATCAAGACCGGTCCAACTGCCGCCACGATCATCCCGATTATGACAATCGTCTTTTTGGTACCATCACTAAGACCAGAGAACCAAGTAGTCAAAGCGGATATCTTTTCTGATAGACTTTCAATGATTGGCGCCAGGACTTCCATAATGGCAGTACCCAGCTCAATAGCAGTATTCTTTAGTTGGTTGATTGCAACTTGAATAGTATATGAATTTGTCTGTAACTTATCGAAGGCAGTATCTGTAGCCCCGGTGCTAGAATTCATTTTTCCCAAGGTGGCGTTGAAAGTATCGGCACTGTCGCCCAGTAAAATCAAGCCAGACTTGGCGGCTTCTGAACTTGACCACATATCCCCAAATGATAAACCTTGCTGAGTTGCGGCATGGTCGACTAGGGCTAAACAGTCAGAGAGACTGTAGCCATTAGCCATCAATTCAGTAAATGAGCTACCAGTGTTTTGTTTTAAGATGTCGGCGACCTTAGTTCCTGATTTACCTAATTCATTAAGCATCGAGTTCATATAAGTTGTTGATTCGGCGGTTGCAACCCCGTTTGAGGTCATCAGGGCATAACCGGTACAAAGTTGATCCAGCTCAACGCCATAAGCATTGGCGGTTGGAATGATTTTACCCATCGCTCCTGAGAGTTCACCAACGGTTGTCTTACCAAGGTTCTGAGTTTGGATGAGTGTATCCGATACTTGGTTTACCTGATCTGCTTTTAAACCGTAGGCATTCATGATGGTGGTCAATACATCGAGGGTATCACCAGTTTGAGCGAACCCGGCCTTAGCAAGTTTAGTCGAAGCTGCAACGAAATTCACAGCATCACCGGTGGCTTGGCCTGACGAGATAGCATCATAGACATTTTGAGCAATCTCACTTGAGCTGACTCCGGTCTGGTTAGACAGTTCGATAATCGAATCTTCTAATTCTTCAAGGGGAACTTGGGAGGTGTCCGCGATTGTATTGACCTTCGCCATGGCATCTTCAAACTCCATCGCCATCGACGCACTGGCACCACCAACGGCACCAATCGCCGCAGAAACAACGGTTAGCTTCTTACCAGCATTAACGAGACCATCTCCTGAAGTCTGGAGTTTTTCACCGGCTATCGATACCTTTTGGAGGGCAGTTGCCGATTCACCAGCCTGGCTTTCCAATCCTTCTAGATTTTTTGTGGTCTCGATAATCTCGCGTTGCAATGCATCATACTGTTCTTGGGTAATTTTGCCATTGGCTAGAGCATCGTTAGCTTGAGTGGCTGCCACTTTTAGAGTTTCCAGTTTAGTTTTGGTATCGGCAACTGCCTGGCTTAAGAGTTGTTGCTTCTGGGTTAGAAGTTGGGTATTACCGGGATCCAGTTTTAGCAATTTATCTACATCGCGAAGTTGGGATTGAGTATCTCTGATTTGGGTGTTTACGCCCTTCAATGCCGATTGAAGTTTGGTTGTGTCGCCCCCGATTTCAACTGTAATACCTTTAATTCGATTAGCCATTAGGTTCACCTCCTTCCATTTAAATTGATAAAACAAAAACATCTACCATAATTGATAGATGTTGCGAATATAGATATTCATTTACGCTATATGAATTTTACTGCTGTTCCATACATTTGAAGATAGAAATAAGCAAATGCGTTGGTATCCATGTCAATATCTTGACGCATACAGATTATCGCATCAGCGCCAACCATTTCTCCCCTCTTCTTTAATTCTTCGGTAGCTATGAAGAATGCTTTTTCAAAATCACTTTGACCGACAGACCACTCACCATATAAAAATCCCCAATCTGGTTGGCCCTCTGACATCATTCCTGATTTTTTCATATTGACAATTTCAACTTGATATTTTGTTACTAATTTTGAAAGGGCACTACCAAATAATCCTTTGTTTGAAACCTGAAAATATACAGGCCCTAAGATCTCATACGGCTTTGAGATATCCCCTGTAGTTACAATCACATTACTCATAGCTTTTTCTCCTTCTTGTATAATAATTTATATTTATTATAGCAGTGTGTACACTCATTTTTCAATAGTGTAACTATTATTATCAAAATTTATCAAAATCTGACTGTGTAGCTAAAATTGGATATTTGTATTCATCATTATGACTTTCAACAAACATATCATTGACCATGCCGATTGTAAGGAGATCAAGCTCATAAATACTTAAACCAATTTGGAGGCAGCGAAGGAGAAATAGGGGTGTCGTCATTTCCCGTTGAGTTGCTCGAGCTTTTTTTTAGCGGTTACCTCGGTTTTAGTGTTTAATCCCCAAAGTTCAATCAATTGAGGCAGAACCTGATAGATTGAAAAGGTATCAAACTCATCCAGCCACTGTTCCGGTGATTCGGGCACTGAAGGGTTGGCATGTTTGGCCATGACATAGGCGATATTCTCAAATATTTCCAAAGAGAACATGTCTAAGGATGATTCTTTAGGGTTGCTTGATCCCATTGATTTTTCCAGTAGGTGCAGATCTTTGTAGATATCCCGTTGGAATTTGATCCGATAAATACGGGGTATTGCTGCTGAAGCTTTAAACGGGATGGACTTACCATCTATTTCGATATTTTTAATTAGACTCATATGCTGCCTCACGGATTTTGAACAGTGAATGATGCAGCATAAACGCTTTGATACCAGGCATCATAAACTGATGATATTGTTGTATCGCCGGTTTTCGCTTTGACATAACCGTTAGCTAGAGGTGAAGCAGTAATGGCCAAGGTTTCTTCAATCTCATCTTCGGTTGTTGATGATTCGATGTTCGGTCTTGCCGCAGAGCAGTTGTAGAGCACGTGACGGATCTTTTTATAGTCGCCATCAAATTCAAACAACAGGGCAAAATTGACGGTCTCCACATTGGCGTTTTCGATTAGAACAGAGTTGTCATCGAGCGATTCTTTTAGTACATCGGTCCGGAATGATTCGGGAACCATGGCTAGTTCCAAGTCGCCTTCATATCCCATATTGTTGGAGATGGTGTAGTAGGCATATCCATCAGCATAGAAATTTGATGGTTCACCGTTGGGGTCTAAACTTAATGACACGGCTCCGGGCATCGCTACCGGAGTACCAAAAGTCACACTGGATAGGTTATAATTAATTAGACAAGATAATAGGGACATGGTAAAATCTTGTTAAATTAACGGAGGAATCAAGAAATGACACAACGCAGACCTAAACGAACTTACACTGATGAATTCAGAGTCAAGATGGTTCAACTTTACAATAACGGTAAACCAAGATCGGAAATAATCAGGGAGTATGACCTGACTCCTTCGGCCTTCAATAAATGGGTGAAAAGGTACAATGATACAGGATCTTTTACTGAAGCTGATAACCGCTCGGATCATGAAAAAAAGATGCTCAAGTTACAAAAAGAGATCGAACAATTGAAGATGGAAAATGATATTTTAAAGCAAGCGGCGCTGATAATGGGACGAAAAGAAAAGTAATCTTTGCCAATAAACACAAATACTCTATCAGCGCCATGTGCAAAGT
>JAQVCV010000022.1 GCA_028689615.1 Bacteroidales bacterium | reverse complement strand
CCCAGAAATGGCTCACCTATGTCATCAACCACATCAACGACACCAAAGCTTCTCAACTCGATAAACTCTTACCCCACCTGATCGATAAAAATCTTGTCAGCTAAGATGCCGTTGGTGGGGTGGATACATCTGAAACAAGCTGTTATATGATTAAGTTGCATGTAGAAGAACTGGCTTGGCAAATTTGGAATCGGGTTAAGTTTCAGTCATTAAAACCACTAATTTCATACAGAATCTCAGCAATTTGTCGCAAGATGTGATTTTTTCACTACATTTGCAGATTATAAGATTGTCGTTATGTTAGTTCGATTTACAATTGAAAACTATCTCTCATTCAGAGAGAAGCAAGTCTTTTCAATGATCCCAGGGAAAGGCTCTCTTAAACCATATCATAAAACGACTCCAGTAAAGGGAATTTCGGTGTTAAAAACAGGGGTTGTTTTTGGAGCCAATGCTTCAGGAAAATCTAATCTGATAAATGCTATTGATTTTGGAAGAAAGCTCGTCTTGAAAGGAACTAAGCCTGAACAGCCCATCGTTACAAATCTTTACAAGCTTGATAAAAACAATCTGATCAAACCAACCTATATTGAGTACGAGATTCAGCATAAGGGAAAGAATTATGCGTACGGCTTTATTGTGAATGCTAAGGAGATTGTTGATGAATGGCTATTTGAAATATATAAAACGGGTGAGACAAAAATATTCGAGAGAAAAAACGCAATTGAATACGATCTGGATTTCCTTTTCAAGAAAAATAAATTACCAGAAGAAAAACAGTTTTTAGAATTTACTGCCAAAGGAACACCGCGAAATCAACTGTTTATTACACAAATCAGAAACACAAATATGGCAGATAATGTTACTGACATTCAAGATATTTTCAATGTTATTGATTGGTTTCAGAACACTTTAAACGTTATATACCCGGGTACAAAAAACATCAGTAAAAAATTTGAATTGCATAAAGATACTAATCTTCAACAAGTATTCAAGGATATGCTTGAATACTTTGATACGGGAATTGATGGGATTGAATTTAAAGAAGTTGATTTTGAGAAAATGGATATTCCAACAGAGGTTAAAGAAGACATTAAGAACGATTTATTTAGTGAGAAATCTGAGAAAACAAGTGCCTTTTTGTCAAATCCTCAAGACGACAAGTATTATGTAATTTCCAAAATTGATGATCTGTCAGTCCAGGCTAAATTGCTCAAAACTAAACATAAGGTTGTTAATGGTGGATACGAGCTCTTTGACCTGAAGGATGAGTCTGATGGTACAAGAAGAATTATGGATTTAATTCCTTTGGTAATCGATTTTTTTAGAGGTGGGAATGTGTTTGTTGTGGATGAAATCGAAAGGAGTTTGCACCCTAACCTGGTTCGAGACTTTTTTGAATTCATGTTGGATAAATGCGAAAATGTAAATAGCCAACTAATTGTTTCCAGTCACGAAGCAACCCTGTTAACTCAGAAACTGCTGAGAAAAGATGAAATTTGGTTTGCAGTGAAAGATAAAGAGGGGGCAACAAAACTTCATTCATTAGAAGATTACAGGGTCAGGTTTGACAAAGAAATAATGAAAGATTACTTACTTGGACGGTTTAAAGGTGTTCCAAAACTTGGCAATAGAAATCTATTAGACATTTACCCAATAAGCGAATAAATTATGCCAAGAGAGCCCATTCCATTAGTTCGTGAAGGTGGATTCCTCGAAGCCGAAAAAATGTTTATTTTGTCATACGAGGGCAATGTGAGTGAGAAGAAGTATTTTGAGGATTTCAGGCAATCTGAATGGTTTAACGACAGCGGATTGATTGAAGTTATCTCATTGAAAAGACCTACCAACAAAGGCTCTGATCCGATAAGCGTAAAAAAGCTTCTTCAAGAAGCCAAAAAGGAATATCGCTTCAAAGACACAGATGAATTCTGGTTAATCATTGATAGAGATGATTGGGAAGAAATTCACAATCATAATTTTGACAAATTGGTAGATGACTGTAAAAAAGAAGGAAATTTTTTTTTAGCCATGAGCAATCCTTGTTTTGAAATTTGGTTAATCCTTCATCTAAAAGACCTTAACGAATATAACGAAGAAGAAAAGAGCAGGTTAATAACTAACAAGAGAATAAGCAACAGCAAAAACTATATTGACACCGTTTTAAGCGATATTCAAGGAAGAGGTTACAATAAGAGACCTAATCCCCGAATATTTTTACCTTTAACAAAAGTTGCTATTGGCAGAGCAAAAGAACTTGATGTAGAAAACCAAGATTACCCAAAACAATTAGGAACGCACATTTATAAGCTAATTACAAATGAATGAAATATCATGGCAGGCAATCGCCCATCCTGTCTCTGTCCCGCTCTTTGTATCACCTTTTCCCCACCACCACAGTGGTTTTGAATTTCGCGGTGGTGCCGTCGGGTTTGGCCACTTCGGCCAGCACGAGATAGATTCCCGATGAGGCCAGGTTGCCTTCGCTGGTAATGCCGTTCCAGGACCAGAGGTTCTCGGTGCCGGCCAATTGGTTGTTCACCAGCACGGCAACCCTTCGTCCGGAGGCATCGTACACCGCCACGGTTGCCATGTAGCCGTCGGCATCAAGCCGCAGGGCCACGGTGGTCACCTCGTCGCGGCCATCGCCATCGGGGCTGAACAGCGCTGGTTCGCAAACCAGGTCGCCGGCGGCCACGGGGTTGGCATTGTATTGCGAGTTGCGGTAGCCCGGGGTGCCATAACCCGACGACGAAGCTGCCGACTGCCAGTTGGTGCGGTCGGAGGCCAATCGGGCGGGGTTCACGCGCTCCAGCGACACTCCGTCGTCGGAGGTGAGCAGCGGCGAGTGCATCGCGGCATCGTAGTCCAGTTGGTCGAACGCGGTGGTTTCGTCGCTGGCGGGGTGAAGCCTGATCATCCCCCCTTCGGAAGAGAAATCGGGAAGGAGATCGAAAAGCACCAGGTTGCCGGGTTGCGACAGCGTGTAACGGTCGGCAAGCTGTTCGGGATCGCGGCTCAGCAGGGCATAGCCGTCGGGAAGCAGCAGGTACGACGGGAGGAACACCGTTTTGAGTTCGTCGGAGGTGATGCTCTGGTAGCTCAGCCCGAGCGAGGCCACATCGAGGGTTTTGTCGGAGAGGTTGTAGAGTTCGAGGTAATCGGAGCCATCGGCTGCAGGGTTGGTCAGCACTTCGTTGATTGCCACATCGCCTGCTTCAGCGGCCACGGGAACGGCCACCCTCACCGAGCTCATGGCTTGCAGGAGGTTGCCGGCGCAGTCGGTCACCTGTTCGGCAATGCCGATGGTGTAGATTACCGAAGGCTCCATCGGTTGTGCGAAGCTGAGGGCCACGGTGCTGAATTGGGGTGCCACCGGACTTACGCGGGTGATGGGGAGGGGCGGGCTGATGGTGTAGCGGCTGATGTCGGCAGCCGAGGTGCTGTCGGTGTTCTCGCTGAACCAGAGCAGCACTTCGGTAGTGCTGATGAAGGTAGTCCTGAGCGCCAGCAGCAGCGAGCCATCGGGGTTGGCGGTCATCACCGAGTTTTGGCGGCATGGAGTCCCGCCTGAGGCATCGCGCGAGGCCGTCCAGTTGGCGGCTCCTGTGCACGGGTTGGAGGCATCCATCATCTCGAGCGACCACCCTCCGTCGCTTTTCGCCGTGTTGCCGTACCAGCCGGGTTGATAGCTTACCGAGTGGATGAAGTTGCCGGAGGCATCGCGCAGCACCAGTGTGGCGCCGTCGTTGGGCAGACTCATCGAGCTCACCGTGGTTACCGTACCAAAGGGGGTGAAGAGGGGGGCATCGCCGTCGTCGGTCACCACGGCATAGCTTCCGGCGGGCAGCAACAGCCCTTGGAGGGTTTTGAGGGTGGTGCCGGTGGTGAGGCTCCAGCCTGTCAGATCCACAGCGTGGTTGGTGCGGTTGTACAGTTCGATGTATTCGGCGGCGGGCAGCCCTGTGGCGGGTTCGGGGTCGGCCATGATCTCACTTATCACCACGTCGAACATGGAGGCAGGAGCAGGTTTCCCAAACAGCAGGGTGGTGTCGGCAGCCAGGGGTATTCCGGCGCAATTGGCAAGCTGACCATCGAGGGTGAGTTGGTAGGTGATGCCATCGGCAAAAGGCTCGGCAAACGAGAGTTCAACCCGATGCGGATCGGGAGCGGTGGCAGCAGCAGGACTAACTGCGGCAGCATCACCCCGAAGCAGATAAAGGGATGGTGTTTGAAGCAGTGTTTGATTCATGGGTTGGGAGAAGACCACGGCCAACATGCGATCGGAAACCGCTTCGAGGCTCGCCACTTCGGGGGGCATCCCGCCCAGGTTCACCACCGAGTTGGCCCGGCCCGGTGTACCGCCCGACGGGTCCAACGACGCGTGCCAGTTGGAGCCGCCCAAACACAGAGCAGCAGGATCAATCAACTCGATGGACCATCCGCCCTCCTCTTTCGATGCATCGTTGTACCACGAGGTAGCAAAGGTGAGGGTGTCGGTCAATCCGCCGGAAGCATTGAGCAGTCGCAAGGGTTGCCCTGTGTTGGTGATGGTGAGGCTTGGAACTGTGGCCACGGTGCCGTAGGGGGCAAACAGCGACGCGAATTCGCTCTTGCAAACCACGAGGTAGCCCTGAGGTGCAAGGGTTCCACCGGTTATCGGACGTTGCGTGGAGCCTGTTACCAGAGTCCAGCCTGCCAGATCTATAGGGGAATTGGTGGTGTTGTGCAATTCGACATATTCAGCCAGGGGCAGTCCCACCTGAGGATCGGGGTCGGCCATGATCTCGCTGATGATTACATCGCCAAAACCAGCGCTCACGATGGAGAAGGGGAGGGAGAGGCTTCCGGCTTCATTCAGCGACAAGTCGCGGATGCCTGTGGCGGTGAGGGTGTAGGCTGTGTTGGACGCAAAAGGGGAGGCAAACACGAGGTTCACTGTGGCGCCTGCGGGAGTGGCGGTAGCGGGGGCGGTATTTCCCGGGCTCACCAGGTAGTTACCGGTGTTGGAAGCCGAGGCCACATCAAGCCCCTCGTTGAAAGTGACTGCCAGCGTGACGTTGTCGGTTGCTGTCACCGCCAGCATTTCGGGCGGTGTCACATCCACTTGTGGCTCGCCGCCATACACGTTGTCGAGATAGAACTTCGTGATGTTGCTCGAGGTGAATTTGCACAGCCATCCAAACCAGTTGGCAGAGGGCAGATAGGTGCTGGAGCCTGTTCCCTGAAGCACGAAAGCAGCCCCGTCGTCGGCAGTAAAGAGCTGGAAGTTGCCCGAGGCATCGCGCAGCACTTTCACGGTAACAGCAAACGAGCCGGCTATCTGACCGGCGGTGCCGCTGCAAATCTCGGTGTCGGTTCCGTTTTGGCGGGCCATCAGCCGCACGGCATCTCCCGATCCCGCTTCTCCCAGCTTCACGTAAAGGCCATCGGGTTTGGCGGAGAGGTCGGCAGAAGCGGCAGCCAGATAGACCCACGCGTTGTTGTTGTCAGACGGGCTGAAAGCCAGTTTCACCCAGAAGCGCCACTCGGTGTTTGAAGGGGTTACCCCTTGAGTAGCAAGCCAGGCCACCCCTTCGGCCTGAGCCTGAAGTTGAAGCTGTTGCTGTGAGTTTACAACAAACGAAGCATCGGAACCACTCCAAGCAGGGTTGGTGGTAAAATTGCCATCAGAAAAATCGTCAGACAACTGGGCCGATAACGTCAGGGTGCTGGTTATCAGAACAAGCATTGTGAAAAAGTTGCGAACAGGCTGAAGCATATGAAGATACTATTTAAGAGGTGTTAATCACTTTATCAACAAGTTAAGGATGAACGGCAGCGCGAAGAAGCACCAAATCCGAAACAAGGGTAAAGGTAGTGTTTTTTGGAATTGATGAACTACACACGCGGGATTCGGAAGGAGGAGATGGTTTCTGGATTCTGGTTTCTTGTTTCTGGTTTCTTGTTTCTTGTTTCTGGTTTCTTGTTTCTGGGCGCGTGCAAAGTCAGTTTGTTGTTTCTTGTTTCTGGGCGCGTGCAAAGTGCGTTTCTGGTTTCTTGTTTCTTGTTTCTGGTAAAGGACACAGTGTTTCACGGTGTTTGCACAGGGTTACGCGGTGGTTTCTTGTTGTTTGTTTCTGGTTTGTTGTTTCTGGTTTCTGGTTTCGGGGCGAAAGGAAAGTCAGTTTCTGGTTTCTGGTTTCTTGTTTCTTGTTTCGGGGCGAAAGGAAAGTCAGTTTCTGGTTTCTGGGGGCTGAGCGGTTTCGGTAGTTATCTGAGGAAGTTCTGATTTGAGTTGTCACTCCTTCACTCCGTCATCTCTCTTCGCGTAACAAAAATGTCTGAATCTCGTCAAAGGTTCTGTCGGATCAAATCAAACCACTGCCCAAAGCATTTTTCATGAAAGCTCTTTTTACTCTGATTGCAACTTGGTTGCTTGGCTTCACGCTTCTTTCTGCCCAAACCGGTATCCGCGGTACCATCGTCAGCGCGAAGGGCGACCCGCTCCCTTATGCCACTGTTTATGTTGTGGAGAAACGCTCGGGAACTGTAACCAACGAGCAAGGACGGTTCGATTTTCCGCTCCCAGCCGGCACCTACCATGTCAACTTTCAATTCCTTGGGCACACCACGGCGAGCCGAGCGGTGAACCTCACGTCGGGCTATCTCAACCTCGACATCACCCTGGAGCCGCAGGCCGTGCAATTGCCGGTGGTTACCATCACCACCTCCTCCGAAGATCCGGCCTACGCCATCATGCGCAAAGCCATTGCCTCGGCGCGTTACTACCGCATGTTGGTGAAGAGCTTCGAGGCCACGGTCTATATCAAAGGATTCGGCGAGGTGAAAATCCCCAAGCTTATCCGCACCTTAGCCGCAAGCCAACCCCTCGACACCGCCGAATATTTCCTTCAGGAGACCGTGAGTCGCAACTTCTACGAGTATCCCGCCACTTACCGGCAGGAGGTGCTCTCTTCCCGATCGAACGAGAGCGACACCGGGCGCGTGGGGGTCAACCAGTTTGTGAATGCCAGCATCTACGAACCGATGTTCGCCGGTGTGGTGTCGCCTCTCAGCCCCTCGGCCTTCGGGTTTTACAGGTTCAGACTCAAAAACACCTTTCTCGACGGCAACCACGAGGTGAACCAAATCGGCGTGATACCCCGCAGCCGCGGAGCCAACGTTTTCGAAGGCGACCTCTACATCGTTGACGGGCAATGGGCCGTGTACAGCTTCAGCCTCAAAACATGGTCGCAGGGCTTCGAGGTGCTCATCAACCAGATGTTCGCACCGGTTGACGATAAAATATGGTTCCCGGTGAGTCACCGCTACGACATCAACGGGAAGATATTCGGTGTGACACTGAAATACCAGTACCTGGCCTCGCTGAGCGATTACCGTGTAAACCTCAACGACACCCTGGCCTACGACCGGCTGGTGCTGATTGACGAGAAAACCGAACGCGACTATGCCCGTGCCGTGGCCGAGGAGAAAGAGCGAAGAAAACAACCACGCACCGACTCCACAGGGCAGGTGAACCCCATGCCTCAGAAATTCACACTCAAAGAGTTTAAAAAGGCGATGAAGGAGATGGAGCGCGAATCGAAAAAGAAACAAAAGGAACCCGAGGTGATCAGTGATGTAACCCTCAACATTGATTCGATGGCCTTCAAACGCGATGCCGCCTTCTGGGATTCGCTTCGCCCGATACCACTCACCGCTCTCGAAAAACGACCAGGTTTGGGCAAGAAAATAGACAGCGTGGAAGCCGTGAAAAAATCAGATACAGCCACTGTGGCCGGCAAAATGGGGAAAACCGCCGGTGGATTGCTCTTCGGGAGCCGCTTCAAGGTGGCTAAAAACTGGTGGCTGAGCAACGGATCGCCTCTGGAGCAGCTCAATTTCAACACCGTGGAGGGACTCAACCTTACCGTGCCCATCACCCTCAACCGTTATGGCCGCGACCGGTGGCGGTTTGGCACCGATTTTCGGTATGGCTTTGTAAGCAAGCAGTTTTATGGCCAGGGCGAGGTGGGCTGGCGCTACAACCACGAGAGTTGGCGGCGCAACGAGGTGGTTGTGACAGGAGGAAACTACATCGTGCAGTTCAATCCCGATAACCCGGTTCACCCCTTTGTGAATACATTTTACACCCTTCTGTGGATGGACAATTACCTGAAGTTGTATGGCAAAGCTTATGCTGCCCTCAACACCACGCTGCAGCTTTCATCCAAGGTGAGGCTGAGCGCAGGAGCCGAATGGTCGGAGCGCTCGCCCCTGTCAAACACCACGCTATACACCTGGGCCAGTCGCCAGGGGAGAAGCTACACCCCCAACGCCCCGTCGAACATCGAGTTGCCCGATACCCAGTTCGGGAAACACCAGGCCGTGGTGGTGAAAGCCGGGCTGCATTACCGCCCCACCCTGAAATTTCGACGCAACAACGGCAAGTTATGGCCCGTGCGCGAAGCCTATCCCGAATTCACGCTTGATTATCAGGCCGCGTTTAGCGGGATAGCAGGCAGCGATGTGGATTACCACCGCGTGGAGGCCTCGCTGCACCACCTGAGTCAGGGGCCACGCGGTGAGTTAGAGGCACGTCTGAGCGGCGGAACCACCTTCCACAACAACAACATCCCCTTCACCGACTACCGCCATTTCAACGGCAACCTTACTGCCATCACCATCAAAGGCCCCGTTGACGGCTACCGCCTGCTCGATTATTACCGCTTCAGCACCCGTGGAGCATGGGTAAGCGCGCTAACCACAGTGCGATTGAACCGTTTCCTGTTGTCGCGAATCTTTTGGCTCAACGTGGCCGGAGTGCGCGAAAGCATCAGCATCAACTATCTTCGCACACACTTGTCGCCAAACTACTTCGAGGCTGGCTATGGCATCGAGAACATCTTGCACATGATTAAAGTTGAGGCATTCACCGCGTGGGAAAACGACCAGTATAAGGCCTTCGGTATTCGCGTTGGAATATCGTTGGGGAACAGTATTTCGATAGGGGGAGAGTAATTTGCCTGAAAGTTCAGATAAACATTGCCTGGTTGAATGAAACTGCACATTACGCCTACTTATAAATCGGAGATCATAGCGAAAGTGTTATTCTTCCTGAACTGATTGGTTAGGCCATCGGGTTTGACTGTGGCGGAGGAGATTCGGATTGGAAATCAATTTCGATACCCTCGCGTCGCACCACATTGAGTATCGGCGAGATATTGTCAGAGAGAAATCGGGATTGTCCTACAAGAAATGGCTCTATACGGGTACTAATGCGGCGTGTTAACCGCCAGGCCAATCCGGCAGTATTGTCGTCGTTGGCCTGAATATCGGGCAAAACCAGCAGCAGGTCAATATCGCTTTCACTTCCTGCCACTCCTTTGGCATAACTACCATATAAGATAGCCCTGTCAACCTTCACTCCTTCTGAAATGAGCAGTTGGAGGTAGCGGGTTAGCAACTCAACGATATTTCTTTCAACCATTTAATAACTTCTAAGGTTTTTTGTAAATACATTTTAACTACTTCATTTTTGGGAACAGACGGGTTATAATCGGGATAACGCCCTTCGAGCTGATATTTCATCAGAACTCCTAAGAAAGTATCCATATCCTCCGTTACAACTAAATCACATCGAGAGGCCAAATGCAATAAATTGTGTGTTCTTGGGGGGATTTCTGATGTTTTACATACATACAGAGCTTTTAAAGCCTTCTCGACAGATAAATGACAAAAAAACAAGCAGTGCAAAAGCCGGTTTTTGTCAAACAAAACTGTAGCAGTTTCGTAAGAATCGTCAGATCCTTCAAACCAAAATGCCACTTGTTCTTTCACACTATACAATGATTAATGACTTATTAGCTTACGGATTCAAAATTACAAAAAGTCTGACAAACAAATACGTCAATGGTTTTTCCCGCCCAGGGTAAACGTTCGGGTGATGTTGAATCCGAAGTAGATGTCGCCATTAAGCCAATCACCCTGTGTTTCGGTGATGAAACCGTTCTCGTTGATGGGTACGCTGTTGGTAAAGAAAAGCTGAAACACGTGTCCGCCTGTCTCGATGTCGAACCCCAGGGAGAGGCTGTTGTCGAAGTTGTCGGCTGTTTTGCCTGGCATCAGGTAGAAATACTCGGCGTTGATGCTCATGCGTTGGGTAAGTTTCAATCGGCCGCCGGCTCCCAGAGCAAACACCGTGTTTTGATCGTCGCGAAGCGCTACCAGGTTCCGGTGTACCAGCGTGGGAGTAATTTGGATGGAGAAGGCCGAACTGAATTTCCGGGCAATAAGCAACTGATGTACGTAGGAGAGCCGGCTCGAAAAATAGTTTACCCTGTCGGGGTTTTCCCATCGAAGAGAGTTCACCCCCATCGAACCAAAATAGCTCACCGTGACAGGCATATCGCGTTCGCCGCTGCTTTGTTGAAGCAGTTTAAACTTCACAAAACCATCGTAGAGCTTTTTGTAGGTGCTTCGTCCAACTCCCACAGTGAGGCGGTTGCTGATGCCATACTCGAGACCAAACCTGATGGTAGCCTGATCGAGCCCGAAGAGGTCGTAAGCCCCCTGGTTGAGGCGCCCAAAATGGTGTGATATAATAAAAATCAGATCGCCTTTGGCTGGTGCCTGGATGCTCTGGTTGAGCACCACGCGGGTGGTTTTGAAGGTTCCCCAGGCATATTCGGTAGCTGGTTTATCATCGCCCAGCAAATCCATCAGGTCGTCCTGAGCATTCAACCCGCCACCAGAGTACACCAGCAGGCAGATGGCTGCCAGTTGTTTGATCACATTCATGATTAATTCATTTTATCGTAGGTCACATCCACGGTTATCTCTATGGTTTCGGCGATCTGTTTCACCACGGCAGTGGGGATCGAGATGCCGTAGTCTTTCACAGCCACGCTGAACACGCAACGCCCGGCAATTTTCCCCCCTTTGGCTTCTAGGGTTCCGGTGGTTTTCACCTTCTTAGTCACCCCGTGGATGGTGAGGTCGCCTTCAACCTCCACCTGATGTCTGCCATCCTTAGTCATGTCGAGCTGTTGCAGCCCGGCCACGGTTCCTTTGAAGGTGGCGTTGGGAAACTTGTCCGATTCCACGTAGTTTTCGTTGAAGTGTTCCTGCATCAAAGCCTTCTCAAACTCGAACGACTTCATCAGCACCCTGAACACCATCTGACCTGTGGCCACGTCGAGGGCTGAATTCACCTGGTTGTTCACCGCCTCGATTTTCTCCATGGGTGTGTCGCTGTAGAAGCGGATTTTCCCCGTTTTGGTAACATATTTCTGTGCTATTACCCCCTGAAACGCGAGGGCCAGCACCAGCAAAGCAATCAATCTGATTTTCATAACAAGTAAGCATTTAAGTGAATCATTCAACATACGAACATTTTTCCATCACCACATCCGAGCCGTTGAAGCCCGTGAGATAACCTTTCAGCCGAATGGCCTTACCAGCAGGCAGTCCGGCAGGCGGAACCTGTGCCTCGGGGTGGAGCGAACACCTGATACCCTCATCGCCAAAGTCGCCCTGGCGAAAAACAAAAACCACGATGCGCAGGCTGTCGGTGGTTTCGAGTCTGGCCGGAACCCCATCAATTTCCACCACCTTGCCGGTGAAAACCAGATTAGCAGCTTTCTGATCGGCGACAAACTGATCGAAAAGAGCCTGAGCAGTGAGGTTCATTTCGGGCTTCATACTGATATAATCGGGATGGGGCTTGTTGTAAACAAACTTCCACACGTAAAAACCGCCGGCGAAGCCCAAAACCAGCAGCACCAAGCCGAATCGCAAGAGATATCTTTTCATAAAAACGCTTGTTTAATTATTGGGAGCACCAGCATCCACCCAGGTTTTGATCTTCTCGATGTTGCACGCGCTCAACTTGTTTCCATTTTTTGGCATCGCAGAGTAGCCCGAAGCATGCGAAACACTTCCGTAGAGTTTGCCATTGAGGGCAATGGTTTTAAGGCCTTCGTAAGTATTGGTAACCACCCCTGCCGATGCACCAGCTCCGCTGTGGCAACCGTTGCACGAAGAAGCCATGATGGGAGCTATGGTGGACTGGTAGGTTACGCTGGTAAGGTCGCAGTTGCCGCTGCCCGGCACCTGTGGGTAGAGTTCCTCCTCGTTGTCGCGGTAGCACGAAGCCGTCAACACCGAAAGGGCAGCCAGAACTGACGCCACAACGAGTAAGCGTTTGTTAATTGTTGGGTTTTCCATTGGCAATCCATTTTTTTAGTTGAGAAATTTGGCAATCGGAGAGTTGTCCGGAGGGAGGCATGGCCGCATAGCCAGAGGCGTGGGTGATGGAGCCAATTAACTGACCGGTAGAAGCTATGGTCTCCACCTCGGTGTAGTTGGTAAGGCGGATACCACCATTGGGAGCCGCGCCGCTGTGGCAACCCATGCAATTGGCCTCGATGATGGGCATCACTGTGGCAGAAAACGTTACGTTGAGGGTGTCGCAGTTGGTGTCGGTGCAGGCGTTGTTGAGTGCGCCCTGGTTGATCCATTTGGCGAGCAACGCCTTTTGTTCAGCCGAAAGGGGAGCTGCCGGAGGGGGAGGCATCCGGTCGTCGCCGTCGTCGCTCAGCACCTCATAGATTTTAGAGTCCGATGCGTTGCCAGGTTTCACATCGCCGGTGATCATGATGCGGTTGTAATCGGTGAGGATCACCCCATCGCGTGCTGTAGCAGCATCGTGGCACCCCGACATGGCACACGAAGACTGGAGCAACGGCAGCACCGTGTTGACGAAATAGACCGTATCGGGGTCGCAGCCGGCAGTGGGGACGGGCGGTTGCGGATCGTCGGGGATAGCAGTGAGGTCGGGATCGTGCTTACAGGCAGCAGCTATCAACAAAAAAATAAGCAGAGCAAAAGTTGAGAACTTCATAGTGAAGCGAAAAAATGAGTAAGAAATATGCAAGGTTTAACAACTTATTCCACAGAAAAGTTTTGGTAATTAAGGAATTGTTAACAAAAAGAAAAAATCAGCATACAGGTTATGCCACCAGGCTAACAGGTATAAACCAATGGATGAAAATGGCTTGGAATAGTGGAATTGAAAAGGTTCTATGTTTTTGTTAATTATTGTGTCTGAGCATTAGTATGGTATTGAAACTTATTTTAAATATCATGTAACGAATGGCTTGCTGATGAAATCAATCTTAAAATACGCGAAAGCAAATGCATAAACAGAGGCTAACGCAACCATTACTACGTCATCTTGATGATTTATTAATGCTAGGCAAACTCAATTCAAATTTACACACTATATGGCTGATAATTTACCAATAATCGGATAAAAATAAGCCACTTTAACAAAAATTGAAGTATATTTGCAATTGTTAATTGCAAAAAACCTAATATTATGAAATTGAATATTATAAAGAATATTGTTTTGTTTTCCTCTTTAGTTATTCCAATGCTAACCTTCGCCCAACCCAACCCCGGTAGCAACGCAGGCGGAGGTTCTGTAGGCGGCAACCCCATTGGGGGCGGAGCTGCCCCGGTAGGCAGTGGAATAGCCTTGCTGCTGGCTCTTGGAGCTGGTTATGGCGCCAAAAGGATATACGATGCCCGTAAAAAACTGGCTGAGTAAATTTTAGTGATTGACGAAAAGCCGCCCCCGGGCGGCTTTTTTTATGCCTTATTAGTTGCTGAAAGCCTCATAAAGGGCAAGGAAAAAGAAACAGAAGCCCTGTGAACCGTTGTCAAAATACCCAGACAACTGTTCTACTCCCTGGAAAAATGTTCAGCCACCCGATCAACACAACCAAACCCGACAAACAAACCCCAAGAGAATAATTCCCTTCGTACCTTTGCAAAAATTTTTATTCTATGTTTGAAGACCGTTCAAAGAAGGAGCGAACAGAGCTAAGCGATCTGGGTGAATTCGGCCTGATAGATTACCTTACCCGCGACATCACCCCACGCAATGCCTCCACCCTTAAAGGCATCGGCGACGATGCCGCCGTGATCGACGCGGGAAACGATGTGGTGCTTGTTACCACCGATCAACTCAACGAAGGGGTGCATTTCGATCTGAGCTACACCCCGCTAAAGCATTTGGGTTACAAAGCAGCCGTGGTGAACTTCAGCGACATATACGCCATGAACGGCCGTCCGGAGCAGATGGTGGTGGGCTTATCGGTGTCGAACCGCTTTTCGGTTGAAGCTCTTGATAGTTTTTACGAGGGTTTAAAACTGGCTAGCGAGCGCTACGGTGTTGACCTTGTAGGTGGCGATACCACCAGCAGTGCATCGGGAATGTTTGTTAGCATCACGGTGATTGGCCGGGCGGCCAAAGAAGAGGTAGTTTACCGCCACGGTGCAGCCGAGAACCACCTCCTTTGCGTGAGCGGCGACCTGGGTGCTGCCTACATGGGGTTGTTGCTGCTTGAACGCGAAAAACAGGTGTTCAAGGCAAACCCAGCCATGCAGCCAGATTTGGAAGGGCACGACTATGTGCTGGAAAGGATGCTCAAACCCGAGGCGCGCCGCGACATCGTGGGCAGGCTTCGTGAAGCAGGAATCACCCCCAGCGCTATGATCGACATCAGCGATGGGCTGGCCTCAGAAGTGTTGCATATCTGCCAAAAATCGGGTGTAGGCGCCGTGGTTTACGAAGATAAAATCCCCGTGGATGCCGAAACCGCACTTCTGTGCAGCGAGTTTCAAATTCATCCTACAACTGCTGCCCTCAACGGTGGCGAAGACTACGAACTGCTGTTCACCATTCCCCTGGCCGATCATGAGAAAATTAAATCAGTTGCCGGAGTCACCGTCATAGGCCACATTACCGGCGAAGCCGGAATGGCCCATCTGGTAACACCCGACAACCGCCTGATAACCCTCACAGCCCAAGGCTGGAACCATTACACCGATCAGTCAGCAACGGCATCATGAACCCCAACCACCGCCATGCCGACCGCCTTGCCGGTATCCTCAGAACCCTCCCGTCGAAACCCGGTGTATATCAATATTTCGACGAATCAGGGACCATCATCTACGTTGGGAAGGCCAAAGACCTGAAAAAAAGGGTCAGCAGCTATTTCAACAAAGACCAGGGATTGAGCGGCAAGGTGCAGGTGTTGGTGCGGCGCGTAGCCGATATCCGCACCATAGTGGTAAACACCGAGATGGACGCCCTGCTGCTCGAAAACAACCTCATCAAAGAGCACCAGCCGCGCTACAACATCTTGTTGAAAGACGACAAGACCTACCCCTGGATCGTGATCCGAAACGAACCTTTCCCCCGAATCCACGCTACACGCACCGTGGTAAAAGATGGCTCGCAGTATTTTGGTCCCTACGCTTCTGTTAAAGCTATGCACACGTTGCTCGATCTGGTGCGCCATCTGTACTCCATTCGCAATTGCAGCCTGAATCTCAGCCAAAACAACATCCAATCTGGAAAATACAAAGTGTGTCTCGAATACCACATCGGAAACTGCAAGGGGCCGTGCGAAGGGAGGCAAAGCGCCGAAGAATACAACACCATGGTGAGTCAGATCCGACAGATCATTCGCGGCCAGATCAACCCGGTGAAAAAAGAGCTGCACGACACCATGATGGAGCATGCCGCTGCCATGGAGTTCGAAAAAGCACATGCCGTGAAAGAGAAACTGGAAGGACTCGAGAAGTTCCAGGCGCGCTCCACCGTGGTAAGCCCCACAGTGACCAACGTGGATGTGGTGACCATAGTAACCGACGATCAGGCCGGATATGTGAATTACCTCAAGGTGGAAAACGGTGCCGTAATACAGGCATTCACCCTCGAACTTCGCAAACGGCTTGACGAATCGCCCGAAGAGATGCTGATGCTGGGACTGACTGAGATGCGGCAAATGTTTCAAAGCACCTCGCCCGAGATCATCGTACCCTTTGCTCCCGATACCGATTGGCCTGGAGTGACCTTTACAGTACCCCAGCGAGGCGATAAAAAGAGTCTGCTGGATCTTTCGGAGCGCAATGCCCGCCAGTTTCGTTTCGAAATGGAAAAACAACGGGAACTGGTGGATCCCGATCGCCACAGCAAACGAATAATGACCCAGATGCAAACCGACCTGCGGATGCCCGTGAAACCAGAACACATCGAGTGTTTCGACAACTCCAACATCCAGGGGGCATACCCTGTGGCAGCCATGGTGGTGTTTAAAAACGGTCGCCCCGAAAAGAAAGAGTACCGACACTTCAACATTAAAACCGTGGAAGGCCCCAACGATTTCGCCTCGATGGAGGAGATCATCCACCGCCGCTACAGCCGCCTGCTTGAAGAGGAAAAACCACTGCCCCAGCTCATCGTGGTGGATGGTGGCAAGGGACAACTCTCTGCCGCAGTTGGCAGTCTCGAGAAACTTGGACTCCGGGGTTCCATCACCATCCTCGGAATTGCCAAACGACTCGAAGAGTTGTATTTCCCCGATGATCCTGTGCCTCTCTATCTCGATAAAAAATCGGAGACCCTGAGGGTGATACAGCAAATGCGCGACGAAGCCCACCGCTTCGGCATTACCCACCACCGCAAACGGCGCGAGAAAGGAACTGTTAAAACCAGCCTCACCGACATTGCCGGCATAGGCGAAACCACAGCCAACAAACTCTTAAAACATTTCAAATCGGTTAAGAGAATCCAGGAAGCCTCCCCTGCAGAACTCGAGCAGGTGGTGGGGAAAAGCAAAGCCGCCGTCATCATCGCGTGGCGCAACACGTAGAGACGCACGGCCGTGCGTCTCAAGTTTAAAATCGGTTCCTGCGCGTCTCAATTCTAAAATCCGGTTCGTGGGTCACGATTTTAAAATTCGGTTCGTGCGACCCTGTTGTCAAATCCGTCTTGTGTGTCTTAAATTTTAAATCCGGCCGTGTGTTTCGGGTTCAAACCCTGTTGGTGCGTGGCGCGGGTTCAAACCTTACCTGCGCCTCACAACACCACCTGACCTGGCCGTGCATCACATCTTTCAATATTTGTGTTATTCGATTGATTGCATTACTTTTGCGGCTTCTAAAATCATTGGATGTTTTATTTAAACGTGGATAGTGTAAGGTAATCTGCCTGCCATCGCCTTCGGGCATGGCGGTTGCAGAACCACAGCAGGCCTGGCAGGGTGCAGGCTCAAGGCGACGAAGCACCTGTTCGGTTTCTGTACAGAGAAACCTGAAAGCCGGGTCGTGAACAAGGCAATCCAGTTTTGAAGGAGGCTGGAGGCTCTGGTGTATCATTCCCGCTCGGGAGTGGTATTTCAACTCATCATCATGGATTGTTGGGCGTGACACAGATTCCCGGGTTGTTTTTCAGCCCGAGGTTGATTCTGCAATCAGCCCGCAGAGGTTTAAACCTTTAATCCTGATCAACTCATTGTTATTTCTATTCATTAAATTTAAACAAATACTCCCATGAGTAACGAAAATAGTTCGATTCACGAATTCGATTTCAACTTAATCTGCGAATACTTTGCCAGCATTGACAGGCAAGGTCCGGGCAGTCCCGAAGCCACCCTCAAAGCCCTGGGCTTTATCGACAACCTTACCGACGAGTCGCGCATTGCGGACATCGGTTGCGGCACTGGTGGCCAAACCATGACCCTGGCGCAACATGCCAGGGGATTCATCACCGGCATCGATCTCTTTCCTCAGTTCATCGACCTTTTCAACGCCCAGGCAGCACGGCTCCATCTTTCGGAGAAGGCAAAAGGGGTGGTGGGTTCGATGGAAAGCCTGCCGTTTCAACCCGGCGAACTCGATCTGATATGGTCGGAAGGGGCCATCTACAACATCGGTTTCGAGCGCGGCATCAACGAGTGGCACCCTCTGCTGAAACCTGGCGGATACCTGGCAGTAACCGAAGCTTCGTGGTTTACCGATCAACGCCCTGCCGAGATCGAGACTTTCTGGAACGATGCTTATCCGCAAATCGATACCATAGCGGCAAAAGTGGCTTTGATGCAACAAGCCGGCTATGTTCCCGTGGCTACTTTTATTCTTCCAGAGACCTGCTGGACCGATCATTTCTACCAGCCTCAGGAGAAAGCCCAGGCAGATTTTCTACGCAAATATGCAGGGAATGCTACAGCCGAAGCATTTGTTGCCAACGAACGCCGCGAAGCCCGGCTATACGATCTCTACAAGCAATATTACGGCTACGTGTTCTACATCGGAAAGAAAATCTGATGATGCAACGCTCACGGCTGTTGTTGATGCTGTAATCACTGATTCTTTTTTTGCTTGCGGCTATCGGCATCGCCACCTGGAGTAAAACTCAAAGGGGCAAACCTGCATTATGGTTTGCCCCGTTATTTCTTGCGCTTTTAGCGCTCCTTGATCAGTCCTTTGCGGTAGGCCGCCAACAACATTTTCAGTTCGTGAATCTGCTGTTTAAGCTCCTGACCGATATCGGTATCTGCCACGCGGATTCTGTCGTGACGCTGTTCGAGAATGTGGCGTTGCGACACGATGTCGCGTTCCTCTTCTATGGCTTTTTGTTGCGATTCAAACGGTTCGTGCTCCACCAGTACAAGGCTGTAGGAGTTGTAGATGAGGGTATAACCTGCAATACCTGTCTCTTTTTGATAAGGAACCGACATACCGCCATCAATCACCAGCAGCCTGCCGCCAGCTTTCACAGGACTCTCGCCCTTCACCACCTTTACAGGGGTATGGCCGTTGATGATGTGTCCTTTCTGAGCATTGAGGCCAAACTCGTTCAGTATTAAGGTGATCACCTCGGGGTTTTCGCGAAATTTGTAGTAAGGGTTGCGTGGTTCGTTGTGGGGTTCTTTATCTTTGATGTAATAGCGTTCGAAGGTGGTCATGCGGGTTTTTCCGAAGAGGGGTGAAAATGGGCCGCACCACAGGTACCAAAGGATGTCGAGATCGCGTTGGCTGCTTTTGGCAGTTCCGCGGTTTACGTATGCGCGTCGGGCAATTCGGTCGAAATGGTCGATCAGGGCTTTTCCGGCCACTTTTTTCCCGTCGATGATCAGTTCTTTAAAGGCTCCATCGTCGGCCAGCGGGATGCAGCCATGATACATCAGGTTGCCATTGAAGGCTTTGTACATTCCACCGTTGGAGTAAAGAAAATCGATGTGTCGTTGAAGTTTTTCGCTGTTCAGAAACGAGGAGCGCAATCTTTGCATCACGTCGGTTTCTTCGGCGGTTAGTTCGTAAGGATTTGAGGGGTCGATAGTTGGGAAGAAAGTGTCGGTAAGTGGATAGGTTTTCCCCTCCAGGGTGATGGTTCCGGCCTGATAGTCAATTTTATCGAGCACCAGCCTGTCGTTCATTCCGAAATCACCATTGCGTGAGGCCGCCTGCCCCTCGAGTTTGAATTGGATGATGGCAATTGCTTTGTGCATGATTTTTACCAGGTTGAGGTCAAGGTCAGACCGTTCGCAGTCGGCTGGTGTGCGGGGGGTAAAGGGGGTCGCGGGGTCGTCGCGGTAGTATTGAAGAGCAAATGTGGCAAGGGGCATGAGGTTTATGCCATAGGCATCCTCAATGGTGTCGAGGTTTTGGTAACGGGCCGAGATGCGCAGCACGGTGGCGATGAGGAGGGGCGATCCGGAGGCGGCTCCCATCCAGATTATATCGTGGTTTCCCCATTGGATGTCAACTGAATGGTATTCCATGAGGGTGTCCAGAATTTTGTCGGCGGCAGGCCCCCGGTCGTAAATATCGCCAATGATGTGGAGCCTGTCGATAAGCATCCTTTGGATGAACCTGCAAATGGCAATGATAAACTCCTTGGCGCGGTCGATGCGGATGATGCTGGCAATAACCCCGGCCACGTAATCTTGTTTGCCGGGGCCGGTTTCGTTGAGCAATTCATCAATAATGTAAGCGAAATCGCGCGGCAGGGCTTTGCGTACTTTGGAGCGCGAGTATTTGAACGAGGCCGACCTGGCAACTTCAATCAGGCGTTGAAGGGTTATGGTAAACCACTCCTCCTCATCTTTCTCATCGCGCAGAATCAGGTTGAGTTTCTCTTCGGGATAATAGATCAGAGAAGCCAGGCGTCGTTTTTCCGATTCCCTGATTGTGCTGCCAAACACGTCTTCAATCTTTCTTCGCACCACCCCCGATGCGTTGCGAAGGAAATGGCTGAAAGTCTCGTATTCGCCATGCAGATCGGTAAGGAAGTGCTCGGTACCCTTGGGGAGTGTGAGGATGGCTTCAAGGTTGATAATTTCGGTGCTGGCAGCCTGAATGTCAGGAAATTTATCGCTCAGCAGGCGCAAATAGCGCAGGTCTTTTTCGATAGCAGCGGTGCTAAACTCGTCGCTTTGTTTTTTCATAACTGTAACAGTATAATATTGAATATTTTTCGGGTTAACGTTTTCTTTCAAAACGCAACCGGAAACGTTTGCACGCCCGATGCAAAGGAACAAAAAAAAGATGGTTTGGTTTGGGATGGTCCTGAAAGATCATCCCAAACCGCTGTTTTTTATAGGGGGAAGGCCGGGTGGTTTTAGAACCTGTAGCTCAATCCGGCAGCAATCAGGCCGTTGAATCCCAGTCCTCCTTCGGCAAATACTGAGAGTTTGCGGCCCACCTCAATGCCGAAAGGTGTAATTTGAAAGGCCACATGGAAAGCGTTTTGTGAAGTGTTGGTGGGTTTGTACCTGGGGTCGATATCGGCCTGATCGTGGATGATGGTGAAGCCAAAACCGGCGCCGTAATAAATGCGCACAAGGTCGGTTTTCAGCCAGTTGTGATGAAACCGACCCATCAGTGAGTAATAGTCGGATCGGCCTGTTCCAACTTTGAGAGGTTCGTCAAGGATTTTGGCCATCAGGTCGCGCTCCAGCCTGCTGAAGGTCATTCCCACACCCACCATGATGCCAGGGGTGATGCAATGGTCGTATTGCACGAAGGCAGCCCCCGTACTGCTCACGTTGTCGGTATAAAGGGTTCCCCCCGAGATGATGATCGACGAGAAAGAGGCCGTTACCTCCATAATGTCGGGAGCGGTAAGGAAACCCGCGCCTGCCGATAATCTTGATTCGGGTTGGGTGGTTTGGGCAGAGAGGATGCTCGCACCCATAAAAAGCGTAAAAGCAGTGGTAATTAAACAGCGAATGTTTTTCATGGAATTGGTTTTTAAAGAGACTGTAAATTTACGTGGCTTTGAGTGAAATTGTACTCATCGCAACAAAACAACGGCAAACTTTTTTCAGGTTGGATAGGAATCTTTATCTTAGCAGCAAATCAATAGGCTTATGTCACCCAACCGCTCTTTCCTCGCCTCCCCCAAATACTACTTTGGCGATACTTCGTTCGACAACCTGATGAAGAAGCGCATTTACCATGTGTTGCTGATTGCCAGTGCTTACGATGCTTTCATGCTCGAAGACGACGGAAGAATCGACGAACAAATCTTCAACGAATACGTGGCCTTGAATCTTCGGTATCCTCCACAATTTATCATTGCCACATCACTCAAGCAAGCCTTCGAAATTTTGCGTGAAGAGAGTATCGACCTGATCATCACCATGTTTAACGTGGAGAAGACCGATACTTTTGAAATGGCAAAAACCCTCAAAGCAAAATATCCAACCAAACCCATCGTGGTTCTTACCCCTTTCTCCAGAGAGATTTCGTTAAGGGTAAGCGTGGAGGATTTGAGTGTAATCGATTACATCTTCTGCTGGTTGGGCAATGCCAATATCCTGCTGGCCATCATCAAGTTGATTGAAGACAAGATGAATGTTGAGCACGATGTGGAGGAGGTTGGGGTGCAGGTGATGCTGTTGGTTGAAGACTCCATCAGGTTTTACTCGAGTTACCTGCCCAACATCTACAAGATCATCTTCCAACAGTCGAAACAGTTTATGAGCGAAGGGCTCAACGAGCACCAGATGATGATGCGCATGAGGGGCCGCCCCAAGATTTTGCTGGCTACCACCTACGAAGAAGCTGTGGCATTCTACACCAAGTATAAAGACAACCTGCTGGGAATCATCTCGGATGTGAGTTACATGAGTGGCGGTGTGATGGACAAAGAGGCCGGACTCAAACTGGCTGCCCTGGTGAAAGCCGACGACCCTTACATGCCTATGCTGCTGCAATCGTCGGAGGAGAAGTGGAAGCCTCGTGCCAAGGAGCTCAGGGTTGGATTCCTGCTCAAATCGTCAAAGTCGTTGTTGCATGAGCTTCGCAATTTTATCATCGAGTATTTTGCTTTTGGCGATTTCGTGTTTCGCGACCCCAACACTGGTGAAGAGGTAGCCCGCGTGAGCGATATGCAATCGCTGCAATACAAAATTTTCGAGATCCCCGATGAGCCGCTGCGCTACCATTTGTCGCACAATCATTTCTCGAAATGGCTCTATGCTCGCGCCCTCTTCCCCATTGCCCGGACTTTTAAAACCATAACCCTCGACGATTTTTCCGATCTGGATGAAACCCGCCGCTACCTCTACGATGCTATAGCCAGTTTCAGGCTTAACAAGGCCCGAGGCGTCATAGCGCAATTTTATCGCGACCGTTACGACGAGTACCTCACCTTTACACGCATCGGTGAAGGCTCGATAGGCGGAAAGGCACGCGGCCTGGCCTTTCTCGACAGCATGATCAAACGACACGAAGTGTTCTCGAAATACTCCGATGTGGTAGTCACCATTCCCCGAACAGTTGTGATCTCAACCGACATCTTCGATGAATTTATGGACGAAAACGACCTATACTCGTTTGCCCTCTCCAACGCGTCTGATAAGGAAATTCTCGACAGGTTTATCAGGGCAAGGCTCCCCTTCCGCATTCATGAAGACCTCTATACCTTCATCTCCTACATCAAAAACCCCGTGGCTGTGCGCTCTTCAAGTCTGCTCGAAGACAGTCATTACCAGCCATTTGCCGGCATCTATTCCACCTACATGATACCCAACATCCGCAACGACGAGCGGGCCATGATGGAGATGCTTAGCAACGCCATTAAAAGTGTTTATGCCTCGGTGTTTTTTCACGACAGCAAAGCCTACATGACAGCCACTTCCAACCTCATCGACGAAGAGAAGATGGCCGTGGTGCTTCAGGAGGTGTGCGGCACCACCTTCGACAGCCATTTCTACCCAACCATTTCGGGGGTGGCCCGCTCCATCAATTTCTACCCTGTTGATCCCGAAAAACCTGAAGATGGCATTGCCAACATAGCTCTGGGACTGGGAAAGCACATTGTTGACGGTGGTGTGACGCTCCGTTTTTCGCCACGCTACCCGAAAAAAGTTTTGCAACTGGCTTCGGTTGACATGGCCATGCGCGAAACCCAGAAAAACTTTTATGCCCTCGACCTCAACAAAGAGAGCTTTCATCCGGCCGTGGATGAAACGGTAAACCTTCTTCAACTTGAACTCGATACAGCCGAACGCGACGGTTCACTCAAACTGATTGCTTCAACTCACGATTTTGAAAACAACATGCTGCGCGATGGGCTTCAAGGACGGGGCAGAAGGGTGCTTACCTTTGGAAGTGTGCTGAAACACAATGTTTTTCCTTTAGCTGAGATTTTGCAGAATGCCCTTGAAATCGGACAAGCCGAGATGAACAATCCCATTGAGATAGAGTTTGCTGCCAACCTTAATCCGGCTCCTGGCAACCCCAGGGTGTTTGCTTTGTTGCAAATTCGCCCCATTGTGAGTGCCAACGACGGGTTGAATGAAGATATCAGCAAAATTGCCCCAAACGACACTTTGCTTATCAGCCGGTCGTCGCTTGGCAACGGTGTGGTATCGGGCATCATCGATCTGGTGTATGTGAAACCCGGTAATTTTAATGCTGCCAACAACGGCGAAGTGGCTCTCAGGGTGGGAGCCCTCAACGATCAGTTTTTAGCGGCCGGACAAAACTACATCCTGGTTGGCCCCGGACGGTGGGGGTCGAGCGATCCCTGGCTCGGCATTCCTGTGAAATGGCCCCAGATTTCTGCTGCACGCGTCATTGTTGAGTCAGGCCTGGCCAATTACAGGATTGACCCCAGCCAGGGTACCCATTTTTTCCAGAACCTGACTTCATTTGGCGTGGGCTATTTCACAATCAATCCTTACATGAACGATGGCTACTACGATGTGGCCTGGCTTGATGAGCAACCCGCTGTTTATGAAGACGAATACATCAGGCACGTGAGAACTTCGTCGCCCATGGTGATCAAAATGGATGGGAAGAAAAGTTTTGGGGTGGTTTTGAAACCCGAAACCATCGCAGCTGCTGAGTGATTTCGATTGATTGCAAGCGCAGCTGTTGTTGTGTGAGGCCGGCTCTCAAGCCCCGTGAAAACCGCTTTTACACAACCAGCAAACCGGCTTGCCGCAGTTGCACCATCCACCGTTCAGTCCATAGCAAATCGGCTTCGGAGGTTGTAAGTCGCAGTTTCACAACAAACTGACCAACACTCATTGGTTTGCAGCCCGCTTCATCAAGTGTGGCTGTCAATTCTGTTGCCAGACGGGTAGGTATTTTTATTTTCAGTGTTGTTGTGGGTGTTTCAACGAGCAGGGTGGTCAGGTTTTTTTCAGTAGGGGCAAACGTAACGGGCCAACCCGGCCAAAGCAATTGGCTGTGAGGCGCGGGCAGGGTTGTGGGTGGTGTTTTGCACCACAGGGCTACCAGTTGTGGCGGGTGGGTGGTTCGGGGAACTCTGGTGGCGAACCAGCGGTTGAGTGGCACCTCGAATCCCGTCTGCTGCATGTAGTTGAATAGGGCGTTGCGAAGCCCGTCGCCAAATTCGTCGTGTTGCGTTTGGTTTTTTTCGCTGAAGGGGACCTCGTTGTTAGCAAACGGGTTAGGCCGGGTTTGTTGGGGAGCAATGCCAAAGCGTTCGGGATGGGTGTTTACAGGGCTGTGCACCGTGAGGGCAAAACGATGCCAGAAGGCCGATTGAACAATACCTGTCTCGAACATTTGCCGAACCATCTCCAGCGAATCAATGGTCTCCTGTGCCGTTTGGGTTGGGAAGCCATACATCAGGTAGGCATGCACCATGATTCCTGCTTTGGTGAAGTTGTGGCATGTGTGGGCAGCTTGTTCCAGGGTCACCCCTTTGTTCATGAGTTTCAGCAAGCGGTTGCTGGCTGTCTCTATGCCGCCCGTCACCGCTACACAACCTGCCAGAGCCATCAGGCGGCAGAGGTCGGGGCTGAACGATTTCTCGAACCTGATGTTGCCCCACCAGGTCACCTGCATTCCCCGTCTGAGAATTTCGAGGCTCAAGGCTTTGAGCAATGCAGGTGGTGCTGCTTCATCGGTGAAATGGAAGCCGGTGCTGCCGGTCTGTTCAGCCACTTTTTGCATGGTATCGGCTATGGTTGAAGCGTTGCCGGCTTCGTAACGCCCTATGTAATCGAGCCGGGTATCGCAGAAAGCGCATTGGTGCCAATAGCAACCGTGAGCCAGGGTGAGTTTGTTCCATCGGCCATCGCTCCACAGGCGATGCATGGGGTTGGTGGTGTCGGGCAATGGGAAATAGAGGTGGTGAGGTAATCCGGAAAAATCGGGTCCGGGCCAGTGTGCAAAGTCAACGGGTAAGGGGCTCGGGGGTGTGTAAACCACCTGTTGCCCGTCGAAATAAGCTGAAGAGGGGGGCATGGGGTGGTTCTGGTTTTTTTGTACCATTTCTATTGCTCTCGTCAGGCCTTGAATGCCGTCGTCGAGGATCACCAGGTGCATAAAACCTAACAGGGCAGGGTCGGTCATTTGGCGCAGCTCGGTGGTTGGATAGCCTCCGCCCATCAGGGTCACCGTTTGAGGATGATGCTTCCTGATGTGTTGGGCGCATCGCAACGCCCCGTACAGATTCCCGGGAAAAGGAACAGTGAAGGCTACGATATGAGGTTTAGCAGATTTCAGATGGTTTTCGAGCAATTCAATCATCCACTTGTCGGGAAGTGATGGCTGCGCGATTAAAGCCTGTTTCATGGGGTTGAACGAGGGGAGGCTGACTGCCAGCCGTTCTCCATAGCGGATCAATTCGAAGTGTGGAGTGATGCATTGGGCAACGAAATCGGTGAGGTCGTGCAAATAGCGTGTGGCCATGAACTTGGCCTTGTCGGTGATGCCCGATGTTCCGAAAGCAAACCCGAGGTCGGCTGACGTCTGGAAACGGTCACCTTCAGGAAGCCAACCGCCCCTGACGATGCGTGTAGCAATGTCGGGCGTGGGCTTTCGGAGGAAAGCCCTAACCAGATCGATGGTGTCCTCGTAGTTTTGACGCAGAGCAAGGGTGCGCCTGATTGCAGGTGGCAGGTCGATAATCTGATTTTTAAGGGCTTCGTCGAACAAGGCTGAAAGCCCGTGGCGTGAGAAAACGCGGTTAAGCAACTCGATGCCCAGGTCGGCCTGACAGGTGGAAATGCCTTTTTCGTGCAACCAACCGGTTAGCATTGCTGTAGCCGGATAGGGTGTGTTGGGCTGCATCAGCGGAGGAGTGACAAGCAGCACCACCGGGCTCTCGACAGGAGATTGAAAAGGGAAGGTTTTTATCATAAACAAATCATTGATCACCCCGACTGCCCCATGGCTGTCAGTACAAATTTTTTAATCTTGAAATCTTCAAATTTTTGATCCCGATCGCCCCGATAGCTATCGTGGGGATGAATCTTTGAATTTTTGAATCTTTGAATCATTTACTCCCCCATCCTCTCTTCCGGCATGTGGTCGCTGAATTTCTGTTTCACATTGCCCATCCCCTGCAAACGCATGTGGCGGCTCACCACCACTTCGGTTTCCGCTACCAACGGTTGTCCGACAGGTTTGATGAGGCCGGCGCCAGAAGCTTTAGGCGACTTGATGGCCGGATCAACCGGGTAGGCATTCATCAGGTCTTCATCGAAGGGTTTCAACAGCCGTGTAATCTTATAGAGTGGAGCCTCGGGGTTGAGCCACACAGCTTCATCACCCGGATTTAACAGTACGGGCATCCTGTGATGGGGAATCTTGCGCATAAGCTCGTTTCCGGCGGTGGTAACAATAGCGAAACCGTGAACTTCGGCACCAGAAACAGGATTTTTCCACACTTCCCAGATTCCAGCCATGGCAAAAGGGCGCACTTTGTTGCGCAAATAAACAACAAAAGGTTTGCTGAGCTTTTCGGTAATGGTTCCCTCGATAAAGGCATCGGCAGGGATGAGGCACCTCTGCGACCGGATAGGGCGGCGAAAGGCGGGCTTCTCGATGATACCGCGGGCACCGGTGTAAAGAGCTGAATCGTCGCGGTTGTGATCGCCTTCGGCTCTGGCGTTGATAAGCATCATGTCCTTTTTTGCCCAGGAAGGCGACAGACCAAACCTGAACAGTTGAAGCACCCTGGGCTGATGGCCTACAACCACAGGAGCCCACTGACCCGGCCCGATATTGTAGTTAGGTTCAAAACTGAATCCGGCAGGAACCTGAGCCTCAAATCGTTTCTCGATTACCTCCGCTTTCTGCACCATGATGTAACGACCGCACATGAAATTTGGATTTTGAGCTCAAAGATACGAAATGAGGCGGCGTGGTTTCAACCCTTTTTCCGTACCTTCGCATCGAAGCCCCTCGGGGCATCCGCATTGAACCAAATTACATAAGTGAACCTATGATTTTCAACGATTTAATCAGAATGCGACAAAGCGTTCGCCGATATGCAGCGCGACCCGTAGAACGTGAAAAACTGGAACAATGCTTAGAGGCTGCCCGGTTAGCACCGTCGGCCTCCAACTCGCAGCCGTGGACCTTCGTGGTGGTTGACGACCCCGAATTGAAGGAGAAAGTGGCCCGTGAGACTTACAGCAGCATGGTTTCGTTCAATAAATTTGCTCAACAGGCCGGGGTTCTGGTGGTGATCGTTATTGAAAAACCCCGCCTTATTACGCAGGTAGGAAGTATCATCAAAAACAAGGAGTACCCCCTGATTGACATCGGTATAGCAGCCGAACATTTTTGCCTTCAGGCTACTGAATTGGGATTGGGCACCTGTATGTTGGGTTGGTTCAACCAGGCTCCGATACGGACATTGCTTCACATTCCCTTTTCAAAAACCATCGGCCTTGTTATCACAGTTGGTTATCCTGATGAGAGCGTAATCCAGCGGGAGAAAACGAGAAAACCATTTAGTGAGGTGGTACGATACAACGGGTACCGAAACCTCGACAAGCAAAAGTAAGCCGGATTATGTACAGATGTAGCCGCAGCCCTGGCAGACTGCGGCTACAAACATAGTCACACCCGGATTATGGGCGACGGAACGCTGTGATTTTTCGGGCTCCGTAAGCAGATGCCAGTGTGAGCAGAAGGGCTACACCACCCCCTAATGGGGCACTGCCCCCGCCAACCGGCTGATTACCTGCACCAGGATTGCTGCCACCGTTGGGATGCGCAGGTTGAGCAATGGCTGACAGCGAGAGGAACAGCACTGAGAGAATCACCATGAAGAGAAGCTTGGATTTCATTTTTTTCGTGAATTAAAGGTTAAACAGTTTAAAAGAATTATTTTCATCTGCTCCGGTTACATGCACCAGCAAGATGTTTTCGGCAGCAGAGATGTTTTGAGTTGTGCGGGGTTCATGAGCCTTGTAACTCAGAAGCCTTTGCCCTAGAATGTTGTAAACATTGATGGTAATACCCAATGGGTTTTGCAGGAGGATGGCCGGGGGGATGCTGACGACCAGTTGCCTGTTGACAACGTTGGCTGATACATGGGTATCGTTAGCATCTGCAATTCCTGTGGCATCAATGAAATGGAGGTTAAACTTACGTTTTTCGCCGGCTGTGTGGTTAAACTGGTACGCGTCGCCGGGGTTAAAGTATTGGGTGTATCCTTGTGAAACATCTTCGAGTTTGAGTCGATATTGCTCCAGGTTTTCCTCCACATGGTTGTGGATGGTGAAAGTTCCGGTTGCCCCTGCTTCGAACCAGAATGGGACTACGGGGTGTGAAGCGATGTCAGACAGCGTGTTGATGACCAGGGTATCACTGCCTGCTGTGGTATAAAGAACCGGTGTGGCAGGATCGGACGCCCGCAACAATTCTACATCATAAAGGCGGTCGGTTTGGGAGGTGGCATCGTCAATAAACCTGACAGATGCCTGAACGCTGCTTTCGTTTCCAGTGACTTTCAGCACCGCAAGCGGAAAGGAATCGCCGGCTTTGAAGAATGTTGCCGGATGGTGGGTGCGGCATTCGTTGGTGAATGTGAGCTCCCCGGCACCTCCCGTGGCATTGATGAAGAAGGCCTGACCACTGGCAATATACTGTGAAGCGGTGTTGGCTGCACCACCACCCGGAATGTAGTATTTATAGTCTCCATTAGAGCCTGCGGCAGGATCAAAAACCCAGATGGCTGCCTGAAGTGAACCGGGGATGGTAACCTCATCCCAGTCAATGGCCGACGGATAAGGATTTCCGGTAACGTTCCAGCCGGAACCTGATGAAGAAAACGAGTAAGTAACATCACCCGAATTGGTTGTTCCGACGAATGTTTCAGACGATGCAGACCCGTCAACTGACCAAAGTGCATATCCTTGCCCCGGGATCAGAGGCGTGTTCACTGAAACAACATCTGACCAGCTATTGGTGGTTTGGTCGTGAATCATCAGATAATCGTCGGTAAACATTTCAGCTCTGGCTTCAGCCACCGGCGAAGATATAAGATGCCACTGGTTGCTGTAGAGAAAACGACCCACGCGGGCTTTGCTCCCATTCCGGTAAATCACAGGGTTGTAATCAATCAGCGAAGCGTCACCACCGTTATCAGATTCTATATGCAGGTCGGTATTGCTTAGTACCAACCTCGTGTCGCCAGCCACGGTGATTTTTGCACCGGACTTCACAATCAATTGCGCCTTAACAGGGATAAGCATTACAGACAACAAACAGAGGGAAAGCAGTATAAAAAACTTTTTGGTGCTCATTTTAGTTTAGTTTTGAGTAAATGTCCATGCATTACTATTTCATATTAAACTGATCGGATTTGTCGAAAATCGTCAGGCCGACTAATCTGTCTTAGTTGTTGTGTATTCTATTTCAGCCCCGTAGAACTTGATGAAAGCCGGACCACTTGTGGCACCATTCTGGTCAAAAATTACTTTAACAAAATAGAAAACATTATTATTGTCAATAGTAGAAGCTGACGCGTTAATACTGGTATAATTTACTTTTGTAATTTCCCACTGAGAGGGTTGTCCGGCGGTGTTGCCACCAGCAATAACATCAGTATCAAATACTGCGAACTGGTGTTTTGCTTCAAACGTAATGGACAAAAAGGGCCCATCAAACGAACGGTAAAAGAATGAAAGGCGGGTAACGACTGCTCCGTGAGGCAGGTTCACGGGTGCTTGTATTGACATTATTCCGTTGCCATCAAACTCTTCTATAGTCCATTCTCCATAAGCGTTGTATTGTGCTTTGTCAGCATCTTTGTTGGTGGATAGACTGAAGGCGGCAGCAGGCAACCTCAATTTCTTGGTTTTGGGCGCGGCATAGGTTATTTCACCGCCTACCGTGATGTCGTCTCCTAACGAAATGTCTTCTCCTACCGTGAGATTATCTTCCACTTCGAACGATCCCAACACGAGGCCATCGCCACCTATTTCAAGTTCATTCGATGGTGCTGTACCGGTATTGATGGCCAACTTGCCACCGATGTTTATCCAGTTTTGGGCAAAATCACCAAAAAGGAGTGGATTGGCAGTGCTTGAATTGTCAATGTAAAGCTTGTTGCTCCCCTCTTCTTCGTAACCGGCATAACGACCGATAAACACGTTGCCTGAACCTAATGCATTGTAGCCGGCCCGACTTCCGATAGCGGTGTTTTCGTTGCCGGCCACGTTAGAATATAGAGCCTTATAACCAGAAGCCGTGTTTTCGGTTCCGGTCTGGTTTTGAAAAAGACTGCCGAAGCCTGAAGCAGAATTGTATTCACCGGTAGTGGTAGAGTAAAGTGCCTGAAGACCGAAGGCCGAGTTGTATTTTCCGCTGGTGATGCTGTAACCCGATTTATAGCCGAAGGCACTATTTCCCTCAGCAGTTGTGTTTTTGTAGAGGGAGTATGCCCCAGAGGCAGTGTTTTGTTTCCCGGTCGTATTGTCGTGCAGTGTGGAGTATCCCGAGGCTGTGTTTCCGTTTCCAGAGGTGTTTGATACGAGCGCGTCGCTTCCCAATGCCGCGTTTTGGTAGCCGGTGGTGTTGGCATACAGGCTCTTCGATCCTACAGCGGTGTTGTCGGTAGCGTCAGTTGAGGCCGATTGCCCGTATCCGTTCCAGTAAAGAGCCTGATAGCCCACGGCAGTGAGGTTGCTCCTGGTCGTGTTTTTCAGCAGGCTCTCTTTGCCAACGGCAGTATTGGCATAGCCGGTAGTGGTATTTTGTGCTGCCCAGAAGCCATTGGCAGTGTTGTCGTAACCGGTTGTATTGTTTTGCAGAGCCCCGAAACCGGTGGCCGCGTTGTTCAGACCCGTGGTGTTTTCGCTCAGCGCCTGTATGCCTGTGGCTGTGTTGAAGTTTGACCCATTGTTGTTAAGGCCGCTGTCGTCGCCCAGGAACACATCGGTTGTGGTGGTCACAGCATCTTCCAATCCGTCAATAGTTGTTGCAGCCGTTTGCGGTGTTGCCCAGAATGCAAGTCCGTCGGCATCGGTATGCAGCACTTTTCCTGTGCCGGGATTGCCACCTGTTATTTTAACAGTTCCGTTGATGTCAACACGGTTCTCATCGAAATCGCCGCCAATGAGGGGTGTTGAAGTTGACGAATTGTCGATAAACAGTTTGTTGCTGGCTGTATTGTCACGACCTGCCTGGTAGCCCAGCATCACACAGCCCGAAAAAGCAGGGGAAGGGCCTCCGCCATTGCCCGCGTTGCGTCCTACGGCAGTGTTGTTGCTTCCCTGGTTGGCTCCCAGTGCACTCACTCCTATGGCAGTGTTCGACCCTCCTGCATTGTTTGAGATGAGTGCCGAATGCCCTAAAGCCGTGTTGTGGGTGCCCGATACCACGCCGGTCATCGACGACAGACCGACGGCGGTGTTGTGGTTGCTGCCATCGTCGCTGGTGCCGCTGTTGGAACCCATAAAAACGCTGGAAGCATCGGCTTTGGCATCGCTCAGGTCATCAATGGCCGAAGCTCCGCTTCCTTCTCCGCCCAGTTCGCTCCACGATACGGTCATGCCATTGTAATACCAAAAGCTTTGGGTGTCGGTGTCGTAAACAAGCAAGCCCGACTCGCTTGTCCCGATGGAGGTGCGTTGTGCCGTGGTGACCCGTGGAATCAGCACCCCTTTGTTAGTGCTGCTGATGTCGAGAATGGCCGATGGATCAGGATCGGCTCCCGTGGTGTTGATGGCAACCTGAGCCGAAAGATTCTGCAACACGAGAATGGCTGCAATAAGGAACAATGAAATTTGTTTCATAATTGATTTATTAAATGTGAATAGTCCGAATGTAGGTTCGCTTGTTGATAATTAATTTCACCCTTACGGTTCCTGTCATCCCTTGGGTGTTGATTGCCAGAAAATTTGACCGGATGGCACTGGTCTTCTGTTCCAACGCTGCATGGGGGCGCGAAACCTGGCGAAGTTCAACCTCCACCCTGGCCACAACCTCCGAGAAGGTGACGAACAGGGTGTTGTGTTGGTGAATGAGAATGAAGGGAACGGTTTGTATTGATTGCATCTTGCTATAAATAATCCCCATCCGGGGTGCATAAAAACGATGGTGCAAACCTACAACCTCATTCTGCCTAAAGTCAAGAAAATGAGGTATGTAAATGGTATGCAACCCACCCCGCCACGGTAGGCAAATGGTATGCAATGGGGTAGCAAAATGGGTTGACAATTGATAATGAGCGCGTTTTGTGTTGCACCGTTTTTTTGCCCACATCTTACTCTGGCGCACCCGGCTCAGCTTCGTGGTATTCGCCATGCGGGTGAAACGGGTTTGGCAGGCCGATTTTACCGATTGGTTCAAAGTGGAAAACGGCAACCGGCAAAATTTTTATTATGAGCTGTTTAGCATGGGAATCTCATCAGTACGAAGAGGAGTTGTAATAAAAATTGGGGAGGCAGAAATTTCTTTTGGTGTATATTTGCTTTTTGCATCTGGACATTTTTTCTTATAATAACATGAAATACTGCAATTTGACATCAATTCTGGTGGTGATTGTTCTGATCCCTTTCTCGCTGTCCTCTCAAACGCAGTCGAGAATCAGGCAATTGGAAGCAGAATTGGCCAAAGCGGAGGGCAAAGCCTATTGGGAAACCAAAGTCAATCTGGCCCGAGCCTACAGCCAGGTTGATCCTGGCAAGACCCTCGAAATGGGTTCTTCTGTAGAGGTATATGCCACAGAAACGGGCAACACGGGGCTGCTCGAGAAAGCGCTGATTACCAAAGCAGCCGGTTATCATGTCAAAAGCATGCTGAAAGAATCGCTTGCCTGCTGTCGCGAGGCTCTGGTATTGAATAAAACCACCGGTAACCTCGAGGAGATGGAGTTTGCATTGAACCTGATGTCGTTAGGTCATCAGCATCTGGGTGATCTGACGCGGGCTATTGAAACCGCCGAACAGGTGCTGAAGATCAGGCAGGATCGAGGCGACACGCTTCGGATGGCGGCTTCGCTGAGCAACCTGGCTCCTATGTACATGAAAGCCGGGCAATATCCCAAAGCTCAATCGTGCCTGTTGAAAGCACTCAGGATTTATGAACAGCGAAACGATACACTGGGGGTTGTAGGAAGGTTGCAGACAGTTGTTCAGTTGATGCGAAGATCGGGCAGAACCGACAGCATCCGCCCCTATCTGTTTAAGGCTCTTCGTCTTTCGCGATTGGCGGGTTACGATTTTCAGATGGCTGAATTGCAATCAACCTACGCTTCATTTCTGAAAAGCAACAACCAGATTGATTCGGCCATCGTTTACGAAGAAGCTGCTTTGGAGGTCTTTCGCCGTGTCAAAAGCCCCGAGAGCATCGGGCAATCGCTGATCAATCTGGGGGAGCTCTATTCGCACGATGGTCTCACCCTTGATGGAAAGAGATTCTTTTGGGAAGGAATCGCCATCTTTAGCCAGGCCTCGCTGATTCCTGAAATCAATTTTGCCTTTTTGGCTTATGCCAACCAATTGCACCTTGCAGGGCAGCCCGATTCGGTGGTGTGGTATCTGAAACAGGCTTACCGCTCGGCCCTCAATTGCCACCAGTCAATTGTTATCCAGAAAGCGGCTCACTTGCTTTACCGCCATTACCGCGAAGCCTCCACACCCGATTCGGCATTGAAATATCTTGAAGTGTACAGTACCGTGAGCGACACCCTTGCCGGTGAATCGGCCCGCAAGCGGATTGCCGAGCTGGAAGTGAACTACGAAACTTTGAAGAAAGAGAAACAGATTACCCAACTCACCCTCGAACAACAGATACATCAGCGTCGCATCCAGTTTTTGTGGTTGCTTGTGCTTTCACTCCTGGCGGCAGCTACGTTAACCACCGTCACTTTTCTACTAAAACGACGCAAAGACCGCCTGATCAGTCTCCAGCAAGTGGAGTTGCACCAAAAGGAACAGGCGTTAATGGCCGCCGAAATCGAGAAACAAAAGCTGCAGGAGGAAGAACTGTTGCGAAGTCTGGAATACAAATCGCGGCAACTAAGTTCGCACGCGCTGCACATCATGCAAAAGAACACCCTATTGCAGGAGATTCAGGAAGGTGTTGAGCAATTGGGCTCCCAGGCAGATCAGCAGCAAACCATCAACAAGATTTTATCGGCCCTGAACCAGAGTTTGCGCTCCGACAAAGATTGGGAATTGTTCAGGTTGTACTTTGAAGAGATCCATCCGGGTTTCTTTGAAAAACTTCAGGCCGTGGGTACTGATCTAACCTCCAACGACCTGAAACTTTGTGCTTTGATACGGCAAAACATGACCAGCAAAGAGATGGCTGCTGTTTTGAATCTTTCGCCATTGAGTATCAAGAGTTCGCGCTACCGCCTGAAGAAGAAACTGAACCTCGATCCCGAATCGGATCTTGAAATGTTTATCAGGCAGCTTTAAGAGCTGCAAACTTCATCTAATGGCATTCCTGTGGCCAGTAGCTCACGGGTGCCGGTATTGGTTTCTCGCAGAGCATTTGCCTTATCTTGTTTTCGTCGTCGGCAATTTGTTGTTTCAAATCGCCCAGCGATGCAAACCTGATCTCGTCGCGCAGCCGCCCGACGAAATAAACCGTGAGACATTCGTCGTAGATTTCCTGGTTGAAATCGAAAATATTCACTTCAACGGCAAATTTGTTGTCGTTGATGGTGGGGCGTATGCCAATGTTGCTCATTCCGCCGTACAACTGCCCGTTCCATTCCACCCGCGATGCATAAACACCGTTGGCAGCAATGAGCTTGTAGCGGTCGTCGGTTTGGATGTTGGCCGTTGGAAACCCTATCTGGTGCCCGATGCGGTTGCCGCGCACCACCCTGCCGGTGATGCTGTATTCGTAGCCCAGCAACCGGTTGGCTTCGGCAATTCCGCCCGCGTTAAGGGCTTTCCGGATGCGGGTGGAACTCACCTCGAGCCCGTCAACAAGCAGTTCATCAACCTCTTCAACACTAAAATGGTACTCCAGTGCCAACCTGAGCAGCTTTTCGCGGCTCCCTTCGCGGTTGCTGCCAAAACGGTGGTCGTAACCAACTACCAAAACCTTGGTTTTGAGGGTTTCGGCTATGGTTTGGCGGATGAATTCATCCCAGGGTGTGCGGGCAAACTCGGGGGTGAAGGGCAGCACCACCAGGTGGTCGATACCGGCGGCTGCCAGCCGTTCGAATTTCCGCTGGTTGATGTTGATCAGCCTGATGGTATCGTCGTCGGGGTGAAGCACGAGCCTGGGGTGGTTGTCGAAGGTCACCACCACCGATTCGCCCTGGCAGCGGGCAGCAATCTCTTTGAGGCGCGAGATGATTTTCTGGTGCCCCAGATGAACGCCGTCGAAAGTGCCAACCGTGACCACGGGGTTGTGAAACACGGGGAGGGTATGCAGATGCTGATGTATTTTCACTTACCGGTTGTTGCTGATTAAATGGTTGTTCACAAGGTATTCGGCTATCTGGATGGCATTGGTGGCGGCGCCTTTGCGCAGGTTGTCGGAAACCACCCAGAGGTTGAGGGTGCGAGGTTGCGAATGGTCGCGGCGGATACGCCCCACGAACACATCGTTCTTCCCTTCAGCAAACAGCGGCATGGGGTAGAGGTTGGCCCGTGGGTCGTCAACCACCGTAACGCCCGGGGTGGCAGCAAACATCTGTTTCACTTCCATCAGATCGAACTCCTCAGTCAGTTCCACATTCACAGCCTCGGAATGGCCTCCCCTCACCGGAACCCTCACCACAGTGGCCGTAACCCTGATTTCGGGGTCGGAAAGAATTTTGCGGGTTTCGTTCACCAATTTCTCCTCCTCGGTGGTGTAGCCGTCGGCCAGAAAAGAGCCTCCATGCGGGATCACGTTCATATCAATGGGCCAGGGATAGGCTTTGTCGGGGTTTTCGCCGGCCCGCTCGCCCATGAGTTGCCTGAGGGCCTTCACACCCGTTCCGGTGACGCTTTGGTACGAACTCACCACCACGCGGTTGATCCCATACCTGCGATGAAGCGGCCACAAAGCCAGCACCATCTGGATGGTGCTGCAATTGGGGTTGGCAATGATACGATCGGCTGCCGAAAGCACCGAAGCATTGATTTCTGGAACCACCAGGGGAATGTGCGGGTGCATGCGCCAATGCGATGAATTGTCGATAACGGTGGTGCCTGCTTGCGCGAACAATGGCGCCAGCTCAGCCGAAGCTGCGCCTCCGGCCGAGAACACGGCAATGGATGGCCGGGCAGCTATGGCATCGGAAGCTCGCATCAACGTGAGCTCCCTGCCCCGGTAAACCACCTTCTGACCAGCCGATCGCTCCGAAGCCACCGGCAACAATTCCCAATCGGTAAACAACTCCGATTCAGCCAACACTTGCAGCATCACGGTGCCAACCATTCCCGTGGCACCCACAACAGCCATTTTCATCACTTCTGGTTTTTCGTGTAATGGTTTGATGTCGCCTGGCTCTTCTTGGCTAACAGTTGCCCTCCCGAGCCGGGTTACAGCCGGCAAAGATACGGCGAATTATTTTTTCGGGGAGAGAGCCGGGCTGTATGACGGGAATCAACCACCCTTGTAAAGACCCCTCTGCCTGAATACACAGGCGTGGATGGTGAAGGAAAAAAGTTAGTCAAGAGTGAGGGGGCTATTCCATCAGAAAACCATACCTTTGACGGTTGCAGCCTCATAGTTAATTGCATCGTTGTTTCATTGATCTCACGTTATACCATGAAAAATCTAATCGCTTTTTTATCCTTGTGGATTAGCCTCGCGCTCCACGCCCAGCAGCCCCAATGGCTCAACCCCAAGCCTTTCGGCGGGCAGATGCACGACATCGAATTTTTCGATACCACGCGGGGGCTGATGGTTGGAGCCTTTGGTGCACTTGCCCTCACCACCGATGAGGGGCAAAGCTGGCAACTGACCGGGCCGGTAACCTCATCTCACTTGTACGACATCGAAATGTGCAACCCCCAAACTGCCATCATCATGGCCGACACCTTCCTGTTGCGCACCGACGATGGCGGGCAACTCTTTACACCCGTCGGCAGCCTCGACAGCGGATGGTATTACGCCTCCATAAGTATGGTAAACCAGAACCTGGGTTATGCTGCCTGCAAGAACAGTTTCTATTATGGGATTACCCAATCGAAGTTCGGGGTGACGCACAACGGCGGAATTAGTTGGCAATGGACCGATTACCCCCCCTTAAACGTGAGACAAACTTACTGCCTTGCGTTTGCCGACTCCCTGCACGGGGTGGCTGTGATTCGAAATTCTATTGATTATGTTTATACAATTCAAACATCGGATGGGGGTCAATCGTGGAACGAAACATTTAAGCTGAAAGATGACGACGGTAGTCTGAATGGAGTGCGACTGGCCTGTGCTAAAAATGGGGACTTCTATATTGCCTCTTGCATTTACACTGAACAAACTTATTTTGATAACATTAGAAAGTCAACCGATTATGGACTCACCTGGAATAACCTGACATATAATTCATCCAGTTGGGTGAAAGGGTTTAGTGAATTAAAAACTTACGGCGATTCTATTGTGGTGGCTATGGATTATAACCAGGGGGTAACAGGAGCCCTTGCCAAAAATATTTTTATCTCGCTCGACGCAGGTTCCTCGTGGAATACTGCTACCAAACCCGATACGCTTGCAGTGAATGACCCTTCGGCCTTTGGTTTTCGTACTTCAGAAAATGCTTTCCTTTGGGTTGGCAATGGCGATCATCACCAGTTGGCTGTTACCTACAATCTGAGTCATTTCCAGCCCGTTGATTATTATTTCTCTGCCAACATCATGGATATGATCGTGAAAGATGATGTGCAATATTTACTTTCGGGCTCTAGCGCTGATGGTTATCTGGTAAATAGTTCCATCCTTAAATCGGTTGATGGTGGAAACCAATGGACTACCCTTCCGGAACCAACCGTATCGGGAACGGGTGCGTATTACTATTGGCTGGATATGGCCTTTTCAGATGCCCAAACCGGTTTCGTGGTTGTTAACCACGATTCTTGTCTGTTTCGAACACTCGATGGCGGCCTTACCTGGCAAATAGCACAACCGGAGGTCAATCCCCGCCCGGGAGAGATTTGCACCTTTGGGTTTGGCTGTTCGTGGTATCTCAACGCCGAGTACCCTTATTATCCAACCATACTGCCGAACCAACTCTTTCACTCCACTAACCTGGGTACAACCTGGCAGGTGATGGCTATACCCGACGATACCCTGGTTCACATGCAGTTTCTGGCCCCCGACACAGGTTTCCTATTCGGAGGCGGCAGAACAACCCCCAACGGCGGGTATTACCTTACCCGCGATGGCGCGCAAAGTTGGGAGTTTCACGATTTAGGTATAAAAGGGCCGTTGACAGGCAAGATGCTGAACAGCCATGAAGGATTCGTTAAATCAGCTTCCAGATCCCACAAGCTGTATTACGTAAACAACGACGCCATCGAGCTGATTTTTCAAGCCGACAGCCTCTCTATGTTCGATGGCATCGCCGATTTTGACTTCTCGGATGCCAACCATGGATATGTGGTTACCGTTTATCGGCCAAAAAACATGAGTTCCAAGTGGTCGTGGCTTCATTACACTACCAACGGCGGCCAAACCTGGGAAACCTATGGCCCTTACGAGCAGTTGAACGGGGTGAAAACCTTCTACGATGCCAATGGTTTCGCCTATGGCGCTTACGGGCAGTTGCTTCAGTTGGGCAACGGTTACCCTGTGGGGCAGCCGTCAATAGCCACCGCGGCGGTAGCCTCCGCAGCCTGGCCCAACCCCGCATCCGACGTGCTGCAAATTTCACTTCCTTCATTTGCGCGCAACGGCGCCGAACTCACCATCAGCAACATGGCCGGCGAGGAGGTGTACCGGAAACAAGTTTCAGGTACCTCGGCTTCTATCGGCATCCGACAATTCCCAGTCGGACTTTACCTCTATTCTGTGGCGAACGATGCAAACAGGATAACAGGCAAAGTTGTGATAGAGTGAGGGTTTACGCGCTTGGGTGAGTACCAGCGCGGGGAAGGAGGTTGCTTCTGCCTTCGGCCTCGCAATGACGGGCGTCGCGCTGTTTAAAGGGGGGGAGGTGGGGCGGCGAAGCCGCCCCACCTCCCCCCCCTTTATTCCGGCGGCGCACCGTCATTGCGAGGGAGGAGGCACGACGACCGAAGCAACCTCCGGCCACTTCCCACTTCCCACTAATCACTGATCACTGCTCACTACCCACTAAATGTCGTGGATGCTGTACAATAACGGGTCAACAGTGTGTGCAAAACCAGGCCAAAGTCGGAAGTGAAACTGCGCCAAAGAAGGAAGTTATAGTGTTTTTGCACTTTTAAACGCAGGAAGAAAATGAGCAAAGCATCCTATATGCCACGGTTAGGTGATGATTGCCTGAGCGATCAGGTTGTGAAGTTGCCTTTGCGCTGATGCGACTACAGCTCCAATCCGAACAATTCGAGGTATTGGTCCCAACATCCGTGTTGCCTGATTTGGTTTTCGAGGTCGGAAAGTGTTACGAAGTGGTTGGGCCGCGAATAGGTTCCCTTGATGATGGAAAGCAGTTTCTGTTGGCCAATTCTATTGCAGAACTCATGCATGAAAACAACCCCTTTGTTGTAAATCAATTCAAACTGCCCCTCACCTCGTCCCTGGTTCAATACCTGATCGAAACGGGCCTTAAAGAAAGGTTTTTCTGAATAGCGAAGCTCTGTCTTGTTGCGAATTGCCTGCTCGAACGCGGCACTGCCTGCCCTGCTTTTATACGACAGCAGATTGACGTATTCATTAACCGATTCCCCAAGAAAAAATTTCCCTTTAGCCTGATAAAGGGTGTGAATACCAATCCACAAATGACCCAACTCGTGCGACAGGGCATAACCATCCAAGGCCTCCATGCTCATCAGGCTTCGGTCGATAACAATACAATTTTTCATGCCTACGGCCAGACCAAAAATTGATGACTCCACAACGCGTACGGTATCTGTTTCCTGAAACCACAGATTGGCCTGGAACCAATCGAAGGCAAGCAGGGCATTGGTTGTTGTTGATTGCAGCAGAGAGTCGATTTGAGCGGGGCTTGTGGCATACACAGGTTTGTTGTCGCTAACGGCCAGAAGCCTCTTGTCGCGCGGAAGAAACCTGAACTCGAAGTGAGTGCCGTTGTGATCGACCTGGCGGGCTGCCTCGAAGATGTCGCCGCGGGTGATGAAGAGGGGCACATCCTCATCGGTGCAGTGGTAGCGATACACCGTATTGTCGCCCGCCTTGTCGCGCCCGGTTTCCCGATGCCAGCCATACACCACGTGTGTGGAGGGCACAACCACCGAAATCAGGTATTCGGCGAAGTTGTCGTACACCACGGGGTACCACTTGTGAAACCGCTCCAGAAAGATCTGGGTGTTGTTGGATTCAGCCGGAGCCACTCCCGGGTTGCCCGCGTTGGCTGCACCATCCGACCACGAACCGGCTTCGCTGCGATGGAAGGTGTAATTCATCTGCAACGTGGCCGCCTCATCGGCGGGTGTATCCACCACCAGCGTGTCGCCGTCGCGATGAAAACCCGCTGGAGCCCCATTCAGTGTAACATCATGCAGCCCGATGTGCCTGTTGAACAGCATCCACGTGGAAGAGTTGTGGTTGGCGGGCAGGTTGATTGCAACATCCACTTGCAGCAAGGTGTCGGTTAGTTGCAAATGGAGGGTGTAGCTCCAGGTGCCTGCCTCAGGTTTTTGAGCCAACACGGGCGGGTTGGTAGCAAGCACCAACAGAACAGCCAGGGTGAACCCTGAAATATGAAGAAGCCCTGTTGTGGGCGGAGTAAAAAGACTTCGGTAAATGGAACTGCCTTTAAAGGAGTGGAAGGCAGTTGCAATTGAGCTCAGCAGCATAGGAATAATTTTCAGCAAAGGTATTGTTTTTAAAAAGGTTGTTTCAATGCCGTTGTGTTTTGAAAAACCTGCTCTACCGCAACATTACCCTGTTTTGCCAAATCGACCCCCAGATTGCAGGACTGTCAGGGGCACTTGAGCATAGCATCGCTTCCCCAAACCAAACCCCCTCATCCTTTTTGGCATAATTTGCTCCGGAATTGTGGTCTGGTTTGCGTCGGAATACACAGGGTCGGCTTGCTCCAAAAAAACGCAACAGGACGCTCGCAAAAAGGGGTCAGCTTCCGCCGTATTGTCTTGTATGCACCTGACTGCACCTTATCAGAACTTGAATATCGGAGAGTTGGGATTGGGGAGCGGGTTGAATGGGGTTATCCAAAAAGGGATTGAAAGTCAGGATGACTGATTTGGGAACAAGGTAGGGCTTGTTTTGTGTTGAACAATGCCCCATATTTTTTCACCCCTTCGGGGTTCTGATTTTTTGTTTTGTTTTTTTCTACAATAATTTCATCCCTTCGGGATTGTTTATACCGAATCAACTTGATTTTATGCACAAAATAATTATTTAGGGCGTGCATGAGATCGCTGCGCTGGTTGCGAAAATAGCTTGCGTTTGGTGGCTCGGTACGATGTTCGTCCCGAGAGCGAAGCGACTATAGTCCCGAGAGCGAAGCGATTCGGGATTAGCTTCGCTGAGAATAGTTCGGGATACCTTCGGTGAGAGTAGTTCGGGAAACCGCCTCTAATGGCTCAGGATCGGCACTTATAAGGCTCAAATGCTTCGCATTTTCACTAAGACGCCTTTTAGAAAAGAAACGCGTGTTTCAACCGGCGAAATTGTTGGGGTTAGTAGCTGCCAACCACCAGCTTGCCCCTTTTCAGGCCGTCGGGGGTTGTGGCGCTCCAGAGGTAGATGCCGGGTTTGACCGACGACAGGCTGATGGCGCCCCTGGGGTTGTTGAATCGGGCCGGGCAACGCCCTGCAAGATCTGTTATTTGCAGTTGGGCGGGCTTTAAGTCGGGATGGATGTGAAGGGTGTGCCCCACTACCCACACCAACAAATTGGGAGCCTCATCAGCCAGGTTTGGAGCTTCCAGGTAAATGCAGGTACCATACGGATAATTTTTGATGGCAGTAAAAATTTCTTCTTCGGGCTTGTAGAAGGCACTGTAAGAGCCAAAGGCATAGCCGCCGCCGCTGTGGTATCCGTTGGTAACAAACACCAACCCGAAGTGGTTGTCGCGGTCGAAATACATATCGCTGATAAGGCCGTAGGCTTCACCCGGATGCCCGATCATAGGCAATCCGTCGATCACGATGTCGCCGCCGGCGGTATTGGTGGTTAACTGGAAACCGAGTCCCCATTGGTTGAACAGGTTGTAATAGTTGTTCCCGTTCGACCCGTTGAAGGTCCATTCGGGTGAGTGCATCAGTGCTAGGGAGGCGCTGTCGAGCACCGAGCCAAAGGGAGATACACCGTTGGAGGTGTGCATCATCATAAACTTGCACAAGTCGTTGGCCGTGATGCGCAAACCGCCCTGTGGGGCAAAAATAAAGCCATTGGTCCCGAGGGTGTATTGCGTAAGATCGACCGGTGTTGGCATCACCCCCTGGTAATTATCGGCCTGGGGTATGGCATCACGGTAAAGAACAGCCACGTTGTTGATGTTGGAAAGGTGGTTGACATTGAAGCTGCCGGTGATTTGAAGAGGGATCAAAACGTTTTCTCTCACAAACACGTCGAAACGCTGTCCCGACAGGCTTTCGATGAGTGTTCCGATGAGTCCGTAGTTGATGTTGCTGTACTCGAAATAGGAGCCGGGTTGGCGCCCCAGCCACGTGTTGGCCGTGTAATAGGTGCCACCGGGCAGCATCAGCTGTTGTACGGAAGGGGGAGTTGGATTGCCGTAAGTGGCATTGAGGAAATAGCTGTAGCCGCTGCCATCGACGATGGATGAGGTGTGCGACAACAACATGCGGTAGGTGATGGGTGTGTTGGGATAGTGCGGATTGCGCAACTCGAAACCAAGCCTTGTGCTTACATCATCGTCAAGGGCAAACAACCCCTGTTCGTGAAGCAGCATCAACGCTGTGGCTGTAACCGATTTGGAGATGGAGGCCACGCGGTACAAAGTGCTGTCGGTAACGGGCAGGTTGCGCTCAATATCCGAAAGTCCGAAATGATAGGTGTCGAGCATCTCGTTTTGGCAAAAAACCGCCACCGACATTCCCACCAGGTGATGATTCAGGGCTGTGTTTTCAAGCTCCTGATGAAAGGTTTGGGCAAGTCCCCGCGGCATCAACGCCACCTGAACTGCCATCATGCAAACAACAAAACCCGGCAACTTCGCGTGTCGCCATTTCTTAAAGGGTAAACTGTTCATAACTGTAACGTGCTTTGCCGGCAAATATATACAAAAGCCGCGAATGCCCATCAGAGAGGCCAGGGGTGATGCATTCCGTGTTTTTGGTGTACCTTTGCCGCGTTATTGATTGTTCAATAGTATGATTTCAAACACATCTCAACGTTCGCTGCCTGCTGAATACTCGTCGCAGGCCCGCCATCTGGTGGCTGTTGACTGCATCATTTTTGGATTCGACGACGACGAACTGAAGCTGCTTGCCATCAGGCGACAAATAGCGCCCAACCGTGGCGACTGGTCGCTTATTGGTGGTTTCGTGAATCAGGAAGAGAGCCTTCACGATGCTACCGTGAGGGTTATTAAAAAGCTAACCGGATTGAGACGCATTTACCTGAGCCAGCTTTATGCTCATGGCGAACCCGACCGCGACCCCGTTACGCGCGTTTTGTCGGTATCTTATTATGCCCTGATCCGCTGCCAGGCTCACAACCAGGAATTGATTGATGCCGCCGGAGCTCGTTGGTTCTCCATAACACAGATTCCGGAACTCATTTTCGATCACCAGCAAATGGTGACCATGGCCCTGGCCGAACTGCGTAAAGAGGCCCGCGTGAAGCCCGTGGGCTTTGAGCTGCTCCCCCAGAAATTTACCCTGCCCCAGTTGCAAATCCTTTATGAGGCTATTTACCAGAAACAATTCGACAAGCGCAACTTCCGCAAACGGATTCTTCAGATGGGCCTGCTGGAACGCCTCGACGAGAAAGACAAATCGAATTCGCGCAAGGGGGCCTGGTATTACCAGTTTAACCGCGAACGCTACCGCCAACTCACCGCCGACGGTTTTTACTTCAACCTACCCCTCTGACCTCATGTCCTATTCGCCCGAACCCCAAAAAGAACTCCTGCTGCAAATGGTTCGCACAACCATGCCCTTCGGGAAATACAAAGGAACCCTGGTGTGCGATCTGCCTGTGTCGTATCTCGAATGGTTTCAGCGAAAGGGATTCCCCGACGGCAAACTGGGGATGCTGCTCCAGACGGTTTACGAGATTAAACTCAACGGCCTCGACGATATAATCAGAAAATTGAAAACCCTCCAATAAAACGCTGCACCTTTTAAAAGCACATGCCGGCAACGGGTTTCATCCGGTTGCCTCTAAAATATACTACAAACCATGCCCACTCAATACCGCCTTCAATCTGTTCACACAAAGGCCCTCTTTGCCGATGAGGGTTTCACCCTCGATGCACCCGGCGAACAACATCCTACCCTCATACGCGCAGTTTACCAGCGCGATCAGCTGGCCGTGACCGGACGGTGCGATGGCATTTTTTGCTACGCCGACTGGCTTCCGGTCAACCGCCACATCGAAGGCTCGTCGGCACCGGTAACCTTTCGCTCCGAAGAACTTGCCAGGAGGCTGGGGTTGAACAACCTCTGGATCACCTTCAGCGGTTGGTGGCCCGAGCGGGGTGCCCTGATGAAAACCTGCTCCTTTAAAGAGACCGAGGCTTACCCCGTGTGTGCCCGACGCCCACTTGCCGACAACCGCGTGTTGGTGGTGGCTTCGGCAGGCAACACGGCCAGAGCTTTTGCCCGCGTTTGCTCCGACAACAACATCCCGTTGCTGCTGTGTGTACCACACGACAACCTCGATGCCCTCTGGAGCGACCAACCCCTGGCCGACTGCGTGAAACTGTTAGCTACCCGTAGCGGCAGCGATTATTTCGATGCCATACACCTCTCCAACATCGTGGCTGCCCTCGATGGTTTTGTTGCCGAAGGGGGCGCACGCAACGTGGCCAGGCGCGATGGTATGGGAACCACCGTACTGTCGGCTGTTACCACCATCGGTGCCATTCCCCGCTACTATTTCCAGGCAGTTGGCAGCGGCACCGGAGCCATTGCAGCATGGGAAGCCAACATGCGTCTGGTAGCCGATGGCCGGTTTGGCAACCACCTGATGAAACTCATGGTGTCGCAAAACGATCCCTTCCTGCCTATGTACGATGCCTGGCATCAGAATTCACGAGAGTTGCTCCCCTTCAACCATGATGAGGCACGACAACAAGTGGAGGCCATCGATGCCAAGGTGCTCTCCAACCGCAAACCGCCTTACTCCATTGTGGGAGGATTGTTTGATGCCCTCACGGCAACCGGTGGAACCGTTCTGAAAGCCACCAACGAGGAGGGTCGTGCTGCCATGAAGCTCTTTGCCGAAACCGAAGGGTGCGACATTCACCCTGCTGCCGGCATTGCCCTGGCTTCGCTCATCAGCAGCGTTAACGCCGGCCACATAGCCCCCGACGACCTGGTGATGCTCAACATCACCGGTGGCGGCGAAGCCTGCTTCAAAGCCGAAAACCAACTCCACTACCTCAAACCACACCATGTGTTCGACATCAACCCCGATGCCGGTGAGGTGAGGCAGGTGGTGGAAGATTTATTCAGGAACCGTTAAGCCCCCCGCGCTACGCTAAACAGGAGCCTGCCCCCAACATTACCAAAACGAAAACCATCGCTGAAGAAACTGCATGATTGAAACCTCCAAAATAACCGAAAAGGCCGTTATCATTGGCCTGATCACCCCGGGATGTCCCGAAGACAAAACCACCGAATACCTCGACGAACTCGAGTTTTTAGTCGATACAGCCGGGGCTTCGGTTGTGCGCCGCTTCGTGCAACGACTGTCGGCTCCCGATTCGCGCACCTTTCTGGGTTCGGGCAAACTGGCCGAAGTAGCTGCCTTCATAAGCGACAACCAGATTGGGATGGCTGTGTTCGACGATGAACTTTCGGCTTCGCAGTTTCGCAATGTGGAGAAGATACTCGGCTGCAAGGTGCTCGATCGCAACAACCTGATTCTCGATATTTTTGCCAGTCGTGCCCGCACAGCCCACGCCCGCACCCAGGTTGAGCTGGCTCAATACCAATACCTGTTGCCCCGCCTCACCCGCCTGTGGACCCACCTCGAGAAGCAACGGGGAGGCATCGGGATGCGCGGCCCCGGTGAGAAAGAGATCGAAACCGACCGCCGCATCATCCGCGACCGGATAGCCTTTCTCAAAGAAAAACTGCGCGACATCGACAAAATTAGCACTACCCAGCGAAAAAGCCGCGGGCAGCTTATCAGGGTGGCACTGGTGGGCTATACCAACGTGGGCAAAAGCACCCTGATGAACCTGCTGAGCAAGTCGGACGTGTTTGCCGAAAACAAACTCTTCGCCACCCTCGACACCACCGTGCGCAAAGTGGTGATTGGTGCCACACCCTTCCTCCTCTCCGACACCGTGGGCTTTATTCGCAAACTGCCCCACACACTGGTTGAGTCGTTCAAATCGACCCTCGACGAAGTGCGCGAAGCCGACCTTCTGCTCCATGTGGCCGATGTATCGCACACCGGAATAGAAGAACAAGTGGCCGTGGTTGAGCAAACCCTGAGAGAGATTGGCGCGGGCGACAAGCCCGTGGTGATGGTTTTCAACAAAACCGACCTGCTCCCTCCCCCTCCCGCTGATGACGAAATAATCGACTTCACCGCTTCGCGCCTCCCTTCGCCCGAAGAGTTTAAAAACAGTTGGCTGGCACGCGATAAAGGTCCCGCGGTGTTCATCTCGGCAGCCAACCGAACCGATACCGACCAGCTCAAACAGCTTATACTAGAGCAGGTTACCGACCTCTACCAGGTGCGCTACCCCTATGCCACCGGATTCCCCGGAATCGCCTGATAATTGCACGCCCCTTCGTTTCAAATCGCACTACAATATGGAAAACACCACCGATCTTGTTGAAATTTTTGCAGGCCAACACCTCGAAGTTGAGTTGGTTCGTACGTTGCTCGAAGCCTCGGGCATCGAAGCCTTTGTATTCGACAGCTGTATAGGAACCATAACGCCCTGGTACGCCGCGGCAGGAGGGGCAGGGGCTGTGAGGTTGATGGTAGCCCCCGCCGACGCCGAAGAAGCCCACGTTCTGATAAAAGAGTTTGATAAAAACAGGAACGCGTAGCCTACAGCCAGCAAAAGATAGCACCACAACTCCCCAACGTCCGTCAAATTCAATCCCTTGAACATGGCGCGGCGTTTTCGCTACGAAAAAACAAGGGACTGCAACCAAACCACGATAAAAGTGTTATTCAGTACCCCGATTCTTAAATAGGGTAATATCACTATCTTTGCACTCTAGTTTTTACTTAATCTAAATTGACACGATGGCTAGCGAACCCAACGATATACTCAACGAGGTAACCCAAAGCGAGTACAAATACGGCTTCGTAACCGATATAGAAACCGAATTGGCCCCGAAAGGGCTTACCGAGGAGACCATCCGCTTCATCAGCTCCAAGAAAGAGGAGCCGCCGTTTATGCTGGAATTCAGGCTGAACGCGTTTCGCCGGTGGCAAAGCATGAAACAACCCGAATGGGCACACCTCAACATACCTCCCATCGACTTTCAGGACATCCATTACTATGCTGCCCCCAAGAAGCGACCCGAACTCGAGAGCCTCGACCAGGTGGACCCCGAATTGTTGAAAACCTTTGAAAAACTCGGCATCTCGCTCGAAGAGCAGAAACGCCTCTCGGGAGTAGCTGTTGACGCTGTTATCGACAGCGTTTCAGTGAAAACCACCTTCAGCGATACCTTGGCCAAACACGGCATCATCTTCTGCTCGTTCAGCGACGCCGTAAAAAACCACCCCGAACTTGTGAAACAATACATGGGCACGGTGGTTCCGGCAGGCGACAACTACTTTGCTGCCCTCAACTCCGCCGTCTTCTCCGACGGGTCGTTTGCCTACATCCCCAAGGGGGTGCGCTGCCCCATCGAGCTGAGCACCTATTTCCGCATCAACGCCGCCAATACCGGGCAGTTTGAACGCACCCTGATTGTTGCCGACGAGGGAGCTTACGTGAGCTACATGGAGGGTTGCACCGCCCCACAACGCGATGAAAACCAGTTGCACGCGGCCATTGTAGAGATCGTTGCACTGAAAGACGCTGAGGTGAAGTACAGCACCGTGCAAAACTGGTACCCGGGCGATAAAGAGGGGCGGGGAGGCATTTACAACTTCGTGACCAAGCGGGGAATCTGCAAAGGAAACCACTCCAAAATATCGTGGACACAGGTAGAGACGGGCTCGGCCATCACCTGGAAATATCCCAGTTGCATTCTTCAGGGCGACAACTCGGTGGGCGAATTCTACTCGGTGGCCGTAACCAACAACTACCAGCAGGCCGATACCGGCTCGAAAATGGTTCACTTGGGAAGAAACACCCGCAGCACCATTATCAGCAAGGGGATTTCGGCAGGGCGCAGCAACAACTCTTACCGTGGACTGGTGAAAATAACCAAACGGGCCGAAAATGCCCGCAACTTCTCGCAATGCGACTCGCTGCTGTTGGGCGATAAATGCGGGGCTCACACCTTCCCCTACATCCAGACCGAGAACCGCTCGTCGGTGGTGGAACACGAAGCCACCACCTCCAAGATCAGCGACGACCAACTCTTCTACTGTCAGCAAAGGGGCATAGATACAGAATCGGCCATCGGCCTCATCGTGAACGGCTACGCCCGTGAAGTGCTTAGCAAGCTGCCTATGGAATTCGCCGTGGAAGCCCAAAAGCTGCTTAGCATCAGCCTCGAAGGCAGCGTTGGATAAGTTAACAGAAAAACATTACACAATCCGTATAATCACATTATCATGCTACTACATATAAACGACCTTCACGCCTCCATCAACGGCAAAGAGATCCTGAAAGGGGTGAACCTGGAGGTTAATGCAGGCGAAGTGCACGCCATCATGGGCCCCAACGGTACGGGGAAAAGCACCCTGGCTTCGGTTATAGCCGGACGCGAAGTGTTTGAGGTGACCCAGGGCGACGTGGTATTCAAAGGGAAAAGTTTGCTCGATATGCCCGTGGAACAAAGGGCCCGCGAAGGGATATTCCTCGGTTTTCAATACCCGGTTGAAATCCCGGGAGTGAGCATCACCAACTTCATGCGCACCGCCCTTAACGAGATACGCAAATACCGGGGCCTCGAACCCCTGTCGGGTGCCGCCTTCCTGGCCAGGATGGAAGAGAAGAAGAAACTGGTTGAAATCCAGTCGAAACTCACCAACCGCAGCGTGAACGAGGGGTTCTCGGGCGGCGAGAAGAAAAAAAACGAAATCTTCCAGATGGCCATGCTCGAACCCACCCTGAGCATCCTCGACGAAACCGACAGCGGCCTCGATATTGATGCATTGCGCATAGTGGCCAACGGCGTGAACGCCCTCCGCTCGACCGACAACGCCATTGTGGTGATTACCCACTACCAACGCCTGCTCGATTACATTGTGCCTGATATTGTGCATGTGCTCTACGAAGGTCGAATAGTAAAAACCGGTGGCAAGGAACTGGCTCTCGAACTCGAAGAGAAAGGGTATGAATGGATAAAAAAGGAGATGGAGGGAAGATAAAATGACTGCTACCACCCTCAACCATGCCGAAACCTTCGATCAACTCTTCAAAGAGAAACTGCCGGTTATCAGCCGCAACGACCTGGCATCGCTCACACGACTTCGAAATGAAGCCATAGCCCTTTTCAACCAGAACGGGCTCCCGGGTTCTGCCGACGAAAAATGGCGAAACACCGACATCACCAGGAGGCTCGATCTTGATTACACCATGCATCACGAAGACTTTCAGTCAAACCTCGACGTCGAAAAAATCTTTGCCTGCGAGGTGCCCGACCTCGACACTTTCCTTATCACGATGGTCAACGGCTGGTATGCCTACCGCAACTCCGCGCTGCGAATACTTCCCAGCGGAACCATCATCGGCAGCCTTGGCCGTGCCCTGCGCGAAGCCCCCGAACTGGTGGAAGCCCACCTTGGCAAAGTGGCCAGGATGCACAACAACCCCTTTGTAGCTCTCAACACCGCGTTCGCTTCCGACGGAGTATTTATTTACGTGCCCGACAATACCGTGGTTACCAAGCCCATCCAGATGGTCAACGTGGTTGATCACCACGAAAACCTCTTCATGCAAACCCGCAACCTGGTGATTGTGGGGAAAAACAGCCGCCTGGAATTGGTACACTGCGACGACTCACACAACCACACGGCAGGATTCACCAATACCGTGACAGAGATCGTGATGGGCGACAACGCCTCGGTTGACTACTACAAGATGCAGAACATCAACGACCAGAGCACCGTTCTGCACTCGGCATGGTTTCACCTGGGGCGCGATGCACGGCTCAACAGCCACGCCATCTCCCTCAACGGCGGGCTTATCCGCAACGAATCGGTGGTGACCCTCAGTCAGCCCGGCGCCGATGCCAATGTGTATGGCCTCTACCTGATGGACAAAAAGCAGCAGACCGACAACTTGGTGTTTGTTGATCATGCTGCTCCCAACTGCACCTCCAGCGAGCTGTTCAAAGGCATCCTCGACGATTACGCCCGTGCCGTGTTCAACGGGCATATCCTGGTGCGGCCCGATGCCCAGCAAACAGCAGCTTACCAAAGCAACCGCAACATTTTGCTTACCGATAAAGCACGCGTCAACACCCAGCCTTTCTTGGAGATATACGCCGACGACGTAAAATGCTCGCACGGCGCTACCGTGGGGCAACTCGATGCCGAAGCCATGTTCTACCTTCGCTCCAGAGGCATTGGCGAAGAAAACGCACGCATGCTGCTCATGTATGCCTTCGCTGCCGAGGTGATAGGGAAAATTGGGATCGAAAACCTGCGCGACAGGATCGACGACCTGGTGAAAAAGCGGCTCCGCGGCGAGCTGAGCATTTGCGACCAGTGCGTGCTCCATTGCAGCAAACCCGACCAGCCCATCACCTTCGATATTGACATGTCAAAAATCTGACCCATGAAAACCACCTTCGACGTTGAACGGATCCGCTCCCATTTTCCTATTTTGAATCAGAAGGTGCGCGACCATCAACTCGTCTATTTCGATAACGGCGCCACCTCCCAGCACCCTTTGGCAGTGACCGATGCCGTGAGCGATTACTACAACCGCTACAACAGCAACGTACACCGCGGCGTACACCACCTGAGTCAGGTTGCCACCCAGGCAATGGAAGATACCCGCAGGCGGGTGGCCCGCTTCATCAATGCCACGCACCCCCACGAGGTGATTTTCACCAGGGGTACAACCGAAGCCATCAACCTGGTTGCCTTTTCGTTCGGACAAACCTTTCTCAAACCCGGCGATGAAATAATATTGACCGCCTTAGAACACCACTCCAACATCGTTCCCTGGCAAATGGCCTGCCAGCGCACCGGTGCCATCCTGAAAGTGATCCCGGTGAACCCTGCCGGCGAGATCGACCCGGGCGATGTGCTGAAACTCATCGGGCCACGCACCCGATTGGTGACCCTGGCCCACGTGAGCAATGCCTTGGGAACCATCAACCCCGTGAAAGAGATAACCCGCATGGCCCACCAACACAACATCCCTGTGTTGGTTGACGGGGCACAGGCCGTGCCACATCTGCGCGTTGATATGCAAGAGATCGGCTGCGATTTCTACGCCTTCTCGGGTCATAAAATGTATGCCCCTATGGGTATCGGCGTTCTGTATGGGCGCGAAGAGTGGCTCAACCGGCTGGAACCCTGGCAAGGTGGTGGCGAGATGATAGAAACCGTAACCTTCGAGAAAACCACCTACAACCAGCTTCCCTACAAGTTCGAGGCCGGCACCCCCGACGTGGCAGGAATTATCGGAATGGGAGCTGCCATAGCTTACCTGGCCGATATAGGCTTCGATGAGGCCATCCGATACGAAGAGCAATTGCTTCACTATGCCACCCAAACCATCGGTTCTATAGAAGGGGTGACTTTGGTGGGGACAGCCCGGGAGAAAACCGGAGTACTCTCGTTTCTGATTGACAACGTGCACCCCTACGACGCGGGAACCATCATCGACCATTTCGGAATTGCCGTCAGAACCGGCCATCATTGCGCCCAACCCCTGATGGATCATTTGAAAATTCCGGGCACAATCCGCGCCTCCTTCTCGTTCTACAACACCATGGAAGAGGTTGACAGGCTGGTTGAAGCCATCATGAAAGTGAAAGAAATGTTTGGTTAATCTGTTGATGTCGGTGCTGATGTTGCGATAATTTTTTCCCGGTTGGGGCTTTGGTTCAGGAACAGTTAATGCCTGGAATTGAAGGTGATAATTTCGATTCGTTAGTTTAAAGAATCAATATAAAATAGAATGACAATAGAAGAAATTGGAAAACAAATAGCTGCCGAATTTGAGCTGTTCGACGACTGGATGGACAAATACAATTACCTGATAGAATTGGGTAAGGGATTGCCGTTGATTGACGAACAAAAGAAGAAGCCAGAGAACCTTATAGTGGGGTGCCAGTCGAAGGTGTGGATCAGTGCTGAATACATTGATGGCACTGTGCTTTACCATGCCGACTCCGATGCCATCATCACCAAAGGGTTGGTAAGCTTGTTGCTCAGAGCTGTTAACGGCCACACCCCCGACGAGATCATGCACGCCGACCTGTCGTTTCTCGACAACACCGGCCTGAAGGAACACCTTTCGCCAACCCGGAGCAACGGGCTGGTGGCTATGGTGAAGCAAGTGAAGTTTTACGCCATGGCTTTTAAGACCAGGGAAAGTAATTAGATTTTAGAAATCTCAAAGCATCAATATATGACACCCGACGAAAGCGCCCGCATCAGGGAAGAGGCAATAAAGAACCTGAAAATCATTTACGATCCCGAGATACCGGTCAACATCTACGATCTGGGGCTGGTGTACGAGGTTAACGTGAAAGAAGAGGGAAACCTGCACGTGCTGATGACCCTCACTGCACCCAATTGTCCGGTAGCCGAATCGCTCCCTCTGGAAGTGAAGGAGAAGCTGGAATTTATAACCGGAGTTAACCGCGTGGAGGTAGAAATCACTTTCGATCCGCCGTGGGATCGCAACATGATAAGCGAGGCAGCCCTGTTGGAACTGGGGTTGCTCTGATCATTTTCAAACCATTAGCCTGGTGCTGATATCTGCTGTTGAGATAGATGGATATCAGCTTTTTTTGTTTTTCCAGGGCTTAACAACCGAAAGCCAGAGGTAGCTGCAAAGCACTGCAAATTGAGTGATGCCTCCCAGGGTGGTTCCTCTCATATTTATTATAAAGTCCGCCCGACTCATTGCATCCAGACCATATTCAGCGGCCAGTGCCACATTGCCGTTGAGCCAGGGTCCCAGCAGGAAAGTGCCAAACAAAATCTGACTGACAGTTAAAATCCATTTAACCAGCAACCACCGATGCTTGAAAAAACCCCAACGGGTCCAGATACCGTAAACCAAACCCACCAACAGGTTGCCGGTGGCTCCCGGAATAATCAGGAAATCGTCTATCACCTGCATCGCCCTGAGCTTCATGTATAACTCATTACCAGTGATTGGAACCACCAAAAAATTAATGAGCAACAAGCCGGCCGCACCGCCTAACCACATGAAAGCTACCAACAGGTGTACCATCTTGAGGACTTGCAATCCAAGTCGTTCCAATTTTACCATAACCAATTGTTTGCTATTGAAATAATTGCTACACCTGATCGCCAAATTCCATCAGGTAGGCTTTGATGAACTCCTGAATGTCGCCATCGAGCACAGCCTGGGTATTCCCGGTTTCATAGCCGGTTCGCACGTCTTTCACCAGTTTATAGGGGTGAAGCACATAAGAGCGTATTTGGCTTCCCCACTCTATTTTCTTCTTTGTAGCTTCTATTGCCTCGATCTTTTCACGTTTCTTTCGTAATTCAATTTCGTAAAGCTGCGACTTGAGCATCAACATGGCCTTCTCGCGGTTTTGTTGTTGCGAACGTGTTACCTGACACTCGATGATGATGCCGGTGGGTTCGTGACGCAGGCGAACCGCGGTTTCAACCTTGTTCACGTTTTGTCCGCCCGGGCCGCTCGAGCGGTAGGTTTCCCAGGTAACATCGGCGGGGTTCACCTCAATGTTGATGTTGTCGTCAACCACCGGATACACATACACCGATGCAAAGGAGGTGTGGCGGCGGGCGTTGCTGTCGAATGGCGAGATGCGCACCAACCGGTGAACGCCGTTTTCGGCTTTCAGGTAACCGAAAGCATAGTCGCCCTCGAATTCCAGGGTTACGCTTTTAATGCCGGCAGTGTCGCCTTCGTGCAGATCGAGTTCGGTGATTTTAAAATTGTTGCGCTCGCCATAGCGAATGTACATACGCATGAGCATCTCGGCCCAATCCTGGCTTTCGGTACCTCCTGCCCCGGAGTTGATCTGAAGCACGGCTCCCATCCGATCTTCTTCACCCCTGAGCATATTCATGAATTCCAGGTCGGCCACCATTTCGGTAGTTGTGGTAAGTTGAGCATCGGCTTCTTCTTCGCTCACCTCGTCGGCTTCTAAAAATTCCAGCATCACCTGCAAATCGCCGAGGGAGGCCATGCAGGCATCGTAGCGGGTGGTCCAACCCTTCAGGTTGCGAATTTGTTTCATCACTTTTTCGGCCTCTTTGGGGTCGTCCCAGAAGCCGGGCTGGTGGCTTCGCGATTCGAGAGTTTCTATCTCGGTGTTTTTGCCATCCATGTCAAAGGAACCTCCTCAAGGCTTCGAGCCTTTCGCCGAGGTTCGCTACCGCGTCTTTTGTCAGCATTCTCTATGGTTTTTATTCTTCAAAAAAATCAAACTCATCGCCGGAGCTGTTGAGGACTTTCGAAATCAGCCCCGGCTCATACCCTTTTTGCATCAGATAGGCAAACAATTTGCGGCGCGAATGGAAATCGGTTTCTGCTTCCTGCAACCCTTTTTGTTTGGCAAGATGCGTCAACGCCACCATGTAATCGGCTTCGCTGATCTCTTCGAGGGCTTGGTGGATAACAACTGCTCCTATCTGCCGCTGCCGGAGTTCGGCTTCCAAACGTCGGCGACCCCACCGGCGCGAGTTGAACTTTCCACGAACAAAAGCCCTCGCGTAGCGCTCCTCGTCGAGGAAACCTTCGGAAACCAGATTTTGAAGGATGAAAGCAACATCGGCCGGTGAACCACCCATTTCGCGAAGCTTGCGCCTAATGTCAGCACTACAACGCTCTTCAGCAGCACACCACCCCTCCATTTTCACCAACAGCTCCTCGCGCGACAAATCGTTCCGTTTCACCTCGTTCTGCAATTGGGATGGCAAAGGTAAGCAAAACCGACGAAAGGATTTGCCAGAAACGGCCCGCTTCGTTGTTGCATGTTGCATGGCATGTTGCAACAAATCGCGGCAAGGCCCTAAAACTGCTCAATTGCGGATAGGGCCTGTTGCAACCAGAAAATCCTGCAACAGCCTGAAAATATCGATGTACTCGGTCAGCGGAATGGGAGCCTTGTCGTCGGGCACATGGTAATAGGGCCACTCCTTCCCCATGGAGTATATGAAGATGGCCGGAATGCCTTTCCGGTGAAACGGGCAGTGGTCGCTGTTGCACGAGGTCCCGCGCGATTTTACAGTGGCCACATATTCGTTGTTGGCATTGATCTCGGCTATTTTCTTGTACAAAGATGGATTGGCATCGCCGTTGACCACCGTGATTCCTCCCGATCCTGTCCCAACCATATCGAGGTTGAGCACCAGAACCACGCTGTCGGCAGCTACGGGCAGGTTTGCAGCAAAAGCTTCGGAACCCAGCAAACCCGACTCTTCGCCACTAAAAGCGACAAAAACCAACGACACCTCGGGTTGGTTTGCCTCAAGGGCAAAATGGCGGGCTAAATCGATCATCATGGCTACACCCGAAGCGTTGTCGTTGGCTCCGGGATACCAATTCCCTTTTCCTAAAAGCCCCAGATGATCGTAGTGCGCCGTGATCAGGACAAAGCGCCCGGGGAACTTGCTCCCGCGAATCATACCCGCTACGTTTACAGCCTCCCCCTGGTTGATGTATTCGGTTTGGATGGTGCACTCCACCACACTGTCGCGGGGTTGCAACACCCCGTGAGCCAGCATTCCCGAAACAAAAGTGTTAACATGTTCAGCGTCAGAATTTCGCCACACCAGCCGCTTTCCCGAATCGGCAACAAAAAAAATAGCACCAACCCTGCCTCCCAACGAATCGGCCAGGCGGTTGGGTACCGCATCTGTTACTACAGCCGATGATCGCAAATCCTTTTTCCTGAGCTCCGACAGCGCAGGCCACCTTTTTGAAGTATCCACAAACATGCGCTCCAACCTGAAGGTTTGATTTGTAGCCGGCGATGAAAGGCTGTAGAAATAATCGGTTTGCGGCTGCAGAAGCCTGTTGTTCAGCTTCAGAAGGATAGTTGCAGGAAAAGTGTTGGCGCTGAAGCGATAGGGGTGAAAATACCGCTCACCAAGAGGAGCTAATCCCGCCGTTTCCATCACCGATGCAAGATAATTGGCCGCTTTTAAATCAGCCCTGTTGGCAAATCCGCGCCCCTCCATCGAGGCAGAGGCCAGGGTATCGATCAGTTTTTTAGCGAACAGGGTATCTTGTGCAACGGAGGCCTTCAAGCATAAAAGGGAGGCAATTACAACAATCCGGAGTTTCATTTTTGTGAATAGTTTAAACTAGTTTTTCCAGAACGAGGGAGAGAATAATATCAAAACAGTGAACAACTCCAGGCGCCCGAGCAACATCAAAAAACTCAAGATCCACTTCACCACGTCGGGGAGGAAACCGTAGTTGTAAATGGAGCCTACCATGCCAATTCCGGGGCCTATATTGCCGATTGAGGCAGCAACTGCGCCTATCGAAGTTTGAAAATCAATCCCAAACAAAGTAAGGATAAAAGTACCGGTAACTACTGTGAAAGCATAGATCAGAAAAAATGCCGTAACCTTGTAAATAACAGTTTCGCTAACAGCTTTTCTGTTCAAACGTACGGGAATAACAGCCATGGGATGCACCAACCGGCGCAGTTCGAGCCGCGAATTGCGAAGCAAGAGTAAATGCCTCACAACTTTAATTCCACCACCTGTGCTTCCTGCACTTCCACCTACAAACATCAACATGAACAATATAAACCACAACGAACCTGGCCAAAGCAGATAATCATCGCTAACGAAGCCTGTTGTGGTCATGATACTCACAACCTGAAATACCGCATGCCTAAAAGAGGGCTCTATCCCAAGTTCTCCCTTGTTAATCAGCCCGATGGTGATAAACGTGGTGGCTGTTAATACAAGAAAAAGATAAAACCTGAACTCATCGTTGCTCCAGATTGTTTTGAGTTTTCCTTTTAACAAGTAATAATGGAGGGTAAAGTTTGCACCTGCCAGGAACATAAACACTACGGTAACATATTGAATATAAGGAGAAAACTCCATCATTCCTCCGTTGCGTGTGGAGAATCCTCCCGTGGCAGTAGTAGCATAGGCATGACACAGCGACTCGTGAAGGTTCATTCCCCCTGCCATCAGAAACGCTGTTTGAACCACCGTTAGCAAGATGTACAAGCCCCAAAGCCGTTTTGCGGTCTCTTTGATGCGGGGATGCAATTTGTCTTTGGTTACACCGGGTACTTCGGCCACAAACAATTGCATGCCGCCAATGCCCAGCAAAGGAAGGATGGCCAGCGAGAGGACTATGATTCCCATACCGCCAAGCCAATGGGTAAAGGCTCGCCAATAAAGCAAACCAAGGGGCAGGGACGCCACATCACCCAGAATGGTTGCTCCGGTGGTTGTGAACCCCGACATGGTTTCAAAAAAGGCGTCGGTAAACGAAATCGACTCTAAAGAGAGATAAAACGGCAAAGCCCCGAAAAATGAAAAGATAACCCAGGAGGCACTAACAATAACATAGCCTTCACGTTTGCCAAGTGTATCGCGGGCTGAACCCCGGTTAAAAAACCACAACAAAAAACCGGCTGACGAGGTCACCAGGGCCGTTATAATTAATGGAACCAGCGCTTCATCAGAGTAGAAAATGGAGAAGGGGATGCAACTGACGATGGCTGCCGCCTCAATAAGCAACAACAAACCCGTTACATTCATGATTAACCTGTGGTGTATAATGGGTTCCTTTCTATGTATCATGCGACTTAGTGTACAACACTTGATGAAGAGTTGGCATTAAAAAGAATCAGTTGAAATATTTTTCGATTTTACTGATGGCTTGTGGTAAAGCAAACACCACTACCTTATCCCCCTCCTGAATCTGGAAATTGCCGAGGGCAATATAACTTTCATCACCCCTGACCACTCCTCCAATTATAGCATCCTTAATTACAGGCAACTCTCTGATTGGCATTCGGGTAACCAACGAGTCGCCTTTAACAACAAATTCAAGCACCTCGGCATCCACTCCGTTAAGGCATTTGATAGAGATAACTTCGGCATCCATGGTAAAGCGGGCAATGTAGCTGGCTGTAATCAGTTTTTTATTGATCATGGCATCAAGCCCGATGTTTTGAGCCATGTCGATAAAATCGATGTTCTCGATTAGAGGAATCACTTTTTTTACGCCTGCTCGCTTGGCCATCAGGCAGGTAAACATGTTGGTCTCGTTGTTGTCGGTCACGGCTACAAAGGCATCCATATTGCTAAGGCCTTCGCCTACGAGGGTGTCAAAATCACGGGCATCGGCATTAATAATCAATGTGTTCTGCAGCTGATCTGACAGGTTTAAACATCTTTCACGATCGATGTCAACCAACTTCACGCGCATGATCTTTTCAAGCCGTTTGGCTGTTTTATGTCCTATGCGTCCACCACCGATAATCATCACATTCCGGATGTCGATACGTGGTTTTCCGGCCATGTTCAGCAGATCGTCAATTCCCTCTGGTTTTGTGATTACATAGGCCAGATCGCCCAGCATAAACCGATCTTGTCCTTTAGGAATGATGGTTTTCCGATCGCGGTGAATGGCCACGGCCCGAAAGTTAAGCTTGGGGTTTTCGCGGGCAATGAAGTCGAGAGTTTTGCCAAGCACTTTGCAATCTTCATCCAATTTGAGGAGAAAAAGCGAGAGTTTACCGTCCGAAAAGTCGAAAACTTCGGTGGCGCCCGATTGAGTGAGCATTCTCAAAACCTCTTTCGAGGCGATCCTTTCGGGGCAAACCATGGCATCGATACCCAACGTTCGCATAATGCTTTTGTTGGCTTCCGAAAGGTACTCGGTGTTGTTAACCCGGGCAATGGTTCGTTTGGCACCCAGTCTTTTGCCCAATATGCAAGTAATCAGGTTGATGGCATCGTCGTGCACAACAGAAATCAGCAAATCTGCTTTGTGAACATTGGCCTCTTCCAAAATGGAAATCGAGGTGGAGTCGCCGGCCAAGGTGAGTATATCTGTCTGGCTTTCAAGTAATTTTAGCAATTCTTGATGAGGGTCCACAATAGTGATGTTGTGGTGTTCGGCCGAAATAATTTTGGCCAGATGAAAGCCCACTTCGCCGTCACCGGCAATGATGATATTCATTTTAAGACAATCCTTTGATTAATCGGGCTGCGAAAATAACACATTTTGGTCAGGCAGGGTCTGTTTTGTTTGTGAACACCTGCTCATACAAGTGTCATTTGCCCAGCCGTGCATTATGGAAAGGTGGAGGCCACGAGGTATCCCAATCATGAGCCACCGGGAAACGGACACGCCACTCCTGCAGCGATTCCAGGGAGAGGGAGGCTAAAACTGTTTGAGGAGCATCATCAACAGCACCGGCAAT
>JAQVCV010000081.1:1411-13940 GCA_028689615.1 Bacteroidales bacterium | reverse complement strand
CTCTGTGCCGCCGTTGACAGGCGATGCTGTGAAGGTCACGGTTTCCCCTTCGCAGAGGGTTGTGGCCGATGCCACAATATTGATGCTCACCGCCACGGGTGGGTTCACTGTGAGGGTGATGGCGTTGGAGGTAGCCGGCGAACCGGTGCTGCACACGGCGTTGGAGGTGAGCTGGCAGGTCACCACGTCGCTATTAGATGGCTCATAAGCAAAGGAGGGATCGTCGGTTCCGGCGTTAACACCGTTTACCAGCCACTGGTAGTGGGGCTCGGTGCCGCCATTCACAGGCGATGCTGTGAAGGTCACGGTTTCCCCTTCGCAGAGGGTGGTGGCCGATGCCACGATGGCGATGCTCACCGCCACGGGCGGGTTCACTGTGAGGGTGATGGCGTTGGAGGTAGCCGGTGAACCGGTGCTGCACACGGCGTTGGAGGTGAGCTGACAGGTCACCACATCGCTATTAGATGGCTCATAAGCAAAGGAGGGATCGTCGGTTCCGGCGTTAACACCGTTTACCAGCCACTGGTAGTGGGGCTCGGTGCCGCCGTTGACGGGCGATGCTGTGAAGGTCACCGTTTCCCCTTCGCAAAGGGTAGTGGCCGATGCCACGATATTGATGCTCACCGCCACGGGTGGATTCACCGTCAGGGTGATGGCATTGGAGGTAGCCGGCGAACCGGTGCTGCAAGTGAGGTTGCTGGTCACAACGCAATAGATTTCATCACCGTTTGCCGGATTGTTGAGCGTGTAGCTGTTGCTGCCAAATGCCACCTGGGTGTTGTTGAGGAACCACATGTAGCCTGGATCGGTTCCGCCATTGACTGGTGTTGCGGTAAAGGTCACCGGTTCGCCGGTGCAGATGGTGTTACCTGGTGTGGCAGCAATAGAAACGGACACAACCAGGTTTCCTGCCACCGAAACCGATAGTTCGTTCGACCACACCTCGGCATTGTTTACGCAGGGGGCATTGCTCGTGAGGCGGCATTTCACCAAATCCTGATCCTCAAAAACAGCTGTAAAGGTTGATGCTGTCTCCCCTGCCACCTCACTGCCATTCACAAACCATTGGTATTGTGGATTCGTGCCTGCATTCATTGTGGTTGTAATAAAGGTGACAGGTTCACCAGGGCATACCGATCCTGAAACCGTTGTTTCAATTCCGACCGATGCATCAACGCCTCCCAGCACCACCACGGATTCGGTAAGTGATGAGCCGCTGCATCCCGTGGTTGTGCCGGTTGCAGCAAGGGTATGGGTTCCGGGGAGCAGTCCGGTAACTACCAGTGTCGGGTTGGATGTTGGTACCCCTTGCGATATCCCATCAACAAAAAACTCATATTGATCGGCGCCCGATGCAATTGCTGTCAGCGACTCGCTCTGGCACAGGGTGTCGGTGTTCACTGCCAGCCCTACAACAGGTGCACCCGGATCGTTAAGCACCACCGTTGCCACACCGGTGCAACCCAGCGAATCGGTAGCTTCCACCTGGTAGCTTCCGGCAGGTAAGCCTGATAGGGTGGGTGTAGTCTGTTGGGTGGTATTCCAAAGGTATTGGTAGGGTTGTCCAATCACGAAGGGATGTCCGCCTGAAGCCGTGGCCGATGCTGATCCGGTGGCCGATCCACACCCTGTGGGCGGTGAGGAGGTGGTAGCGACCTCAACAAGTGGGGCAACCTGAACCAGCACCGTGTCGGTAGAAGGGCAATCGTTGGCTCCAATGGCTTGAAAAACATACGATGTGGTTGCAGCGGGGCTGGCTGCCGGATTGATGATGGCCGTATCGGAGAGGCCGGACGAGGGCCACCAGGAGAAGTGGTAAGGCTCCACTCCTCCGGTGACCTGTCCCTCCAATTGCACCTCACCCCCTGAGCAGATCCAGGGGTTGGCTCCGGTGATTCCCGCTACCGGCGTCGGCTTCACGTCCACGTTGATGGTGTCGCGATAGCTGCAATTCGTTGCATAAGTGGCTATCACCCAGTATTCGCCCGGCTGGGTGATGGTGTAGTAGGGCAGGGTGCTCCCATCCTGCCACAGGTAGGAGTAGGCCCCGTTGAAGTTGATGGTGGAGAGGGTCTGCCCGATGCAGAGGCTGGTATCGGGTCCCAGACCATACACATAGCCCGGTGAATTGTTGAAAAGCCAGCCCGTGTTGTTTCCCAGATCGGTGCTGTAGCTACCGGCGAAGAAAGTGGCTCCCCCGGTGGCGTTGATGTCGCGCAATTCCAGAAAATCGCCCGACACCTCTCCGTCGGGCTTCCACAACGTGGCCTGCTGCCCCTGTGTAGTGGAACGAAGCTGGATAGGGAAACAGTTGTTGCCTCGGATGAGCAGATCGCTGGCCACCTTGAGGGAATCAGCTCCCGTAATAGAATACATTTTTCCCGGCGCCAGATAGAGCGAGTCGAAGGTGTTGAAATTTGAGAAAGAGGCGTTTCCGTGGAGCACGCAGTGTTCGGTCTGGTTTATTCCGGTGAATGTGCTGTTACCCATAACCACCAGGTGGCCGAAGTTGTTTTTTAGGGAGGTTTGCCATCCTCCAAGCCATTCCTCGTAATAGGAACCAATGATAGTGGCATTTCCAAAAATGCTATCAAAATTTATTGAATTGTTATAGATTAATTCAGCGTTACTGTACATCCATGCAGAATCTATTTGAGCATTTCCTTGAATTTTAACATTTTCTACAAAAATCGCTTTGTTAATAATGGGAGAAGTGTATCCTGTCCATTGATCAGGGATTTGTGTGTCTTTGAAGATGTGCAAATAGTTAATTTGGGAATTGCCGTTAATTCTTATTCCATGAGAGTAACTGATAAGCGAATCTATTACAGGAGCCCCGCTTAAGTTGAAATAAGGGGTATAGCCTGATCCAATAGACGAAGGATTTCCAACTTGTATTTTATTAAAAGAAGACTCTCCGGTTAAAAAATCAAAGAAGCTTGAGGTTTCAATAATAACATTGTTATAGGATTTGGGCGTGTTGATGTTGGAAAAAAAAGCCTGAGAACCCTGTAGGAGAATGATTGATTCGTTGGTTATAAAAGTGAGGTTTTGTCCATCTAAATACCAAGCGGAAGCAGGAGGCCATTCTCCTCCGGTAATTGTCAGCAATGATCCGGAAATATCCAGATACCTGCTTGATGGGCCATTACAAACGAAACGAAGGCAATTAAAATTATTACCTGCAAAACTTAGTGCCCCACTGTAGTGATAAACTATACCATTGCTCGAAAATTCATCTCCCAGCGTCCACCCCCCGGTTCCCTGAAACACCACGTCGTTTTTAAAGGATTGTCCTGCACTAACCAATGTGTTGCCCATCGCCAGCGACTCGAAATAGACTTTTCCCTGAAAACTGTTGGTCATGGCGTTGATGAAGGAGAGGGAACCATAAATGCGAAGGGCGTTGGTGGATGCTCCAGCGAAGGTGGGGTTGTGGAGCGAACCGGTCCAGTTGAGGTTGTTGCACACGGCGTTGCCAATGTTGATGGTCACCACCTGCCCCGAGTTGTTGAAGCTGTTGGCATCGAAAAACACGTTGTCGTAGGCAGTGGGGAGGCACGCTCCTCCGGCTCCCCCACTGCTGAAGGCCCAGTGACTGGGATCGTCCCAGTTGCCGGTGCCACCCACCCAGTAGAGATCGAGGGGTGAAGCAGTGGTGATGTTCCATCCGGTGTTGTTGCCCAGATCAACTGAGTTGTTTGCATTGAAGGTAGCCCCTCCGGTGGCGTTCATGTCACGCAGCGACAAATAATTGCTCATGACTGTGCCGGATGCTTTGCTGATGGAAGCTTGCACTCCGGCCACGGTTGATTGCAGGATGATGGAGCCGGTGCAGCTTCCCTCCAACTGTACCACATCGGTAATGGTGGTAACATCACCGGCACCGAACTGATACATTTTTCCTGGCGCCAGATAGAGCGAGTCGAATGTATTGAAATTTGAGAAAGAGGCGTTTCCGTGGAGCACGCAGTGTTCGGTCTGGTTTATTCCGGTGAATGTGCTGTTACCCATAACCACCAGGTGGCCGAAGTTGTTTTTTAGGGAGGTTTGCCATCCTCCAAGCCATTCCTCGTAATAGGAACCAATGATAGTGGCATTTCCAAAAATGCTATCAAAATTTATTGAATTGTTATAGATTAATTCAGCGTTACTGTACATCCATGCAGAATCTATTTGAGCATTTCCTTGAATTTTAACATTTTCTACAAAAATCGCTTTGTTAATAATGGGAGAAGTGTATCCTGTCCATTGATCAGGGATTTGTGTGTCTTTGAAGATGTGCAAATAGTTAATTTGGGAATTGCCGTTAATTCTTATTCCATGAGAGTAACTGATAAGCGAATCTATTACAGGAGCCCCGCTTAAGTTGAAATAAGGGGTATAGCCTGATCCAATAGACGAAGGATTTCCAACTTGTATTTTATTAAAAGAAGACTCTCCGGTTAAAAAATCAAAGAAGCTTGAGGTTTCAATAATAACATTGTTATAGGATTTGGGCGTGTTGATGTTGGAAAAAAAAGCCTGAGAACCCTGTAGGAGAATGATTGATTCGTTGGTTATAAAAGTGAGGTTTTGTCCATCTAAATACCAAGCGGAAGCAGGAGGCCATTCTCCTCCGGTAATTGTCAGCAATGATCCGGAAATATCCAGATACCTGCTTGATGGGCCATTACAAACGAAACGAAGGCAATTAAAATTATTACCTGCAAAACTTAGTGCCCCACTGTAGTGATAAACTATACCATTGCTCGAAAATTCATCTCCCAGCGTCCACCCCCCGGTTCCCTGAAACACCACATCGTTCTGAAAGATTTGTCCGGCACTGGTTATGGAGTTCCCCATAGCCAGCGACTCAAAATAAACTTTTCCCTGGAAGCTGTTGGTCATGGCGGAGATGAAGGTGAGGGAGCCATAGATGCGGAGGGTCTGGGTGCTGTTGCCTGCCAGGGTGGGGTTGTTCAGGGCTCCGGTCCAGTTCATACTTCGGCACACCACGTTGGCTTTTCCACCACCATCGGTCACGGTCACCACCTGGCCGGAGCCTGTGAAGCTGTTGGCGTCAAAATAAACATCGTCGTTGGCTGTGGGCACCACGAAATGGTTAATACCGCCTCCGCTGGTAGTGGCCCAATGGCTGATGTCGGACCAGTTGCCGGTGCCGCCAACCCAGTAATAATTGGCGGAATATGCCCGCGTGGTTGTCATCCCTATCAAACCCAAAACCATTGATAAAAAGAGTGTGGCAGGCGAAATTCGTTCAGTTCTACTTAGAGTATGGCTCTTGTAGAGATGCTTAGATTGCTTACAGCTTCTTGATGTTGCCCTTTTCATAAAAAGTATGCTCATAAAAAACTACATCTGTTTCAACATGATTCTGGCAATGAAATGAATGATTGCTCCGGGCAAAGCTAAGGATTTATTGTGCTGTTGGATGCTTAAAATCGAGTTAGTTAACAAGGTGTTGTTATCTGAGTATAATTTGTCGTTTTGTAAGGATATTCTGCAATGAATTTTTTCCCTCTCGTTAATTAACGTTAACCCTGTTGCCCTTTGTGCCGGTGCAGACTATCTTTGCAGGCAGTTATGAAACAGAATGGTTTATCGCGAATTGGATGGCTCAGGCTGCTGATGGTTAGTGCACAAGCTATGCTTGCACTGCTGGTGGTGGTGTGGCTCAGGGGGCAATGGGTGGAGCAGGGGCGTTTCCTGCAAAACCAGACCCACCAGTTGGTGACCGAAGTGGAGCGCGAGGTGTTCGACACGCTCATACTTACCACTGTGGTTCGACCTATGCTCGACACGGGCTCCAGAATGCATTTTCGCTTCACGTTCAATACCGATTCTATCCGGCACATCACCGAAAAAATGACTGACGGTAAGGCGATTACCAATCTTCCTTTCGATCATGGAACCATGGCAGTTGCCAATACCGATACGCTAAAAACCACCTCAAAGCACCGCAACATCACCCTCAAAACCCGATCCGACAAATCGCGGCTGGTTATCCAGGGGGTGAAGATGTTCATCAGCGAACTGACCGATACAGCCGGCCATTTCTCTTTTTTCTCTGATTCGTTGATGAGGTTCAGCGATTCTGTTTTGTTTCGCCAAAAATTGGAGGCGAAGTTGCTCGACAGGCTTCCTGGCATTGGGTTCGTGTTCGTGGCAACTTCTGATACGCTTTTGCTGCCCGGAAATGTTTTTACTGCCGGCGACATCGGACACACTTTCCCGCAGGTTGCTTTCACCGGATCAACCCTTTGGATTGCGCGGCAGCTGGTGGCTGAGTTCCTTTTTGCTCTGGCGGTTTTAGCTCTGAGTGCCTCGGCTTTTATTGTGGCTTTCAGAAGTCTGAAGAAGCAAATTGTTCTCAACCAGATGCGCGATGAATTTGTCAGCAACATGTCGCACGAACTCAAGACGCCTGTGGCCACTGTTAAGGTGGCGCTGGAGGCACTTCAGCAGTTTAACCAGAAAAACGACCCTGAGCGTCTCAGCGAGTACCTCACCATGGCGGGGTTGGAGATGAACCGCCTCGAGTTGTTAATCAGCCGCGTGCTGAACGTGAGTGGCTTATCGGGGCGGCGCGATCTGATGGTGACCGAACAGGTGGATCTGAAGTCGTTGATAGAGAACACCGTTCGGATGATGTCGGCAAGGGTCGAAGTTGCCGGAGCCTCCATCACACTCGATGCTCCCGATGGCGGGGTTGTAATAGCTGGCGACCCGCTCCAGTTGCAGGGGATGCTTATCAACCTGATCGATAACGCCCTGAAATACGGCGGTCCCTTTCCCGCTGTCTCTGTCTCTTTGAGGGAAACAGCCAGCGAGGTTACTATGATTGTATCTGATCGGGGGCCAGGCATCGCTAAGCCATATCGTGAAAAGGTTTTCGAGCGTTTTTTCCGAATCCCGACGGGCGATATTCACACCGTGAAGGGGCATGGCCTCGGTCTCAGTTATGCCCGGATGGTTGCCGGTTTGCATGGTGGCACCCTTGAACTGGATCAAAGCGACCTCCCCGGAGCCCATTTTATTATCAAACTCAAAAAGTGATGACTACCCACCGCATCCTGTATGTGGAAGATGAACCCTTCCTGAGTCATATTGTAACTGAAACGCTGCAACAGCAGGGGTTTGATGTGAAACATGAACCCGATGGCAGCGGGGTGATCGATTCGCTCAACCGGTTTCGCCCCGATGTTTGCGTTCTCGATATCATGCTCCCGGGAGTTGACGGTTACACCCTTTGCCGGCAGATCAAAGCGCGCCAGCCCAACCTCCCGGTCATCTTCCTCACGGCCAAAACCGAGACCCCCGATTTGGTGAAAGGTTTCGAGGCCGGCGGAACCGACTACATGCGAAAACCCTTCAGCATCGAAGAGTTGATCATCAGGATACGAAACCAGATTGGTTTGATCAACAGGCGGTTCGTAGGAGAAACCGTGCCCGATGATGTCCCCCTGGGGCGTTACCGGCTTATCCCTTCGCGTTACGAACTGGTGAGTCCTTCACGAACCATCAAGCTGTCGCAGCGCGACATGGAAGTGATTTCGATGCTGGCCTCCAACAAAAACCAGATCACCGACCGCCGCGAATTGCTGATAAGCGTTTGGGGCGATGACACCTTTTTCAACTCCCGAACTCTTGATGTTTACATCCGCAAAATCAGGGAGTACCTGAGCGAAGACCCCGCCATCGAACTGGTGACGCTCAAGGGAAAAGGGTACCTGTTTATAGTGAAATGAAAGTTTGGCAGTCAATAGCCGGATGAGTTTTTCTATCTTTGCGTCGTGAAAATGAAATTCAGATATACCCCTCAGGGATGTCGCAGTTTTTCTGACATCTGTTTGCTATTTGAGTGTCCATTTTTATTGTTATGCAATGTTTTTTGTGCAATAAAAAACATTGCTTTCCTGCTGTTTGTAACAGCACCCTCCTTTTACGTCAATCCTTTATAAGGGAATTGATTTTATACATGGTAATTCTGAAAACAACAAATCATGAAACTCTGCATTGCCGAAAAACCCAGCGTAGCTAAAGAGCTCGCCGACATCCTCGGGGCCGCCTCGCGTCGCGATGGCTACTACGAAGGAAACGGCTATTGGGTTAGCTGGACTTACGGTCATTTGTGTATGCTAAAGATGCCCGAGGATTATCATCCCGACCTGAAACGGTGGTCGTTGCTGACTCTTCCTATAATTCCACCCCGTTTTCAGATTAAACTCAACGACAACGAAGGGGCCAGGCGACAGTTTCATATAATAGAAAAACTTGTGGCCGATTGCGACGAGGTGATCAATTGCGGTGATGCTGGCCAGGAGGGGGAATTGATTCAGCGCTGGGTGTTGTCGCAGGCACGAAACACCAAGCCTGTCAGAAGGTTGTGGATATCGTCGCTCACAGCCGAGGCTATCCGCGAAGGGTTTAACAAGCTCCGCCCGGGGAGCGATTTCGACAGGCTTTTCCATGCAGGTCATGCCCGGGCCATCAGCGATTGGTTGCTTGGCATCAACGCCACCCGGCTTTTTACCGCCAAATACAGTCATGGGCGCGGTGTGCTCTCTATCGGACGGGTTCAAACCCCCACTTTGGCACTAATCGTGAAAAGACATCTGGAGATTCAAAACTTCACCCCCGAGGACTATTGGGAACTTAAAACAGTTTACCGGTCGGTTACTTTCTCTGCCACCCAGGGACGGTTTAAATCGGCTGAGGAAGCATCGGAAACTCTCGAAAAAATCAGGGAAAGTCTCTTCACCATCACCTCCTTCGAGCGCAAAAAAGGCACCGAAGCCCCGCCCCGCCTTTTCGACCTCACTTCGCTGCAGGTGGAGTGCAATAAGAAATATGGCTTCTCGGCCGACGAAACTCTGGTTACCATCCAGAGTCTGTACGAGAAGAAACAGGTGACATACCCCCGTGTGGATACTACCTTCCTGCCCGACGACCTCTATCCGAAGGTTCCCGATATTCTCCGTTCGCTAGCTCCCTACAGTCAGTTCACCAGTCAGTTGCTCGACAAAAAGATCAAGAAGAGCAAGAAGGTTTTCGACAACAGCAAGGTGACCGATCACCACGCCATTATTCCCACGGGTGAGTTCAATCCCCATATGTCTGGCAACGAGAAGCGTGTTTTCGATCTGATTGCTCGAAGGTTTATTGCAGCTTTCTTTCCCGACGCCATCGTGTCAAATACCACGGTGTTGGGCGAAGCCGCCGAAATCCCTTTCAAAGCCACCGGCAAGCAGATTCTGGATGAGGGATGGCGCGTTGTGATGAAAAAATCCGGTGCAAATTCTATTGAAGAAGCTGACGAGAAGGGCGATAAAGAGGCAGGCGAAGATCAGGTGATGCCTGAATTTGTGAAAGGGGAGAGTGGCCCGCATGAGCCTGGTGTGCAGCAAAAGCAGACCCAGCCCCCGAAACCATACACCGAAGCCACCTTGCTTCGGGCCATGGAAACTGCCGGAAAACAGATTGAAGATGAAGAATTGCGCGATGCGCTGAAGGAAAACGGGATTGGGCGCCCTTCGACACGTGCCAGCATCATCGAAACACTCTTTAAACGCAACTACATCCGCCGGAATAAAAAAAACCTCGAACCCACCGCTACGGGCGTCGGGCTTATTGCCACCATCGACAATGAACTGCTGAAGTCGGCAGAGCTTACTGGCCAATGGGAACGGAAACTCAGGCAGATCGAACGGGGTGAATACGACGCCTCTGCCTTTCTCGGTGAATTGAAGGGCATGGTTACCAGCCTCGTGAGCGAAGTAATCAGCGACCTGTCGGCCCGCTCCATCACGGTGGAAAAGGAGCCGGAGCCGGTCGGGAAAACTTTGGAGAAAAAGGCTGATAACAAAGAAAATAAGGTCGAAAAGACCAGTGACCAGTTGGTTTGTCCGGCTTGTGGCATCGGACAAATTGTGAAGGGCAGAACCGCCTGGGGTTGCAACCGCTTTCGTGAGGGGTGTGGCTTCAGGATTCCTTTTGAATTTTGTGGCAGGAAAATTACCGACAAACAGGCCGTTACGCTCATAGCTAAAGGGAAAACACCGATGATCAAAGGATTTATTTCGGATGGACAAAAAGTTGATGGCAAAATCATCCTCACACCAGAAAAAAAACTTCAACTCGAAGTTGAACAGGCACTCCCCAAACAGGAAGTGACTCCGATGCAATTGAAATGTCCCCAATGCGAAACAGGCTTCCTGATTGCTGGAAAAACGGCATTTGGTTGCTCACGCTGGAAGGAAGGGTGTATGTTTAAAATTCCCTTCGAGAGCATAAGCAGCGACCTTTTCGGCGAAAAGCCCTCGCTGGATCAGGTGAGAGATTATCTGAAGAAGAACCAGGAACCGGACAGGTAATCCGTAATTGGTTGAGAGGACCCTGCTCCCCCCTACGAATTGCAGTTATCAGGGTTTGAGCTTCAGAATTTTTTCGATCATGCACCCCGATGGGGTTTCGGCACGCAACAGGTAAAGGCCGGCCGGCAGCCAGTTGGTAGATAGTTCCAGCGTGCTTTTACCCGTGGTGTTGATGGTCAAAAGGGTTTGCCCCTGCAGGGTGAGGAGGTTCAGTTGGCGGCACCCTTGGGGCAACGTTACATAGCACACATCGGTCACGGGGTTGGGACTCACCGTTAGCCTGCCTGCAACTGCCCCGGGCTGCCAGGTGGAGGTGATCAGGCCGGCAGTGTCGGTTTTTACAAAATAGATACGGAAAAGGCCATTGCTAATTGTTTGTCCAATGGCTGCTAATCCGCCATCAACGCTTTCTTTGCAATAGGTAAAAGATGTTGAGGTGGCTCCGCTAAAAGTATTTGACCATAATTGAGTTCCATTTGAATCAATTTTAGCAAGAAAAGCAGGATATGGCGATGTACTATTGGGGATTACTGCATTGCCTGAAAGAATAAAATGCCCTGTGTTAGTTTTTGTTATAGAACCTACTCCACAAGAAGCATTTTCTATCGTAAGAGGCTTTGTCCACAAGGTATCGCAATCATTGTCAATTTTCAGAAGCCAAATACTTCTTGGCCCAGTATAATAGGGTGAAATTGTGGCCGATACCAGGGCTGTTTCATTGTTGGAACAAATTACCGGATTTTCAGTTGAACCATCCTCATAATAATTATCAAATACCCGAGATTTTTCGATTAGCCCGTTATTGTTAATTAAAACAACGAATAGTTTATAGGGCAGATTTAACGTTACATTGGAACGGACAGTTCCTACGGCCACATAATATCCATTTTGCAATTCTGCGACAGAAGTTATCGACTCTGTTGTAGTTGGATCGTCATCATTTATTCGGGTTGTCCATAACAATTCACCAGATTGGGTAATCAATGTAAGATATCCTCCCCCTGAGGTTTCGTTAAATTTACGCCCATTGCCACATAAAGCTATTTTATTGTTGCTTGTTTTAATAGCATAAGAAAGATTGTAATAATGGATATTAGAGAGGAGAAAAGTTTCTACAAGTCCCCCTGAATTTCTCATTGTAATAAAGACAAAAGTAGTATCTATGGAGGATGAACTTTCGTACGTAGTTCCACAAATATAATACAATGAATCTGACAAGCCGATAATCATTGATGCAATAGTATTGGTTTTAATTGCTATTTGTTCAGCGCTGACAATTTCACCTGCAGAATCCGTTTTGAGAAGAGATGTAGTCTTTGTCAACCCTATAATATCTGACCCAAGTAACAAAAACCCCTTACTAGTAGTTTGATAGAATCCTGCACCGGTGATGTCTTCATTCTCATCGTAAAAATACTCATTTTCATATGTGGTTTGACTGAAAACCCGTTCAGAAAAAAAACAATTATGATTGATGCAGAAAGTACAACTAATATTTTATTATCCAGTTTCATGTAGTAATCTCCTGTAGTTAGTTTTTAATAAAAGAGGTATTGAATTGAAGGCTCTGGCTGGTAGCCCTTAAAATATAGGTTCCGGGAATAAGCACATCGGGTAGTTTTAACAAGGCATTACCCTGGTCGTCAACAAGGGTTTGCATGACTTGTATGGTTTGCCCGGCCAGGTTGCAACACTCAATACGAATAGCAGTATTTCTCAGTTTCTCAAATTTTAACTGCACTTCTGAAACTGACACCGGGTTTGGAATTACTATAAAGCGCAGATCGTTCTTTGTTTCACATGGCAACTCTTCAGCCGAGTGGTTTCGCTTTTCGATAAACAGAGCAGGGTGGAAGAGATCAAAAGAGTGACTTAGCAGGCTGTCGGGAAGGTTTACAAGCCTGGCTGCTGAGGATTGCAGGTTGCGGTTCTTACAGGTCGAATCCTGCTGCATTGCCAGCACATCGGCCAGATCGATCAGCGCGCAAACAGAATCGGTATATGCCATTTTCATCAGTGTTTCAAGAGTTTTTCAATCAAGGAAAAGTTGTTGGTTTCGGCACGCAACAGGTAAAGGCCTGCCGGCAGCCAGTTGGTAGAAAGTTCCAGGGTGCTTTTGCCCGTGGTGTTGATGGTCAAAAGGGTTTGCCCCT
>JAQVCV010000081.1:0-1311 GCA_028689615.1 Bacteroidales bacterium | reverse complement strand
GTAAAAGTCCGAAAGTGGAATAGTTATAGCTTGTGTCGTTCTCGATAACAATTGATTCCCAAAGAATTTCTCCAGTCGTGTCAATACTAATCAATTTCATTGTCCATGAATATGCCGGATAATTAATGTCGCATATTATAGTTAAATGATTGTTGAAACCAGAAGTAAAATACCTAAAGAATGTGTCATGGCCGTAAAAGTACTTTTTTGACCATAGAGAATCACCATCCGAATTCAGTTTCATTAAATAACTTCTGTCATAAACTCCTGAATTAGAACAGTGACCTATAATAAATATATTTCCATTTTCATTGACCTCTAAATCACATATATTAGTAATGTCATCAAGAGAGTAGTATTTGGTCCAAAGCAACACCCCTGTTGAATCCACTTTACAAATAGGGGCGGCTGAGAAATTGTTAAAATTTACGGCCACTATATAATTTTTATCTGGTGTTTCGGCAATTCTATGTGCCCTGTGATCATACAAGCTCAAATCAAAAATAGTATCGAACGTGTTTTGTGAGAATAAAGAAAATGGAAAATAAGAGCAAACAACAATTGTAATAATAGGCAAAAAAATATTTCTATTGTTGGTTTTCATAACAGCAATCTCCTGTAGTTAGTTTTTAATAAAAGAGGCGTTGAATTGTTGGGTTTGGCTGGTAGCCCTCAGAATATAAGTTCCGGGTATCAGCACATCGGGTAGTTTTAACAAGGCATTACCCTGGTCAAAATGCTTCGCCATGCACGTTTGCTGTGCAACGACTTCCACCTGGAGGCAAACAAGCCAACCGACGCAGAGGAGTTTGAGTTTGGTCATCTTTTGGTTTTTTTGATAGAACAATACTGTGACTAGAGTTTCGCAAATATAGAGACTTTTTTGTTGAACAAGATATGCCAACGTCGAAAAAAAAGTGTTTTGAGCCTGTTGATTTCCCAAAAAATGGGTTTGCAGTAGCAGCAAAGGCACTTTTTGTGTATGCAATTTTTTTTGCTTCAGACAGAGTATCATTTGCCGTTCCGATCGCCTAATTTGCCGTTCCGATCGCCTAATTTGCCAAACTGATCGCCTAATTTGCCATTCCGATCGCCTAATTTGCCAAACTGATCGCCTAATTTGCCATTCCGATCGCCTAAGTTGCCAAACCGATCGCCTAATTTGCCATTCCGATCGCCTAATTTGCCAAACCGATCGCCTAATTTGCCAAACCGATCGCCTAATTTGCCAAACCGATCGCCTAAATTGCCAAACCGATCGTCTAATTTGCCATTCCGATCGTCTAAATTGCCAAACTGATCGCCTAATTT
>JAQVCV010000021.1 GCA_028689615.1 Bacteroidales bacterium | reverse complement strand
CCCATTCCGAACAGAGAAGTTAAGCCCACCCGCGCCGATGATACTGCCGAAAGGTGGGAAAGTAGGTCGTCGCCAATTCTTTATTACTCAGGCTGCCCCTTAAAAGGCAGCCTGTTTTGTTTTATACAGTTTTTATTCGATGCTTCCTGAAACAACAAAGGCAGCCCATCGGACTGCCTTTGTTGTTTTCGAGCAACAATAGGGCTATGATCTGCCCAAGGAAGCCTCTTCCTGTTCCGTTGAGGTCCATTTATAATTGTACAGTCCCTGCAACAAACGCTTCTCTTTTTCTTCATTGGTCAAATTGTCGTATTTCTGTTTTTCTTCTTCCCACTTTCGCCTTTTCTCCTGCTCTATGGCGTGAATTTCGTGCATGTATTTTTCTTCTGTCTCCTTCTTCAAATATTCGTAGGCTACATTGGGGAAAAGTTCCAGCAACAGTTCATCCCGTTCGTTAGCGGCAAGCTTTAAGCCACCATATTCTTCAAATACCGGGTTGGGTTGTTTCTTGTAATATCTGGTATCGTATGGTGTTTCTTCTTCTACTCCTGCAATTTTATACCGGAATTTCGGGTCAACTTCTATCGGGGTATGTCCATAGACTCCTTTTACCAGATTGACAAATTGAATCGACTTGGTGGTGTACATTGGATTGCCTTTCTCTTCATCAATCGCGCAATTTACAGCCTGAGCACCTACAATCTGACTGGTTGGTGTTACCAGTGGTGGCAATCCGGCTGACAACCGCACACTGGGTATTAACTCAAGGGTTCGATTGAGTAGTTTTTCGAGTTTTAACTGCTTCAATTGCGACAGCATGTTGGTGTACATCCCTCCTGGCATCTCCGCGTCGCGCACCTTCTCGTCAGGTTCAGGAAAGCCAAACCACTCTTCAATCTTGTGGCAAGCCTTTAATAATTCCTCTTCTTTTTCTTGTTTGGCCATCTCTATGGCTTCCTCTAGCAGAAGGTCAATAGCAGGAGGCAATTGGTCTCTTGTAAGGTCAAAAACCCGCGGGCAAATTTTAAGACTATCAGCTGCCGAGAGTTCTTTTCGGATTTCACGCAATTCAGCATCGATAGCAGCAACGATACCCCGGTTAACACCGGTTTCGATATCCAGTTTGTCGCAAAAGAGTTGAATTATTTCGTATGCCGGGGCAGCCGGACCACCAGCAAAAGCTAAAATAGCTGTGTCGAGTATATCTACTCCATTAATGATGGCGCATAATGACGAGGCCAGTCCATAGCCTGGTGTACAGTGTGTGTGAAAATCAATAGGAACCGTAATGTCTTGTTTAAGCATGCGCATCAATCGTCCTGTCTTGCCTGGAGTAATCAAGCCAGCCATGTCTTTGATGGTAATCATGTCGGCACCCAATGCTTCCATTTCTTTAGCCTTACTAAGGAAATACTCTTTGGTGAAAACTCTGGGGGGGAGGTGATGCTCGTGAATGAGGGTTCGTATCTTGTCGCGGGTTGAATATTTTGGATCAACAGTATAGCAAACAGCACAATCTGCTTTCCCTCCGTATTGTTTTACGAATCGAACGGTTGCTTTCACGTTCTCAACATCGTTAAGTGCATCAAAAATGCGCATTATTCCTATGCCCGATTGTACAGAATTTCGGCAAAACCCCTCAATCACTTCATCGGGATAGGGGTTGTAACCAAAAAGGTTCCGACCTCTTGAAAGGGCTGTGAGCAGCGTAGTGTCGCCTATTGCCTTGTAGATAGTGTCGAGGCGTGTCCAGGGGTTTTCTCCCAAAAACCGCATGATGCTATCGGGAACTGCTCCACCCCACACTTCTGTGGCGTAGAATCCTGTCGTGCGATACAATTGGAGTACTTTATTTATCTGTTCTTGCGACATACGCGTGGCAAAAAGTGATTGTTGCCCGTCGCGCAGGGTCACATCGCGAATGAGTAGCTTGCGTTTCATAGAAACTGGTGTTTTGGAAGGTGTTTGATTTCTAAAGTGTACTAAAAAAATGCAAAGTAACTAAATCTGAACATGACGCAGGCAGAAGTGCCAAAAAAAAATCCATTTCTACCAGACATCTTCAAATTATTTTGAACTTGTGTCCAATTTTGTGCCAATATATCTTGGATTCAACTCGGAGGAAAAATATTTCTTCTAAACAAAATATTTTGCCAAAAACTAAGTTTTTAGTTGACAAACTAAGTTTTTAGTTTATCTTTGTGGTATAATTTAACTAAGTTTTTAGTTGTGGAACAAATCAGAGAATTGACAAGGGCCGAGGAGCAAATTATGCAGGTGCTTTGGAAGATAGGAAAAGGTTACGTAAACGATGTAATTCAGCATTTGCCGGATCCAAAACCCGCATACAATACTGTTTCAACGATAATAAGGATTTTGGAGCAAAAGGGTTTTGTTGATCATCTCGCGCATGGGCGATCGCATGAGTATTTTCCATTAATCGCAAAAAGAGATTACTCGAGAGCCTATTTCAAACATTTTGTGAACAATTATTTCGGCAGCTACAGAAGCCTTGCCTCTTTTTTGACTCGTGAGGAAGACCTGTCGCTGATAGAGTTGCAGGAAATCAGAGAAATGGTAGAATTGGAGATACACAAAAAGTCAAAAGAAAATGAATGAAATAACCTTTTACTTGTTAAAAACCATTCTGGGTTCGGGGGTAATGTACCTGGGTTACCGACTGTGGCTGAGCAACAACCAGGCGGTTGGCCTCATGCGATGGTACTTGTTGTCCAGTTTTGTATTGCCACTCCTTTTTCCTTTGGTGAATCTGACCGATTTTTTCCCCGGACAAGAATTGCCCGTTGTAAAAGTGGCGGTGTTGCCTGAGGTTTCCATAGCTGGAGAAAATCAAGATGCCATTGCAAATAATTGGCTTTCATACAGGGGGCTGTATCTGCTGGTAAGTGCTTTGTTGGTTTTCCTTTTGTTTCTAAGACTTTTTCAAATCGTTTTTCTCATATCAAGAAGCAAATCTGTGAAATTTTTTAACGTAAGGTTGCATGTTTCACTTCAAAATCTTACACCGTTTTCTTTTTTTAACAACATACTTGTCTCCAGACACCTGATGAGACAAGGCCATTTGCGTCCAGTAATCATCCACGAAATGGCTCACATTAGACAAGGTCATTCGTATGATGTCATTTTCGTTGAACTGATGAGTATTCTGCTGTGGTTTAACCCGTTTGTATGGCTTTTCCGGAAGGCTGTCAGACAGAACCACGAATTTCTTGCCGACAGAGCAGTTCTAAAGCAACAATGTAATCCGGCCAATTACAAGGCTTTATTGCTTGAGTCGTTGACAGGAATCAGCGTACCCGTGGTTAATAATTTCAATCATTCATCACTTAAAAAGCGATTTATTATGCTAAACAAACCATTTTCCGGACGAATTGCTAAACTGAAAGCTATTTCCGGAGTAATTTTTCTGTCAGTGATAGCTACTGTTGCAATCACCTTTCTTCAGAAAGACTCATTTGCATTGGTACAAGGAAGCCTTGATACTGATCTATTAAACAGCAAGGTGTCGGCTGACTTCCCCGAGGTTTCTTCTCCGATAGAATCTGTGGCACCTGCTTCCGACGACACAACACTTTTCCAGGTAGTTGAGCAAATGCCTGAATTCCCCGGAGGAAAAGAAGCCTTCGCCGAATATCTTTCAAAAAATATAGAGTACCCCGAACAAGCACGGAAAAAAGGGATCACAGGCTCTGTATATGTAAATTTTGTTGTCGAGACCGACGGCTCAATCTCTGGCACAAAAGTTCAAAGGGGGATTGGCTCTGGTTGTGATGAAGCTGCCCTGAAAACCATTCGCCTTATGCCAAAATGGAAGCCAGGAATGCAACGAGGCAAAGCTGTAAGGGTTTCGATGACTGTTCCTGTAAGGTTTTCACTTTCCGGTGCAAAATTTGGGCAGAAGGCGAAGCCAGAACAAATGAAGCCGGATGAAAACGGTGTTTTTCATGTTGTGGAAGTAATGCCCGAATTTCCTGGTGGCGATGAAGCGCGGATGGAGTTCCTGCGCAACAACGTAGTTTACCCTGAGGCAGCCCGTAAAGCTGGTGTACAGGGAACCGTGTATGTTACTTTTGTAGTAAAGGAAGATGGTTCAATAGCCGAGCCTAAAATTCTCAGAGGCATAGATAAAGAATGCGACGAAGTGGTTCTCAACATGATTAAAAAGATGCCCAAATGGGAACCGGGAACCCAAAAAGGAAAGCCCGTAATGGTTCAATTCAACATGCCGGTGAAGTTCTCCCTTAGCAAAGACAAAGAAAAATAACACACATAACTCAACCTTCTCATCGGGTGTAAGTTTACCGATTTGCGCCCGATGAATTTTTATTATGAATCCTACAATCCGTTACCACCGATTTGTTGCCGGTTTTGGGTTGGCTATGATGTTACTCGTTTCGGGTTGTTCGTTACTGTATCCTTCCAAAACGAATCAATTGGACGAAGCGGGGCGAAAAACCGGACGATGGATAAGCTATTCCAGCGAAGAGCCTCGAAGGAAAACCTCGGATGGCTATTTTAAAAACGGCCGGGAATATCGACGAGTCAAGTATTACCACGCCAATGGTAAACGCCAGGTGAGGTTTGTTTATGGGCGGAATCATCGGTATGGTGAATCGCATATTAAAGTGAAATACTGGTACCCAACGGGGAAAGTCATGCAAAAGGGAACATCGCTTATGTTCTTAGACGACAAGGAAATAAGGTACGTTTATGATGGTATGTGGCGTTTTTATGATGAAAGAGGCCGACTTATTGAGAAAACAATTTATAGAATGGGCGAACCTGTTTCAGTAAAACTGTTCAACCAACCCGATACCTCCTCCCACCAAAATGGGAATTAGTATCCTTTACCTGCTACAGCAATACTGGCAACCGAAATGGTAATCCCCTCCACCGCCTTTAAAACATTAACGCAGGCCTCAATGGTGGCGCCCGTGGTTATAACATCGTCAACCAGTATCACGTGTTTTCCTTTCACAGGCTCGATGTCGCCCAATGCAAAAATGGTTTTCACATTCTCCCACCGCTTGAATCTCGATTTGCGTGTTTGTGTTTCTGAAGCCACGCTGCGAATCAAAGAGGTTGTGTTTACCGGAATCCCCATGCTTTGAGATAAGCCGTTGGCGAACACCTCACTTTGATTGTAGCCCCTGATTTTTTGTTTTTTAGGGTGCAGAGGGACCGGAATGATGCACGAAGCATGAGAAAAGCCCTGAGCATCCTTGAGAAGACTCCCGTAAATCCGTCCTGCCAAAACACCTACTTCAGGGGCATTGTGATATTTCAATGCGTGGAGAAGGTGTTGGACCTTGTTGCCGCGCCTAAAGAAATAGTAACCAGCAACAGCCTCCAACTCACACCTCCCCCAGAATACCTGAGCAGCTGGATTATCTGGCTGCTCGTGGTAATGGGTCTGGGGTAGAGAAGTTCGACAGGGAAAGCACACAACCTCTTCGTTGGCAAACAGCGGCTGCCCACATGCATAACACAGCCGCGGATAAATAAGCGATAGAAAATCATCGAGATATACCGCCAAATTGTTTTTCATACTGTTGATTGTTCCGCAAATGTAATAATCTTCCAGCGAAATACATGAAATTTATTTATTTGCCTGATGTTTCCAGAAGGTTGTATTTTTGCACACTCATCTATTAATGCGAATATTTTATTTAAAACATTCAGAATATGAAAATAGCAGTTCCAAGTCACGATCGTCAGACTGTTTTCGGCCATTTTGGCCGTACACCAGGGTTTTTAATTTTCGAGACTGAAGGCAAAAACGTTGTTAACCAGATCTATGTTGAAAATGATTTTACAGGTCACGCTCTGGGTCAACATCACAGCCATGAACATGAACACCAGCACCATTCTCATGGGGGTATTCTTGAGGCTTTAGCCGATGTTTCGGTGGTTATTGCAGGAGGAATGGGGCGCCGCTTGTATGACGACCTTACCGGTGCCGGGAAACAGGTTTACGTTACCAGGGTAATCAACGCCCGAGAAGCAGTAGATCTGTACCTCGAGGGCTCGCTCGACTCCCACCCTGGAGGGTGTTGTAGCCATTAAATCATCGGGTTGCATCTTTTTTTATTTACCGAATCAGAAATTTATTAAGTATTGAAGACATGGATATGATCATCACGTTCGATGGAAAGGCAAAAGTAAATGCCGAATACAAGGGTATTACCATCCACACCGACCAGCCGCAGCCTTCCGGCGATGGCTCCGCGCCCGCTCCGTTCGACCTTTTTTTGGCTTCGATCGGCACCTGTGCCGGAATTTATGTGAAATCGTTTTGCGACCAACGCGGAATCGCCACCACCGACATTCGCATCGTTCAATCGATGGAGTTTGATCGGGTGAAGCACCTCATCTCGAAGATTCACCTCGAAATACAGTTGCCATCATCTTTCCCCGAGAAATACCGCAATGCCATCATCAACGCGGCCGAAATCTGTGCCGTGAAGCGCCACCTTCACGATCCGCCGATGATCGAAACGACGGCCGTGATTGGCAGGTAGAGATTTTGAAGCTTATGAATCGCCTTTACCCTGTTGGTAGAGCCCTCTAAAGTCACTTTTCTTACCTTTGCCAAAAATAATCTCTATGTCAACTTTCGATCCCAACGGTGTGGCCATTGCTAACGGTAATTTCATGGGACTTCCCTATTCGGCCGATGAGGCCCAGATTGTATTAATCCCTGTACCCTGGGATGTTACCACCTCATACCGCCCCGGAACCGCCAAGGGACCTGAGGCCATCAGGGAGGCTTCGTTGCAGCTCGACCTTTTTGATTCCGATCTTCCAAATGCCTGGGAGAACCGCGTTGTGATGCTTTCCTCTGATGACGAAGTTGTTAAAATGAATCAGACGTTAAGGCCTATTGCTGAAACCATTATCAATCACCAAATTGAAGGGGGATCGGAGAGCGATGAGGCGATTGCCCCCTTGCTGAAGCAGGTGAACGAAGGATCGGAGTGGCTCAACCGATGGGTGGCCGCCGAAGCCTGCCGGTGGCTCGACAGAGGGGTCATCGCGGCCATCGTTGGAGGTGAGCACAGTGTGCCGCTGGGGCTGATTGAAACCCTGGCGGGGAGGTTTCCGGGCCTTGGAATTTTACACATCGATGCCCATGCCGACCTACGTGATGCCTATGAAGGGTTTGCCTCGTCGCACGCATCCATTATGTTTAACACGCTGAAAAACAAAAACATAGGCGCTATCGTTCAAGTGGCCATCCGCGATTTTTGTCAGGATGAGCTCGATGTGGCGCTAGCCGACGATAGGGTGAAACAGTTTACCGACAGCGACTTAAACAACCGGCTTTTTAACGGTGAAACCTGGGCAGCCCTTTGTGATGAAATGGTTGGGTCATTGCCCCCCGACGTGTATATCAGTTTCGACATCGATGGACTATCGCCCGAATTGTGTCCCAATACAGGAACCCCGGTCCCCGGCGGGCTAAGTTACCGGCAGGCTGAATATTTGTTGCGGCAGGTTGTGCTCTCGGGAAGACGCATCATTGGGTTTGACCTCTGCGAAGTAGCATCTGGAACAGGTAACGACGAATGGGATGCCAATGTTGGAGCCCGCGTTTTGCAAAAACTCTGCAACCTTACACAGCGTTCGCAAAAGAGTTAAGCAACATTGGATTGATGATCATCGTGGTTGATGTAATCATCGGGATTGACTTTGCTGTAATGTTCGTTAATGGTTTTTAAGGCAATAAGATGCCAGCTAACGCCGATACCCACTATAGCCAGAATTGCCAATATCCACCAAGTCCCATTGGTTAACCATGCTGAAAAAACCAGAGTTAGCCAAAGTGTTGCTAGCGATCGTTTGCGAGCGCGTGAAGTTATCCCTTTGTGAATCGTGTAATTTCTTATGTGTTTGCCAAGCAATCGGTGGTTAATCAACCACTGACGCCACTTGGGCGAACTTTTTGAAAACAGCCATGCCGCTAAAAGCATAAATGCCGTGGTAGGTAATAATGGGAGAAAGATTCCCAATATTCCTATTCCAATGCTTATAAATCCGGCAACTATGAGTAAATATTTTTTTAACACCAGATAAATAGTTCACGGTTAGTTACAAAAGAAAACAAACTTTGAGCGAATTGTTCATGGAACTGGTAAATATAGGAATCATTGTTCGAAAAACACATATCCGGCCACCCTGCATCCCTGCAGAGTGAGCCGGAACAGCGTGTGAAGACCGTTAAACCCTCAGCGGTCTTCGGGTTTTTGAACCAACCAAAAATGCGTTCAGACCGTCAAGTCTGTGCCCTAAATTATATCCTCCTGGCGGGGTTTCCAGCTCCGCCAGGCTCCATAAACCGATGCTGTCACAACCAGCATCATGATCCCGCTTCCGATGGGTGCCGCCCCGCCTCCTGTCTGATTGTTAGTCTGGCCGTGGCCGCCACCTGGAGGTGGCGGAGGCGGAGGATCGGCCCATAATACAGTTGATAACGAAAAGCTTACTATTAAAAGCGCGGTTGCTTTCCGGTTTATTCGATTTTTCTTGATCATCATTTTACAGATTTTGGTTATTACAACATAATTTTGGTTATGCCACTATAATCGGGTGAGATGATTCTTACCAGATATATGCCGCGAGGAACCTGCGGGGTGAGCAGCAGGGTCGTTTCCTGACTGTTTGCGACCGTCATCAACACCTGACCGGTAATCGATACCAGTTGAATGGTACCTCTGGAGGTAAGGTTGTTGATAACAAGTTGACCATGGCTGCTATATACCCGCGGGCTAACCCGGGTAGCCGGCTGGTCGGCACCAACTGATCCAAATTTCAGGCTAAACCTGTTGGGTGAATCAGTTTCTGATGACGAAAATCCGATACGTGGAGTTTGGCGCAGATTGGTAAGAATGCCTGTTTGGTTGTCGTGCAGAAAAGCTTCGGCACCAAGGGTTTCAACACCTTCGGCAATCAGGAAAAAGGCTTCCCGGTTGTTGCGTTTAAACACAAGGGGGATTTCCAGATCGTTGGTGACCACGGGCAGGGTGTTCACCGTGAGTTGTTCGCTGCCGGCAAGGGCATAAAATTCGGGGCCGTAGCCTTTCAAATAATGTCCATCAAATTCGGCATCGAAGGATGTTGTGCTCAATTCGTTAAAACGAATAACGCATTCTTTGCCCGAACTGCTGTCGGAAGCCATCACCGTGATTTTCAGGGCAGGTTCTTCGGCATTTTTGTAGAAGTTGGCCGCTGTTACCGTTCGTTTGCTGGCCGGAATCGTAAGGGAGGCATTGTCTGCAGAAACTTCCACCATGAACCCGTTGTTTACCGGGATATTGCCAGTGGTAATTGCCGAGTAATCTTTTAACGTTTCGCTCCATACCTGACACACAGCCCCGACGTTGGAGCGTGTCCAGGTGTTGTCCCAGGTGATCGGGCACGAGTAGGGGTTTCCCAGCAGGTGCCAGGCACGGGTGGTGGAACTGTTGGTTTTGGTGAGGCCGGATACTGATACATTGTTCACGTTGAGGTACCCCTTAAATTGCTTGGTACCTGACTGCTGGTAAGCTACCAGGTATCCCTTCCCAACGGTGAAATTGCCATTACCATTCACTGAGGTGAAGGTTGGTTCGGTGGAGCTGTTTTTGTAATTGATCCACAGGTTGTTGGGTTCCGACCAGGCGTAGAAATCGTAATCGTTGCCATCGCCCGATGTAACGAAGCCAGCACCATCGGCGGCAATGCTTTGAGAAGCCACAGGCGAAGAGAGCAGATGCCAGCCATCGTCCCACGTGCTCCACGAAGCTGCCTCGATGCTTTGCTCCACGGTGGCGGCAATATTGCTGGTAGATTGCCTGAGCGAACCACCCGATTTCACCACGATGCCGCTTTGCCCGGCATTGTTGGTAAGTGTACCCGAGAAATCAAGAGAGGCGAAGGGGTTGATGGTAAGTTTGGCACCCCCCGCGATGGTAATCTTACCATCAGAAATAGTCTTATGGGAGGTGATTGTAGCTTGCGTGCTTTCAGCAATGGTTATGCCTGTAGTTGAAAGTGTGATTTGACCAGTCCCACCAATTTCTGCATTACTACCGTTTATAATCCACTGGCCACAACCGTTTGTTTGTATTAGGTTTCCTGTCCCTTTGATTCCATTCCGAAAGACCTTTGCTCCACCAGATTGCCACGAAAAAGAACTATTAGCCTCAAGAACACCATTAATGGTGGTAGTTCCTTCAGTTCCAACAACGCCGGTTAAAGAAGTTATTCTAAATATTGGAATAGTTTCGGCATTAACAGAAGGAAAATAGGTTACATTATATGCTGAAAAAGCATAGGTAGGTGTGTACTCCAAAATTGAACCATTCTCATATTGAATTCCCGGCCCGTTCACTCCCGTTCCGGCATCCGTCATGCCAGAATTGGAAATCCTGATCATTCCTCCGGTTTTCACTAAAACTTTAGCACTTCCATTGATTTCAGGAGGGTTTCCAGAGAAGTTCCACTCAAACACCCCTCCATTTTTTATTTCCACATCATCACCCACACCGTTGGCAACGATTAGGGTTCCGGCGGTATGGAGCAGCGTGCCTCCCGCCTCAATCACCACCTGATCCAAGGTCACTGACGTGCTCACGGTGATGGTATGGCCATTTCGTATGGTGATGGTGGCATCGGCCTCGGTTGGGGCTGATGCTGCTGCTGACCAGTCGGTACCGTTAGGCGATGTTTCCCATGCGGCAGCTGTTGTCCAATTGCCTGTGGTTGCGCTTCTAAACATGAGTTCGGTGGGTGTGGCGCTGGTGGTTACCCCTGTGCTCCAGAATGTCCCCTTGCGGTTGAAAAGGGTGAAATAGTAGGTGGTTCCATTAGTCAGGGCTGTTATGGTTTGGGGTGACGTTGAGCCTTTGTAAACCACATAGCCGCCATCGAATTCTGCTCCGCTGCCAAAGGCTGAATTGGCGGTGTAAGCAGAACCATTACCTGATGGGAGTGCTGTAACCGCCGAACCTGACTTGGCCACGATCATCACCTCGTCGGAGCAGGTGTTGTTGTCCCAGCTCACCACCGACTGCTGGTAACTTACTGAGGCCGATGGATTAGTCACGTCGCCCACGGCAACCGTCGTGGCTTCCGATGCAGTGGCCGAAGTCAACGAACCGCCTGTTGCTGAAACGGTGGTGGTTCCCGTTTGGGTGAATTGGAAATTGGTGAAGGTTGAAACACCGGAAATAGCTGTCACTGTGTGGTTTGTGGTGGTCAGAGAGGCACTGTTTGTCAGCGTGATGTCGCTAACGAATTCGGCATCCACGTTGCCGTTTTCATCAGTAGCACTAACCACGATGGCCGGCGAAAGGTTGCTCAAAGGGCAGGCTGCGGCAGGAGGTTGTTGGGTGAAGGTGAGCTGCGTAGCCACAACCCTGAATGTAAAGGTGTTGCCTGAGACGGCAGCCCCGAAATCGGGGGCGAAACCGGAGAAAGCCGGATCGGCAGTAAAGCCATGATCAGTTTGACTGATGCCAAAGGCAAGGGTTGAATTATCAGCAATACCTGTGGTTTTTATGGATATCTTTAGCGTTAACTCGATGGAGGAATTGTTAGGAATGTCCAAATTGCCACTTGTGATTGGAAAAGTGATGCTTTCGTCGGTAATGGAAACAGCCTGGGTGGTAACTGGCGCCTCGCCAATAAATAACTCTGCACCAGAAATATGATCCGACAGGTCAGCAGTTCCTGAAGTTTTCTTTACTCTGACTTGTGTTACTTTCGTTGCGTATGTGTCGGAAGTTCCTTTGTCTGTGAGCTTAAATTTAAACACATCTATCGAACTACCGGTATTAGTGGATTGTATGTCGGAGCCAGCTGGCTGCGATGTTGGTGCGTCCGCAATGGAGGTTTGGTCGTTGCTTTTGACTATGATATCGTAAACAAAGATATTATTCGACGGATTCGTAAGCCTAAGGGTGGTAGGTATACTAGAATTAATGGTACTTATTGCCTGTACACCGGTTGTTCCAATATTGGAGAAATTAGCTTGAAACTCCCAGGAAGCACTAACTTCATTCCATTTTTGTAATGTCACTGAACGGGAGGGACCTGCAGCGTTTAAGTGAAACGTAATTGTTGAAATTGAAGAAACTTCAGGCAATGTGAGTACGCCGTTTGTTCCATGTAAAGCAACATAACCATCAGTACCATAGCCACTGGTAGGTTTTAATCCGTCATGATCAACTACACAATTCGTCATTGTTACAGTCCCAGTTCCGCTACCAACCGTTATGCTTTGGGTGTAATTGCCATAGCTGAGTTGATCTGTCCAATTCTGAATATTCTCGTTAATAATTGTTGCCTGGCCATTTGCCAGCGCCGCCAACGCGGCAAAGAGGAGTAGTAAAAAGGTGTTTTTCATATCGGTTTGGTTTAAAACGTTTTAAAGGGTGTAGTGGGGTCAGGCACTTTGCGGCCATGTTCCCGGGATTTTGTCGCAATACTTAAACGACTTGAACATTTCCTTTGGTTTTCAGCATAAGAACACGCAATCTAGGATTCAAGGCCAAGGTTTGTGCTTGAGTTTTACACAAACCGCGATGCTATTCTCCAATATTTGCAAATATACGTCCAAAATCAGGAAAGTCAAGTTTTAAATAAGAACAGTGGATTGTTCTACTTCGACTTTTTACACAGTTTTAAAAGCCAGAAACATGAAATATTTTTATAATAAACTGAAGAACAAGATCATGTAATTATTCAAGTTTGTTTCTTTAAATAAAGAATGAGTGATGAAATCACCTAATAGCGTTGTGGGTTTTGTAAATTGAATTCCAAATAATGAACAATTGTGACTGAACTAAAATGAAAGGGGTCAAATGGGGGTGGTCGTGTTCTTGATGGGGTATGCTAACTCTTTAATAAGAGGTGAACCAGGTTTCTGGATTTTTTTGAACATCTGTAATTTGTACTTCTCTGCTATTCAGTTCGCGGCGGTATAACATATGAGTTCATTATCAATGTCATAATGCTTAATAATTCAACCAAACCAACTCTTTAAACGATCGTTGGCCGGAAGTCACCAAAAGCTGTCGTTCCCTGACTCGTTTTCCCGATGAAATCTCCTACATTTGCGCCGAAATTATCACCAATTGCCGTAAGGCTAACCATTAAACAATCAGTTTCACCCTATGCACCGAATAGAACACCACCCGATTCTCGACATTCCTCAGGTAGAGGAAGTTGAGTTCTCTTTCAATGGACAAAAAGTTAAGGGCCAGAAAGGCTTCACCATTGCCGCCGCCCTTCATCAGGCGGGTTTTCCCGTTCACAGCCACAGTCTTCAAAACCGCGAGCGATCGCTCGAGTGTGGCATCGGCAAATGCGGCGCCTGCGAAATGCTGGTTGACGGCCAGATCAGGCGTATTTGCATCACCCCTGTTGACGGGGTAAAAGAGGTTGCCGAAATCCCCCATAACTACAACCCGGGAGTCACACCCTATCAAAAGAAAGAGGCCATCAACGTATTTAAGACATCGGTGGTGATCATTGGCGCTGGTCCGGCAGGATTGGCCACACGCGAACTGCTTAATCAGGCCGGCATTGACAACATCGTGCTTGACAACAACGATAAGATTGGCGGCCAGTTTCTGATGCAAACGCACCAGTTTTTCTTTTTCGAGAAAGAGAAGAAATTTGGAGGAATGCGCGGTTTCGACATTGCCAAAACCCTGGCTGGAGAGAGCCTTGAAGGGATTTTTCTGAACTCAACCGTGTGGGACATCCTGGAAGGAAACCGCGTGGCTGTTAAAAACATCAGGACTGAAGAGATTTACTACGTTGATACTGATTATCTTGTAGTGGCAACCGGTGCCGTTCCATTCATGCCCACTTTCGAGAACGACGACGTGCCGGGAGTTTACACCGCCGCCGTGGTACAGAAAATGATGAACAACGAATTGACCCTGCTTGGCAAAAACGTTCTGACCGTTGGTGCCGGTAACATCGGTTACCTCACCTCCTATCAATTGATGCAGGCAGGTGCCAACGTGAAAGCCATCATCGAGGCACAGCCCAACGAAGGTGGATTCCCTGTTCAGGCCAACCGTGTTCGTAGGCTTGGTATTCCCGTTCTCACTTCCCACATTCTTCTGAAAGCCATTCCTAACCACGACAACACGGGTGTTGTGGGCGCCGTGGTGGCTCAGTGCGAGAATTTCAAACCCATCCCTGGTACAGAAAAGGTGATTGACGGTATTGATGCCATCAATATATGCACAGGATTGGTTCCCGACGATCAGCTGCTTATTAAAGGAAATGAAATATTTGGCCGTCGCTGCTTTGGTGCTGGCGACTCCATTCGCATAGGCGAAGGAACTTCAGCCGTACTTCGCGGAAAACAGGTGGCTTACGAGATCATGGCCGACATGGGTGTGCGATATCAATACGATGATTATCTCGCCTTATCGAAAGAATACATTGACTCGCAGCAACATCCAACGCGTGTGATCGAGAAGCCTTTCCTCCCCTCGCGCGAAAGGATGGAACAAAAAGGCTTCGTGCAGATTGACTGTCTTTACGGTTTTGCCTGCAACCCCTGCGAATTTGCCTGCCCGCATGGCGCAATCACCAAAACATCCACCAGCACGGTGCCCCGAATCGACTTCGACAAGTGCATTGGCTGTATGGATTGTGTCTATCAGTGTCCGGGATTGGCCATTTTCGGCTACAACCTGAAGAAAGACTGGCTCTTCCTGCCCATCGAGTATGAGGCAGCCGAAGGGGCAGAAGTTTATCTGGTTGACAACAACGGGAAGAGGTTGGGCGAGGGAGTGATCGAGAAGATTCTTCGCAAGCCCAACAAAACCCACGTGGCTCGTGTGAAATCGCTTACCTTGCATGGCGAAGATTTGGTTAATGCGCGTGGTTTCATTATCAGGGAGCGTTTCCCCGAGTCGTTTGAGATGAGCCCCGCCGATTTCGAGATCAAATCAGAAACCTATGTATGCCATTGCGACGACGTGAAGGTTGATGAAATCTTGAATATAGTGGGCGATCGTAAATTTATCAGCGTTGACGAGATCAAGCACACCACCCGTCTGGGAATGGGAGCCTGCCGAGGCAAACGTTGCATCCCACGGTTGAAATCCATGATTCGCAATTATGGAATTCAGGTAGTTGGTGAGGCTACACCGAGGGGCCCGCTGTCGAACCAACTTTCGATGGGCGAGCTTTACCCACGTCCGGTGCATGAGAACATCATCGCAGTGAGCCATCACCAGAAGCCCCGGGTGGTGCAGGTGCCTGCCGTGGTTGCAGGAGGTGGAATTGGCGGAAGTGCCCTTTTCCGTTACCTGGCAGAGGAAGGTCTGAAGCCGGTGCTTATCAATTTTGGGCGAGGAGCTTCGTGGCGCAACATTGCCGGAGGCCGGCTCAATTTCAGTGTGCCTGAGTTGAGCGATATTGCCGTGAACAATCTCGAGATTTTTAAAGAATTGCAAAAAATCCGCAACATCGATTTTCACCCCATCGATTATGTGACCTTTGCTCATGACGATGCAATGTACAGCGCACTGAAAGCCTCGATGGCCTGGAGCGATGCCGAGATGATTGAACCAAAAGATTTTACCAAACGGGTTTCCCCCTACTTCAATCCCAATCTCGCCACCTACCAGGCTGCACTTATCACCCACAATTGCTGGCAAGCCACCCCGGGTCGTGTGATTGATCTGATTCGTCAGATTGGAATTCAGCAGGGTGGTCAGATCGAAGAAGACTGTAAACTGGTGGATGTTAAGCGCGAAGGAAATAAATATATCGTGCTGGTTCAAAATCATGCTAAAGAGTATGTTGAGTACCACGCCGATCATTTCGTGAACGCCCTCGGCCCTGAAGGTGCCCGTTTTGCCAAGATGCTTGGGTTGGAAACCGGCTGTTATCCTGTGAAACATCAGGCGTTTATTACCCGACGGCTGCCGATGATGGGTGTGAACAACATTCCGTTGCCTATGATTATTGACAGGAGGCATTATAAAGGATTTGTGGCTGTGTATGGCCAGCAATTGGCCGAAACAGGGCAGATCATTGGTTGCGCATCGCCGGCTGTAGATCCTGCTGAAACAGATAAAAATCTAAAAATTAACAGCAAGGAATTCCTTGAAATTGCTTCGGAGGTGTTTGTTGATTGGTTGCCCGAGCTTTCTAGCGTCGGGTTCCAGGCCATCTGGGCTGGTTATTACGTTGAACCTCGCATGTTTATCGATCCTGGCCACGGGTTGTTTGTTGGGTTGCGCGGACAAGGATTTATGCTGGGCCAGTATCTGGCTAAGATGTATGTTGATAAATTGGTAGGCAAGCCAGTTCCTGATTATTTCAGCCGTCTGAGCATGACCGGTGACGGGATGTTGGAGAAGGCGTTTAAATAATAAACCCGGAGCATGTGAGTCAAGGGGCTGCTTCTGTTTGTGAGGTAGCCCCGTTTTTTTTATTTTCTACTTGGCTGAAGAACTACGGGAACAATACAAAACCGAACAGTATCGGTTCGATGGGTTAATCAGGTCTCATAAGTCTCAGAATGCTGTTGATTATATTGAGCGGATGGGTAGGATTTCCAGGGATGTAAAGATCTACCCTGTTGTGATCGAGAAAACTGCGATCGAGTCCATTGCTACCGGCGAACAATCCCCCGCTTATAGCATCGGTACCTGCCAGTATGAGTACTTTGGGTTTTGGAACGGCATCCCAGGTTGACTGAAGCGCCATAGCCATATTGCGGCTGATGGGCCCTGTGATAACGACTCCGTCGGCATGGCGAGGAGATGCAGTAAACTCGATTCCAAAGCGGCTGATGTCGAACTGCACATTGTTGGAGGCGTTGAGTTCCCATTCACAACTGTTGTCGCCACCTGCTGAAACCTGCCTCAGTTTCAGCGACCGTTTGAAAAGCCCCCGGATTTCTTCTCTTATCAACGATTTGTCGAACTGTACCGGCCTATCAATCCCCTCCCGAATGATGAGTCCTTCGCGGAAATTGGTTCCCAGCTTAGAATCTTTGGTAAATTTGATTTTTTCCGGAAACCGATCCGCGCATTCTCCACAAAACAGACATTTGCCCATATCGAGGCATACCCCTTGATTTTCGCTGATGGCTCCGGTAGGGCAACACCTGATTAGCTGTTCTGTATCAGTTTTTTCGGTGCTGATCACTGGTCGTCCGCGAAAAATTCCAGGAACCTGGGCTGTGAAAACATTTGGAATAAATTGTTTTCCCTGATGGATCATTATTTTTATTTCGGGGATCATTTTCTTTATTATTTTATATTATAAATCGAAACCACAATAGCTCAGGTTGAAACTTTTGTTGCAAATCGGGAAGTCACTTATCTCGTTGTTACGAACAGCTAAAGCCAGTGCCATCCAATTGTGCATCGAAGGGTCTTTTATTTTGTACAAAGCAAGTTTCCCGTTTTTATTGGTGATGGCCGCGTGAGCTATTTCTCCGCGCCATCCTTCGGTAAGGGTTACTACAAACGAATCGGGAAGCAGAGAAGTGGGAGGTGCTGGTATTGAATCAGCTTCGGGCATTAGGCTGATGAGTTGACGAATGTAGCCCGCGGACTGCCTGATCTCGTTGTCGCGAAGCAAAGTTCTGGCATAAACATCGCCTTGTGTCAATAAAACGGGCTGGTGTTTGAGAAGGTGGTAGCCATCATGAGGATGACTTTGCCTTATATCGCGTGATAGACCGCCAGAACGGGCAGCCATACCGACAGATCCGATTGCCAGGTGTTGGTCGCGGGTGACTATACCGGTTTTTTCCAGACGCGATAAAACAGAAGGGAGGTCAATCATTCGGTCAAACATCTCGGTATAGTCTGGCCAGTATTCGTCCAAAACTTTATTAAATTCCGAAGCTAATTTTTTATTGAACGGGAACCGATTTTTGTAAGGTCTGATTAACCCCTTGGCCAACCGGTTGCCACACCACACTTGAAAAGAGTTGACGATTGGCGTGCGAAGACGTCCAAAAACGCTGCTTCCGAGCTGGTAGGCTACATCGGTGGCTATTGCGCTTAAATCGCCGGAGTGAATTGCCATTCGCTCCCATTCAAGTGCCAGGGTGCGTGCCATCTCAAGGTGTTCGGGGGCCTCGAAACCCGACAAGCTTTCTATTGTTCTGGAGAAAGAAACAGTGTGGCCTACTACAGTATCACCAGCGATTGATTCCGACAATAAAGTCTGAGTGAGAAGGTTGTCTTTTTCGACAATAAGCTTTTCAATGCCACGGTGCTGATAACCTAATTGAATCTCGAGATGGAGTATTTGTTCTCCATTGCAGATAAATCTGAAGTGTCCAGGTTCTATAATACCGGCATGAACAGGACCGACTCCAACTTCATGAAGTTCTTCGCTTTGTATGTGATAGAATGGATAGTTTTCAATAGATTTTGTTTGATCGTGGCGATACCAGGGGTATCTGACAGGCTTTAGCCAGGGGTGATCGGTGTATTGTAACCCAAATGATTCATGAATCTCCCGTTCGAAAATATGAAAGGAGAAATGAACCCTGCTCAGTGAAGGGTATTGTTCCGACAGCAGCACCCTGGTTGAGTTGACATAAATGGTGTGTGTTGCATCATTGGCCATGCAACAGAAAAGCAGCATATGATCGGTTTTTTTATCACCAAACAGGGCAACACAATGGTTGTTTTCGCTGGCAGCAAGAAGGGTGTTGGTTGATAAAAAATCGTTATAGTCCATTTCCGGAATTGATTTCAAAGGAATGGGAATGCTGTTTTTTATTTCTATATATTTGTCCATATTCTAATTGGGTAATATGTTAACAGCTTTCTGAATCAAAGCAACGAGTTCGGAAGGAGGGAAATATCCGAGCCAGAAAACGACAGCCAGAAACAAGTATTGAGGAATAAACTCCCAGGCCGAAAAAGCACTTTCATGCTTTTCAACCTGTATAACAGGGTTGATAAACAATATTTTAAAAACGTTTCGGGCAAAAGCCCAAATGATAAACGACAATAAAATAAAAACAACAACCAGAAGCCAAAGATTATGAGCCTGAAAGAGCGATTTAAAAATCAGCAACTCGCTGATGAATAAGCCCGATGGAGGCATTGCCGTAATAGTAAAAAACGACAAGAGCAAAATCATGGCCCCATGAGTGTTTAGGTTGAAGTAACCGCCCATGTGATAAATATTCTTGTTGTTGAAGGTCCTGAACAATTGACCAAACTGGAAGAATAGCACGGGCTTGGCGAAAGAGTGGAGAACCAAATGAAGAATTGCAGCATAATAACCGATCCCTCCGGCTGCCAGTCCCAAAAAGGCCAGTCCCATGTGTTCAACGCTGGAATAAGCCATCAGGCGTTTGAAGTTTTTTACTTTAAGCATGTAAACCGTTGCCACGAAAATCGAAGCTATGGCTGAAATAACAATTATTGTATTGCTCCAGGCGTGTATTTCTGTATGGCTAATAACAGCATAAAACCGGAAAATTCCGAGAAAACCCATGTTCATCAGCACGCTACTCAGAAGTGCCCCTGCTGGGTGGGGTGCTTTATCCTTGGCATCAATTCCAGCGGTGTACATAGGAACGAGTCCGACTTTGGATGTGAATCCTGTGAAAATAAACAGAAAGGCAAGTTTGAGCCAAAAAACGTCGAGTTGGCTTGCTTTTTCGAGCAATGCTGAATAAGACAAATCGCGCAGCCCTTCTTCTCTGATGGCTATGCTTAAAAATAGAATCCCAATAAAGACGAGAGTAATGCTGATAGAGCAGACGAAGATGTATTTCCAGGTTCCCTCGAGGGTTAAAATGGTTCGCCGGTGATAGATTAACGCCGATGTGCTCAGAGTTGTGAGCTCCACGAACACCCAGTTTACCGCGATGTGATTGGCCATATAAGCTGCCGTTAACGACCAGATAAGAACCGTCATCGCGGCATAATACATGCCCTGTTCGCGGGGCTGATAAGGATGGTTAATAAAATAGGTTCGTGAATGAATGATAGCCGGAATAGAAACGATTGTGAGAATTGATAAAAACAAAACCCCAATGGCATCCGGCGTGAAATACTCCAATTCTGTCTGGTTGATATGAAACCACGCGTAAAGGGTATAGAGCGTTTGAGCAATCAGAAAACCAGTTGTGAGCAGGTGTTTTATCCACAGAGGTTTAACCGCATAAATGCTGGCCGATAATGTTAGAGCAACAATTAAATAGATTCCTATCATAGCGTGGTTAATCTTTTAGTTTACTTAATACATCCACATCGTGTTCTTTGATGACATCTCCTATTTTATTTACGAAAATCCCTAACAGCAGTACACTTACGAATATATCGAGCAGAATACCGGTGTTGACAAGCATGGGCATTTCGTTGCCAACCGCAATCGACAAGATAAAAACTCCATTTTCGATGATCAGGTATCCCATCACATGAGTAATGATTTTTCTTCGGCTGGCAATAATATACAGACCTGTAAACAGTGACGAAACCGCAACTACAAAAAACATTTTCTGCAGTTGTTCGTCGCGTATAGTGTTTGCAAGCAAAAAGGAGAAGAGAATAATTGTGGTAATTATTACAACCGAAACGAAGTTGGACACATAAGGTTCGGCTTCACGTTTTATTTGGTTTTTGCGTATCACCCGCCGTAGAAAATAGGGGATGGCAAGGGTTTTGAACACTATAGTTTCTAGTAAAACAAATACCAGATTTACAACATTAATCTCGATTAACTCAATAAAAGCAATCCCGAAAAGAAGTATCCCCTGAAATGCTAGAACTGAAATATAGGTAAACAACCGGTTTGCTAAACCGATATACAGGAGCGTAATGCAAAATACAATAAGAAGTATATCTGTCATGTTATTCGATTTTTATTTTAAGCTATTTTTCCCAGCATGAGAAGTACTCCCAGGAAGATAAACAATGAAATTGAAGTAATCATTAGAATAAACTGTGGATTGTGATTCATTCTGAATCGAGCCCAGAAAGATTCAATGAGACCGATGACAACAGCCATAACGAGCTGAATACATATAAATATGGGTATTGAATAATACATTTCATACCCTTTTGTTAAAAACAAATTGGCAATAAGTGCACCATAAATAGCAAATTTCAGATTGACTGCCTGCATTATTAAAGCGAGATCAAAACCAGAATTGTCAAGTATCATAACTTCGTGAACCATCGTGAGTTCAAGGTGGGTTTTAGGATCATCAACAGGCATTCTGCTGTTTTCTATTAAAGCCAGAGCCAGTAAAACAATGGAAGCCAATGCTCCAATGGCGTATGAAATGGAGGAGCCAAAATGCAGGGTGGCAAAGATCCCTGCAAACGAAGTATGGCCTGTGAGCAAAGAAAATGAACCCATCAAGAGAAAGAACGCGGGTTCTATCAGCAGGGCGTAGAGAGCCTCACGTGCTGCCCCCATCCCCTCGAAACTGCTGCCAGTGTCCAGAGCTCCAACTATCATAAAAAACCGGCCTAAGGCCAATACATATGCAAAAAACACGAAATCGCCAGCGAAAGAGAGAACGCCTTTTTGGTTCCCAAATGGGATGAATAGAACGGCCATCAGCACCGTAGCAAAATAGACAATGGGAGCAAGCCGGAACACAATCCCTGAAGTTGTGCTGTAGATGCTCCCTTTGCGAAACAGTTTCAGAATATCGTACATAGGCTGTAAAACATCTGGTCCTTTCCTTCCGGAGGTTAAGCTTTTTGTACGTATAATTATACCCGAGACAAAAAAACTGGCTAAAAATATCAAAATCAGACTTAACATAATCTGTGTGTTATATTTGCTTAATTAATTCTGAAATAAATTTAATTCCCTCGAAGAGGTATGGAATAATCAGGATCATGGTCATGAAGATTATGCCATATAAAATATAGAACTGGATGCTCCCGTTTTGTAAGAAATTGAAGCGCCCTAGTATTGCTTTAATCTTTCGGACAGGTGTATTGACCAGAGAAATTTCCAGTCGATCAGCTAGGTGTGTTGAAAAGCCCTCTGGTTTTGGAAGAAGTGAATCTCCCGCGGGGCGGTACCGTTTTATTAAGAGAAGTGGTTCGATAAGTTTTCGATAGCTGTGGGCGAACGAACTCGCGGTGTATTGCATTTTGTATTCTGAGTTTTGCCAACCGCATCCCCAGGTTTCTCTGTTTTCTATTGATTCTTTTTTTTGCAGTTTTAGCCTGAAAAACCACAGCAAAATTGCTATTACAAATAGTGCCAGTGATGCAAGGCTGATGTTTTGCATCACATCAACCATTTTAAAGAAATCGGGCGACATGGGTGAAGCTACGAACATGGTAGTGACCCGCGTGAGCACCAAGGTTATCTGCTGAGGCATCAGCCCAATGGCAACAATCGGTATGACTGCTGCAACCATTGCTCCTGTCTGGCTTTTAGCAGGAAGCATGGGTTTTGCTACATTGTTTTCGCGGGGTGAACCCAAAAAAACAATTCCAAATGCTTTCGCGAAGCAAAAAACCGCCAGTCCTCCGGTGAGCACCAATGCTATTATTGCAAGAATAAACAATGCAGTGAAAGCAAAACTGTGATTGTTGAGTGAGCCGAAAAGACCATAATAGATTAGAAACTCACTAATAAAACCGTTGAATGGGGGCAATCCGCTGATAGCCATTGAGGCTATAAGGAACAAAGCGCCCGTTGCTGGAATTGTTTTCATCAACCCTCCAAGTTTATCGATCTGAAGGGTATGCCTGACCTGATATACCACTCCGGCACCATAGAATAGCAACGATTTGAATAAGGAGTGATTCAGTACATGAAGCATCCCTCCCGAAAACCCTGCCCAGGCTAATAGTTGATTATCAGTACCAGTGCCAACAGCACCCAACCCTATTCCTATGCCTATAATTCCGATGTTCTCAATGCTGTGGTAGGCCAGCAATCGTTTAAGGTTGTGTTGAACAATGGCTTGCATAACTCCATAAACCGACGAAACCATGCCAGCCGCCAATACCACCAATCCCATGGCTAACCAATGGTTATTGCTCAAAAGCATGATTCTTAATATTCCATATATTCCGGTTTTTATCATTACCCCCGACATTGAGCCCGAGATATGCGCTGGAGCAGCGGGGTGCGCGTAGGGCAACCAAGTATGAAGGGGTATGAATCCGGCCTTTATCCCGAATCCAAAGAAGAAGAGGATGAAGACCAGCATGGCGGGCCCAATCTCCGATTCCGCGAAAAAAGTACTCAGCCCCGAAAAACTAATATTCCCCGTTTGCGACCAAATCCAGATAAACGGGACAGTTAACAGCAATGCACTTATATGTGCCTGAATCAGAAAGTTAACCCCTGCTCGTATGGTTTCCATTTTTTGATGATCAAAGACAACCAGCACAAAGGCGCTTACTGCCATCAGCTCCCATGCCAATAGAAACGCCAGGGTGTTTTGAAAAACAAACACCAGTGTAAGCGAAAATTGATTTATAAGGATGCTGATCCAGTGCATGTTCATCATCCGGGTGGAGGATGGCGCATGCCTTAAATAACCTGTGGCGTAAACAACCGATGTGATTATCGTAAAATTCATCAATAAGATAAACCAGGCCGATAGGGGATCTATCACCAGATCAACATTACCCAGCACTACCCCCATGTTTATTTGTTCATGATAGGTGTTTCCTAACAGCGATTTTATTGAAAAAAATCCTGAAATTATACTGCTTGTTACCACACCCGAAAGGGTAGCAATCCCCTTTGAACGGGCGGATGTGGCGGGGATGAGCAAGCTGAATGCTACAACAAGGGTTATCAGGGAGATTAATAGCATTGTGGCTAGATTATGTTGAGCATAGTACCAATGAGAATCAGCAAAATAAAAGCAATTCCATAGAGCACATACGATTGAACCCGGCCGTTGTGGATAAACACGAACAAGTTAAAAACCATTAGAAATGGCCAGAGCAGTGGGCGAATTATTCTGGTTTCAAAAAGCTCAGGATAATGGGTAAAGAAGCCTCGTGCATCAGGTGAGATGTGATGGTTTTCAATCTCTTGAAAATGTTTTTTCTCGTTGAGGATAAAGCCCGAAAGTTTGGTCAGGCTTCTGGTGAACGACATCCCCGTGTATTGAATTCGTGGTGTTCCGGCATTGTATCCGCATCCCCAGGTCTCGTTTCTTTCAACAACCAGGTTTCGGGTGGCAGCACGACGCACCATCCACAATGCTCCCGCCACTGCGATCAGGATTCCTGAAGTGGTGCCAATTCGGGTGAGCAGGTTCAGTACCGTGATAGCTGGCGGCGTCACCAGACTTATCCCTGTTATTTGCATTAAAGCACCATTGAGAGGCATGAGCAGGAGACCGGGGAAAACACCAATCAGAACCATCAGCAATGCCAGAAAAACAGGTGAAATCAGCATCAGCTTTGAAACCTCTTTGGGTTCATGTTCGAGCTTTGTTCGGGGAGTTCCCAGAAATGTTACTCCAAATGCCCGGGTAAAAGCAAAAACCGAGAGTCCACCAACCATCACCAGTGCAGTGAGGGAAACAGCCATCAGTGTACTTATTTCAGCGGAATCAACTCTGAATCCCGCCACAAGGCCGCTATAAAGCACAAATTCGGAAATAAAACCGTTGAAGGGGGGAAGTCCTCCAATAGCCATAGCCCCAACCAGAAACAGAATCGCGGTAACCGGCATTTTTTTCAGAAGTCCGCCTAAACTTTCAATGTTGCGCGAATGGGTTGCTGTGTAAACATTTCCGGCCGCGAAAAACAGCAGCGGCTTAAAAAGTGCATGGTTGAGTGTGTGGAGCAAGGCAGCTCCAAAGCCGGCCATTATCATGCCGTGGTTAGGCAGGCTTTTACCAACCATTCCCAAGCCTATTGCCATTCCAACAATCCCGATGTTTTCCACTGTGCAAAAGGCAAGCAGCCTCTTCAGGTCTTTTTGAATGGCCGAAAGAAGGATGCCGTAAAGGGCAGTAGCTGTCGAAATCAGCATTAGAATCTCGCCGGCAGTCATCAGTAACGATTGGGGTAAAAAACCTGCCACGCGAAGGATTCCGTATATTCCCATTTTGACAATTACCCCCGACATCACTCCCGAAATATGTGAGGGAGCTGCAGGATGTGCTTTGGGAAGCCAGGTATGAAAAGGGATAAAGCCCGCTTTTAATCCGAATCCGGCGAAAAACAGCAGGAACAAACCAACTGATTGATGCGCCTCAAATGCCTTTGCCACCGACGACATCTGCCACGATCCTGTTGTAAAATAGACCCAAAGAAAGGCTGTGGTAAGAATGGCTACACCCACATGCATCTGTATTAAGTAACTGAGAGCCGCCTTGAAGGTATCGCGTTGCGAATAGTTGAACATCACAAGCAACATCGAGCTTACCGACATGATTTCCCACATCACCAGAAATGCCAGAGTGTGTCGCAACATGACCACCCAAAGCATCGAGAGGTGGAAAACGACGAAAGCTCCCCAGTGAAGGCTTAAGTTCTGATGTTGTGATGAGTATGGTTTCAGGTAACCCATCCCATAAAGGGCGCCAACCACAGCAATAAGGTTGATGATGATTACGAACCATGCCGAAAGGCCGTCGATAGCAATCTCGACAGTTCCCAGTGAGTTGATGCCAGCCAGCATCATCGAAAAAGGGGTTCCTGTTAGTGCATATACAGCAGGTACACTGGTCACCAGTCCCGCGATTCCTGTTGCTAGAAATGCTACTCGCCCTTTGTTTTTTGCACTCACTACAGCAATCAGAATTAAGAATACTGCCAAAAAAAGCCACGCAGAGCTTATGAGTGTCGGGATGTGAGCCATGAATGAAGGAGGTTTTTCTGAAATTGGGGGCAAAGGTATGGAAAACTATCGGATGCACTTAGATATAGTTGATGTACGCAGACAATCAGAAGCATAGCTCGTGCGGGTTGGCCTTGACGCAAAAAAAGAGGAGCCCTGCAAGGGCTCCTCTCGAGTTATGGGGCTGGTTCAGTTTATTTATCTTTCTCGAAAAGCTTGTCTTTTTCAACCTTTTCAACCTTGTCAGCGTTTTTCAAATCTTTGGAGATTGCAAGATAGGGTGCGGCCACCACCTCAACTCCTTGTTGCAGCCCGCTAAGAATTTCAATCCAGGTGTTGTCCTGTATTCCGGTTTTCACCTCTTGAAGTTTCACGATACCGTTGTCGTAAACAAATACATATTCTTTGAAGGGTTCGTTTTGTTTGGCCTTTTTGGATTCGTCCGAATTCTCGTTTTCGCTTTCGGTTTTCTTTCTGTGGAACCGTTTGCCGGTGGTGTCTTCGCGGGTTGTTACGGCCTGAATGGGTACGGCTACCACGTTGTTAACAGTTCGGGTCTGTATTTCAACACTGGTTGACATTCCCGGTCTGAAAGGGGAGAAATCGGGACGATCTGCGGGGATCAGGTCGGTGTAGGATGTTTTATCGATGTGGATTCTTACTTCAAAATTGGTAACCTGGTCAACGCTTGTGCCAACCGACGATTTGGACGATGTAGCAATTTGAGTTACAATGCCGCGGAATTTGCGGTTCAGGTAGGCATCAACCTCAATAAGGCAGGTATCGCCCATTTTTACCCTCACGATGTCGTTTTCGTTCACCTCAACGCGAGCTTCCATGCTGTTGAGGTTTGCGATGCGCATCAGTTCGGTTCCTGCCGAGAATTGTGAAGCGCCTGTAACCCGTTCCCCCTTTTCAACGCTAAGTTGCGAAACTTTGCCATCGGCAGGGGCATAAACCGCTGTCTTCCTGAAATCTTCGTGAGCCTTGCGGAGGGCTGCCTCGAGGCTGGTTACCGAAAATTCGGCTGCTTTCACGCTTTGTTTGGCTGCTTCCAAATCGGCTTTGGCGACATCCAGATTGGTTTTGGCTGTTTCGAAATCGGCGTCGCTGATCACTTTCTGTTCCCAAAGTTTTTTCTGGCGGTTGAAATTGGTTTCGGCATTGGCAAGCCGTGCTTCAACCTGAGCTTTCATAGCACGACTGTTGGCCAGGTTGGCGCGTTGCCCGTTGAGTTGAGCCTCGTTTTGTTCAAGGGTTGACTTATAAATTTCAGGGTCGATTTTAACAAGCAATTGCCCCTGAGTCACCAAATCGCCTTCTTTAACCAGTAATTCAACTATTTCGCCCGAGATGTAAGGACTGATTTTCACATCGGTTTCGGGCTGAATTTTGCCGTTTGCCGTAACCGTTTCAACAATGGTGCGAAGCTCCGATTTCTCGGTTGCAACCTTGGGAAGGTCTTTGTTGTTGCGCTTCACAATGGCCAGAACAACCAGTAGCACCAGCACAACTCCTCCGATAATGTAATACGTTTTTTTCTTTGATTTTTTCATAGCTATAGGGGTGAATAGGGGCTCCGGGTTATGGCTGCCGTAGCCTTTAATCTGACGTTATTAGTTTTTTAAAGTCAATTCTTTTCCTAAGTAAAAGTCGAGAATTTTTGTTTTGAAGATGTAATCAAAACGAGCCTGTAGCAAATCCGACTCTGCTTTGGAGAGGTTTTTCTTGTTTTCGTTATACTCCAGGCTGGTTAGCATTCCCACGTTGAATTTTTTCTCGGCGTAGTGAAAACTCTCCTCGGCAGCGCGAAGTTTCTTTTCCGAAGCATTGAATTTCTGCAGTGCAGCCAAAGCATCGGCGTGGGCCTGTTGAATCACCTTGTTGAGGTTGTTGCGCGACAGCTCAAGGTCGAGCGAAGCATTTTCAACTGCAACCCGGGCCTTCGCAATGGCAGTATGGGTTGACAGCCCGTTGAAGATAGGTATGCTCAGGTACAGCCCCAGCGATTTGTTTTCGTTATCACGAATCTGGTTGCTAAACGATTTGGTTCGGTACGATTCGTAGGTCTGCCCGTAGCCAAGTACCGTTTCTCCTGTGTTTTGAGTGATGCCTATAGGATAGAGAATGTCCATTTTGTTGACGCCTTCTTTGGCTGCTCCCGAATAGCCTGTTCCCCAACTACCTCCAAGGGTGAGGGAAGGGCTGTAGCCCCCTTTTGCTATTTTCAGCGATCGCATGGCCATCTCCAGATTGATCTTGTAGCCCTTAACATCGGGTTGATTTTCGGCGGCATAATCGAAAACCTCTTTGGGAGCAGGGATGTTTTCGGAGAGCCCTATGCGTGAGATGTCGGGAATTTCGATCGAGAAATCAGGTTGATTGTTCAGGTCGAGCAATTGCGAAAGGGTGAGGTAGGAGATGCTCAGGTTGTTGCGTGCTTCAATCCAGGCCAGCTCTTCGGTAGCAGCCTGCGACTCGATGTTGAACAATTCTCCTTGAGCCATCGTGCCTGCATCCACCATTTTGCGGATTTTTTCGACTTGCTGTTTGGTAACTTCCCACTGCTGTTTCGAGGTTTTTTCGAGCTCGATGTAAAACAGCGTTTGAAGGTAGAAGGTCACTACGTTGAGTGAAATATCGTTGATGGTTTTTTCAACGCTAAGCTTGTTTACCATCAAATTCAACTGGTTGTATCTGATCTGGTTTAGCTTATGAAAGCCGTTGAAAAGGGTAACCTGACTCTGAATGTAAAAATTGTTCGATTGCACCCGCTCCGTCGCAAATTGGTTGGTGTACATATCAATGGTTTGCCCCCAGTTGTAAACATGGTTGGCGCTGCCATTGAGGTTGGGAAGCAGGGCTGCTTTGCTTTGGAGCAGACTGGCGTCGGCAATTTTTACATTCAGCAGTTGTTTTCTGACGTTGAGGTTGTTGTCGCGAGCGTAATTGATACACTGCTCAAGCGACCAGGCTTTGGGTTCAAGCCCCTGCGACATGCCAATTACCGGAACCATCATCAGCACCATCAGGGTGCTTCGAAAACTTAATAATGTGTTGAAATTCATCTTTATTACAGTATTTCTCAGTTTATGAATCAGAGTGAGAAACTTCGGTTCAAAGCCTTAAATTTTTTCCAAATTGGAGTAACACCTTTTTCGACGATGTTTTTCGCTAAAAATTACACCCAATTGAGCAAATTGTTCTCGAATCAGCCCGAAGTATCAATCCTTCCGTTTATTAAAAAACATGCCATAGGTGTATCTTATTGTTTGAAAACGAATTAGATGTTACTTATATTGCCTGTAAAGTTCTTTTGTGTGCCGCATCGAACAGGGTGGTGTCCGATATCGAACGGCATGGTTTGTAAGCTTCTTTTCAGATTGACGCTAAATTTGTACGTTTGCATTCAATCGGATAGAACCACTTATAAACATCCATCACCATGAAAAAAATCTCATCTTTAAAGGCTCTGATGCTGTTGATTGTTACCGCAATTCTTCATGTTGGGGCACTTGGGCAGGTGTATTTTCCCGTCACTGTTACCCATTACGATTTGTCGCTCGATATTCGAAGCTTTAGCCAGAAAACTCTCTATGGAAAGGCAGTGATCTCCATCCTGTCGCGAGAGGACCAATCTGCTGTCGTGCAACTCAACCTGTTGGGAATGTCCATCGATTCGGTAAAAATGGACAATGAGTTGCTTCAGGTTGATCGCTCAGGCGATACCATCCGAATAGCTTTGCCTCAGCCGATGACGGCTGGACAGCAGGCCTTTTTATCCATTTGGTATCAAGGCACTCCAACTATCGAGCCTTACAATTGGGGTGGTTTTCATTTCGACAACGGGCTGGCCTACAACCTTGGGATCGCTTTTGAAGCCGATCCTCACAATTACGGGCGTTGCATGTTTCCTTGTATTGACGAATTTCATGAGCGGGCTACTTATGATTATCACATAACAACTGACACCAACATGTACGCTGTTTGTGGTGGTACCATGCAGGGGGTTGATCACAATGGTGACGGTACCCTTACTTATCACTGGAAAATGGCACAGTCTGTTCCGGCTTATCTTGCTTCTGTTGCCGTTTCTTCTTATTTGCCACGCGAGGATGTCTTCGTGGGGCAGGAGCGCGAAATTCCCATCGGTTTGCATTTCAAAGCCGCCGACTCAACCAGGGTGAAGGCATTGTTTACCAATCTAAAAGCTGTAACCGCGGGTTTTGAAGCTGCCTGGGAACCTTATCCATTCGATCGGATCGGGTTTTGCGGAACCAACAAGGGTGCCATGGAACATGCCGCCAATGTAGCCTACCCGGTTGGTAGTCTGGGTGCTGAAAATGAATGGCTTTGGGCTCATGAGCTGTCGCATATGTGGTTTGGCGATATGGTGACCTGTGCCAATGCCGAAGAGATGTGGCTCAACGAGGGTTGGGCCGTGTTCAACGAGTACCTCACACAGGAAATTCTTTATGGAAACGAAGCTTACGACTCTTACCTCAAGAACAAACACCGCGATGTTATAAGCGGAGCCCACCTTGCCGACGGGGGCTACCGTGCTTTGGTGGGAATACCTACCGAATACACTTACGGTGAAACGGTTTATCAGAAAGGCGGTCTCGTTGCCCATGCTTTGCGGTGGTACCTGGGAGATGAAAAGTTTTTCCCCGCGGTTCGTGCCTGGCTGCGACACAAAAAGTTCAACCACGCCACTTCTGTCGAATTGCGCGATTTCCTGAGTCAACAGACAGGAGTTGATCTGACCGGGTTTTTCGATGGTTGGGTTTTTAACCCGGGATTTCCCGCTTTTGTTGTCGATTCGATGCAAATAGTGCCCGATGGGTATGGTTGGAAAACAAAGGGGTTTGTTCAGCAAAAACTACGCGATGCACCAGCGTTTTTTACCCAAAACCGGGTGCCGGTCTTGCTTTACGATTCCACCGGGAGGTTTCAAGGTGCAGATACCGTAGATATTTCGGGCCAGACAGCAGTTTTCGAGACCACCACGGGAATCAAACCTGCATGGGCTTTGGTTGATCCAGATATACGTGTACCAACAGCCATGACCACCGAGCGACGTACCGTCAAATCCACCGGAACCATTGATTTTTCTGATACCTATTTTAAGCTGATTGTTAATGCTTTGGTTGATTCAGCCGTGGTGCATGTAAGTCATTACCGTGTTGCTCCGGATCCTTTAAAAACCCCTGTTGACGGATGGGTACTCAGCAATTTCAGATTTTGGCAGGTAAAGGGGTGCTTCCCCGAAGGATTTGATGCCACCGGGCGGTTTACTTATTCCAAGTCGCTGCATATCGACGACAGCCTTCTTGTCTCTTCAGCCGATTCGCTTATGCTGCTTTACCGCCCCGATGCTTCGTGCGATTGGCAACTCACCGATGCCGTGAAGCAGGGAACAGCTTTTGCAGGGGCTGTTCTGGTAAATCACCTGAAACCTGGCGATTATGTGTTGGCCATAAAAAAATTTGGTACAGGGATAGGCCAATTGCCGGTGCGGGATTCCCAAAAACTAAAGGTTTTTCCTAACCCTTCGGATGGATGGGTAACCCTTGAAACAGATTATCAGGAAGGTATGGTTGAAGTGTTTAACATGATGGGTGAGTGTGTTTTGCGCAAAGATGTAGATAAAATGCAACACCATTTTCTTTGGCAATCGCCGTTGGCAGGTACCTACCTGGTTCGTTTTGTAAATTTTAAAGACCATTCTTCTGATGTAGTTAAATTTGAAGTAATTGATTGATAAGTTATAGTAATTATTATGTCTGATTATCCCAAAATTTTTCTTCGCCGAGGCAAAGAGGTGCCTGTTCGCAGGCGTCATCCCTGGATCTTTTCGGGGGCTATTCAGCATTTGCCCGATGTTAAACCTGGCGACCTGGTTGAGGTGGCCGACTTCAATGGCGAAGTGCTGGGTTATGGTTTTTTTGAATCAGGTTCGTTGGCCGTGAAGCTTTTCTCGTTTGGCGAACCACCTGTGGGCGGTTTTTGGGAGCGGAAATTGCGTCGGGCTCTGATGCTTCGCAAACAGACCGGGCTGGTGGATCAACCCGGAAACAATGCCTACCGTCTGATTTTTTCGGAAGGCGACGGCATGCCCGGCCTAATCATTGATATTTATGGTTCAACAGCAGTAATTCAGGCCAATTCCGCGGGGATGTATTCGCTAAGGCAACACCTGGCCGGTTGTTTGAAAGAAATTTATGGTGATTCGTTATCAGCTATCTATGACAAAAGCTCGGAGACCATGCGCAAACAGGCAGCCTTGGTAACAACCGACGGTTTTCTTGCTGGTTCGGAGTGTACTACCCGAATCGAGGAGCATGGCTGCCTTTACGATATCGATATTGCCGGAGGACAAAAGACTGGTTTTTTTCTTGATCAGCGCGACAACCGCGAATTGCTCTACCGGTTGGCGGCAGGGAAAAGGGTTCTGAACACCTATTGTTATACCGGAGGTTTTTCGGTAGCAGCACTCAAAGGGGGTGCTGTGGAAGTGCACTCTGTTGACAGCTCCAGGCGGGCCATTACCCTTACCGAACAAAACCTTGTGCTCAACGGTTATGATCCTCAAATTCACAAGTGTCATGCCGTTGATGCCATGCATTTTCTCGACACCATGGAGTCGGTTTGGGACTTGATAGTACTCGATCCGCCAGCCTTTGCAAAACACATTTCCCAGCGCCATAAAGCTCTGTCGGCTTACCGGCACATCAACCGCGAAGCCTTTAAAAAAATAACCCACGGGGGGTTCTTGTTTACTTTTAGCTGTTCGCAGGTTGTTGATAAGGAGCAGTTTACTTCTATCGTGATGGCTGCGGCAATTGAAGCTGATCGCCTGGTGAAGATCATCAGGTACCTGGGGCACCCTGCCGACCATCCGGTTAGCATCTGTCACCCTGAGGGGACTTATTTGAAGGGGTTGCTTTTGTATGTTGAATAAAAAAAGCCATCGCTACAGCGATGGCTTTTTTTTGTTTCAGCGCGTTTCACGGCTTAACGCAACCTGTTTCATGAGGAGAATTCATGATGTCTAAAAACGATTCATCCGAAATATACTGTGGAGCGTAAGTTTCGCCGCGGCTCTCTATTTGGCCCACAAAACTTCTCAGGTGGTTTCTCGATCCTTTGGTAAGGTTTCCAAACACCCACAATACATCCTGATTGTCAATTTCGTCTGATAATTTCTCCAAATCAGCAATGTCGAGGTCCTCGATGGTTGCCCCCACTTTGAGTGCATCCATCAGTGAAACGTTCCCTTGAGCTAACAGGTTGTTGTAGAGTTGTTGCAGCTCTTCAAACTGGAAGACCCCCGGTTGGTGGTTGGCAGCAAGATCTTCGATACCATATTTAGCAAGCAGTTTTTTCACAGCATTAGTATGTTGCTCTTCGCTTTTTGCTATGTTGCCAAATACAGCAAGACCCCATTTTTCAAAAAGAGCCTGATAAACGTCGCGTGCCAGCAATTCCTCTTCGCGCATCAGGTGCAAGGCATCTGCTTCTGTTTGCGACGGAGTTTCAAAGGGTAACGAGTCGATCGTTGTCACACAAGTGGCGTACTCTGAATCTGCATTGGTAACCTTGGATTGGGTCAGGAAGGTAGGTGTTGCTTCGTCGTCAGATTCGCATGATGAAAGAAGAATTGAAGCCACCGTGAACGCGGTCATAACGACCAAGAAATGATTAGTTTTCATAACATTGAGTTTTTAAAGTGAAAGAACATTGAATTATTACCATTTTGAAGATACCTGATCAGGAGTTCGGAAAGAAACTTGCAAACATCAGGCCTTGAATACGATAATTTGTTATAAGATTTTAACCGGGGTTTATAAAATACCCCTTTAGCCGCTGTTGTGATTTTGTATCTTTGCCGACTTAAATTTGAATAATCATCTTAACAATCAGATTGAATGGATTTTTGGTTTGTTTTGCTGCTTGCTGTTGGTTTGTGTTTCGATAGTTTTGCAGTTTCTGTAAGCACCGGCCTAGCTGTTCCACACATCACGTTTTTAAGGGCTACCAGGGTTGCTTTGATTTTAGCCGTGTTTCAGGGGGTGATGCCGTTGATAGGCTATTTTTTTGGGCGACAAATAGAGCCATTGATTGGGTCGTGGGATCATTGGATTGCTTTCACCCTTCTTTCTGTTTTGGGTTTGAAAATGATCAGGGAAAGCTTTGGTGCACCCGAAGAGGCTAAAGCGAAAAGCGATCCGCTGTCGTGGCATGTTTTGCTGTGGATGGCTATTGCCACCAGCATCGATGCATTGGCGGTTGGTTTTAGCTTTACCTTTCTGGAAGTGAGTGTTTTAACCGCAGTAATTACAATTGCTTTTGTTACCTATCTGGCAGGGATGCTCGGAATGCTGGCCGGAAAAACTACCGGACCACGCCTGGGTAAGAGGATGGAAATTGTGGGGGGAATAATTCTTATTGGAATTGGGATTAAAATATTGATTCAACACATTCAGGGCTAGATGTATTGAACTCTTTTGTAGTTCACTTTCTAAAACCGGCTTTCGTTGAATACAATTTGATTCAAAAATCCAGCAGGCCTCTTCTTTTGATCCTTTCTGCGATAATTTGTAAGTTTGATGGTATTTTAAGTACATTTGTGAGTAGGCGCGAAAGATGCGTGTAATGAAATAAAAAACAAAATGTTATGCTGAAAGGGAAAGATATTGTGTTTATGAATCTGTCGCGATGGGATTCTCCAATCGTGATGTCGGGTTTGATGTTGGCCAGGGAAATGGCCCGACACAACAGGGTTTTATACATTGACCACCCGATGAACTATTTGGACATTCTTAAGCAAAGAAAAACAAGCTCGGTTAAAAACAGGATTCGAAGTTTCATGCCGGGTGCATCGGGATTGCATTCCATCGAAAACAATGGTTTTGCGTTTCATGGCCTGTATTTGCCCCCTATCTTGCCAATCAATCCGCTACCCGATGGAAAACTTTACGATGTATTCAGTTGGTTTAATCACAAGATAATTGGTTGCAGAATTAGGAGAGCAATCAAGAAATTGAAAATGAAGGATGTGGTTTTCATCAATGGATTCAATTTTTATTTTCCAGATGCTTACAAGTTGGTTAAGCCGTCTCTGAATATTTATTATTGTGTTGATGAACTGATTAAGCCATACTCGCTGCGGCATGGCCGTAGAAATGAGGACAGGATGACCCGTGAGGCTGATGTGGTTGTAACCACTTCTGATTCACTATACGAGAACCGAAGCCGGTTCAATTCAAACTGTTTTGTGGTGCACAATGCCGGCGATTTCAGGTTTTTTACCCAAAGCATCGATCCTGCTTATCAATTGTTAGCCAAGGGTCAATCTATTCCCCGTCCCATCATCGGGTTCTATGGCAATATCGAACGTCGAACCGATTATGAGATACTTCAGCAAGTTTTCGGCAGCCATCCCGAATGGTCGTTGGTTATGGTTGGACCCATGGAAAAGCAGTATGTGCCCGATTCATTTCTTCAACTGAAGAATTTATACCTGCCCGGCAAAAAGTCGTATCAGGAGATTCCATCAGTACTCAATCAATTCGATGTTGCTCTTATTCCCTATAAGACCGATAAGGTTAGCCTAACAATATTTCCCATGAAGCTCTACGAGTATCTTTCTTCAGGGAAACCGGTAGCATCGCTCAATTTTAACCCACAATTGCTTGCTTCGCTTTCCGATGTGGTTTATGTAGCTGAAGATGCCTCTTCCCTGGCCGATCGTATTGCGGCAGCCCTGACAGAACATGACGATACCCGAAAAGCGCGCAGGATTGAGCTTGCCAACCAAAATACCTGGGAAGCCCGGGCCGAAGCGTTATCGGTGATTGTTGAGCAGGAATTAGCAAAAAAACCACAAAAGTCAAATTAATTATTTATGGATCAGCTTTTTATTATTCTTCTTTCGTATTTGAAGCCCCTTGCCCAGGTTGATCAATACCTTCCGGCTCATAACGAATTCTTAAGAAAGCATTACGCTTCTGGTCATTTTATTGTTTCAGGGCCGCAGGTTCCTCGTACCGGCGGGCTTATTATGCTTCGTGCACAAAGCCGGTCAGAGGCAGAGTCCATCATGGCTGCCGATCCTTTTGTTGAAAACGAGGTAGCCTCTTTTAGTTTGGTTCAGTTTCGGGCTGCCGACTTCTCTTACGATTTTGCCGAGGTGATGAAATAGTTGCATCATACAGCCCAAAATGCCGTATCCCTTGGTTTGGGATACGGCATTTTAGTTTCTGAAAAGGGGGAGGTTATGCCCCTTTCCCGAGCGATTTTTCGAATTTCTTCAACGACCACTTCACGAAGTAGTACGAAGCTAAAATCATCACCGGCCAAGAGAAGAACCAAATAATGGATGCTATCATAATCAGATGTTTTTAAAGGTTAATAGCTGTGGTGTTCGTCCTGAAGTTCTTTCTCGTCGATCCGTTTGTTGTTGATGGCTTTCCAGGCATACCAGATATAAGCCAAAACAAACGGAACCAACAACGATACATAACTCATAGCGGTTAGCGTATAATGGCTCGAGGAGCTGTTGCGGATGGTGAGCGAACTTTGCATGAAAGCAGTCCACTCCGCCGAACCTGCTGTAAGCGATGTGTCAAGAGCCGGATAGTAGGCGGTGTTGTTAAAACCAGCGTTGAGGAATAGCATCCAAACCGCCAAAACAGTTCCCAGACCTGCATACCAAATGCCTTTCCGTGAATCTTTCAGCCAGGTAATCCCGATGCCTGCCAGAACCAGCACCACACCGGCAAGGAATAAAACCAGCACGAGTGGCATGGCCAGGAAATTGTTCATGTATTTGTAAGGCTCGAGCGAAACAACACCAGTGGTGGGATCAACCGCGAAACCATCTTTCAGGAGAACAACAACCAGGAAGTAGAGAAAAAATACCAGAAAAGCCACACTGTTGATTAACAGTTGCTTGTTGGCCCGTTTCATGATTTCGTTGTGCTCTATATTGTTGATGAAGTAAAGGCTTCCAAGAACGCGGCTGAGAAAGAAAACGGCAAGACCCAGGGCTACATTGGTGAAATTGAGCACTGCCTCGAGCCCGTGAGCGGGACCTTCCCATGCCGAGATGGCATTGGAACCACCGGTCAGGTTCAAAAGGTTTGTTTTGTCAACCGAGAAGGCCGAGCCGGTAAAGAAAGTTCCTACTGCAGTTCCAATCAGCACAGTCCCCAGCAACCCGTTCAATAACAGAAACATTTCATAGGTTTTCTGCCCCAGAAAGTTGTTGGGTTTGGTGCGGTATTCATACGATACAGCCTGAATTACAAACGCAAACAAGATGGCCATCCAAACCCAGTAAGCTCCTCCAAAACTAGTTGAATAGAACAGCGGGAACGAGGCAAAGAAAGCCCCACCAAAAGTAACCAGGGTGGTGAAGGTAAACTCCCATTTGCGCCCCAGAGCGTTAACGATGAGTTTACGCTCTATCTCGGTTTTCCCAACGGTATAGAGCAGGGTCTGACCTCCTTGTACAAACATCAGGAAGACAAGAATTGCCGCCAGCAGCGATACAACAATCCACCAGTATTGCTGTAAGGTTTCGAGTGTCATGGTTTCAAACATATTAGTGTCCTCCTTCGTTTTGTGGTCCTTTGCGAATCTGTCCAAACATTATTTTTAACTCAGCAATGAGCAGAGCTGTGAAAGTGATTGCAAACAGCCAGAAAGTTATTTGCACGCTCGAAGCTTCAATTTTTGAAACGGCAGCCATGGTGGGCATCAAATCCTGAATAACCCAGGGTTGCCTGCCCACTTCAGCCACAATCCAGCCAGCTTGTGAAGTGAGGTAAACCAACGGGATGGAGAAGATAGCCGTGATGTACAGCCACCGTTTGCCTTCCAGCTTGTTTTTTATACCCATCCAAAAGAAATAAATGAAAAGCAAAAGGAAGAAACCTCCCAGAAATACCATGATTCGGAATGAATAAAAGGTAAGCTTTACAGGGGGAATGAAATCTTCGGGTGCATTGGCATAACCATAGCCAAAATGTTGATAATTATCACGAAATACGGACAGAGTGGCCTGGGCCAGCGAATCGTTGCCGTTTTTCTGAGCCTCTTTGTAACTGGCCAGCGATTGAATGGCCAGCTTCCCCTTTTCCATGCGCTCTGTAAACGATGGAATCCCATGCTCTTGATTGCCATAGGTGAAGTCGTAAATTCCAGGCACATAGGCACTCGGACTTGCAAAGGCCATATACGATAACATGCTGGGTATCTCGAACTTGAAAATGAAGTTTTGTTTCTTGGCAGTATCAGCGTCGGGGGTCATAGCTCCAAAGGCTACAAGCGGGGCAAAGGCTTGCCCGTGGTAGTGGTTTTCCATGGCAGCGAATTTAACAGGCTGAACCTTTGCCATTTCGCGGGCTGAGCTATCGCCTGTTGTAATAGTAATAACAGCAAAAAGCAACCCGAAGGCCGAGGCCACCACGATGCTCCTTTTAGCAAACAGAATATCGCGTTTTTTCATCAGAAACCACGAACTGATGCCAATTACCACGATGGCTGCCAGCATATAACTGGAAGTCACGGTGTGCAGAAATTTGTTGATGGCAGTAGGCGAGAAGAGCACTTCCCAAAAACTTACCATTTCGTTGCGGGCAGTGTCGGGGTTGAATTGCATCCCAACAGGGTTTTGCATCCAGGCGTTAGCTACCAGAATCCACAGAGCTGAAAGGTTGGCGCCAATTGCGGTGAGCCAGGTGGAGGTGAGGTGAAACCCTTTGCTAACTTTGTTCCACCCGAAAAACATGATAGCAATAAATGTGCTTTCCATAAAGAAGGCCATGATTCCTTCAACGGCAAGCGGCGCTCCAAATATGTCGCCTACAAACCAGGAGTAATTGCTCCAGTTGGTCCCGAATTCAAACTCTAAAATGATGCCTGTGGCCACGCCAATGGCAAAGTTGATTCCGAAAATAGTCATCCAGAATTTGGTAATCCGCTTCCATTCAGGGTTGCCCGTGCGCACATAAAGGGTCTCCATGATGGCAATCAGAAAAGTGATTCCCAGGGTGAGCGGCACAAACAACCAGTGGAACATGGCCGTGAGGGCAAATTGCGCTCTCGACCATTCAATCAACGAGGTGTCAAATCCAATCATACAATATTTGTGTTAGTTAGGTTATTGTTTACCAGTGAGGCGGTCGAGCACGTACTCGCTTCGTTGCTCATTGGTTTTATAGTTGGTTTTCAGATAATCTTTAAAGAAAAAGAGTTTTAACACTGCAAACATGATGAAGAGTTTGATGGCAATTATCAGCCACAACCGCTTCCCCAGGGTCATGCTTCGGAAGCCGTCGTAGTATAGATAAAACGCGTTTTTTAAAAATCGGCGCATCGGTTAATTCTTTTTATATGTGGTGATTTTAAAGTTTCGGTAATTCTATGGAGAATTGCTGAATCCAAATCAGGCAAATTTAGGAATTGAAATGCTTAAATAAGGGAACTTTTTTGTGTTGAAAAAATGCAAGCGATTTTCTGAGGTATTAAGAGCAGAATTCTCCTGTTCGTTCAACAGCAATGGAGGCTGTACAACAGTTGTGTTGTTTTTTTAGTTCAGTGCGCTCCTTAATTTGTAATCGTTCTTGATTAGGGCTTATAAATTTGATACCCAGGTCTAAACCACGTAAAATAAAAAGAATTCCCATGATAATTACCACCCAGGGGATCGCTTTGTTGATGAAACTGCGCACACCGCGGGTCACCACGTTGCCAGCCATCGAGAGCAGAAAGAGCATGGGGCCGGTTGCCAATCCAAAGGCGGTCATAAATACTACAGCATTAAGTATTCCGCCACCTGCCAGGGCTGCCGCCAGGGCAACATATACCAACCCACAGGGCAACAGTCCGTTGAGAAGCCCGATGAGAAACAAGGCACCGGCAGACCGGTTGCCCAGCAGCTTGCCAAACATGGTTTGAACCCAACGGGTAAGACCTGCTTCGGCTTTTCCCAAACCCATTCTTCGGTTGGTGATCCGGGGCATTACGATGGCCAAAATCATGGCAGCACCGGTGATGATGCTTACCCAGCGCTGGAATCCGGCCAGATGAAGCCCTGCTCCAACAAGGCCAAATACCACCCCCATCAAGGCATAGGTGAGGGTGCGGCCAAGATTGTACAGCACCGATGCTGTTATTCGGGCAGCCCAGCTCTGTTGGGGCAGAGGCAAGGCAAGTACAATAGGTCCACACATGCCCAAACAGTGAAAACTTCCCATGAATCCGAGGATCAGGCCCGAGATAATAAATTCATTCATAACGATCTAATTGTTGAAATTTTGAGTCAGTTAATCGAAATCTCCTGTTCGTAATAATAAGGAACAGAGGCGGTTTCCCATGTCATCTTTACTATGTAGCGGCTCTGTTGAAAGAGTTGCCTGGGGATGAGCTGGTGTCCGTTGCTGTCGGGAGCCAGTAATAATTCAAAATCGGAGTCTCTGTTCGATGGCGAATAGAACCATATTTTGCCATGAGTGGGCTTTTGGGAGAGTTCTGAGGGTAACCCAACCTGAAGGCCGGCATCTGTTACCGTGATCGATACAGCGTCTTTTAAGTTGGCGAGGTTTTGTCGGCGGTTTATAAGTTCCTGATGCTTAAGATCACGTGGGTAGTAATCGTCCACAACAATCTCCTGCCGGTTGTTAACTACAACGGTGAGCAACACGAGCAGAAACGCGATAAAGCTACCCATCGCGATCACGAGTTTGGTTCCCCAGTTAAGTTTTTTCATCTGCTTAAGGCTTGATGGGTCCTATAAATGTAGTCTTTACAGTTTCAACCAGGATTTCTCCTTCGCTGATGCTGATTTCAGTTTTCAACTCGTGCGATGTCACCAGGGTGCTGTCGATGTCAACAAAAAAGACCCCTTCAGCAGCAGCGCCTTTTTTAACAAATGGCTGGCTTCCAATCAACCTGATTTTGCCTTGTGGCGAAACAAGTTGGAAAGTAAGTTGGATATCGCGGCGTGATTTGTTTACAATCTTGTAGTTGTAGAGGTTGCTAAGTGTTCCGTCTTCATTTCTTTGAAATAAAATTCCCGGGGTTCGCAATACAGTTGTTTCAACCTCAGCACGCTGGGCGATGAGGAACGCGAGGAACAGCAGCAAGCCCCCCAGAACTATGCTGTAAAAGACCATTCTCCCTGTGAATTTTAACGGGGCACCGGTTAAAATTCCTTTTTCGGAAGCGTAGCGAATGAGTCCCCGTGGCTTTTTAATTCGTGTCATTACTGAATCGCACGCATCGATACAGGCAGTGCAGTTCACACATTCAAGTTGTGTCCCGTTGCGTATGTCGATTCCGGTGGGACACACCTGTACGCAACTTCTACAATCGATGCAATCACCCTGGTTGGTGAGATCATGTGTTTTGCCTCGTGGTTCGCCTCGTTTGTAATCGTAAGCAACCATCAGGGTATCGTTGTCGGTGAGGGCTCCCTGAAGCCGGCCGTAAGGGCAAACAATGGTGCAGGCTTGCTCGCGAAACCATGTATAAACAAAGGTGCCTGCCAGGGTGAGTGCTATCAGGGCAACCAGGGTGCGCTGGTAATCAACAAAACCTGTTTTCCATGCAGTTTTAAGGTCTTCAAAACCGATGAAATAGCTCAAAAAGAAGTTGACGAAGAGAAAAATTATGGCAGCAAAAACTACAATTTTCACTATCCGCCGGGTGTACCATCCCAAGGTTTTACTCTTGTGCTTTAGTGCTTGTTGGTGAGCGGCACTGCCTTCAATCCACGATTCAACGCGCCGGAAAATGATTTCAAGCAGGATGGTTTGCGGACAAGCCCATCCGCACCAGAGTCTTCCAAAAACTACCGTGAACAGCACAACAAACACCACGAACGTGAGCATGGCAATGCCCAGCAGGTAGGTGTCTTGTGGCCAAAAAACATTCCCGAAGAGGATAAAATGGCGGTTGATAACATCCAACAAAACAAAGGGTTGTCCGTCAAATTTTATAAGTGGTAAGGTAAAAAAAACGGTCAGAAGGATCAAAGCAACCCAATGTCGCCGGATGGTCAGCCTCCCTTTTGGCAAACGGGCAAAAACCCATTTGCGTCGGCCCTTGTCGTCGGATGTGGCTATACGGTCGCGAAAGTAGATGGAAGATTCTGGCATGGCGTGGGGTGTGGTTAGGGAATCTCAACCGAAACAACTTTGTAGCCCTTGGTTTCGATGGCTTTTTTAAGGGCATCGTTGCTGGCCACTGCCGGATCGAATTTCGCTTTGGCTACTCCATCTATATACGATGCAGCCGCGTCAACCACGCCCTCGGTTCCTTTGAGGGCTTTTACAACGGTGTTTTCGCAACCGGTGCAGGTCATCCCCTCAATTTTAATGAGCACGTCGGTGTAGGTTTTCGTGGTGTCAATCACCGGAGCAGATTCAGCAACTTCTGTCGAATCGGCATTTTGAGCAGCTTCCTGCGAGGCGTTCCCGCTACAGCCGGCTATCGAGGCCAGCACCATAAAGGCATAAAAGATTTTTTTCATAACTACGGTTTATTTTTCCGTACTAAGGTAAGGTAGTTTCTTTAACTAACAACCATTTTGCAAAAAATTCGGTCAGACTTCCATGCTGCCTGGCTATCTAAGATTTTGTATCCACTTAAACAATAGGTTGCATTGTGTGTTAAGTTACATGTACAAAATCGGGGTGTAAAATTTTTTGCTACCTTTGCTTGATATTTAGGATATGAATTACCGAATTTCGTTTCCAGAAAAGGGGATCCTCCGGATCCTGATCGCCGCAATCGTCTGGATGACGCTTGGAGGGCTGGTCAATTTCCATATGAACCGGATTTTCGGTGAGCAGTTGATTCCGCAGGCTTTGTATTGTAAAAGAGAGAAAGCAAAGCAGTTTAACCTTACAGGTGAATTTGACGGTAAGTCGGCTCCTTTGGCGTTGTTTGATGTTGTCGATTGTGGCCGGGAAGTGAGCCAAATGGTTGTTTACCGTTGTTCGGAGAAAGTTTTTTGGAAAGATTTGATTCTTTTCCCCACCCGCAGGGTTCCATCCTTGCGTGGCCTTCGCGCCCCACCGGCAGTTTAATTTGATTTTACTTTGAGGCTTTTGCCTGAAGTGTGCATCTGAAAGCGGGTCTTTTGGAATGCCGATTGGTTTTATATCCTTTTTTTTTCACAGTTATTTTATTCAGCATGAAAAAGTTATTCTCTTTTTTCTTCAGCATTACGCTGTTGCTTTCCTCCTTTGTGTTTAAAAGCGAGGTTTTGGCACAAACCATCACCAACGATTCGGCTGTGATGGGTGCCGGTTACGCCAACGATGTCTATTACAGTCTGAACACGGGTACTGTTGTAGCAACAGATGCCTCATCGTACGACATCGCTTTTTATACGACCATCTGGAGTGCCGCCATCATTACCAACGATGGTCGCGGGGTGACGTTGTGGGCCTATCCTTCAGGCGATACCACGGCATGGAATTCGATGGATACTACCGGCTTGAGCACCTGGCCCCCGCTTTACAACGGCATTGACAGTTGGGAGACCGGGGCCTTCAACCGCAACTCCAAAGGGCATCCCGATTATGGTTGGGGCGTTTACAACACCATCACTCACGATGTTGAAGGCGATTCGCTGTTTGTTGTTAAAACCCTTAACGGCGATTATAAAAAAATGTGGATCGTGGTCAAGCACTCGGCCGAAAACACCTACGAGTTTCGCTATGCCAATCTCGACGGTTCCAATGAGCAAGTGGTTGAGTTGAATTGCATGCCCTACGTAAGTAAAAACTTTGTAGGGTTTAACCTCACCACTGGTCAGGTGGTTGATCGCGAGCCGGCTAAAGATTCATGGGATCTGCTCTTTACCAAGTATATGGGGCTTTATGGCGGAACTACTCCCTATCCTGTAACAGGGGTTCTCAACAACGTGGGATCGGTTGCCAACCGGTTCTATCCTGTTGCACCCGATTATTCCGACTGGAGTGCGCAACCCTTTAGTACAGCCCGTGAAGTGATTGGCTGGGACTGGAAAACCTTTGATATGGGAACTTTTACCTACATTGTGGCCGATTCGTTGATCTTTTTCGACAGCACCAAGGCTGGTAATATTCAAAAGGTGTGGTTTACCGGGTTTTCTGGCTCTTCGTCGGGTAAATTTTATTTCAGCCGCCAGGTGGTTTCTGGAACTGGTATTGCCGAATGGGCTCGTGAGGCATTGGCAGTGTGGCCAAACCCTGCTGCGGGGTCGTTTAGTTTTGAAACTGATGAAGATGGGTTGTTGCGCATTACCGATTTGTCGGGACGTGATGTGATGCGCCTGCAAACCACAACAGGGAGGCAAACGGTGTCAACTGCTGGTTTGCGCGCCGGCATTTATCTGTTGAACCTTGAATCAGGGGCGAAAAGGTTTTCTCAAAGGCTGGTTGTCAGATAAATTTCATGAAGCTGTTCGTCCCTTTTTTACTGCCTGTTTTGGTATTGATGTTATACCCGGGGGGTCTGGTTGCCCAAAAGGTTGCCAGCCCCGCCGTGGTAAAAGTTGTTGATGCAACCACAGGTTCGCCGGTTGCCTTTGCCCATGTTTGCTTCGAGAACGAGCAAGGCACCTTCAAGCAATACGTGGTAACTGGGTTGCAAGGGGAGGCGTCGTGTGTTATCCCTTCGCGATGTGTGGTGGCGGTTTCTTTTGTTGGATATTCGACCCTCTACGACACGATAAACAGCCGGCAGAGCAAGGTTTTGAAGCTCGAACCAATAGCCACTGCCATGGATGAGGTGGTTGTAACCGCGCAGTTTACACCTCAACGGGCTGATAAATCGATTTATGCGGTGAGGGTGATCAGCAGCAAACAGATAGAAGCTAAAGCTGCTTCTAATCTGGGCGATTTGCTTCGCGGCGAAGCCGGCATACGAACCACCAACGACGGGGTGCTTGGCTCGAGCATCTCGGTTCAGGGTTTGTCGGGCGAAAACGTGAAGTTTTTAATTGACGGTATCCCTGTCATAGGCCGGATGAACGGGAACATCGACCTTGGTCAGCTCAACCTTGGCCAGGCCGACCATGTCGAGATCATCGAGGGGCCGATGTCGGTGGTATATGGTAGCAATGCCCTGGCAGGTGTGGTGAACATCATCACCCGGCAGAATCAAACCGACAAGTACTGGGCATCGGCCAATGCTTATGCTGAGTCGGTGGGGGTTTTCAACGCTGATGGAGGAGCTGGTTTCAGCAGTGGCAAACACACCCTGCAGGTGAGCGGTGGCCGGAATTTTTTTGGTGGTTATTCCGATCCCGATACTTCGCGTGCCGATCAGTGGAAACCCAAGCGACAGGTTTTTGCCGATGGTTCGTGGTTTTGGGGAGGCCATAGCTTTAAAACAAGAACCAGTGTTCAGTTTTTCGACGAGAAATTGCTCAACAGGGGCAACCTGATAGCCCCGTATTATGAAAATGCCTTCGACTCGGAGTTTCTTACCCGAAGGTGGGTGGTGCGAAACGATATCAGCTGGCAGCCAACATCTGATCACTCTTTTTCTCTGCTCTCGGCGTGGTCGGGTTTTGACCGGCGAAAAACCACCTGGTACAACGACCTTACTACTCTTCATAAAGTGTTATCGTCCAATGCTGATGATCAGGATACAACAGTTTTTGGGATGTGGAACTTCAGAGGAACCTGGAGCCGTAAAAACGACCGCCATTGGCTGAATTGGCAGACCGGTTTTGACCTGAATATCGAGGATGGCTCTGGCAAACGGATCGACGGCCATGAACAATCCATAGGCGATTATGCTGCTTTTGCCTCGTTGCTCTTTACACCACATCCGGTATTGGAATTACAACCCGGGTTGCGCCTTGCCTACAATTCACGCTACAACTCCCCACCAGTTTATTCGGTTAACCTGAAATGGATGCCCGCCGATCTTATTGCTGTGAGGGCAAGTGCTGCAACTGGTTTCAGAGCCCCATCGCTTAAAGAGCTTTACCTTTATTTCGTGGATGTAAACCACAACATTAGGGGGAACAGCACGCTCGATGCCGAAACCTCAACCCATTTTAACCTCTCCTTTCAATACTCGAAAGAAAAAAGCCGTTATGCGTTGAGTACTTCTGTTTCGGCCTTTTATAACGATATTCACAACATCATTACCCTGGCCGAGCAGGAGAAGCAGCTTTTTACCTATGTGAATGTTGATAAGTTCCGAACGGTGGGTGGTAAATTGCAGACTACCGTGAGGTTTTTTCCCCGGCTGTCGCTTTCGGGTGCAATTGGAGTTACAGGTCGTTCTAACTCTTTATCGCTTCAACATTACACCTTTACTACCGATGTAAGCGGCGAGGTTACCTATCACTGGTTGCGGAGCAATGTGCAGCTAACCACCTGGTATAAATATACGGGGCGGCTTCCACAGCTTCAGATCGACGCCAACGGTAATCTCTACGAGTCTTTTGTTGACGGGTATCATTTGCTCGATGGCTCTGTTAGCAAAGGGCTTTTTAACAACAGGTTGTCGGTTGCTGTTGGTGTTAAAAACCTTTTCAACGTCAGGGTTGTTGATGCCGACAGGGGTACCAGCGGGGTGCATTCGGGTGGAGGCAATGGGCAACTTATAGCCTGGGGCCGAACCTGGTTCGTCAAATGCTCGTTTAAAATTTCTCAAAAGAATTGATCATGAACTTCTTTCGCTTTCCTTTAGCACTGGGGCTTCTGCTTATGCTGACTTCTTGTTTTAAAGACGACGATAAGGTTGATCCCAAACCCAGGAGTGAGGTGGTTGAAGCCACCATTCCCATGACTCAAAATTATCAGAATCAGGTGTTTTTTGATTTATCGGAAGAAACCCAATCGGCTCCACAGCTCAAAACCAACTACGACCTTTTGTTTGATGCTGCTCCACAGGGTTGGAGGGTGTGGCTCAACACAGCTGTTTTCATGAAAGTGGCTCACACCGGTACGAACCAATGGGATGCTGTAACTGATACCACTGGCCTGAAATGGGTTTTTGATAAATCGGATGGCAACCCCGACTCCAATGCTGTGGCTGTTTGGCTCGATACCGTTTCCGGAATTTCGCATCGGGAAGTCATGGTGCTCGACAGGGGGCTTGACCTGGTTGGCCGGTCTCGTGGAATCTATAAACTGGTGATAGACAGTGTGAGCCCCGATGGGTATTCCATTCGTTTCGCCCGACTCAACAACAGCGACCCTAAAGTCGTAACGGTTTTTAAAACCGACCTCACCGATCTGACAGGCCTGTTGCTCGACGACAACGGCCGGCAGGTTGATCCGTTCCCCGCTTCTGAAGCCTGGGATCTGTTTTTTACTCAATACACCACACTGCTCTATACTTCCGAAGGCCAGGCTTACCCTTACCTGGTTACCGGCGTATTGATCAACAGGCTCAGGATAGAGGTTGCAGAAGACTCTTCAAACCGCTTTCAATCAATCGACCGCGATGAGGCCGCAACTTTGAATTACACCAACCAGCTTGATGCTTTGGGCTACGATTGGAAACAGGTTCAGGGCGATGTTACTACGGGCAATGTTAACTATGTTGTTCGCCAGGGTGTTACTTATGTTTTGCACGAAAGGCAGGGGTTTTACTACAAACTCCGGTTTACCGGGTTTTACAGCAATTCGGGCGAAAAAGGGTTTCCAAAGTTTGAATTTCAGCGACTTTAGTTTTGTTTTTTTCCTCTGTGGGATTCTTTTTTTTTTTTGTACTTTTATCTGTCGAAGCACTGTTTAGCTTCGATGGCAAAGTATGTTGAATAACAAGGTTCCTGATTCCTGGCAAACCGAACGGTTGTTTTTGGGCAATATGTTAAGCGACTGTTGCACGAGGTTGATCGGTATGTTGTTGCGCGATGCCGGATTTTTGTTGTCGGAGGCACGATTGGGCGAAATTGTGGTGGCCTTCGATCCGAAAACCCAAAGCATTAAAGAGGCGGAACAACTCTTGTCGGAAGAGGGGTTCCCTGTGTTGCTCGACCGCGATCAGCGAATAGTGATGCAAATCAAGCAAGCAGTTATCGATCTGGTGTATTATTCAACTTACAATGCCATGGTTCGCAACAGCGATTACCTGGTCGAGAGGTTCGATATGTCGTATCCCTACATGTCGCAGCTTTTTTCGCGCGTGGAGAATCTTACGCTGGAAAAATTCATCATTCATCATAAAATTGAAAGGGTGAAGCAGCTTTTGCAGGAAGGCAACCTTACCCTGAGCGAGATTGCCTTTATGATGGGCTACAGCAGCGTGCAGTACCTCAGCACTCAGTTTAAGAATGTTGCAGGGGTAAGCGTGAGCGATTTCAAGAAAGATCCTGCACGGCACAGGGTTTCGATAGAGCGGGTAGGGAGGGAGTAGTAAGCTGATGGCCCGATTCCCGCTCGTGGAACGATGCTGATGTGTTGGCCTGTTGTTGATTTTTCGGCAACAAAATGTTTCTTCGTTGCTATCGAAACGCTGCTAAAGAATTAAAACCGGCTGTTACCAGGTGGTTGGTTCCGGATAATCGGGTAGCTGTGTAATTTATTTTAATTTTGCCGCCAATTTAATTTTTAATCGTGATGAACACAGAGTTGAACATCCCTTATCAGAACATTGATTGGCAACAGGTTGCTCGTACCGAACACAGTGGAGAAACCGGAAAGGCATGGTGGCAAACAGTACAACTACCCGGATTGCGCATCAGGATTGTAGAATATTCGGCAGGTTATCTGGCCGATCATTGGTGTTTGAAGGGGCATATCGTCCATTGCCTGAGCGGGTCATTCGTAAGTGAACTCGCTACTGGCGAACGGTTTCATCTTACACAAGGAATGACGTATGTTGTTTCGGATGAGCTAAGTTCACACCGCTCATCGACCACCGAAGGGGTGAAGTTGCTGATTGTGGATGGCGATTTTTTGAAATTGAAGTAGCCATTCCTGTCAACTCAACCTAATTGCCCTTTAAAACTATTGGGAATGACCACCAGCACTTCTGTTCCCGGGTTTTGATCGTTGTCAGGATTCAGGTTGCGTATCTCAACGGTTATGGGGTCGGGTGAAAACCGATTAAAGGTGGTTATCATCTCCTTGAGCATGTTTTCTCCTTTGCGTGTGCCCGAACTGAAACCCGATGCCGCTGCCCGTCCTACCCCATCGTCGGTTACACGAATCAGCAGCGCGGTTGGTGATTGAGAGATGTCGATGGTTATCAGTCCATTGGAGGTTTTGTTGCCGATGCCATGTTTGATGGCATTTTCCACCCAGTTGTAAACTATCATTTTAGGTACCAGGCGCGATGGATTTACCTTTTCGTCAACATTCAACTCATACGAAATTTTGTCGCCAAAACGCATAATCTCTATGTCGAGATAATTTTTCACGAAGTCTATTTCTCTCTCAACAGGTCGGATAAGACGTTCTGAATTATCGAGGGTGATTCGGATAAGTCTGGCAAAACGTTGGATGAAGCTGTAAGTTTCATCTTTTGATCTGTGAAAAACCGAAGCTCCAATAGAATTGAGTGCATTGAAAATAAAATGCGGATCCATTTGGTTTTGCACCGCTTTGAGCTGAAGCCGGGCAATTACCCGCTCTGTTTCTTTGGCCATCAGTTTTTTGTGTCGTGCCATGTTGTTGTAATAGAGGGTTATTCCAACCACCAGAGCTGTCAGGGTCAAGGCCACCAGGGCTTTGAAAAGGAGTGTCTGGTACCATGCAGCAGCAATTATAACGGTAACAGACGCTGTAGCCGATTTTTTATTGAACGGGTTCATGGCTTCGGCCAGCAAGGTATATTCGCCCGGTTTCAGGTTGGTGTAAACTGCATTTCTTTCTGTGCTCCATTCCGACCAATCGGCATCGTTGCCATCGAGTTTATGCCGGTAGCGTGTGTTTTCGGTATATTTGGTTTTTAGGGCTGTGAAATGGAACCTAAGATTTGTCTGGTTGTGGTCAAAAAGCATAGCTCCTGTTTCGCTGTCGCTGTTGCCTTCTGCAATCCATTTCATGTCAGCTTGCAGCACTTCGGGCCTTTCAATCACCACCTCGGGTATGTTCACGGAGTCTCGAAGAAAGCCCTTCAAATCAAATTTTATAACCCTGTCGGGGGTGGGAATCCAATAGAATCCTTTTGAATCGCGGAAAAGGCAGTTTTGTGCGCTTTCGGTGCCGCCAAATCCCATGCTTTCGTTCAGAAAGATGGTTTGTTCAATATGCTGATTGTAGAACCTCTTCAGATCGAGCAGCACCAGTCCTTTCAGGGTCCCGACCAAAAGGTATCCCTCGGGAGCTTCGGCAAGCGAAACCACCATGGCGTTTACAACATCGGGTGCAACCTGACGCGGATTGCCCCGATCGTGGTAATGAAACAGTCCGAGATCGTTGCCAATCCACAGGTTCCCCCACCTGTCGCGCAACTGTGCGCGTGCACCCATGTTCCAGTCTATTTCCTTGTTGGGAAACTGGCTGATTTTCCCATTCTCGAATATTGCCATGCCATGGCTGTTGCCTACCCAATAACGGTTGCTTTTGTCGATGCTCACCGAGAGCACTTGCCCCTGGTTTTTCGGAACGCCTTCCCACAACTCGTGGCTCATATCTTCGTTGAATACGACCAGCCCTCTGTTGCTGCCTACCACCGCCTTGTGGCGGGTTTTGTCTTCAATCATGCAATACCCGTCCGACGAAAGCTCGTCGGTCAGGTTCACGAATTTCCTGTTTTTATATCCCATTACAATCCGGTGCGATACCGACATCATCGTGTATCCCCCGAAATTGTTGATGGATCCGAAATAGAACATTATTTTGTCGTAGAGGACACGACCTATTCCACTTTTAAAATTGCTGGTATTAATTTTTTGAAAGGTCGAGTGGTTTTCAAGCAATACGGCTTCGCCATCAACAGAGCCAAACAGCATCCCTTCGTCGGTTTCTGCCAGGTTCCACACGTAGGGAAGCATCCCCCCTTCGGCAGGCCGGTAGCTTAGCAGGGTTGTTGACAGCACTTTGTAAAGGCCTCCTCCGTCAGTGCCAAGCCACAGGGTGCCGTTTTTCGTAAAATAGGGAAAAATGAAATGATCAATAGAAGTTGCAGTTTTTTGAAAGGTTGATGAGCTGACGGTTTTAAAATATATTTTGTTTTGATTATCTTTGGCAATCGATAGCGAATCAAAAGGGGAGACAGTAAGTTCAGTAAAGAATTCCCGAGTGCCATGAGAAAGGATTTTTTTGATGGTATCAACCGATGTCGTGTACAGATTCCCCCTAAGGTCGGAAATTAGCTTGGTTGATGTAACTTCAAAAGCGTCTAAAGCATCTATTTTGTGTTGTTTAAGCAATGAGCCATCGAAATTGAAGGCATAGATTTTTCGGGATGTTATAACATAGATAAGCTGATTCTTATTGTCGTATTTAAGATGAAACGTTCCGGTTTTCTCTCTGTCGTTAGCTGCGGCAATCAATTTTTGGTATTGATTTGTAACGTCATTAAAGCCAGAATCTCTTGAGACGTGGTATATTTTTTTTATCAAATTATCGGTGGTATTGTAACCAGCAAATATAAAATGATCCTTTTCTTTGTTGTATCCTAATTCCCAAAAAAACATCTGGTCATTCCCCCAGGGTTTGTAATAAACCACCTTGTCGCTGGATATAGCGGAGATTCCTGTTGGGTGTGTTATCCAAATGATACCATGTTTGTCCTCTTGCGCGCCGTAACAAAATGTCTCACCCAGCCCTTCACGTTTGGTATAGTTTTTAAACTCATACCCGTCGAACCGGCTTACTCCGGCACGTGTGCACACCCACAGGTAGCCGCGGCTGTCTTCAAACAGAGAGTTCACCTGCATCTGAACCAACCCGTCGGCAACTGTGTATTGCTTGAACATAAACTCTTGTCCCTCTGCAACCCTGGTCAAAGTTAACAGCAACAGAATAAGCGTATTAAAAACAATCTTTTTTTGGGTTCCCATCTGCTTCCTACACATTTTTCTCTCACTTTTAAAAAAACTCAATATTACGAAATATCTTTGTACCCATACCAATAAATCAACAAATTTGAGGAGAGAGGCCTGATGGATAGGCGAGGGTAAGTCTGTTGGGATATGAAATCGTGTTACCTTTGCATTGAACTATACATGAACCATGGGAACAAGAAAAATTGCCGTGATAGGCATTGGTGATTTTGGGGGAGCCATAGCCCGAAGCCTAACCCGCAAAGGGGCCGAGGTGCTGGCTATCGATAGCAGCGCCGCCACCATCGAGGCTATTGCTGACGACGTGGCGTACTGTGTGGCATTGGATGCAACCGATCCGCGAGCCCTTCGCGCTCAGGAGATTGATAAGTTTGATGCTGTGGTGGTGGCCATTGGTCAGGATTTCGAGCAGCGTCTGCTGGTAATTGCTCAATGTCTGGAACTGGGGGTGAAACGAATCATGGCCAGAGCCGCTGGCAACAACCAGAGGCTGATTCTGGAGAAACTTGGCGTTTCCGAAATACTGATGCCCGAAGAGGAGGTGGGTTCAGTTGTAGCTGAAAGGCTTCTCATGCCATCGCTCATATCTTATCTGCAATTGCCCGATAACTATCGCATTGCTGAAGTGCTTACCCCGCCCAAAGTGGTGGGGCGCACCATTGGCGATCTGGATATGCGCGACCGGTATCGCCTTAGTTTGGTCACCCTTAAAATGGAGGACACAAAAAATGCAGTTAAGGGAGCCGAACCAACCTACCATGTTGCCGGTGTTCCCGAGTCAAAAACCGTGATTCTTGAAACCGACCACCTGGTGCTCTTTGGCACCAGAAGTGATATTCAGCGGTTTATCGATATCAACTCCTGATACACAGGCTTATGTTGCGCAACCTGTATCTGCGGTTTCGTGAGTGGGTTCAACTGTGGCTCTACAGTCGCAGGCAATCGATTCAATATTTTTTGCGGTGGAGCAGCCTTCCTGTCGGGTTGGCCGGGGTAGCTTCCATCCTTTACACCTTTGGTTTTTTCCCCGATCCGCTTCTGTCGCGTGTAGCAATGGGGGTTATTCACTCCTCACTAGCTTTCTATGTGTTGAAGTATGTTCTTACTGTTTTTACTGAGTTTCGTCCACTGGAGTTTATGCGACGCACCTGGTTCGAGGGTGCGCTGATGTTGGTTGTGGTTGTCTCGGGAGCCCTGCGGTTGTTTTATGGCCAGAATCTGGTTGACGCTGCTTTTGTGAGGCTTAATCTGCCCTTGCTGCCGGCAGTTTATATCATTTTTGTTCAGTTCTATTTTTTGATAATTCTGTTGGTTGAACTTGCACGGCTGGCCTCAAGGCTCGACAGGGTGCATATAGGCCCGGCAGGCTTGCTCACCTTGTCGTTTGTGGTCTTGATTCTGAGTGGCGCTTTTTTGTTGATGATGCCTCGCATGACGGTTACAGGTTCCATCAGGTTTCTGGATGCTTTCTTTACATCAACCAGTGCCTGCTGCGTGACCGGACTGGCTGTGGTTGACACTGCTACCTTTTTTACCACCAGAGGGCAGGTAGTTATTATGCTTTTAATTCAGTTGGGTGGTATCAACATCATCTCGTTTGCAACCTTCTTCACCAGTTTCTATAAAAGCCTTGGGGGGCTGAAGTACCAGTCGTTGATGAAAGATCTGCTGAGTACCGACAAGCTGGCCAATACCCGAAGTTTGTTGCGTCGCATCGTGCTCTACAGTTTTTTGATAGAGGCCACAGGTGCTGCCCTGATCTATTGGTCATGGGATGCCCATCTTGGAGCTATGGCGGTGGGTGAGAAGATTTTTTATGCTGTTTTTCACTCAGTTTCGGCGTTTAACAACGCTGGTTTCGCGCTGTTCTCCGATAGTCTTGCTGGTAGCGTGGTTGGTTCAATATGGGTGTCGCATTTGGTTGTTGCTTTGCTCATCATTGCTGGTGGTTTGGGATTTCTTGTGCTTCAGGATGTTTTCTCGCCACGCAGCATCTACTTTCGATGGAAGCACCCCTGGCGTCGTATCGAAACATCTTCAAAAATTGTGATTCTCACTTCTGGCGCCTTGATCCTTGCCGGAATGGTTGTGTTTTTAATAACTCCGGTCAATTTGGCTACCGAAAATCTGTCGTGGGGGCAAAGGTTGATGGCCGCCTTTTTTCAATCGGTTTCTACCCGAACAGCCGGTTTCAACACGGTTGATGTTGGTTTGTTGCCTCTGCCGATATGGCTCTTCTTTATTTTTCTGATGTTCATAGGGGCATCACCGGGTTCAACAGGTGGTGGAATTAAAACCACCACGTTTGCCGTGCTGGTTCGATCGTCGATTGCAACTCTCCGACGCGAGAAGCACCTGGTAATGTTCAGGCGCAACATCTCTTTCGAGATTCTGGATAAGGCTTATACGGTGGTGTTTTTCAGCATGGCCACCATACTTATTTCTACCTTTTTGCTCACCTTCACCGATCCCGGGATTGCCTTCATCAGGGTTCTGTTTGAAGAGGTTTCGGCATTCGCTACCGTTGGCTTGTCAACCGGAATTACTGCCCAGATGAGCGACGCCGGGCGGTGTATCCTGATCCTTTCGATGTTTATTGGCAGGGTGGGAACGCTTACGCTGGGCCTTGCTCTCACCTCTAAAGTTTTGTTTACCCGTCAGAAATATCCATCAACCGACATTCCCATCGGATAATCTACCACCCTATGAAAAACTCTTTCAGAATCGTTGTCCTGCTGCTCATGTTGTCAGTGTCATTTCAAACAGTTTCGCTAAAGGGGCAACTTGTGCCTCAGGCCTGGCCCGATGTGCTCAACCTGCATTACACACCTTCATCGCCCGCTTCTCCTGCCGGTGCTTTTATGGCCGATCAGGGTGCGTGGTTTGGCTTCGGTTTGCCTTACGATACCGACGACTCTTATTGCGGGGCTTTTACCGGTCCGTGGCTCATGAACAACAATCCGGGTTGGATAAGCAACAGGCTGATAAGGTTTACCCTGCTCGATCCAAAATCGGGAAAAACGCTGGGGGCTGCCAACGGCGAGGCTCACAGTTTGCCAGGGAGGCTCGAACAATCGTTCAGGGTGGCCGGAATGCAGGGTAGGATGGAGTTGGTGTTTGCTTCTGGAAATACAGCATTGATAAGGGCCACCCTCATCAACACGGGCTCTGCCGCTGTAAGTTTTGTCCCTTCGTGGCAGGGGTGTTTGTTTGCCAACACGCTTGCTGCTTCACTTCGCGAAGACGGGGTTTGGCTTTCCGACAAGGCAGAGTCGCGTATTGTTACTCTTCGATTATCGGATGAGGCTTCGTATCAATTACCCAACGACTCAACCTTCAGCCTTGAACTGAATGCCGTGCAACTGTCTCCCAAGGCTTTCGTGAGTTATGTTGTGGCCATTAGTTTTTTTCAATCGCCCGATGAAACTGCCCAGGGGCTTTTCGCGGTGAACGAGTTGCTCGAAAACCCGGCTTCGGCTTTCGACAACTGCCAGCGACGATGGAAGGGGTATCTGTCGCAGGTTGCCAGCCGTTTGAAGCCCGCGTCCGATTCGGCTTCGGCCATGCTGGTGGCTGTAAAGAGTGTTCAAACCCTTGTAACCAACTGGCGCATGAAGCAGGGAACTCTTCTCCATGCCGGGGTGTTTCCTTCATCGTTTTATCGTGGTTTTTATGGCTTTTGGGCGTGGGATTCGTGGAAGCAGGCTGCTGCCTGTGCCTGGTTTCACCCTGCGCTGGCTCGCGAACAGATCAGGCTTCTTTTCAGTCGGCAGGATTCAGCAGGCATGGTTCCTGATGTGATTTATGAAAACAGTGCCGACGATAATTTCCGCGACACCAAGCCTCCTCTGGCTGCCTGGGCCGTGAACGAAGTGTATGAAGCCACGGGCGATAAATCGTTTGTGAAACAGATGCTTCCACAATTGTTGCACTATCACCAATGGTGGTTTTTGCACCGCGATGCCGATGGTAACGGCCTTTGTTCGTGGGGTTCGACCGATGGCACCCTCGAAGCAGCCAATTGGGAGAGTGGAATGGATAATGCCATAAGGTTTGATCAGGCCGAATTGGTGAAATCGGGTAACGGGGCTTGGTGCATGAAGCAGGAATCGCCTGATTTAAACGGATTTCTGTATGCCGAGAAGGTTTTCCTTGCCAGGTTGTTGTCGGTTGCAGGCAGGGTTGACGAGGCCGATGCCATGTTGCAGTCGGCTGATCGCCTGAAGGTTCTGATCAACAAATATTTGTGGAACGAAAAGGAGGGTTTTTACTTCGATCGGTACGGTGAGAAGGGTGCGTTTGTCTCTGTGGCCAGCCCCGAGGGATGGCTCCCTTTGTGGGCTGGTGTTGCCGATACTGCCCAGGCTCAAGCCGTGGCTGCTCTTGTTGGCCAGCCCGACCGCTTCCGCACCCTGGTGCCTTTCCCTTCTGTCGAGGCCCGGGCCTCGGGATTTGCACCTGAGAAGGGTTATTGGCGTGGACCCGTGTGGCTCGATCAGGCTTATTTTGCCTTAGCCGGATTGAGGCGTTACGGATTAAATGAACTGGCTGATAGTCTTCAGCATCAGTTGCTTTTGGGCGCATCAGGCATTAACGACAAAGGCGAGCCTTTGTACGAAAATTACCATCCGGTAACAGGGGCCGGGCTCAATGCACCCCATTTTTCGTGGAGCGCGGCTCATTTGCTGCTTTTGCTCATGCAGCGTTAAAAAAAGGGGGGAGCACAGCATGTGTTCCCCCCTTTTTTCAAGATTTGTTTTAATCGGTATTACACGTCGATTCTGGCGTATTTAGCGTTTTTCTCGATGAATTCGCGGCGGGGAGGCACCTCGTCGCCCATAAGCATCGAGAAGATGCGGTCGGCCTCGGTTCCGTTTTCGATGGTCACCCTGCGTAATGTGCGACGGGCCGGGTCCATGGTGGTGCTCCAGAGTTGCTCGGCGTTCATTTCACCCAGACCTTTGTATCGTTGGATGTGGATACCCCGTTCGGTGCCATCTTTCGAGAGTTCGCCCACCAGCGCCTGGCGCTCTTCTTCTGTCCAGCAATAGCGTTCGGTGTTCCCTTTTTTAACCAGGTAGAGGGGCGGTGTTGCGATATACACGTAGCCGTTGTCGATGAGTTCGCGCATGTAGCGGAAGAAGAAGGTGAGGATGAGGGTGGCGATGTGGCTTCCGTCCACATCGGCATCGGTCATGATCACAATTTTATGGTAGCGCAGTTTTTCGAGGTTGAGGGCTTTGGAGTCGTCTTCGGTTCCGATGTGGACGCCCAGGGCAGTGAAGATGTTTTTGATCTCTTCGCTCTCGAATATTTTGTGCTGCATGGCTTTTTCCACGTTAAGGATTTTTCCGCGCAGGGGGAGTATTGCCTGGAATTTGCGATCGCGTCCTTGTTTGGCTGTACCGCCTGCCGAATCGCCCTCTACCAGATAAAGTTCGGCCATCGCTGCATCGCGCTCCGAGCAGTCGGCGAGCTTGCCCGGCAATCCTGATCCTGACAGCACGTTTTTACGTTGCACAAGTTCGCGTGCTTTGCGGGCGGCGTGACGGGCGGTGGCGGCCAGAATCACCTTGTTTACAATGGTGCGGGCCTCTTTGGGGTGTTCTTCCAGGTAGTTGTTCAGCACGTCGCTTACCAGAATGTCAACAATGCCCATCACCTCGCTGTTTCCCAACTTGGTTTTGGTTTGTCCTTCAAACTGGGGCTCAGCCACCTTCACGCTGATGATGGCAGTGAGCCCTTCGCGGAAGTCGTCGCCGGAGATGTCGAACTTGAGGTTTTTGAGCATCCCCGATTTTTCGGCATAAGCTTTCAGGGTGCGGGTGAGGCCGCGACGGAAGCCTGCCAGATGGGTGCCGCCTTCGTGGGTGTTGATGTTGTTCACGTAGGCGTGGAGGTTCTCGCTGAACGAGGTGTTGTATTGCATCACCAGTTCAACAGGGGTGTTGTTGCGCTCCCCTTCGAGGTAAATGGGTTCCGGGATAAGCTTTTCGCGCGTTTCATCCAGGTAGTTGATGAAATCTATAAGGCCGTTCTCGGAGTAAAATTCTGTACGAAGCTGGGTCCCGTCGTCCTGAACAACTCTTTCGTCGGTAAGGAAGATGCGAATCCCTTTGTTGAGGTAGGCCAGTTCGCGCATACGACCTGCCAGAACCTCGAAATCATAGGTTGTGGTGGTGAATATGGTGGCGTCGGGCTCGAAATAGACCTCGGTACCCGTGGTGGCAGTCTCTCCGCTGACCTTAACCGCTTCAACGGGTTTGCCGGCATGGTATTGCTGAAAATAGATCTTCCCGTCGCGGTAAACTTTCACCTGCAAGGTTGAAGAGAGGGCGTTCACGCACGAAACCCCCACACCATGCAAGCCTCCTGATACCTTGTAGGAGCCTTTGTCGAATTTGCCACCGGCATGCAAAACAGTCATTACCACCTCCAGTGCCGACCGCTTCTCTTTCTCGTGCATATCAACCGGGATGCCTCGCCCGTTGTCGCGCACTGATATGGCATTGTTCGAATGAATCGTTACCGTAATCTGGCTGCAATAACCGGCCAAAGCTTCATCAATCGAATTGTCAACAACTTCATACACCAAGTGGTGCAACCCCTTGGTGCTGATGTCGCCAATGTACATGGCCGGACGTTTCCTGACGGCTTCCAGACCTTCAAGCACCTGGATGTTATCGGCGGTATAGGTCTCGGCTGCCAGTAAACTTTTTTCTTCGTCGCTCATATTCAATTTATTAACTATAGTTTTAGGAACATGCAAAGGTAGGTTTTTTTGCTGGATTTTCCTACAGTTTGCTTTGGTGTCCATTGCTTTGTATAGTTTGGAAAAGTGTTTAGAATGAGTGCTTTAGTGTGCATTGGGATAATTTGTACAAGATTGTGCAAATTGTTGGGTTTTTTTGTCGGGTTTCTGTACAAATGATCTTGTATATTGATTATACGAAAGATATACAATCGATTAGCAGCTCATTTTCTGAAGCGGCAAGCCCCTGTGATTGTTGGCCTTCGCCCTGCCGGTAAATCAACAGCAATGAGATACCTGATAGGTAAAATGGCTTATTGTAATAAGCTAAGGCCTGACTTAGAGTGTATTAAAAACAGATGTTGTTCAATCAGGGTTCGTAGGCTGATATTGAGAAGGGTTTGTTGGTTTTACTCTGTGAGGCTCGGTGCTTTAAACCACCGTGTAACCGTTACCCCATCAAGCTCGTAAACGACCATTGAATATAGCTCCACCCATGTCTCAACCCTCCCTGATACTTCTTTTCGATCACGATCGTGTGTGGCTTACCGATAGCAAATGGTTGCCGTTTTCGGCGCTAAAGCTGCCGCAACACATCACGGCAATTGAAGGTACGGCGTGGTGGAAGGTGCAGGTAATCAACATCGACTACAACACCAACCATGCTTTCGTGGAGGTGTTGAGCTACAACACGGGTGTGCAGCCCATTCCCGACGATGGGTATCCGAACGACGCGTGGTGCGAGGTAATCGAAACCATCGGGTTTAGAGCCCTGAAAACGTTCGAGTTGCTGCGTACACTTCCGGCACGTCACGGCGCTGGCGATGGTTCAGAATTTTTAAACCAACCAGAATTGCCCCAGCCATCGGCACGTCCCGATCTTTCCATTTCTCCCGATACTTTTCCGTTGCCTGATCCGCCGCTGCAATTTTCCGATCACCCTGATAGTTACCCGAATGAGCCAACGCCAAAGCAGGAACCCCTGCGCGTGTTCAGCGATACTTTTTCGGTGTGGGTAAAAAACATCCGCTTCAAGCTGGGGTGCGTGGCCCTCGATTATTTTCTGAAGCCTCTGGGAATCAATACCGAGGTAACCATAAGCAACCACGATTTGCGCGAGGAGTTTGATGCAGTGAAGAATTACTTCGCCAACGTGTTGGGAACCAAGCGCATCACGGTCGAGGTGCGTTTCGAGGTGCAGGGTACGCGCATCGTGAAGTGCGAGGCATGGTCGGCCGAGATTGCCCGCATCAACCGTCAGATGATCGACAGCGTTAAGTTTGAGTTCGTGGGCGATTTTACCCGCCGTAAATTGCACTTGGATGTTGACAAGTCGCTCTTTACCAGCGACCAACTTTTCGATGCGCTTACCGAAAAAGGGATGAAGGGGCGGGCCTTCTACGACAACGATTTTGATCTGATGAACGACCTGCTTAAGATTTCGGGTACCAAACACTACCGCAACCTGCGCTACCTCTCCGACCGTCATCAGCACAAGGTGATGCGGTTGCGTTTCATCCTTCGTCCCTTCTCGTTTATCTTCCTTCTTTCTGGCGATCGCGATTACCATCTGGTGTGGGAAACCCTCGACACCGAGGAGGCCACCTACGTGTGGCACATCCCGCAGGATCGTGAAAAGGCCCGACTGATGCTGCGCAAAATTGAAGATATTATCAACGTGGTGAAGGTGCAGGGCAAAACAGCCTACATCAGCACTGCTTCCGACCAGTACCACCGCATTTATCACGACTACAGCGATTTGGTTGACGGGTTTTTGAAATGGAAGGCTGAATTGGAGAGTGTGCTTACGTGATAGAATCCCGGGAAAAACGAAACGTGCTGAAATCAATTGATTTCAGCACGTTTCGTTTTTTGGGGAAGCAGTTCGCGGGGCTATTCGCCTGCCACTTTAGCCCAGGTATCTTTCAAGGCCACAGTGCGGTTAAACACCACGGTCCCAGGCTGTGTATCGGGGTCAACATTGAAATAGCCAACCCGTTCAAATTGGAAATGTTGCCAGGGGCTCACTTCAGTGAGTGAAGGCTCTGCCTTGGCTGTCACAACTTTCAGGGAGTCGGGGTTTAACCCTTCTTTCCAGTCGTGACCCTCGGGAACATCGTCGGGATCAATGGCTTTGA
>JAQVCV010000020.1 GCA_028689615.1 Bacteroidales bacterium | reverse complement strand
ACCCACTGGTCTTTTTGCTTGCAACCGCGCCCCCTGTTGCACTGGGAGCTCGCGGAGGAATCCAGGAGATACCCATCAATCAAAGCCAATCGTACTACTCACAACACGAGGTGCTGAACGCGGCATCCGTCAACACAGCCTTCAACCTCTACATCAGCATTTTCGAGAACCGGACATTCCTCAACAAGAATCCCTACCTATTGATGCCCCGGCATGAAGCCGAAGCCATCGTTAAAAAACTCTTCACTCCCGCTTGCGATTCAACCTCCACCATCCTTACCACAAAACGCCCCAATATAGTTCTCATCATCCTCGAAAGCTGGTCGGCCGATCTGATTGAATCGTTGGGAGGGGAACCGGGCATAACACCCGAATTCAAAAAACTTGAAAGCGAAGGGCTGCTGTTCACCAGGGTTTATGCTGGTGGCAGCCGGTCGGAGCAAGGGATGGCAGCCATTTTCAGTGGTTTTCCGCCCCACCCTTATACCTCCATCACCGTTCAACCCGATAAATACCACAAACTGGCTTCACTGCCAAAACAGATGAACCAGGCAGGCTACACCACCTCCTTCTATTTCGGGGGGCAACTAATCTATGGCAACATCAAAAGCTACATGATGTTTACAGGGTTCAACCATATCACCGAAATGGACGATTTTGATGACTCGTTGCCCCGTGGAAAACTGGGAATACACGATCAATACACCCTCGACCATCTTCTGAACGATATCGACAAAACCCCGCCACCTTTTTTCAGCGCGTTGTTTACCCTCAGCACCCATTCACCCTACGACCAACCCATGGAGGAGAAACTGAACTGGGGTGGTAACGAAAAAAACTACATCAATTCAGCCTATTATACCGATTGGTGCCTGGGACGGTTTTTCGCGGAAGCCCGTACAAAACCCTGGTACAACAACACGTTGTTTGTTTTAATAGCCGATCACAGCCACAACTCTTACCGCAACTACGACCCAAAAACCTTTCAATACAACCACATACCCATGCTGTGGCTCGGGGGAGCCATCAGGCCTGAATGGCGGGGGAAACAATTCAAAGATTTGGCAAGCCAGACCGACCTTGCGGTTACCTTGCTGAAGCAACTCAACATCAACGACACAACCTTTCAATGGAGCAGAAATGTACTGAACAAATGCTACAAACCCTTTGCCTACCACGTGCGCGACAACGGCGACCTGGGCTGGCTGAAACCCGATGCCTGCTTCATTGAAGAGATGTCGTTCAGGCGCGAGTATTACACCAACCTGCCACCTGACCGGGCTGAGGAGATTAAAAAGGAAGGTTACGCGTTTCTACAGGTTCTCTTTCAGCAATACCTGGATTTCTGACCCAGGCATTGCGAAGCCGGCAAAGGGAAAAGAAAACAATTTGTTTCAGATTTTTTTAAGGACAAAACCCAGCTTTTTCAGCAGCGACCTGAGAGCGGAATCAGAGTCGCGAAGCCTGAGGGTAAAAGCATTCCACTCTCTGCGCAAGGGATATTCAGCCCTATAGTGCTCAAAGGAAGAAGGGTCGTGGCGCAAGTGAAAATCGTCGCGACTGATATCGTAGGAGTGTAAAAACGCTTTGAAACACACCTCGTTGTCAGTAAGGTCATCGCAATCGATATACAGCAAAGGTTGCTCAGGCTGTGGTAATTGAGCGGGGTACCATCGGGAGAAGTTACCCCGTTTGAAATGGCTTCTCATAGCATTAACCACCTGGGCAGTGCCGTTTGCCTTACCGTCGAGGGAGTAACCTGCCACGTGAGGAGTAGCAATGGTAACCAACTGCATCAGTTGCAAATCAGGTTCGGGTTCATTTTCCCAGACATCGATAACTGACATTACTGATGGGTTGTTGGAGAGCCAGTTGCGCAGAGCAATAGTGTCAACCACCTCACCCCGCGAAGTGTTGATAAAAAGTTGGGCTTTGGAAGCTGTGTCGAACCACGAGGCATCGATAAGATGGTAAGTAGGATGATCGCCCTGAGAAGTGAGCGGGGTGTGTAGCGTGACCACGTCGGCCTTCTCGGCAATTTCGGCCAGCGAAACAAACTTCTCGTCGTCGCCGGCCTCTTCACGGGGCGGATCACAGAGAAGCACTTCCATTCCAAGCATACGGGCCAGCGAGGCCACCCGGCTACCCACCTGTCCCACCCCGACAATTCCGATGGTAAGACCATCGGGGTCGAAACCCGAATGGTGGTGCAGCCAGGCGAAAGCTGAGGCAATGTACTGAACCACAGAAGCAGAGTTGCAACCAGGGGCGTTGGTCCATTGAATACCCCGACTTTCGCACCATTGGGTATCGATGTGATCGAAACCAATGGTAGCAGATCCGATAAATTTTACTTTGCTGTTTTTCAACAAGTTTTCGTCGCATCTTGTGCGCGTTCTTACAAAAAGCACATCGGCATCGTCCACCGCCGGAGGCTCTATCTCGCCAGCCTCCACGAGGGTGAGTTCTCCCACCGACTCAACCCCTTCCCGCAAGAAGGGTATCCGTATATCGGCTACAATTTTCATGGTGATTAATTATCCGGCAAATTTCAGAAAATTTTCATTATCACCCCATAGCACCAGAAAAAAATGATCTACCTTTGCACGATTTTTTTAAAAAAACTTCATTCACCCGAAGAAATAACACGTAAAAAATTGAATAGCAGATACAAAGAACTTCTTCCCCGTAACATTTCCTTTACCAGGGGGCAACTGGAAAGCCGCGGTTTTTTATTTGCCGGACAGGACATTCCAGGTTTTTATATTTTTGAATACGAGGGCATAAGATTGTATTTCAAACGTACCGGAGAAGATTCTTACCAAATTTTTTCGTTGTAAGTTAAAAAGTTCCAAAAAACAGCAGAAACCTGCATCAAAGGGGCACCTTATGTGGAATTAGAAAACGGGATGCAATCAAAAAGGCGGTTGGTGTTTACCAACCGCCTTTTTGATTTTGAGCGGGAAACGGGGTTCGAACCCGCGACCTAAAGCTTGGGAAGCTTTCGCTCTGCCAACTGAGCTATTCCCGCGAAAACAACGGTGCAAAGATACTTTTTTTTTGAAAATCTACAGGAAAAACTGTGCTACTCGCAATTTCTTTCTAATTTTACCCAACCATTAAGAAAACCCTCTGTTGACATGGATTTTGAACGCGCAAGCACTTTTATTCTCGACCAGTTAAGAACCGGGCTGCCTACCAACCTGTTCTATCACAATATGGAACATGTGATGGATGTGTACAGGTCTGTCATCAGGATCGGACAGTCAGAGAAACTGGATACCACCACCCTGACAGCCTTAAAAACCGCGGCTTTAATGCACGATGCCGGCATGTTGAAAACCTACCGCGGACATGAAGAAGCTGCCTGCGGTCTGGTGAAACTGTGGCTGCCGCAGTTTAATTACACTGACAGCGAAATGGATTACATCTGCAAGATGATCCTCACCACACAGTTGCCCCAGTCAGCCTCAGAAATAGGAGAAAAGATCCTCTGCGATGCCGACCTTGATTATCTGGGACGCGAAGATTTTTTCATGATAGCCCACCGCTTGCGCTTCGAGTGGAACAACATGGGCATCAACCGAACCACGTTGAAACAATGGTATGAACTGCAGATTAAGTTCATCGAAGAACACCGCTACTACACCGCTACCAACCTTCGTTTGAGGGAAGAGGGCAAGCAAAACAATTTGGAGCAAATCAAAATTCTGTTAGATCACAGATAATCAGCCTTACTCATCCTTTGATAACCTTATACCCACCAATAAATTTCGCCGAATGGACACCACAAACCGCTTTACTTACAACGATCTGATTGTTGTTCCCACCGATTTCTCAGAAGTATGCGCCAATGCCGCCGCACATGCAGCCGGAATTGCCAAACAACTCAACCTGACCGTTTGCCTGGTTCACATCATCGATCGAAATACCCGTAATTGGCTCAAAAGCAATAATTTCGACGAGAAAGTTCTTGACACCAAACTCACAGCTCAGGCTCGTCAGTTGGCCGAAAGCTATTCCATTGAAGTGAGCACCCATCTTCGAGAAGGCGATATTTTTTCGAGTCTGGGAACTGTGCTTACCGAGATGAAAGCCAACCTGATGGTAATGGCCACACATGGAAAAACCGGCTTCCAGCGCCTGATGGGGAGCAACGCCCTGCGCGTGGTAACCGATTCGCCTGTACCTGTTTTGGTTGTTCAGCAAAGGCGTTTTAACGATGGATACCACCGCATCGTGTTTCCCATTTCCAACGATATGGAGGTACGTCAAAAGGTAAAATTGGCTCTGGGACTTCAAAAAAGATTTGGAGCCACCCTGCTCCTCTTTCAGGACCACGAAGAAGATTCAGGCCTCAGGGGACAACTCGAGGTAAAAACCCAACAAATCATGGATGAACTCCGGCGCAACGGAGCACAGTTCAGGTTGTCACGCTCCGATGAAGGCGATTTCGCGGCCAACGTTATCCAGTTTTCGGTAGCCGAAGAGGCCGATTTGATTCTGGTAATGAGCCTTGCCGACGGCGAGACACCCGGTTTCTTCTTCAATACCTGGTCAGAAAAAATCATGTTCAACACAGCCCAAATCCCGGTGATGTGTCTCAACCCTGTTGATTACGGAAAGATTTACTTTGATTTATAGCCCATTGTAAGGATTGGTTTATGAATTCTATCCGTAAAATCTGGTATGACAAACCGCTCACGGTTATCATGCTGGTAGCAGTTGCATCAAGGATTGTAGCCACTTTTTTCGCCAAGGGTTTCGGGATGTTCGACGACCATTTTCTGGTAATAGAGCCTGCCGCGGCCTGGACAGAAGGATACAACTACAACCACTGGCTTCCGATGGGTAATCCCGACCAGGTTCCATCGGGTCATAGCTTCTTCTACGTGGGACTTCATTACATTATTTTATCGCTTCTCAAAGGGGCAGGGATGACAGCACCTTGGGCAATAATGCTGGTTATCAGAGCAATTCATGCTGCATGGTCGTTGGTTATCGTAGTATTTGGGTATCGCGTTGCCCACCATTACGGATCGCGTCAGGCAGCCAACACCACGGGTTTGTTGCTGGCTCTTTATTGGTTTATCCCCTGGTCATCGGTCAGAAATCTGGTAGAAACAGCCTGCATCCCATTTCTGATTCTGGCTGTCTGGCTCCTGATCCGTAACGATCGAAGGCCAATCGTGAGTGCAATTGTATCAGGTCTTTTGGCTTCGCTGGCTTTTTCAACCCGTTTCCAAACCCTGTTTTTCTCTTTTGGATTGGGCCTGGCTTTGTTGCTAACCTGGCGATGGAAACAAGGTTTGGCCTATGGCATAGCCTTCCTTGGAGGAGTTGGCTTGGTTCAGGGAGGAATAGATCTGTATATATGGGGACGCCCATTTGCCGAGTTGGGAGAATACATCAGGTACAACCAGGCCAATGCCTACACCTATTTCACCGGCGAGTGGTACAATTATTTGTTGCTTGTAGCGGGAATCTTCATTCCCCCCATCGGCTTCTTCCTTATGTTTGGTACGATTGCCCGTTTCAGGCGCTTGTTGCTAATAAGCCTTCCAACCGTATTGTTTTTACTTTTCCACTCTTGGTTCCCCAACAAGCAGGAACGCTTCATTTTTCCTATCCTCCCCTTTCTCATGATTGCCGGCACGGTGGGTTGGTACTCCTTCAGCGATAAATCCAACTTCTGGTTACACCACCCCAGGCTGCTGCGAGGCTGTTGGATCTTCTTCTGGATTCTCAACACACTATTGCTGCTCCCCGTCACCACCATGTACAGCAAGAAAGCCCGTGTGGTAAGCATGGAATATCTGGCACGATACCAACCTTTAAAATGCGTGTTGCTGGATGGTACCGCTACCAATGCACCCAAGCAAATGCCCATGTTTTATTCCAGGCAATGGTTCTATCAACTGGAGATGAACAACCACGACAATGCCGACACCCTCAGGTTCTTTCTGGCCAGAGTGCCTCACGTTGAACCACGGTTTGTTTTGTTCTTTGCCAACGAACAGATGCCCCAAAGAATTAGACAAGCCAAAGAACAAATGCCCGGTCTGGTTTATGAAACAACCATCGAGCCTTCGTTTATCGACAAGGTATTGCATTGGATGAACCCATACAATGCCAACGAAACCATTGTAGTTTTCAGAAACACCAGGTTCTTCCCCAACAAAGTCTCCGAAAACCACCAACCATGACTCACGAAGAAGCACAAATCCGAATAGACTGGCTTTCCAGAGAGATAGAACGCCACAACAACCTTTATTACGCGGAAGCCGCTCCGCAAATTTCTGATTACGAATTCGATCAACTTTTGAGCGAACTTCAACAACTGGAAATGCGCTACCCCGATCTGGCACATCCCGATTCTCCCACCCAACGTGTAGGGGGCGCCATAACCAAGGAATTTGCCACCGTAAAACACTCAACCCCGATGCTTTCGCTTGCCAACACCTATTCAGAAGGAGAAATCAGAGATTTCAATCAGCGGATCAGAAAAGCTGTTGGCCAGTCACCCGAGTATATTTGTGAATTGAAATACGACGGAGTAGCCATCGGACTTCGTTACTCCGGCGGACGGCTGATACAGGCTGTAACACGGGGCGACGGGACCCGTGGCGACGACGTAACTCAGAACGTGAAAACCATTCACTCAATCCCGTTGAGATTGAAAGGCGACTTCCCTGATGAGTTCGAGATCAGAGGCGAAATCTTCATGCCAGCCCGTTCGTTTGAGAACCTGAACCGTCAGCGGGAAATTGACGGGGAGCCCCTGTTTGCAAACCCGCGCAACGCTGCCGCAGGAAGCCTGAAACTTCAGGATTCGGCTGAAGTGGCCCATCGAAAATTGGATTGTTTTCTTTACCACCTGATTGGCGATCTTCCGTTCCAAAACCATTACGACAACCTTATGAAAGCCCGCGAATGGGGTTTCAACATCCCCTTGTTTATTGCCAAATGCCAAAACATTGACGACATCATGGCATTCATCAACGAGTGGGATCAGGAAAGGCACAACCTCCCGTTCGACATTGATGGAGTAGTGATTAAAATCAACGACTACGCTGTTCAGGAACAATTGGGTTTCACGGCCAAATCGCCGCGATGGGCTGTGGCTTACAAATTTAAAGCCGAACGGGTGGCCACCACCCTTCAAAGCATCTCCTTTCAGGTTGGGCGCACGGGTGCCGTGACTCCGGTAGCTAACCTGGAACCCGTGCTTCTGGCCGGAACCACAGTAAAACGAGCCTCGTTGCATAACGCCGATATCATCGAACAACTGGCTGTAAAGCTGGGCGACCGGGTGTATATTGAAAAAGGCGGAGAAATCATTCCCAAGATCGTGGGAGTTGATTTCAGTGCGCGCCCCAGCCACGCCATCGACATCCACTTCCCTGAGTTTTGTCCGGAGTGCAACACGCAACTGACACGTAACGAGGGTGAGGCAGCATGGGTATGTCCCAATGAAGACGAATGTCCCCCACAAATCAAAGGAAAGTTAGAACACTTTGTGAGCCGCAAGGCCATGAATATCGATTCTTTGGGCGAAGGAAAGACCGAAATCCTCTTCGAAAAAGGGTTGGTAAAGAATGTTGCCGATTTTTACGACCTCACTTTCGACAAACTCATTGGCCTTGAGAAAGATTACCCAGCTGGCGATGGGCAAAAAGCGCGCACGGTTAAATTCAGGGAGAAAACCGTTGAAAACATTCTTCAGGCCATCGATCAATCGAAACAAACCCCATTCTCAAGAGTTTTATTTGCATTGGGAATCAGACATGTGGGTGAAACTACAGCAAAAAAAATTGTGCAGGCTTTTGGCACCATCGAGAGGCTTCAAGTTGCCACGGTAGCAGAACTAATTGTGGTTGACGAGATTGGTGAAAAAATTGCCAACAGCCTCACTGCATGGTTTGCTCGCCCCGAACACAAGGAGATGGTAGAAAGGCTTCGTGCAAGCGGATTGAAACTCAACATTGAACAGAATCCAGCCCAAAAGACTGGCAACAAACTGGAAGGCAATACCTTTGTAGTGAGCGGAGTTTTCAAGCAATTCTCCCGCGATGAATTAAAAAACCTCATCGAGGCACATGGCGGGAAAAACGTGAGCGGCGTGAGTGCTAAAACCAATTACCTGATTGCTGGAGAAAACATGGGACCAGCAAAGCTGGAAAAAGCAAACCAACTACAAATCAAAATTATCAGCGAAGAAGAATTCCTCGATCTGATCAACTGATTCGCTGAACTTTAACAGCATTAAGACCTTTGGGTCCCCGTTCGACCTCGAAGGAAACTTTATCCCCTTCTGCCACTTCGCCTATCAAGCTGTTGATGTGAAAAAAGAGGCGGTCGCGGTTGCCTTCTTCAAAAATAAACCCAAAACCTTTGGATGTGTTGAAATAGTCAACCTTTCCTTTTCGTACAGGGTCAAAATCTTCGTCGTCTCTACGTCTGACGCTCACTTCGATCGATTCAGGGTCGATCACTGTTTTGTTGGTTGGATCGGGTGGTGTATCGGTAATGTTTCCAAATTCATCAACCCAGGCAATCATGCTGTCCAGATCGCCTCCTGATGAATTTTGCTTTCTTTCTTCTTTCTTTTGCTCCTTTTCGAGTCGCTTTTTAATCCGGTTTTTCTCTTTTTCGCGCTTGTTAAATGATTCTTGCGATCTTGCCATTCGGTTCAATTTTTAATTTTAAAACATATAGAATTGCTTAACATAAGCAATTGGGAGGTCATCAACACTTGATAGGCACAAAGCTCATCGCATTGTTAAACAAATATTTATCAACAAAATCTGTAAATATCAAACGATCACCATCGGCAAAGATACTCATTTTTAGTCGTTTTTTTTAACCCAAAAGCACGAAAAATTTCACATGTCGCGAAACAAAACATCAGTAATAACCGAAAGGACAATTGTTTACAACGGGCAAAAAAAATGGGTGAAGCATTGTGCTCCACCCAATATCAAACAACTCGATACAGCTACAAACTCTTGATCTCTGCCAGGAGTTTTTGCAAAGTCTCTTTGGCATCGCCGAAGAGCATTCGTGTGCGATCGGCAAAAAAGAGGTTGTTTTCGATGGCAGCGTAGCCCTTTCCCATTCCGCGCTTCATCACTATCACGTTTTTGGCATCGCGTGCCTTGATGATGGGCATGCCGTAGATGGGGCTCGAGGGGTCGTCTTCGGCAGCAGGGTTGACCACGTCGTTAGCACCAATCACAATGAGCACATCGGTATTGGGCAGGTCGGGATTTATATCATCCATCTCGATCAACTTATCGTATGAAACATCGGCTTCGGCCAACAGCACGTTCATATGGCCGGGCATGCGTCCCGCAACCGGATGAATGGCATAGCGTACTTCAACACCTTTATCTTCAAGAATTTTATCAAGATCGTGACACAGGTGCTGTGCCTGGGCAACAGCAAGACCGTAGCCGGGCACTATCACCACCTTTTGCGAATAGCTTAACAATACAGCCGAATCGCTGAGGCTGATCTCCTTAATGGAACCGCCCACATCGCTGCCACCCGCTGCCTGTCCTCCAAAAGCCCCCACGATCACGTTCACCAGCGAGCGATTCATGGCGTTGCACATCAGGATGGTGAGAATGGTTCCGGCCGAACCCACCAAAATTCCACCGGTAAGCATCGCCTGGTTGTTGTAGAGAAAACCACCCATGGCAGCAGCCACACCTGTGAAAGAGTTCAGTAGAGAGATTACCACCGGCATATCGGCTCCCCCGATAGGCATCACGAAGAGCACACCATAGATCAGGGCAACGGCAAACATCAGGTAAACGAAACCCGAGGCTGCTTCAGGGTTCTGCCCGAAAATCATGATTCCGGCTACCGAAAGAAGCAGTCCAACCAATAAAACCAGGTTTACATACCTGATCCATGGAGCTTTAACATCGCCCAACCGACTGTCGAGCTTTAAGAAAGCAACCATGGAGCCTGCAAACGAAACACTTCCGATAAGCAACCCCAGGAGAATTGCCAGCACGTGGCCGTTCACCAAACCTGTGCGCTCAACGAGCGAAGCTTCAATATGAGGAAATTCCATCAGTGAAATGAGTGCTGCAGCTGCACCGCCCATTCCATTGAATAACGACACGAGCTGCGGCATCGCGGTCATTTTCACTTTCACGGCAATGAGCCAGCCAACCACGGTGCCAATTGCGATAGCCACGAGTATAAGGAGATGGTTGCCAATGGGCTCACCATCTTTAGTATGAAAAGCCATGGTAGCCACTATGGCCAATCCCATGCCGAAAGCTGCAAGAAGGTTGCCCCGACGGGCAGAATCGGGATGACTGAGCATCTTTAAACCCATGATAAACAACACCGATGCAATAATATAGCTGATCTCCAACACGGAGTCACCCAGAGTAAACTCCATCATTTTTTGAATGGTAAACTTGTCCATAATTGTTATTTTTTAGGCTTTTTCTTAAACATGTGCAACATGCGGTCGGTGACCACGAAACCTCCCACCACGTTGAGGGTTCCCAACACCACTGCAAGGAAGCCCAGAATGAGCGATCCTGGCGTATGCGCGTGCCCCATCACTATGATGGCACCAATAATCACAACACCGTGTATGGCATTGGCACCCGACATCAACGGGGTGTGCAGCACGGCGGGCACGTGCGAAATAACCTCTATGCCCAGAAAAACCGACAGGATGACAATAAAAATTGCCTCCCTGTATTCATACACAAACGATAAAATATTTTCCATAGTAAAGCTGGTTTTATTCCTGATTAATAACTATTGAACCAAAAACTGTTTCACCCGTTCGCTGACTATCTCCCCTTGGTGAGCCACGCAAGTGCCGGTTATCAGATCGTCGGCAAAATCGAGTTTAAGCGACCCATCTTTTTGCAACATCAACTTAAGGAAGTTGAGCATGTTGCGGCCATACATTCGGCTGGCATCGGTAGGCATCTCTGAAGGGAAATCAGATTTACCCATAATTGTTACTTCTTGATGCACATAGGTTTCGTTGTTTTTCGTCAGTTCACAGTTGCCTCCTGTCGAGGCAGCCAAATCAATGATAAGAGATCCGGGGCGCATCGCTTCCACTGTAGCACGGGTTATGAGCACAGGAGCTTTTCGACCAGGGATCTGGGCAGTGGCAATAACAACATCGGCAGCAGAGGCACGCTCGTGAATCAACTGGCGCTGCTTCTGCTTGAACTCTTCGGTTTGTTCAACGGCATAGCCACCGGCAGCAGCATCCTCACGGGCTCCTTCCACCTCAATAAACTTCCCTCCCAGGCTTTTCACTTCCTCTTTTACGGCAGAGCGCACATCGAACACTTCGACCACAGCACCAAGCTTTCGTGCAGTAGCAATAGCCTGAAGACCAGCTACACCGGCTCCGAGAATCAACATCTTAGCAGGTTTGATAGTTCCGGCAGCACTCATAAACATAGGAAAGAACCTGGGCAACAGCGAAGCGGCGGTTAGTACAGCCTTGTATCCCGACACAGTTGCCATGCTCGAGAGCACATCCATGGCCTGGGCACGGGTGGTCCGAGGAATGATGTCGAGACTAAAAAGCGACAGACCAGCCTTGACGGCGGCATCGGCTAAGGCCTTATCGCCAAGAGGGTTTACCGCACCCACAAAAACCTGTTCGCCCTTTAAAGCAGCCATTTCAACTGCATCAGGAGCGTGAATACCCAACAATAGAGGTGCTTGTTTCACCTTATCGCGCGGAACCACCGTGGCTCCTGCCTTTTGATAATCGGAATCGGAAACCCATGCTGATGTTCCGGCACCGGTTTCCACCAAAACCTCGTGGCCTTGCTTAACAAGCTCACCAACGGCTTCGGGTAAAAGGGCAACCCTTTTCTCCGTCGCGATTTCTTTCAGAATGCCAATTGTCATGATTTATGATTTATGAATTTTGTCACTCAAAAACAGCTACAGCGGCCAATTTGTTCACCCCGTTACCAACCCGAAAAAAGGCTTACAAATAGTTAAATCCGCAAAACAAGGCATATAAACACAAACAACCGAACAGTCACAAGACAAGGAGATCAACCAGAACCCATTTCTCCAGTTAAGCCATTCTTTTGGTTAACTTTGCGGCCATTCAATTAACGGGGATAGAATGCTTAAACATACCATCAAAATTGCTCTGCTGATGCTTGGAACCGCCATGATGATCAGCTGGGGTTCGCGCGGACATCGTAAAATATCGCAGGAGGTAGCACTTTCGTTCAACAGCGAAATGACTCCTTTTGTAAGCTGGGTCTCGTTTCTGGCCGACCACGCATCTGATGCTGACTACAGAAAAAGTGAAGATCCCAACGAAGCGGTAAGACATTATATTGATATTGACTATTATCCTGAATTCAGAACCACCGGGCGCATAGCCCAGGCCTGGGACTCGATTGTTGAACAACACGGCATCTGGACTGTGACCAATACAGGCATTCTGCCCTGGGCAACACTATCTACCTTCAACTCGCTAAGGCTGGCCATGCAGGAAAACGATTGGAACTACGCCATGTTAATGGCAGCCGATCTGGGTCATTATGTAGCCGATGGCCACATGCCCCTGCATATTACCGAGAACTACAACGGGCAACTCACAGGCAGCACCGGCATTCATTCGCGCTATGAATCCACAATGATCAACGCCCACCTTGATGAGATCGTTTATGAAGGCGATTCAGCTTTGTATATCCCGAATGTCAGCAATTATATCTTTGATTATCTCTACGCCAACTATTTGTTTGTGGACTCCATCCTGGCTGCCGACCTTTACGCCAAAACGGTGAGCAGCAGCACCTCTTCAACCGAATACAAGGATGCTCTGTGGCAAAAGACGAAGCCTTTCACCATCAAACTTTTCAAGGATGCCTCCCATGCCCTGGCCTGCCTTATTTACACAGCCTGGGTTGATGCCGGCAAGCCAGAAATGTCGATGGGAACAAACCAGCCCCTGGCATCGAATAATCTGGATGTCAGAATATCGCCAAACCCATTTACCATCCAGCTTAACCTTCAAATCGGTCAACCACAGCCAGAGATGATAACCATCGAGCTGTTCCAAGCCAACGGCAAATTGTTAGAGACCCATTCACTCCCGGCCTCGTCGGAGCTGAAGCAAACAATAAGTTTGCAGGCGTTGCATTTGCAAGAGGGATGGTACATAGCCCGAATCAGCACCGCTACCAACAGCGTTTCATTCAAAGTGATGAAAAGAGAATAGGAGCTGGTTTGATTTGATTACCCTCCTTATTCTACTGATTTGCTGTTTTTCAGGAATTTTCTCAGGGCTTGCCTCCTAAAACAACCTTTAAAAATTGTAAGTATGTCACAAACCTATTTATCAAGGGGAATAAAAATATTCACCCTGGCGGCAGTATTTTACAGCTTTTGGCTCATATAAGAAACTATGACATGCTCTACAGCAAACAAAACATAGCAGCTAAAAAGCTGCCATACAGCATAATTAACCGATTGTAATCTCTAAAAATTCCTGCTGTTACAACAAATAATACGCTCCCCCCCTTTTTTTCCCCTTTCTTGGTACAAAAATTGTTGTACTTTTGGACCGTTTTACTCAATTGGTCGAAAAATCAAATACGAACCTGCGGGAAAAACGGAAGAAAATTACAAATAAATATGAATCAAGACGTTATACGCGATTCGATTGTCAATTCGGCCAGAGACCTTTTCAGCCGGTTTGGTTTCAAAAAGACCACTATGGACGATATTGCACTGTCGATGCGCAAAGGAAAAAGCTCTATATACTACTATTTCAAGGGAAAAGAAGAGATTTTTGAAGCAGTGGTAGAATCGGAAGCAGCCGAATTGAAAGAGAAATTGTCGGAAGTTTTGCGCCTCAACAGCGACGACCCACAACAACAACTTCGTCAATACATGGCTGTCAGGCTCCAGTCGATTCAACAACTGGCCAACTTCTACAACGCTTTACGCAGCGATTACCTATCCCACTTGGAGTTCATCGACCGTGTTCGCGAGCAATACCGCAATCAAGAGATTCACATGCTGGAAGTTATCCTTCGCCTGGGAATCAGGAAAGGGGTTTATGAGATTGTCGATCCCCGCATCGCATCACTGGCCATCGTGACAGCCATGCAGGGGATGGAAACGCCCATTTTTCTTGGTACAATCCAAAACATTGAAATAGAAACCCGTCTCGACGCCATTCTCGACATAATTTTCCACGGAATCATAAAACGTTAAAATAAAATGGAATACAGAATTAAAAAAGAGAAGCTGCTTCACTTTTTGGTCGTTGCTCTGGTTGCGCCAATTGCAATACAGGCTCAGGAAGAAGGAGCCCTGTCGCGCCGCGAAGTGGTTGAACTCTCTCTAGCTCACAGCTACGCGATAAAAAACAACACCCTGGAGGTGCAAAAAGTGAACCGCGATCGGCAGAAAACATGGCAGACCTTTCTGCCAACCGTAACTCTCAATGGAAGCTATACCCACCTGAACGACGACATTTCGATGTCGGTTCCTCCAATTTCTCTGGCATTGCCTGGTCTGGGAACCTTGCCACCAATCACCCTGAACCCCATCACTCTTCAAAAGCAAGACATTTTAAAAACTGAAGTCACGGCCCAAATGGTGCTGTTCACCGGATTGAAAGTCACTTATGGCCTTCAAGCCTTGCGACACCAGTCGAAAGCCATCGAAGCCCTCAATCAAAAGAACAAAGCCGATGTGCTCTCCGAGGCAATAACCACTTACGACCGTCTGGCGGTGATTTCACAGTCGGAAAAAGTGCTGGAAGAAAGCGAAGCCCGCCTTAAAAAAGAAGCCGAATTTGCTGAAAAAGCCTTGAAACAAGGCCTCATAACCCCCTACGATCAGAGCAAAATTGAAATTGCCAGGCAAGAACTGGAAGCCAAAAAAATGGAACTTCAAACGGCCAGGCAACTAACCTTGAGCAAATTATCGCAGCTCACCGGCAAATCAGCAATCAGTTTTCAGAATATTCTTCCATCGCTCAATGTTTGGGTTCCCGACAACCTGCCTGCCGATCAATACCAAAACCCTCAACTGCTGGCTCTTGAAGAAGCCTCGAAAGCACAACAGAGCAAGCACCGGATGACCATGAGTGGTTATCTACCTGTGGTTTATGCCTTTGGAAAAAAGGAAATGATAACAGAAGACCTGTCGGCACTCGATCCGGAATGGGCAGTGGGAGTTGGATTAAAATGGAACCTTTTCGACGGACTTCAAACCTACCGCGACCGTCAAAAAGCAGCCCTTGACGAAGCCATGGCTCACAACAACTATTCATTGGCCGAAGAATTGTTAGCCCTGAAACTGGAGAAAACCAGACAAGAGTATGAATTGGCAGCTCAGCTCATCAAGGTTGCCGTGCAGAAAAAAGCCACAGCTTCCAAAGGGCTTGAAATAGCCACACGGCAATATCAAAACGGCCTGGGCTCAATCACCGAAAGGCTTGCTGCCGAAACCGATTTCCAAAACACTGCACTTGACCTGATTCAGGCCACTTACCGACAGCGGATAGCTGCAATGGCCTTGCTTGAAACCTCCGGAAAACTAAACATCGAATCGTTAAAAGACTAAAATACCATGACAAAATCCGAAAAACTCGTGATGATTGCAGCCATGACAACCTTAATGGCAGCTTGCAGTGAAAAAAAATATGAAAACCAGCTTCAAGGCAAAGTAAAAAAAGAAGAACAAACCATCGCCCCCAAAGTGGCCGGCCGGTTGTTGGAGGTTCTGGTTAAAGAAGGCGATACTGTGAATGCTGGCGATACTCTGGCTATCATTAGTGTACCAGAAATTGAAGCCAAACTAAAGCAAGCAGAAGGCGCCCTGATGGCAGCCACAGCCCAATATGAAATGGCCGGAAACGGAGCCACCAGTTTCGAACGCGAACAAATCAATGCCAAGCTTTCGGCAGCGCAGGAACAATTCAACCTCGCTCAAAAGAGTTTCAACAGGGTGGAGCAAATGGCAAAAGACTCGCTGCTTCCCCAACAAAAATTCGACGAGATGTACGAAAAATACCATGCAGCCAAAGCACAACTCGATGCCGTTCAAGCTATGAAAAAAGACATCGACAACGGCGTTCGGCACGAAAAAGTAGCCATGGCCAAAGGCGATATGCTCAGGGCAGAAGGAGCCATGCAAGAGGCTCAAACTGCCTACAACGAACGGTACATCACAGCACCTAAGAAAATGACCATCGAAACAGTTGCTTTGAAAGCCGGTGAACTGGCCCTTCCCGGATACAATATCTTCAATGGGTACAGCCTCAACGACGCCCATTTGCGCTTCACTGTATCCGAAAAACATATTGGTGCTTTCAAAAAAGGGCAAACCTACACGGTGGTGGTACCAGCAACTCAAACCAAGATAGAAGCCCGATTGACTGCCATCAAACAACTGGCAGGATATGCCGACATCTCTTCGGCCTATGCCAACTACGAACTTGGAGAAGCTGTTTACGAGCTTCGTTTGGTTCCGGTTGATCAGAAAGCCATGGGCAATCTGCTCTCAAACATGACCCTTATCATGGAGGAGCCTGCCAAATGAAAAAATTTCTTGGCCTGATTGCAAGAGAATACAAGTTGTTCAAAAAGAACAACATGTTAAAACTGATCATTTTTGCTGGTCCGTTTGCCTTTACCTTCTTAATTGGGTTTGTGTATTACAATGCCAAGGTTCAACACCTCCCCATCTGGGTGGTCAACCTTGATCAAACCCCATTGAGCAACACCCTGATAGATGCTCTCAACGACAATCAATACATCGAAGTTGACAAGGTTGTTTACGATGTATTTGAAGCCAGGGAAGCCATGAGTAGCGGGAAAATTGAAGGAGTTGTAACCATTCCTGCCCATTTCTCCGACGACATCAACATGAAGCGTCACCCCGAAATTCAAGTTGATTTGAACACCATCAACATACTCTCTTCCAACTATATTAGTACGGGCATCATCAAAACCATGACCTATTTGGATGCAGGTATCACAATGGCATCACTTCAAAAGAAGGGGATACCATCGGCTGTTGTGGCAGGGCAGTACAATTCGTTCAGCGTGAATGTAGCAAGGCATTACAACCCAGAAACCAATTATCTGCGCTTCTTATGGCCCGGTGTAGTAGGAACCATTCTGCAGCAAATATTCCTGATGGCTATTGCCTTGATCTTTACACAGGAGTTTGAGAAAGAAACTTTTCGCGAGTTGATTGGCAAAACGAAATCTGCATTTTTAATGATTTTCGGGAAAGCCACCCCGTATCTGCTTTATATGATTGCCATATGGGCTGTCATTCTGTATGTTATCTTCCCGCTTTTCCGAATAGAGATCATCGGTTCGTTTGGAAATGTTGCAGTGGTTTCTTTGCTGTTCATGCTTTCGTTGCTTGCATTCGGCATCATGGTAAGCGTTTTTTGCCGCACGCAATTGCTGGCCACCGACATCCTGATGATCATCTCGGCGCCCAGCTTCATCATCAGTGGATTCACCTGGCCCTTGTCGCAAATGCCGGTTTTCATGCAGCATCTGGCCAACCTACTGCCGCTCACACACTTCCTGAGCGCATTCCGCAAAGTAGTATTTGTGGGAGCCTCGTGGCACGACGTGCAACCCGAACTGCAAGCACTCGTTATTCTTGCCCTGGTTTACGGAATATTGGCCATTGCTGTCTTGAAGGTTAAGATATTCCTTGAATCGAAAAAACCTGAAAAGCAAACAATTGACGCATAAATTAAAGACAATCCAAGCCGTGAGGCTCGAGTAAAAACTTCAGGATATCTTATTTTTGGTTAATAATTCGTCGAAGAATCCGTTGAAGTTACGCAAACCCTGATGTGGCAACACACAGGGTTTGTTGTTTATTAAAAACGCCGGACAGCAACAATTGCTATCCGGCGTTTAGATTTTTACGAAAAGGGGGTTATTTACCCAGTTCGTCGCGGAGGAATTTCACTTTTGCTTCCAAAAGTTTGATTTCCTGCCGTGCTTTTTCAATTTTCTTCTCGAATTCCTCCTTCAGGATGTTGGCGTTTTTAGAATTGGCCAGGAAGCCAATGTTGTTTTCCCAAACCGCCATGTCTTCAGACATTTTTTGAATTTTTCCCTGCAGGAAGTTCACCTCTTTAATGATGGTACGCTGCCCTTCAGGGGCATCCTTCAAACCCTCGAAACGGTTTTTGAAATTGGCAGCGTTCATGTCAAGATTGGTAATGTTGAGCCTGTCCATCAACTTATCAATTGCTTTGCGGAAGTCAGCCTGAAGCTTGTCCTTCTCCTTGATAGGCACATGTCCGATTTCCATCCATTTACGTTGAAAATCTTTCAGAGCCTGGAGGTTTTCCTGCTTATCGGCTTCTGCTGAGAAGTTCTCGATCTGTTGAAGAAGTTCGCGCTTTGCAGCCAGATTTTCAGCCTCGAAACCTTTTACATTCGATAAATATGCCGTTTTTGCCTGGAAGAAAGTGTCGCATGCACCTCTGAAACGTTTCCACACTTTATCAGCAAATTTGCGGGGTACAGGACCAATTTTTTTCCACTGATTTTGCAAGTTGATCAATTCACGCGAAGTGTTGTGCCAATCGGTACTGTTTTGCAACGCTTCTGCCTGCAGGCAAAGCTCAAGCTTCAGGTTATAATTGTTCACCTGCTGCTCTTTCACAGTGCTAAAATACTCGCTTTTAACTTTGAAAAACTCATCGAGAGCAGTTTTGAACTTATTCCAAAGCTCGTCGTTGAGTTTGCGGGGCGATGGGCCCACATTCTTCCAAAGTTTGAACAACTCGTTAACCGTATTGGTTTTCTCTTGCCAGTCTTTGATGTTGTTGGCAGGAACTGCCAGCAACTCCTGAGCCTTAGCAATCAGAGCATATCTGGCTTCAAGATTCGACTGAAGCTCGGCATGCACCTGATCGTAAAATTCCCGGCGGCGGGTATTGATTTTGTCGGTAGCCAGTTTGAACCTGTCCCAAACCTCATCCCTTTTATCCTGAGGCACAGGACCCACTTCTTTCCATTGCTCATGGAGTTTTTGCAGGGCTTTAAAAGAATCGACCACCGAATTTTCGGCAATCAACTCCTCGGCTTTTTCGCAAAGTTCGATCTTGGCTTCAAGGTTTTTTTTCAGATCAAGATCCTTCAACTCTTTGTTGATTCGCACCTTATCAAAGAACTTCTCAACCAGGAAATGATAGCTTTGCCACAAAGTGTTAACCTCTGTTTTTGGAACAACGCCTATCTGTTTCCATTTATCCTGGAGAACTTTAAACTCGTCGTAAGTTTTTTTCAGATTTTCATCTGAGTTGATAAGATTCCGAATCTCTTCAAGTATCTGGTTCTTGAGTTCAAGGTTCTTCTGTTTGACAGCCTCGAGTTCTTCGGCAAACACTTGTCGTTTTTCGCGATAGAGGCCATAAGTAGCTCTGAACAACTGCTCAATCTCATCCTCGGCTGGAGTGTAGGCTTCTTTATCACCACCATCGGCAATAAAAGTCTCATAAGCTTCGGTGTGAAGCTGTTTGGTTTTAAGCATGAAGGCGGCTCTTATCTGGGCAACCTGGGTTCTGACTTCACCAAAATCGCTGTTGTTAAGCAAATTTTGAAGCGTATCAACCAACTCTGCCCTGCTTAATTGCTCGTATTCGGCACTTCCCAGTTCATGAAGCTCATCATCGAATTCATCGTCATCGTTCAATATCTCGCTGTTCTGAGTGGTTTGATCGGGGTTCGATGACTTGTCATCCCCTTCTGCTTCAACAGCAGGTAACAATTCGGCCGGAGCCTCCCCGGGTTCGGGCAGAGGTTGTTCCGACTGCCCTGCTACGGAAGGTGCAACCTGTTCCGGCATGTTTAATTCATTCGACGGTTGTTCAACAGATGCGGCATCTGCAAAATGGTTCTCTTCCGGTTGGATGGGTTCATCCTGATAAGGAAGATTGAGCTGATCCTTGTTCTCCATAATGGGTAAGGTTAGAATAATAACTTGATTTAGTTTACTTTAACGAAGCGAAAAAGCATTTAGAGATAAAACAACTGCACCACTTCGCCCTGCTGGGCTGGCAATGCAGATCATTTGCAAATGTAAGAATTATTTAAACAACGGAATCATAATGATTTTTCCAGTCGTTTTTCAGGAATACACCCTTTGCACAACAGTTAAAACGGGCTGGTTGCAGCAACCAGCCCGTTTTGATAAAATGTATGGCTTAAGCCGAACGCTTAAAGTGTTCTTCCGGGATAAACCTTGAGAGCCTCTTCAAGGCATTTCATTGAAGCCTTAAGATCCTCAACCTTCAGCACATAAGAAATTCTGACTTCGTCTTTGCCTTTACCTTGCGTAGCATAAAAACCGGTTGCTGGGGCAAGCATTACTGTTTGGTTTTCGTAGTGAAAATCCTGCAACAGCCACTGGCAGAAGCAATCGGAATTATCGATGGGGAGGCGGGCTACTACGTAGAAAGCACCTTTGGGGTTAGGGCAGAAGGCACCTGGAATGCGGTTGATGGCCTCAACCACCACATCGCGACGAGCAAGGTATTCCTGCAACACTTCATCGAAATACGACGCGGGCGTTTCAAGAGCGGCTTCGGCAGCAACCTGACCAATGCTGGGAGGGCTGAGACGAGCCTGGGCAAATTTCATGGCGGCAGTCATAACCTCTTTGTTGCGGCAAATCATGGCACCGATGCGAACACCACACGCGCTGTAGCGCTTCGACACAGAGTCGATCAAAATCACGTTGTTCTCGAGGCCTTCAAGTTGCATTACCGAGAAATGGGTATTACCATCGTAGCAGAATTCGCGATACACTTCATCTGCAAAAAGATACAAGTCGTATTTCAAGGCAATTTCGCGCAACACCTCCAATTCGGCACGGCTGTAAAGGTAACCAGTCGGATTGTTGGGATTGCAAATCATGATGGCTTTGGTACGGGGAGTAATGGCCTTTTCAAATTCCGCGATCGGGGGTAGGGCAAATCCCGATTCGATGCTGCTTGGAATGGGCTTCACGATTACGCCTGAATTCACGGCAAAGCCGTTGTAATTGGCATAAAAGGGCTCGGGGATAATGATCTCATCACCAGGATCCATGGTGCTTTGCATGGCAAACAGAATGGCTTCTGATGCTCCCGAAGCCACGATGATATCGTCGGCTGTGATTTGGATACCAATATTGGCATAGTGTGAAACCAGTTTTTTGCGGTAAGAAAGGATGCCGGCAGAATGGCTGTATTCAATCACTTTCTGGTCGAAGTTGCGGATAGCTTCCAGGGCAACATCGGGGGTAGCAATGTCGGGTTGGCCTATGTTCAGGTGATATACTTTTCGTCCCTGACGTTTGGCCTCCTCTGCAAAGGGAACCAATTTCCGGATGGGCGAGGCCGGCATCATTTGCCCTTTTTTTGAAATGGATGGCATGATTTGGTGCTTTTTATTTTACTGATCAAGAAATATTTAAAAGTGCAACCCCCGAGTACTTTTCATACGCCGGGGGAAGGATCACTTATGTATGCAGCAATTATTTTACTACCGGACCAAGTCCTTGCTGACTTTCGGGAAGCACAGCTTTGGGAGGTTCTACAATTTTACCTTTGATGCGAAGAATGATGGGAGAATTGTTGGCATTCGACATCACCGTGATGGTTTTATTGATGATTCCCAACCTTTTGGTATCGTAACGCACCTTAATGGTATCGGCATGACCAGGAAGAATGGGTTCACGGGGCCATTTAGGGACGGTGCAACCGCACGACGACCTTACATCGCTCAAAATCAACGGCTCCTTGCCTGTATTAACAAATGAGAAATAAGAGTTGCCGTCGCCATCTTTCTGGATGGTTCCGTAATCCCATACAATACTACCACTCTGATCGACAAGCTTTTTATCGAATGTCATAACAGGGGCATTTTTGTTGACGGGGGCTTTAGTGTCCTGTCCGTTGGAGAATTGGATACCCACAAAGAGCACCAAAACAGCTAGAACAATTTTCTTCATAAACAAATCTTTTAAAATGGTTTGATGAAACAATTAGTTTATAGCGCAAAAGTAGAAATAAATATCGAAGCAATTCGATTTTGTACCACATTTTGCCGATTATAAAAAACACGGCCGTTTTACACAAAAAACAAGCCACAGACGCTCTAATGGTTATTCAATAATTGTTAATTTTGCACTTGGGATCAAGCCTTTCGTGCTTTTATTCATACTTTTCACACTAAAATTCATCTGGTTCAGGCTTCTTATGCCCATTCAATTCACGCTAAATACCGCATAAAAAATGAAGTTTCATCCTCTTTCTCTTGTTTCCCTTGTGGCTCTTCTGGTTTCGTGCTCCACCACGCTTACCACAAAACAAACCGAATCAACAACGGCGATGCCTCAGCCTCTCATTATATACAAAACAAACGGTGATTTTCAAAACAATACACCTGTTTCGGTAAGCAACGACAGAAAGCGTGTAACCGGGTATCCGGCTCCATCTGATTTAACGTTTCGAGGGCAACTCCGCAAACCAACCCCTCTGGCTGATGGCTATTTGCTTGACAACCGCGGTATTTCGCAAAACACAGCCTTTCTGACCCTTACCTACGAACAGTACTCGAAACTTGAAAATGTACCGTCGGCTTCCGAACTTTTTGCTTTGATTGCCGAGAAAAGTGAAATAACCGAAATGTGGCGTTGCAAAAGAAAATCGACAGATTCACTGAATATTATCGAAGCACGACGATTGATCAGGGAAAACAGGTTACAAGAAGAGTGTATCAAGCTGAAATAACCCTTCTGATCGAGCTTTGCGATCAATAAAGACTTGGCAGACCAGGAAAAACACATCGCAACAATTTCGCTTTCATATCATTAACTGTTGGTTTTTTCGACACAACAAGTTACCCGTGCATTATAGAGCGAAAGCAACTCTGCAACCCACCTCATTATAAAAACAGTTTGAATACCTTTTAAACTGCACACTCCCCACTTTGCTTCTACCCTGCATCTTACAACCCGATGCCAGAAGTTTACCATCAAAAACAAACCAAAAACCAGTGATCTGCGACTCTTAACAAATGTTAACACACTAAGCAACAACAACTTATTCACCAACACTATTATTTTGAAAAACATTAATTTTGCAGGTCGAAACTTTTTGAACTTACGGTTGTTTCGAGCAAGATTAATTTGCTGAAAGTAAAACCAGTAAGACAACTGGTTAAATTTCGCAATAAGTTTAATTAATTCATTAACAAGTGGTTACATCTTCTACCGAACTTGATGGAAAAGGGCTTTATTACAGTTTTCTGGCCGGAGCCCAACGAATTTTCGATAACCAACACCTCCTGAACAAGATCAATGTTTTTCCTGTTGCCGACGCCGATACCGGAACCAACATAGCCTCCACCATGCGAAGCATAGTGGACACTTTTATTCCTACCAACAACCTGAAAGTCACAGCAGCAGCACTGGCAGATGCAGCCCTGGTAGGGGCTCGTGGCAACTCCGGAATCATATTCGCTCAATTCCTGTACGGTTTCAGCAACGAGATTCATTCTGAAGAAAATATTGGAGTGCAGGGGTTTGCTACAGCACTAAAAAACTCGGTAAGGTATGCCTATGAAGCTATCTCTAACCCTGTGGAAGGCACAATGATAACCGTGATCAGGGAGTGGTCGGAGAGCGTCTATGCAAAGAAAGATAAGTTCAACGATTTCAATGAGATGATGGAGAAATCGCTGAAAGACGCCTTAAAATCACTCGAAGAAACCCCGATGAAACTTGAGGTGTTGGCAAAAGCCAACGTAGTGGATGCCGGTGCTAAAGCTTTTGTTTTATTCCTGGAAGGGATCATCGAATTTTTCAAAACAGGCGAGCTTAAAACCTTGCTTTCGGCTCGTAACGTGGTTAAAATAAAAGACATCGCCAATATATCGCACGAAGAAATCACCTTCCGCTACTGCACCGAAGCACTAGTTACCGGAGCAGCTATTGACCGTGAAAAAATTCGCCGGAAACTATCACACCTTGGCGATTCAATCGTGATTGCCGGCTCCGACCAAAAAGTTAGAGTTCATATCCATACCGATCAACCCAGCACCGTTTACTCAATCCTAAACAAATTTGGACTAATTGGTTTTCAAAAGGTTGATGATATGGTTTTTCAGCAGGAGATCAATACCAACCGCAAACATCAGGTTGCCCTTCTAACAGACTCAACTGCTGATTTGCCACAAGAGTTGATAGACAGATATCAAATCCATTCAGTACCCCTCTCGGTTCACTTTGGCGACCAATTTTTTCTGGATGGGATTACCCTTTCAGGGAAAGATTTTTCAAAAATGTACTTTTCATCCGATGTGTACCCCACTACGGCACAACCAGCCTTCAAAGATTTCACCAACAAATACTCTTTTCTTACAGGCCATTACGAATCGGTTATTGCTTACCACATTACAAGCGGGATGAGCGGCACCTGGAGCAACAGCTCTAAAGCAGCCAAATCGATTGGACTGCAAATGAAGAAAAACATCAATGTAATTGACAGCAAACGCCTTACTGGTGGACTGGGATTGATGCTGGTGCGTGCAGCGCAGCAACTTGAAGCCGGTGCAACCCATCAGGAAATTGTTGACCAAAGCGACTCATGGACTCGCAAAACTCATATGTTTGTGAGTGCCAAAACGATGAAATATATTGTGAGAAGCGGAAGGGTTAGCCCTGTGAAGGGATTCATAGGTAACATTTTAAAAATCAAACCCATAGTGATTGTTAACAACAAAGGGGTAACAGAAACTATGGGCAAACCCTTCACCGAGCAGGGAGCCATGAGCATGGTTATGCGGCGGGTTACGGAATTGCTAAACTCAGGAAAAATGTGGAATTATGTAGTGACACACTTCCAGAATCCCGAAACAGCAAACTGGTATGTTGAACGCATCAAAGAGATTACGGGTCGCGAGCCCCTATACGTCAAAGAAGCCAGTCCGGTGCTTTCGGTCAATGTCGGTCCGGGAGTGGTTGCCGTAAGCATCATGATGGAATAAAGCAGACAGAGGATGCTGATTAAAGTGGCAGCGCAACATTAAAGCGATATTAGTCATTATTATTCAGCAAATTACATCAGATAACCACCTCTCAGATTTTTTTTTTACTTTTACGCCTTCCAACCAAACACGTATATGGTTAACGAGCGATACACCGAACTGTTGCGGCAAAGTTTTCGCGAGAACGCGCAAAGAGCCGCTTTTACAAATTACGAAGGCAATACACTCACCTATGCCGAGGTAGCACACCAGATCCAGCATCTGCATGATCTGTTCAGGCGGGCAGGTATTCAACCCCAGGAACATGTTGCCCTCATCGGCAAAAACTCCGCCAACTGGGCCATTTCCTATCTGGCCACTATAACCTATGGATGCGTGGTGGTGCCAATTCTGCCCAATTTCATTGGAAGCGATGTGCATCATATTGTAAACCATAGCAGTTCTGTATGGCTGTTTGCCGGCATACAGAATATGGAGCAGTTAGACTGGGGATCGATGCCCGGGTTGAAGGGAGCCATTTCGCTCGACGATTTTTCAGTTATCGCCCAGCGAGTGGTGTTACATCCCGAAGTGAATACCGTCACCCTGAACGATGTTCCTTACATTGCCGATGTTTCGTTGCCTGCCAACATGGTACTTTTATACACCAGTGGAACTATGGGCTTTTCGAGAGGAGTGATGCTCAATCATTTGAGCATATCGGGCAACATTCAATATGCCAGAACCTACATGCCCCTGGTTCCAGGCGATCGAATCCTCAGTTTCCTCCCGCTGGCGCATGCCTATGGGTGTGCCATTGAGTTTCTGTATCCTTTCACGCTAGGCTGCCACATCACGTTTCTCGGGAAATTACCCACACCGCCTGTGCTCATCAAAGCTTTTGGCGAAGTGCGCCCCCGCTTGATCCTTTCGGTTCCACTCATCATTGAAAAGATCTATAAGAAGCAGCTCAAGCCAGTTCTCGAAAAGCCCACCATGAAAGTTTTGATGGCCATACCTGGCATTAACAAACTGATATACAAAAAAGTAAACAAAAAACTTTCGGCTGTATTCGGTGACAACTTTCACGAGGTGGTGATAGGTGGCGCCCCGCTCAACGAAGACGTACAACGATTCTTAAAAAAAATCAAGTTTCGGTTCACGGTAGGCTACGGAATGACCGAATGCGGCCCTTTAATCAGCTATGCCGGTTGGAAGGTCAATCCTGTCAACTCTTGCGGCCGTGTGGTAGATCAGCTATCTATAAAAATAGACTCGGATAACCCCGAAACCAAAGTTGGCGAGATACTGGTTAAAGGCACCAACGTTATGACAGGGTACTACCGCAACCCCGAGGCCACAGATGAGGCCCTAACCTCCGATGGATGGCTGCGGACAGGTGATCTTGGAATTATTGACCGCAAGGGGTTTCTCTACATCAAAGGGCGAAGCAAAAGCATGATATTGGGAGCCAATGGCCAAAACATCTATCCGGAAGAGATTGAATCGAAAATTAACAACTTCCCGTTTGTTTCTGAATCGCTGGTGGTAGAACGTCGCGACAACCTTGTAGCTTTGGTGTATCCTGATCTGGACTGGGCCGATGCGCATAAAATATCGGAAGAGCAGATCAACCACCTTATGGAAAACGCAAGACTGCAGCTCAACAAAGAGTTGCCAGCCTTTATGCGAATTTCGGGTTTTCAGCTGTTCAAGACAGAATTTGAAAAAACCCCGAAAAAGAGCATCAAACGTTTCCTGTATCAGAACTCCTAACCGAACCAACTTTCAAAACTAATGAAGTACACCACCCTTGTATGGGATTGGAATGGCACCCTTCTCGACGATGTCAGTATTTGTATTGCATCGATGAACCGAATGCTCCAAAAAAGGGGATTACCCGCTTTGGATGCCGCCCGCTATCGCGAAATTTTCACCTTCCCTGTAAAAGACTACTACTACCAGTTAGGTTTCGATCAGGCTGCAGACCCTTTCAGCATAATTGGCCTTGAGTTTATAGACTATTTTAAACAGATGCTGCCTGATGCGCCCCTGCAACAAGGGGCTGCTTCTTTTTTGGAAGAAGCAGGCCACAACAGATTGCGACAACTCGTGGTTTCGGCTATGGAACAACAAAGTTTGACAAAAAACATCTTCCAATTAAAAATAGGACACCATTTCAGTCAGATTTTTGGGATCGAAAACAATTATGGCGGGGGCAAAACAGAGCTGGCTCGCTGGGTGGCTGATCAATTGGGCAATCCGTCCGAATGTTTGATGATTGGCGACACGCTTCACGATGCCGAAGTAGCCCGCGAAGTAGGATGGGATTGCATTCTGATAGCATCGGGACATCAGTCGGCGAACAGGCTAAACAAATCGGGAGTTCCTGTTTTTGCTGATCTTTCAGAGGCCAATCAATGGTTTAGTAGCCTGCTGAACCGTCGTAATTAGCCGGGTCGTCGGCAGGGTTAACGCGTGAAGCCTCGGCTGGAGTCTCTTTAATTAAATCCTCGCGTGCAGTCAAGGTTCCCTTTTCATAAGTCTCTTTTCTCTTCAACTTACCCTCGCTGGTATAAAACAGCCACTCACCATCCTTCTCGCCAAGAGTGTATAGTCCTGAAAGACTGACCTTGCCATCGAGAAAACGTGCCAGAACTTTTCCGTTTGGTTCACCTTTAACATAACCCATCTCAAACTTCAAGGCTCCGGTTTCATAGAATTCTCTTACCAAACCATCGCGCACTCCATGGCTCCAATCTTCAGTCCGGGCCACGGTACCCTCCTCAGGATATCTGGTCTCCCACCTACCATGTGCATCACCATCAGCGTAGCGCTCGAGTGCAACTGTGCGCCCTAGCTGATCGAAGATGGTCCACAAACTATCTTTTTTTTGATTGACATAAAAACCTGTTGCCTGCAATTTCCCCGACTCATCAAAAATGGTTGTAGCAGCGTGAACACCATCACCCGTATGAGTGACTGTGGCCTTAAGTACCCCGTTTTCACCAAAATACCGAAACACGCCCACAGGAATATCGTTTGCGAAAGCGCCCCGGTAGCGAACCGCGCCATTGGGGTAGGTTTTCTTCCAGACACCCTGCTTCAAGCCCTGAGTATCGGTCTGGTTTAACGAATCGGGAACCTGGGCAACGCATACGGAAGCAAAAAAAACAAACGCCAGAATATGGATTGTACGCATAACAACGAGATTTAAATGCCAGAGGTAAAACACTTACCTTTGCGCTGCAAAGATAATTGAATCGATGACAGAATATCCATCAGCACTGCTTGAGAAAGCCGTGAGCGAGTTTTCGCGTTTGCCCGGCGTTGGCCGCAAAACGGCACTCCGTTTTTGTTTGCATCTTCTAAAACTTCCTCAAAAAGAGGCTGAAGAGCTTGGTCAATCTCTTATCAGGATGCGAACAGAGATCAAACATTGCAACCGATGTCACAACCTGAGCGATGCCCTTCTATGCCCTGTTTGCAGCGATCCCCGGCGCGATTCAGGAACCCTTTGCATCGTTGAATCGGTTCGTGACGTTCTGGCTATTGAAAACACAACGCAATACAGGGGCCTATACCATGTTTTGGGAGGCGTTATCTCGCCCATGGAAGGGATTGGTCCTGCCGATCTCACCCTGGTACATCTTGAAGAAAGGGCAAAACACAACGATATCCAGGAATTCATCATGGCTTTGCCAGCCACACTTGAAGGCGATACCACCAGTTTTTACATTTACAAAAGGCTTTCAAGCTTAACAAGCGCAACTTTTTCAACCATAGCACGCGGCATTGCTATTGGCGATGAGTTGGAATACACCGACGAGATCACCCTGGGAAGATCCATACTCAACCGAATGCCTTATCAAATAAAAACCTGAAAAACCATGCCCAAAATCAATACCTTTACTGAAGTTCAACGCTTTGGCAAAAACCTTCTGATTGTTGTAGTGTTTTTTACAATAGCTCTTGCTTTGATTCTTGCTTCGGGGCTTTATGTTCAGCTCGTACAAGGGAAACCCTTTGGAAACAACCCCATGAGCAATACCGGACTCATCATCACTGCCATAGCCGTTTCTCTTGTTGCTGCTTTATCTGTATTGCTTCTAACGATCACCCGGCTCGAAACAACCATCACACCACAAACCATTTCATTCAGATTCAGGCCCTTTATGCTGAAATGGAATACACTTACCTGGGATGAAATAAAAGAAGCAGAAGTGGTTAGTTTCAATCCCATAGGTGATTACGGAGGGTGGGGAATCAGCCGGTCGCGAAAAGGGAGGGCCTATACCACCAAAGGGAACATGGGACTGCTGCTCACCCCAAACCAGGGGAAGCCGATTCTGCTTGGAACCCAGAAACCCGACGAACTCAAACAATACCTCAGCATGATCAAAAAGGGTCAAGGATCCGATAATTAAATTTCAGCTCTTTTTAAGCAGGTTTTCAACACCAATCAACACCATTTATTCATCATTATGCATTCAACGATACGCATAACCATCATCGCGATGCTGTTCACAACAACTCTTCCGGAGCTTGCCGCCCAGGTTTTGCCCTATAAAAATGCCTCCCTGCCTGTCGAAAAACGGGTTGAAGACCTCCTGCAAAGGATGACCCCTGAAGAAAAATTCTGGCAATTGTTTATGGTTCCCGGTGATCTGACAATTGGCAAAGACAAACTCGCAGCCGGAATCTTCGGGTTTCAAATAGCGACTCAAAGCCGGACCGACAACCAGAACGAACAAGTGATGAACTATGCCGGAGGCGGTGAAGCCGCCGATGTAGCCAGGCAAATCAACCAGATGCAGCATTATTTCCTTAACGAAACCCGACTTGGCATACCCATCATACCCTTCGATGAAGCGCTTCACGGGCTGGTTCGCGACGGAGCTACGGCGTTTCCCCAGGCCATTGCTCTTGCTGCCACTTTCGACACCCTGTTGATGCACAAAGTGGCTGAAGCCATAGCGGCGGAATCGGGAAGCCGTGGATTGCGTATGATTCTGTCGCCCGTGATCAACCTCGCCCGCGATGTGCGATGGGGTCGCTGCGAAGAAACCTATGGAGAAGATCCGTTCCTCACTTCGGCTATGGGGCTAGCCTATGTGTCGGAAATGGAGCGAGCCGGACTGATTACCACCCCAAAACACTTTGCTGTGAACTCAGCCGACGGTGGGCGCGACAGTTACCCCGTCAATCACAGCGAACCAATCCTCGACGAAATATTCTTCAAAGCCTTCAAAACCTGCCTTGAAAAGGGAACAGCAACCTCGGTAATGACCTCATACAATTCGCTCAACGGTATCCCCTGTTCTGCCAACCCCTGGCTGTTAAACACCAAACTACGAAACGAGTGGGGATTCAACGGGTTCGTGATCAGTGATGCCAATGCAGTTGGAGGAGCTAATGTATTGCATTTCACTGCATCTGATTATGCCGATGCAGGAGCTAAAGCCATCAAAGGGGGGCTCGATGTGATTTTTCAGACCGATTACAACCATTACAGACTCTTCATCCCGCCCTTCCTCGACGGAACGCTGTCGCCCGAAAAAATCAATGAATCGGTAAGAAGAGTACTCCACGCCAAATTCAAGCTTGGCCTGTTTGACAACCCCTGGGCCGATCCGCAGGAAGCACAACGCGTAAACGGATGCGCGGCGCACAGATCGCTGGCTCTGGAAGCAGCTTTGAAGAGCATTGTGTTGCTTAAAAACAATGGTGTGCTGCCAATTTCCAAATCAGTGAAAACCGTTGCTGTAATCGGGACGGATGCTAAAGAAGCGAGGTTGGGGGGATACAGCGGCCCGGGCAACAAAAAAACAAGCCTGGTAGATGGATTAACCACCCTGGTCGCACCAGATGTTGATATTATCTACGAGCCTGGGTGTGGCAGAACCGACGATGTATTTGAGGTGGTACCAGCCCCACTTTTCACAACGGAGATTGATGATGGTTCACGAAACGGCATTACCACAGAATTTTTCGACAACCCCCACCTCGAAGGCACCCCTGTCAAAGTGAGAGTCGAACCCCGCATACAATTTAGATGGACCTTGCTGCCACCTTGTGAAGAAGTTGACTTCGACTGGTTTTCGGTAAGATGTACCACAACCCTGACCCCTGATCAAACTGGAGAATACCTTCTGGGAATAGAAGGAAACGACGGCTACAGGCTGTGGATCGACAATAAACTCCTGATTGACAACTGGGAGAAAAAATCGTATGGCACCAAAACCGCCGCGATACACTTGAAACAAGGGAAAAGCTATCCTTTGAAGTTTGAGTACAGAGAAACATCGGGAAGCGCGTGGATAAAGCTTGTTTGGAGGCGGCCAGGCCGTCAGGAATGGGAATCGGAAATCGACAAAGCAGTGGCTGCCGCCATGCGTAGCGACTTAATCATAGCTAATGTTGGCTTGGAAGAAGGCGAAGGACTTGACAGGGCCCGTCTGAACCTGCCCGGGCATCAGGAAGCCCTTCTGGATGCCCTTGCAACCACAGGGAAACCGCTTGTTGTAGTAATTACCGGAGGGAGTGCGGTGACCATGGATCGATGGCTTGCTCAAGCAGGGGCGGTTCTGATGGCCTGGTATCCAGGAGAGGCAGGTGGCGAAGCCCTTGCATCAATTCTATTCGGGGAAGCCAACCCGGCAGGAAGACTCCCCATCACCTTTCCCGTGCATGAAGGGCAACTACCCCTCTACTACAACCACCAACCAACCGGCAGGAACGACGACTATGGAAACCTTACAGGGAAACCCCTCTTCCCTTTTGGCTACGGCTTGAGTTACACAACCTTCAAATACGGCAACCTGAAGATTGACAAACCAGAATTTCAGTCCAATGATACGGTTCATCTCCGGTTTTCACTTACCAACACCGGCACAAAGCAAGGCGACGAAGTTTACCAGTTGTACGTTCGTGATGTTTTATCGACAGTTGCCAGACCCATCAAAGAGTTAAAAGGATTTGGCCGCGTGACCCTCGCGCCCGGCGAAACCAAAGAAGTGGAAATGACACTTACCCCGGCCATGCTAAGTTTTACCGACGAAAAAGGCCGATGGATAACCGAACCCGGCGATTTCCGCGTTATGGTTGGAGCCTCATCGGAAGACATCAGGCTTCGAGGAAAAATAACCTTCCAACAAAATGCAGGCAAATAAGGCGATGCGAAAAACCTACAACCATCATGGCAGTTTTCTATCAGAAATAACCGTCATGACACATAAAAAAGCTAACTTGCCAGCCTGTAACCATTCCTTATGACTTTGTTTTTTGCAGGCCTTGCAGCCGGTTTGTCGATGGCAGTATCACTCGGACCATCATACCTTTACATGATTCAAATGGCATTGCGCAACGGATTGCGTGCCTCGCTGATGGTAGCTGCCGGCATCATGCTGTGCGACCTGCTTTTCATTTCCATAGCCCTTAAGGGCCTTGGAACCCTGTACTTATCAAACAACAACCAACAGTGGGTTGGATTGGGAGGAGGCTTGATGCTGGTAATAATGGGCAGCAACGACCTGATCAAAGCAAGCAGAACAGTACCCGCCGCTGTACTTGTAACCTCTGAACTCAAACCCTGGAAACTGTTTACCAAAGGATTGATGCTCAACGCAACAAACCCTTTCAATTTCATCTTCTGGATTGGTGTGGTGGGTATGGTTTCGGGAAAGGTGAATGACACGATGCAAAGAATGGTATTTATGGCAGGATTTGTTGCCACAGTAACAATCAGTACCTGGTTGAAATGCTACCTGCCTGCAAAACTGGGGAAACGCCTCAACCAAACCTACATCAAGCGATTCAACCAGATTGCCGGATTGGTGTTTGTTGCGTCAGGAATTTACCTTCTCGCGATGTTTGCCCTGACTTATTAGATTCAGATCATTTTTTAACAAGCACGCCTGTTGTTATTCAGGCGTTACAGCCTAATCTGCAGGAAACCCCAAATTCAATTAACTTTACAACCCGAGCAAAGCGTTTTGTGGTGCTAAATTCTCTGATTAAGCATTTTATCGAGCAAAGCAATCAATTCCTTTCTTGAATACGGTTTTGGCAGGTAATGGTTAAAGCCACCGGCCAAAAGCCGTTCTTTATCACCTCTTTGAGTATTTGCAGTTACAGCAGCAACAGGAACCTGCTCGTACCCATGTTTTTTTCTGATTTGATGCAAAACATCAAGCCCCGAAAGTCCACGTCCAAGGTTAATATCAAGCAAAATAGCTTTATAATGGTGGTTGTCAACCAAATCGAGAGCCATCTGAGCCGTTGTGGCGGCCATTAGCTCGCAAATACCCGAAAGGGTATAAGCAGCAAATTCTCTGTTGATATCGTCGTCTTCGACAAGCAAAACCATTGGAATTGATTCAGAAGCCGACTCATCGTCCTGGTTTTGAATTGCTCTATTGAATTTAAGCACCGATTTGTCAGCCTCTTCCCAAAGAGCAGGCAACAGGATGCTGAATACCGACCCCTGACCAGGTGTGCTTACCACCTTCAAATCGCCCCCCAGGAGGATCAGGTAGCTTCGGCAGAGACTGAGTCCCACCCCGGTTCCTTCGAAATCGCGAACCAGGCCTTCGCTAACTTGCCTGAATTGGTGAAAGACGGTTTCTAAGTGATCAGCATCAATCCCGATACCGGTATCGGCCACATCGAGTATCATTCGATAACCGGCCGGGGTGCTGACCCCTTTCAAGCTAACAGAAACAGATCCCTGGTTGGTGAATTTGATAGCATTATCAAGCAAATTTCCGATGACCCTGGCTACCAAAACTTCGTCGGACGAAACCCGAATGGGCTTTTCGGGTAATGAAATGTTCAACTGTAAAGACTTCTGTTCTGCCTGGCTTTTAAACTTTCTGGCAATATCATCAACCATTTCGTTTACCGAAAAGACCGACCAGGTAACCTCCACCATGTTGCGTTCGATCTGCGACAGGTTGAGCAACCCGTTCAGTGTTGTCATCAACCGGCTTCCACTTTGATTTATGGCTCTGGCCATATCAGCCAAAACATCATCGGTAGATTCGTTTTCAATAATTTCGGCAAAACCGATGATTCCATTCAGAGGAGTACGAAGCTCATGGTTCATCGAAGTCAGAAAATTCTCTTTAAGCCGGTCAGCCTCCTTCCCTTTCTCAATAGCCTGGATCAGTTTCGCTTTTTGATGTTCCATATCGATATTCTGCAACCGGAGTTTCATATTCGCGATCCTGTTCTTCTTGTGCAACCTGAGCATAAATACCAGAACAACGGCTGTTACAGCCATAGCCAGCATCAAACTGTACTGAAACCAGGTTTTGCGACGGATCAACTCGTTTTTTTCGGCCAAAACAACAACTTCAGATTGTCGTTCGGCCTTCAGCCTGTTAATTTCATCCTGTTTTTCAACCAGTTCACGATCGAGAATAATGTAGAGTGACTGGTTCATTAGCTGCACATTAAACACGCTGTCATTCATTTGAATGCTTTTTTTAAGCAGGCCGAAAGCTTTGGCCGGCTCATCCATCAGGCGGTACAAATCGGCCAGCTCACTGTACAGCGAAATCAATTCACCCAACAACGAATTCCGGCGACAGATAACCTCTGCCTCCAGATAATCGGCCAACGCCTCATCGTAACGCCTTAGGTGTACAAACACCTTACCCCGGGTTTGTAGAGAAGTGGCAAGTTCGGCTTCACTTAAAAGAGCCCTGTCGATAGCAACCGATTTTTGAGCCAGCTCCAACGCCAGAGAATAATTACCCATTGCCAGGTATAGGTCACCCAAATTATTGTAAATCAAAGAATAAAATGACGAATCGGAGATCCCTTTGATGATCGAAAAAGATTGATTGTAACATTGAAGACCTTTATCGAACATTCTCAACGAAGTATAGATGATTCCCAAGTTGTTACAAACTTCTGCCAATCCCACTGAATCGCCCCTTGCCTGATCAATACTCTGCGATCGCTCCAGATAACGAATGGCAAAATCGTAACGCTTCATCTTTTTATAGACCAAACCTATATTGTTGTATGCCACCGATATCAACCCTGAATCAGCTAATTTGCCCGACTCGTCAAGTGCTTGTTGATAATACTTCAAAGAGGGTAAAAGCACACCCCATTGATCACAAAGCATACCCAAATAGTTGTAAAGCAAAGCACGGGATCGAACAGGCATTTGATCAGGAAAGCGCGACAACCCCTTCAAAGCAATTTCATAGGCATTTTGATACTCGCCCGATTCATACAAAATCCGGGTTAGGGCAATTGAAGCTTCTACAGCGATGCTGTCCGATTTCAGATCATCAAAGTATTCTGCCGCGGCTCTGGCAGCCGAAACCATCTTCTCGTTAAGATCAAGCTTTCTAAAAATCAAAGCCTTAAGAAAAAACGATTCCGACAGACCTCCCCAATCCTTTCTACTAAGAGCCATTTGTTGAGCCATCTCTATCGACGAAAGAGCCAAAGCCAGGTTGTTGAATCGGTAGGCAGCCCGTCCCATCGACAGATGAGCCTTGAAGACAATATGTTCGTCGCCCTGACGTGCAGCCTCAGCCATCGAAACCTTGATGGTATTGTAAACAAAACCGGTATCGGAGCTCCGAAGTGTAGTCTCTATTTTCTTGCTCAATTCATCAGTAATCTGCCTGTTGGTATCGTGAGGCTCAGGGGGTAACTCACCTCCCATCAACATCAACGAGCAGAACAAACCGCCAACCGCTAACCCAACCCGGAGCATTGCCTGCACAAAACACAAATACATTACAGATTTCCAGTTATTTATTTCTAAAACGACGACTTTTCATGCCTTCGCCATACCCTTCTCCAAATTCAAGCACAGCACAGCAATCACTGACGGCAAATATAGGCTTTTAACTAAAAAACACAACCTTCTTTGAATAATTTCTGGAAATTAGTCCGAATAATAAACATACAACAACCACTTTTTTCAAAAACGGATATTTTTTTTGACTCAAAATCACAAAAAAAATCAGGAATGAAATCAGTACGGCTGTTACTTCGTGCACGGCATCAAGAACTAAAAAGAACTATACAAAACCTTACAAAAAAACTTAACAAATTCACCAACAACACCCTGTCGTCCATTAACACTCTAAACCAATCCAAAAACCTTGCAGGACTAATTATCCTGAGCCTAAAAGCAAGCAAACAAACCAGATTAAAGGTGTTTTAGGTAATTTTGCAGTCGGTTCCAGTGCAGGCAACAACCTCACGATGTTGCTCTTTGTGTATTGACCTTTTAAAAATGAATATTTTACAAAACATCACATGGCTTTTTTACCAAGCATTCACCTGGCTTGCAGCCCGGGTTCCCTTTGTAGTGCTCTATGGTTTAAGCAATGCCATGGCGTTTATTCTCAGAAACATTCTCAGATACCGCAGAAGGGTAGTAAGAAATAACATCGTGATGAGCTTTCCAACCTGGAACCTCGGGCAGGTAAAAAAACTTGAAAAGCAACTTTACCTGAACCTGACCGACGTGGTACTGGAAACCATGAAGATACCCGCCATGAGTCATGATACAATAGCTGGCAGGTTTACGCTCAAGCCCAATCCTGCGCTTCGTGGTTACTGCGAGAGCAAACAAAGTCTGGTAATCGTTTCGGCTCATTTTGGAAATTGGGAATGGGGAGCCTGTGCTGTGCCAGAAATGGTAGAACCCCTGGAGTCTGTTGGTTTCTACAAGCCCATCAAGAACAAAAAAATTGATGCCTCGGAAAAAGAGATCAGGGCATTGGGAGGAACGCAGATCGTAAGCATGTTCAACACTACGAAAACCTTCAACCAGCGGCGGAAAATTGCCACCGCATTTTTCATGATAGCAGATCAGAGCCCCAGCGACCAGGGAACGGCCATCTGGAACAAGTTTCTCAACCAGCCAACTGCCTGGCTTCATGGCCCCGAGAAGCACAGCACCAGACTTGGCTACCCGGTTTTCCTGTTTATCCCCATACGCCGAAGTCGTGGCCATTACGAGGTGGAAACCACCCTCCTGACCGATGATCCATCGAAACTAAAACCAGGCGAACTTACCGGGCTTTATGCTACTGCTTTGGAAAAATACATCACCCAGTATCCTGAACAATGGATTTGGACGCACCGTCGATGGAAGTTGAAACCAACAAACAGCAAGCTATTTGCAACTGCTTAATGCTGCTTTAAATCCTTCAATAATGTTACGGGCCGATTCTACATCATTACCGCGGATGTCGATTTCGCTCGTAAAAGGCTGGGCTTTACCATTTTTGTATGACTTGATGATTTTCTGACGGTATTTGGTTGCCATCTTCACAAAAATATTCTTACCACTTACAGAAAATTCAATCGAATTTGGATCGAGATCGCACAAGTTTAACTCATAAACCTCGGTATTGCTGTTTTTTGAACCTGCTGTTACCACCTCCAACCGAATATCGTCACCTTCGGGATTGGAGATCACCTGGTTTACAGTTTCGTTTCCCAGGGCCACCTCCCCTATTATACCGGCAAGCCATTGCAATACCACCTTCATACCGCCCGAAGGAACCTCAGACCGATACCGGCTGTTGCACAACTCTATCGTTTTCTTGAGCCTGAAAACTGTCAGGCGGGCATCATCGGGGTTATCGGCCACTATTTCAAACTTGTCGGTATAAGCCACCATTTGCCCGTTCTTTTCATATTTGATGAGCTTCTGGGAAGCTTGAGTAGCAAGGGAAATATACACCAGGTTCCCTTTTGTTTTGAAATCGACGGACAACGGGTTTAAGTCGCGAAAACTAAAAATGTATTTCTCTTCGCGCGAATCTTTTGATGTGGAAGTAACCTGGGTAAAAACGGTTGAGCAATCGCCAGTAAAAGATTGAGTTATTTGATTTTGCCCAACATCTACCCTGCTCATGGCCAGGTTAACATCAGCAATGATCGGCTCGGGTGAGGAAGGAAGCTTGGGCAATGCCGCTGCAACCACTTCGGGAGCCTTTTCTGTGATAAGTCTCAATATGGTAACCAGATCGCGTGCCTGATCGATGCTGTTGGCATAGAGTTGAAGTTTGTTTTTATAATCAACCGGGCTCCCATTCTCAGAAACTTTAATCAAATCGGCATTTCTGATAACAGAAAGATCGACAACCACATCTTTACCTTCTACATCGAAGGAAACCAGATTGGGACTTATATCGCTCAAATTAAAAGCGTACTCCCTGGCTGTGGCTTTACCTCCTGAGTTCTCGATGGTTTTTACTATTACTTTACCCGCCACACCATGGCCGGAAACAAACACTTGTTCAAAAGTACCCTTTGCCCTTTCTACATTTCCAACATTTGCAGTCAACCAGTCCAACATCGCGCTGTAACCCGAAACGGGCAACCGCTTTTTCATCAGGTCAAGAGAAATGGGTACCGATTCTTTAAGGTTGTCGATGATTGTTCGCGATTCATCCACATCGTTCACAAACAACTTTATCACATTGGCGAATCCTTTGCTTGTGCCATTCTCCGACTCCTTGATTAGTTTTTGCTGATTACGGGTTCGCAACTCCACAAACATTATTTTCCCTTTCACAATCCGGTTAATCAGGTTAAGATCAATATCAGCAAGATTGAATTCGAAAATAGTTTGAACAGTCTTACCTTTTTGTCCTATTTCTTCCTGCTTGACTGTCACCGAATAGGGCTCATCAGAATTGAAACTAAACTGTTGGTTAACAACACTTTTCTCCATGTTAACTGTCTTAAGAGCGCTTTCAACAACCAGAAGCTTCTCTTTCAGTTTTTGATCGGTTTGGGCGTGAAGATTCCCAACAAACAGAATCCAAAACGCAAACATTATCAGGCAATAAAATCTTTTCATATTCAAGGCAATAAATGAATCAGGAATGCGATGCAGCATGGGAGCTGCCTGCATTCCAAGTCAGGTTAATAATAACCAACAAACAACAACTGAACGGATTGGTTCAACCAAACGAGATCCGTTGACTTGAAAAGCAACACCCTTTTCACAAAGTAGCTTTTTAGATTGCGAAACCCGATTGCACAAGATCTACAACACGAAAAGAGCCGCCCATCCTGTCGCAGGGGAGCGGCTCGCGAAGATATAAGTATTAATCAGAGAACTACTTATCGTAGTCGCGTTGGCTTGTCACGTTACCATTTTCGTCGAAAATGCGCCACAAACCAATCTTTTTGCCGGCTTTGTAAAACATTTCGTACCGCAAACGCCCTTGATCGTCCCAGATGAGCCATTTGCCATCTTTGAGGTCGTTGTAATAACCAGCTTCAGCTGTTTTAATTCCGGCCTCATTCCAGGTAATCCACAGGCCTTCCTTCATCCCCTGGCTGTAGGATCGTTGCTCCTGAAGATTGCCTGAAGGGAAATAGAATTTCACAAACCCGTCTTCCTTCCCGTTTTTAATTGTACGTTCCGATTTAACAACCCCGTTTTCATATTTCTCGACATGGACACCACTGTAGAGCATCCCGTTTTTGTAATAATTATAATCGCGGTATTCAAGGTTTTGCGTTATCCCGGCGTAAGAGCTCACCAAGAAAAGAATCAATAATAATCCATTAAGTTTCATATTTATCAGCTTAAAATTGTTATTAAAAGGCTATTTAAAAAGTGTCCAGGCGAAACGGGCATGAAAAGTTACACCCGACGATATACGGGAGTAATACTGATCTGTTGCTTCAAAAGAACGGAAAATTGATTCTGACTTAGAATTGAGAATATTGTCAATTTTGAAGCCAATCTGGAAGCGTTTATCGCGCCCAAACGATTTGTTGGCATTCAGATTCAGGCTGTGAAACGGCTTGTTGTAAACATCGGGTATGTCATCAATACCGGCAATCTGGAGGGTGGTTCCCTGCACGTTGTAATAAACTCCGGCTTCCAAACCTCCCCAAAAACCAGTCGAAGATCCGTTGTAGGCTATGCCGGCGTTGACGATGTAAGGAGCCTGTCCGGCCATATCGCGGTATTTTCCAACAACTTCACCCTGGCGGGCATTCAAAACTCTGGAATCATATTCGGTTTTGCTCAATTCAATCTCCGATTTAGTGACCGTAACATTGGTTGTAAAAATAAAGTTTTTAGCCGATTCTCCTGCAAAACCCAGATTTTTCCGAAGTTCGAATTCCACTCCAAGTACTTTCCCATCGCCCACGTTTCGGGGCTGATAGGTGTCTTTTTGGCTAAAATACTGCACCAACTCGATCGGTTTTTCGAATGACTTGTAAAAGCCGCTAAGCGAAACCATTTGCCCTTCGTTGAGGAACAACTCGTAACGCAGATCGAAATTCTGAATAGAGGTAGTAACCAGGTTGCCATCCCAATACTCAACACCTGCAAGATCGTTGGCATCGCGGAAGAGACCACCAATAAAGGTTCGTCCGCTGATAGCATCAAAAATCTCGGCATACGACATCTCTTTGAACGACGGGCGCGCGATGGTGATTGAATACGATCCCCTGATATTCTGCTTTTCGGCAATTGGGAAAATCAAATTAACCGTTGGAAAAAAATCGAGATCGTTGATCACCAGGGTATTGTTCAACTGATGTTCGCCGGTAATATCACGACCCGTGTAGCGCTGACGGTATTTCTCGGCTCGCACTCCCACAATGGCTTTCACCCAGTTCCAGGGGTTCAGCTCAGCAGAAATATAGCCGGCGTAGTAGCTCACGTTTGCCTGAAACTGGTTTGGGTTAATTGGCAGGAAATCGGCATTGAAATAAGTTCCCTTGCTTCCCTGGCCATTTCGCGGCCATAAATTTTCGGCATAAAACAACTCATCGGGATTGCCCGTGAGTGGCACGCCCGAGACAATAAACGAGAACTTTCTGATCTCAAATTCGCGGTTCTTGTAACTGTAGGCCCCTCCGGCCTTGATGGTGTTTTTTAAGCCATTAAAATCAAAATCTTTTGAAAGGTTGAGCACACCCGACAGGTTCCATTCACGCAGGTTGCGCCAGATACGCTCGGGCAATCCCGATTCGGTGCTGATATTGAGGGTCTCACCCCTGTAAATGTATCTGGTAAAACGCGAATCGGGTTCATCGGCTTTGGAATAGGTAGGCGAAAGCTTCCATTCTGCCTCAATCCGCGATTGGCTGAAATGGTGCTTACCATCAACAAGAAGGTTGGTCATCGAGCGCTGGCTGTAATCCAGATTGTGCTGAAAGCCTTCGAAATTGCTTCCCTTGTCGGAGCCGGTATAATAAAAAATTCCAGCCTTGGATTCCCCGTTTTGCAGATGCAACAGATTGATGCGGTACTTAGACGACGAAGTCTTAACGGCAAATCCGGCCAACCCGCTCATCAACACGTTATGCACTCCGTAATCCCCTTTTTTCAACTCGCGCGTCTCCAGTTCGTATTGGCTTTTATCGCTCGACAAACCGTATCCGCCGTATTCAGCATCCTGATAGTAATCGTAATTGGTTTTATACGACAGGGCCAGGTTATAGCCATAGGTAAGTTTCTTGCCTTTCCATTGGTTACCAAGCGAAAAACCCATCTGGTTGTCGATAAAACTGCTCTGCCGTTGGGCGGCCATAACAGGGCTGAAACTTTTAAGGATTTCCGAATAACGCTGACCCTTGGCTCCGGTAGGATTGCCAACCACTTCGGCAAAGAAAGGGATGTTCGACTCGGCAGGTATTTTCCTTGTTCCATCATCGAATCCCAGAAAATCGGTTGACCCACCCTTGTAGGTAAGCCACTGGTTGTTGAAGTTATTTTTCGAATTGTAGGCCAACCCAACAGAGACACTACCCGACAGCTCTTCAGGAAAATCTTTCACGGCAATGTTGATAACACCTCCGGTGAAATCGGCGGGCAGATCGGCGCTGAATGATTTGTAAACCATGAGGTTTTCGATGATGCTGCTGGGGAAAATATCCATCTGCAGGGTGTTGCGATCGGGATCGAGACCGGGAATGTCAACCCCGTTGAGGGTAGTTTTGGTGTAGCGGTCGCCCAACCCACGAACAAAAACATACTTGCCACCTTCAACCGACACACCCGACACGCGCTTCATGGACGATGCAGCGTCGGAGTCGCCGATTTTCCGAAGATTGGAAGCAGAAATGCCATCAAGCACATTGGCCGATTTGCGTTTCACGGTGAGCAAAGCCGTTTCGGAATTCCTTACCTGCGTAGCCACAATGGTAACTGTTTCGAGGCTGATAGAGGCCTCTTTCAACCTCACGTTATCGAGCAGGGCAGTTTTACCCTGGGTTACCTTAATACCCTGAATGTTTTGAGTTTCGTAGGAGATAAATGAGACCCGGAGGTTATAAACCCCTGGAGCCACTGAAAGACTGAACTTTCCATCCAGATCAGTGATGGTTCCGGTTGTTGTTCCCTCAAGCAGAATCGTCACACCGGGAAGGTATTCACCGGTGGCGTCGTCGAAAACAGTTCCTCTGATAAAACCGTTTTGACTGAAGGCTGAAGAGGCAAAAGCAACAAGTAAAATTATGCCGATTCGTTTGATAAGTGTCATGATTAAGATACTATGTTCTTCGCTGAAAATCAAATGAAAACTCGCCGGAAAATATTCCGGCGAGTTGTTAATTATTTGACAATGATTAAATACCGTCGAATTCGTTAGAAACTGAAGCCCATGTCCAGGCTGCGAAAGCGGTAAGATTGGCTCCCACAGTGTTTTGTCCGGCAGCAACAGCGGTAGCAAACTCGCTGGTACCAGCTTTAAACACCGAAGTGAGTTCAACACCTGCGGGTAGTGTCACCTGAAGGTTTTGAAAAACAAGAACTCCGTTTGCAAAATTGGCAACAGTCTCATCGCCAGAGAGGCTAAGGTCGCCGCGACCGTCGGTGGCGGGGTCGGGGAAATTCACGAAATAGAGGTTTTTGAAAGTACCACGGGCACCGTCGCGGAAATCGCCAAGCTCAGCCACGGGTGAACCGATGAGGGTTCCATTCATCACGGTGTGAGCAGCTTCGTAAGTACCTTCAGGGCCGTCGATCTCCAGGGTATGGTCGGTATCGGCTCCGGCAATCACCACAAAGTTATCGATGCTTCCACCCCATGCCTGGTCGGTATCAACTCCGTCGTCGCCGGCATTCCAAACCACGATGTTTTTCACGTTTACGGTACCGCCGAAGAACTCGACGCCATCATCCTGGTTGGCAACAATTTCAACGTTTTCAATCACAGTTCCCGAGCCAACGCCGCCAAGAGTCAGTCCGTTGATCTCGTTTCCTTCGCCAATATTGGCACCACCATGACGGATCGAGATATAACGAACAACGCCGGAGTTATCAGCAGCGTTGTCGCCACCATACAAACCATTCTGGTCTGAAGCCGGAATACCTTCAATTTGTACCGAAGCTGACGATGCAGAAATGGGGGCATTGCCGAGGATGATCAAGCCACCCCACAAACCGCTCAGGTCGTTGTCGAGGTTGGGGCTGGCAACCTGACCAGGAACAATTTCGTCGGCAACCGAGGTGAAGATGATCGGCTGGGTAGCAGTACCTTCAGCCATGATTTTTGCTCCACGAGCAATCAACAAAGCAGTAGCATTGGCACCGGTTCCGGCTTGTCCTTTTACAACAACACCTGGCTGTATGGTGAGAGTAACACCTGAAGTTACGGCAACACGGGTTGTGAGAACATAAGTCTTACCAGTAACCCATGTGGTGTTGGTTGTAATGTTACCAGTCACTTCGTAAGAAGTGGGTTCCGGAGTTGGTGTGGGAGTGGTGTCTTCATCGTCGCTGCAGCCACTGAATACCAGTACCGACATTGACAGTGCAAGAGAGAGAAGTTTCAAATTCGCGTTTTTCATAATTTTAAACATTTACTTAATGGTTTTCAGATTCGATTTAATTTGATGGTGCAAAGGAACTCCGGCAAGAAGAAGTGATTCTTAAGACTGCTTTAACCTTCTGTTAAGTTTTAATTTAAAACGGGCGTGTTGCTTAACAAAAAGGTAACAACCTCACAAATCAAAAATCACAAACCACTGATTAGCAACATTAACCATATTTACAAATTGTTAAGAGACCCTCTTCAACACTTCCTACAAAACAACACGCCTTGTTTCAACTAACGAGTCAAGCCTGAAAGGGGCGGGGTATCGGCGGTGAAAAACAGCAATTGTTTTCAGATCACCCGGATTAGCCCTACCTTTGCCAGACTCAATAAGCTTGTTTGCGAACAACCTCCATGTACACCACACGATATACCCTCCACGGTACAGAAATTGACCACACTTTTCACCTCAAACCGATGTTGACAGCTTCGGTATTTCACGACACATTTGCCCGCCTGAGCTACGAACTGGAGGTTTCAGCCCTTCACCTGCAACCGCTGGGGTTTTCGTGGGTTTTGTCTGACATGCATCTGGAATTCACAGGCAAACGCCCTTTCTGGCGCGAATCCTATTCGCTGACCGTTTGGGTAAGAAGAAATCAAAATGTAAGGATATTTACAGATTTTCAAGCATTTGACAACCAGGGAGCAGAATTTGCCCGAGGGACCAGCATCTGGCTGCTGATCGATACCAACACCCGGCAACCTGTTATGAACAACCAGGTTTTCAGCAAATTTGAAGTTACGAAGCGCGAAGCAATACCCGGGTTCAGGTTCACCTCGCTTTCAGAAGGCGAAAATACTGTTGCATCTGAGAAACAAAAGGTGAATGTTAGTGACCTGGATTTCAACCTTCACCTTAACTCTGTGAGGTATTTAGGAGGCGGAATTGAAGCATTGGGAAGCGACTTTTTGTTGAAGAACAGCGTTGAGTCGGTTACGGTGAAATACATGAAGGAAATTTTGTGCAACGAGACCATCACGATTGAAGTGGGGAGCCATTCGCGCGGCTTCATTCACCAAATGTTCAACGCTGCCGGTGACGAAACCTGCCGGTTTTTGTCAACATGGAAACCAATCCTATAAAAAAAGCCGGCGGTGCCGGCTTTTTTGTTGATTGACTGATTGGTAACTATTTAATTATGGGCCGCGATACCGGCAATAGCACCCTGAAGGTGCAGCCCTTGGGCCTCGCAATAGTTGCGTATGGTGTTGGCCAGTCGGGCAATACCGGTTTCAATTTGTTCATTCGACGGGTAGGAGTAGTTAAGCCGTAAGGTATTGGCACCTTCGCCATTGCAATGGAACGGGCGTCCTGTAACATACACAACACCATTGGCGGCAGCCTCTTCAACCATAGCTTTTGCATCGGCACCTTCGGGAAGGGTTACCCAAAGAAACATTCCACCTTCGGGACGTGTAAACTTAACATAATCAGGCATGTGCTTCTCAAGAGCTGCAATCATCACGCCGCTTTTCTGTCGGTAAAGATCAACAGCACGTGCAATGGTTGACTTCATCAACCCTTCGTTGATATATTGAGCAATAATGAGTTGATTGAAAGTTGGTGTGCACAGGTCAACCGATTGTTTCATCAAGGCCATTTTATTAGCAATATCGCTGTTGGCGACAATCCAACCCAGTCTCATTCCCGGGAAAAGCATCTTCGAGAAGGTTTTCAATTGAATAACACCGTTTCCTCCAGAAAGGGTCCAAAGGCTGGGCATAACTGCTCCAGTGAACCTGATTTCCCTGTAAGGTGAGTCCTCAACAACAGGAACCTGATAGCGTTGCGAGATGTCGAGCAGGCGCATCCTGTTCTCCAACGACATTACCACTCCTGACGGGTTTTGGAAATCAGGAATCACGTAGATGAACCTGATGGGTGTTCCTGCATCCTGTTTGCGTTTGATGAGTTCCTCAAGTTTATCGGCAGGCATTCCGGCCATCCCCAGAGGAATTCCATTCATGCGGGCACCAGAACGGCCAAAAGCCTGCAATGCACCGAGATAAGAAGGCAACTCCACCACTATTTCATCGCCCGGATCGAGCAGAGTCAACGCCAGCAGATCGAGTCCCTGTTGCGATGAAGAAGTAACAACAATCTGATCGGCAGAGGCTTCCTCGCCAAAATGCCGCATATGCGACTGCAAAGCCTCTATAAATTCCCCTTCGCCGGGAGTTGGGCCATACTGCAACGCCAGCAGCCCTTTGGTCTCCATAACATCCTTTGTAATCCTTACAATCTGGTCGTTGGGAAACAGCGATGGATCGGGCAATCCACCGGCAAACGAGATCACTCCTTTTAAACGAGTGTATTTCAACAACTCACGTATCTCTGAGCTGCTGGTTCTACCTGAACACGACGAATATTTTATTTCCATGAATGGTGATTTTGTGGCAAAGTAACATATAAATCGTATGACTAAAAACATCCAATCAATACAAAAAACCAACCAACCAATTTACAAATCAAAAAAACACACCAAACAGATCCTGATCAGAAGGTGTTAATATCGTATAACCTTAAAATTCAAGAAAATGCGACAACACGTTGCGCACCATTGCCCGAGGCCACCTTGCACACCTTAAACGAAACTCCTAGCTTTGCAACACAAAATAATACAAGTCGCACCATGGATATTTTCGATAAAGTGATAGCCAACCCCGGTCCACTGGGGATATACGGCGAGAAAGCATTTGGGTATTACATGTTCCCGAAACTCGAGGGAGAGATTTCAAACCGCATGATATTCAGAGGTAAAGAACGCTTAGTTTGGAGTCTCAACAACTATCTGGGCTTAGCCAATCATCCCGAAGTCAGAAAAGCTGATACAGAAGGGGCAGAGCAATGGGGACTGGCCTACCCGATGGGCGCCCGGATGATGTCGGGGCAAACAAATCTGCATGAGCAACTTGAACGCGAGCTTGCAGCCTTCGAAAGCAAAGAGGACGCGTTTTTGTTGAACTATGGCTACCAGGGAATGGTGAGCATTATAGATTCGATGCTTGACCGCAAAGACGTGGTTGTTTACGACTCCGAAGCCCATGCCTGCATCATCGACGGTTTGAGGCTTCACATCGGCAAGCGGTTTGTTTACCCGCACAACAACATCGAAAATTGCGAGAAACAGCTCCAGCGCGCCACTAAATTAGCCCAGGAAACAGGGGGCGGCATCCTGCTCATCACAGAAGGAGTTTACGGCATGTCGGGCGATTTGGGAAAACTTCGTGAGATTGTTGAATTGAAAAAGAAATACAACTTCAGACTGCTTGTTGACGATGCTCACGGCTTTGGAACCATGGGACCCACAGGAGCCGGAACCGGAGAACACCTCGGTGTTCAGGACGACATCGACCTTTATTTCGGCACATTTGCCAAAGCCATGGCCGGTATAGGAGCATTCGTGGCAGGGAAAAAACAGGTAATAGATTACCTGAGATTCAACATGCGATCCCAAACCTTCGCCAAATCGCTCCCCATGCCGATGGTGGCCGGATCGCTCAAAAGACTCGACCTCATCAGAAAACACCCCGAACTGCGAGAGAACCTGTGGAACATTGTGCAGGCACTCCAGAGCGGCCTTCGCGAGGCAGGGTTTAACCTTGGCAATACTGAATCGCCTGTCACTCCGGTTTTTCTTAACGGAGGTGTGCCTGAAGCCACAGCTATTACCCACGATATGCGCGAACGATTCAATATTTTCTGCTCTATTGTTACTTACCCCGTCATTCCCAAAGGCTTCATCCTGCTCAGGTTGATCCCCACAGCCATCCACACGCTCGACGATGTGAAATACACCATCGAATCGTTCCTCCAACTCAAATCAAAACTCGATTCGGGGGAATATGCCAATGGCGGTTTTGTGGAGCCCGAAAAACTTTAAACTGTTTAGCTTCGATACACAGCACCCCGCCGATACAATCAGCGGGGTGTTCTTTTTTTTGATTTAATTGAACTTCAATCAACCAAAAAGGCTGCCCCGGTAAAATTTTGGTTATGAAAACATTATTTTATTAAAAAAAACTTGGCCGAAACTAAAAAACAATTACTTTTGCACATTCAAACCAGAACCACCACGTTGTGGTTCAAAAATTATTTCATGAACACATTGTTTTACACCCCGTCGGTACTTCAGATTGTAGCCACTGTTGCTGCAAGGCCGGGATGTGCTGTGTTCGTTTGATACCAGAAAATTCGTTATCGAAGGATACCATCAGCCCGGCCAGACAACTGACCGGGTTTTTTTATTTTGCATCACCAACACTTCAATCATTCACTCACTTTTTTATCTCAAATATATTTCAATGATGGACGCACATCAAATCATTAAACATCACGTTCAACGCTTCCTAAAACTGTTTAAAGAAGCAGTGGCAGGGAGCGATCAGGATTACACAAACATGCGCGTTGGAAAAGCTATTTTTTTGCTATCGTTGCCCATGGTTCTCGAAATGCTTATGGAATCGGTATTTGCTGTGGCTGATATTTTCTTTGTCAGCCGATTGGGAGCCGATGCCATTGCAGCGGTAGGCATCACCGAATCGCTTATGGTTATTATTTATGCCCTTGGATTTGGTTTCAGTATGGCTACTACAGCCCTGGTAGCGCGACGAATAGGCGAGAAAAACCGGCAAGGAGCATCAGAAGCGGCCGGTCAGGCAATCTTGATAGGCCTGGTAATATCGGTGGCAATTGCCATTCCCGGATCGTTAATGGCCGACAAACTGCTGCTTATGATGGGTGCCTCAGCCGAGTTGGTGCAACACAATGCGGGCTATACTCGAATCATGTTTGCCGGTAACAGCGTGATAATGTTGCTGTTTATCATCAATGCAATCTTTCGCAGTGCAGGCGATGCAGCCATTTCGATGAGGGTGTTGGTGGTAGCCAATTTACTCAACATTCTTCTCGACCCTTTGCTGATTTTTGGATGGGGCCCCATACCGGCCCTGGGCATCGAGGGAGCTGCCCTAGCTACCAACATTGGCCGCGGGGTGGCTGTATTGTACCAACTGAAGATTTTGAGCGGACTCACGTCAAGGATTCATCTTAAATGGCAGCAGCTCAAGCCAATGCCTGCCATCATGTGGCAAATCATTAAACTTTCGCTGGGGGCAGTAGGTCAAAACCTGATAGCCACAGCCAGTTGGGTTGTGATGGTTCGCATCGTTTCGCAGTTCGGCAGTGCAGCCATGGCAGGCTATACCATTGCCATCAGGGTGATCCTTTTTTCGCTGATGCCCAGTTCTGGTCTGGGAAATGCCGCGGCAACCCTTGTGGGACAAAACCTCGGAGCCCAGAAACCGCACAGGGCTCAGCGTTCGGTGTGGATTACCGGTTTCGTTAACATGGGGTTGCTTGGGGTGGTAAGCTCGTTTTTCGTGCTGATACCCGAGGCCTTCATTCGTTTGTTCATCAACGATGGCGAAGTGATTCGACAGGGAGCCATGTGTCTGCAGATAATAGGAGCCGGCATGCTCTTTTATGCCATGGGAATGGTAATGCATCAGGCACTGAACGGAGCAGGCGACACGATTACCCCTACCCTGCTCAACCTCATTTGCTTCTGGGCCATTGAAATCCCTTTGGCATGGTATCTGGCTCTTCAGGCAAACATGGGAGTGAAAGGGGTTTACTGGTCGATTGTGTTGGCCGAAAGCACCCTGACCCTTTTGGGAATGTGGGTTTTCAGTCGCGGTAAATGGAAACTGAAAGTAGTATGACCTTTTGAAAGAACCCTGTTGAAATTGCAGGGTTCTTTCGTATTTTTGTTTCTGTAAATAAAATATTTATCGTATGAGAAACTCTTTCTTCTTTTTGATGATGGTTATCCTGTTGGCAGGCTGCAAGTCGGCCACCGAGCTTCTGCGCGAAGGTCGCTACGAGAAAGCTGCTTATTCTTCAGCGGCAAAACTGATGAAAGAGCCAGGAAACACCGAGATGCAAAAAACCCTTGTTCAATCTTATCAACAAACCCTACACTGGTACGACAGTTTGATCGACCTGTCGGAAAGGACAGCCTCACGCGACAGGTTCGAGAAACAGTTTGAATACTACACCGCCTTGCAACAACTCACCGCCACGCTAAAGAAACTGCCCGAAACAGCCAGAACCAACCTTCAATTTCACGACTACTCCCAACCGCTGGCAGACGTGGCCACCCGGGCTGCAGCGGAACGCTACGATCTGGGAATGATGCTGTTGAACCAAAACAACAAATCGGATGCTCTTGAAGCATGGAAAAACTTCAAAAAAGCCGAAGAATATGACCCTTCGTATAAGGATGTAGGGCTAAAAGCCGAAACAGCTTACCAGGCTGCCATCACGCTCGTAGAGGTGGATTTGCTACAGGAAAGACTGCCACTTTTTAATGTGCAGGCCTCATGGCTGCAACAAAGCATCCTTTGGAATCTGGAAACCATCAGACCTGAACACACCCTGCTAAAATTCACCTCAACCCAAACAGGAACTACCATGCCCGGTATCCCCGACCAAAAACTGCTGCTCGACTTCACCGACCTGCGCTTCGATCCTCCCTTTACCGATACCTATTCCTACGAAAGAACCAGGGAAGTGACCGTGACCGATGCACAGGGAAACCAACATGTGGTAATGGTTCAGGCAACCGTTTTTGTAACACGCAAAGCTGCCCGGGCCAGAACGGTATTGCGTGCCGACCTCCGCTCCATGACCGACAGCCGCACTTTACTCTACGAAATGTTCCCAGCCGAATACAACTGGCGGTCACTCACCGGAAGGTTCACAGGCGATGCCCGCGCCTTAACCGCCGACGACCTCTCGATCATCAACAACATCGAGACCCCTCCCCCAAGTGCCGACGAACTCTTTAGAATGCTGACAGAAAAATGCACAAACGATTTGGTTTTCCGACTGCGAACCATCTATAAATAAAGCAAACCCACCCTGCTTGCCCCACCATTTTATCCACCCGACCAAGATTCGCCCCGGAAATAAATCCCAGACTCATCACTCACAAAACATCAGTTGCTGTGTAGCAAGCAAAACCACCAACACCCTGACACTTCATTTCATCTGCAATTGGATGCGCCGGAAAGCCCACCCTGCCATAAAAAAAACGGCTCCAACCACTCCAAAAGCTAAACAAACCTTTGCAATTGTTGTTACTCAGGTCTAAAGAAACAAACCACGGGGAAGAAATTTCTTCGCCAAACATCAAATCAATGCGTTATGAGCGTACTCGTAAACAAGAAATCGCGGATACTGGTGCAAGGATTCACCGGTAACGAAGGGACATTTCACGCCCAACAGATGATCGACTACGGCAGCCCTGTTGTTGGGGGTGTTACACCGGGCAAAGGGGGAACCCAACACCTGGGACTCCCTGTTTTCAACACTGTAGCCGATGCTGTTGCAAAAACCAAAGCCGATGTTTCGGTCATTTTTGTTCCTCCGGCCATGGCTGCTGATGCCATTATGGAGGCAGCCGAAGCAGGCATCAAAGTGATTATCTGCATCACCGAAGGGATACCGGTGGCCGACATGGTAAAAGCCAAGGAGTACCTCAAAGGCTTCGATACCCGCCTTATCGGGCCCAACTGCCCCGGAGTTATCACACCCGGTGAAGCCAAAGTAGGCATTATGCCCGGTTTCATCCACCAACCTGGTGTTGTTGGTATTGTAAGCCGCTCGGGCACCCTCACCTATGAGGCTGTGGATCAACTCACCAAGGCAGGCCTGGGGCAATCAACGGCCATTGGAATTGGCGGCGATCCCGTGCCCGGAACAACCACCAAAGAGGCTGTGGAATTGTTGATGAACGATTGTGCCACGAAAGGCGTTGTGATGATCGGCGAGATTGGTGGCAGCATGGAGGCCGACGCCGCATACTGGATCAAAGAACACGGAACCAAACCGGTGGTGGCTTTTATTGCCGGCGCAACCGCCCCCAAAGGGAGAACCATGGGGCACGCGGGGGCTATTGTAGGAGGACACGCCGATACTGCCGAAGCCAAAAAAGCAATCCTCAGAGAATGTGGTATTGCGGTGGTGGATTCGCCAGCCGAAATCGGACGAAAAATGAAAGAACTGCTGGGCTAAGGCAGGTTGTTAAGAAACAGTGCCCCCGTTTGCAACAACGCATCCGGGGGCACCAGCTTTTTTAAAAAGTTATGACCTATCGACTTGCTCCCGTTTCACCGCCCGGGTTTCACGCGGTTGCACATCTCGACAAAGGGGCAATATCGACAATTGTCGGCATCGGAGGTTTGCTGAAACGGCTGCCCGCGATCGAACAACGTTACAAGCAAGGCTTGAAGCTGTTCCTCGAACAGATCAAGTTGCATTTTACCAATAAGTGAGTCATCGTTATGACCAATTCCTGAGTTGAACGAAAGGGGAATCAAAGCCTTGGAAGGAGCGCGCAGGGGCCATACAGCACACCTGAACGGAGGGCTAAACCATGCCGAACCGGCAGAAAGCCAGGCATATGTCATCAACTGAAGGGCTTTCGCCTGTTTGGGGTTGCTTACAAGCTCCTGCATATCGGCCACGTTAAAGGCTGCGGCATCAACAGTACCTGTTTTATAATCAATCACAACAGGCACGTCGTCGCGCAGATCGATCCGATCGGCGCGCCCTTCAAAAACAACGTCAACAACACCGTCGGTCGTTGGTATCTGTAGCGTCCGGCGGAGTTTGGCTTCAACCTCAACAGGAACAATCCTTTGAGTTGCTGCCATTCGCTGTTCTGTCAGAAAAAAGTTGACAAGGTAGTCGATAGCCACCTGAAACACCAACAAATTATTGCCAGTGCCACGATCAAGATCGGGGCGATGCTCGTCGAACCACCCCGACAGCATTGAGGTAACCCGCTCCTTGTCGGGTTTCAGCATGTGGGGCTGAACGTGGATGCCGATCAGTTTTCCAAACACCTTTTCGGCCACGTGGTGAACGGCGTCGCCAAACAAATCGCTCTCGATAGAGATCTGGTATTCCTTCGGGGGCCTTATCCCTTTTACCACCATCAGATAAAACCGCAACGGGCACTCAACAAGATGGCTCAACGACGTAGGAGAAAATCCTTTTTGCGCGGCCATTTTTAGCTGAGCCATCACCTCATCGTTTTTTTCAATCTCAACAGGTTTGGCGGCAGCTACTTCGGGCACTTCGCTCCTGACCTCCTCGGTAACCACCGTGTGAGGCAGGTTTTTTGCAAACTCGTATTTTATTTGCAACAAAAACCTGCTTGGGTCACCTTTCCCGAGATGCCCTGGCACGTTGTTATAGACCAGAAACACATTTTTAGTTCGTTGCAACAACCGGTAGAAGTGGTAAGCAGTTACCGCGGTTTTTTCTCTGAAACCGGCCATACCGAAAGTTTCTGTCCTGATATCGGAGGGGATAAAAGAGGGAGTGAGACCACTTCCAGGAATCACATCGTCGTTCATTCCCAGAAGGATGATGTTATCGAAATCGAGAGCTCTGGTTTCGAGCATTCCCATTACCTGAATTCCGGTAAGTGGCTCGCCTCCAAAAGGTATTTTCACGGTTGAGGCCAGATGGTTCATCAAACGACGAATGGTAATCAGCGTTGCGTTTGGGGGAAGGATGGCGGCAAGGGTCGATACCTTTTGAATCACCGCGACGAGCGAATCGGCCGAAGCCCGGGCAAACGGATCGGCAGCGCCATCACGAATGGCCTCTGCAACCTGTGCTATCATTTTGCTCAGAAAACCAACAGACTGCACAGGATCGTGGGGGTTGAAATTCAAGGGGATCAACGAACCCGAAAGCAAACCATCAACCTCATCAGCAACAACAAACAACCTCCCTGTTTGAACCAGGGCATTCACCTGGGGTACAAGTTGCTGAAATGCAATAACCATGAGTGGATGCATGGCCACGCGAACGAAATCGCTCAAAAAAAAGCACCACCCTGCTGATTCGCCCGTTAGTCGGGCATTTGCAAGCATATCGAGCCACAACACGGCAAGCGATCCCCCGGGAGTCTGGCGCAGAGGGATTCCCATGGTAACGTTATAAGGCCCAACGCTGCCAGGAATGGAGTTGAGCAAAGGGAGCAACAACGATTCATCGGCAGGAATCACGGCGGTGCGGCTTTGCCAGCCAGGTTCTCGTGTGAAGGGTGCAGAAGTCAGAATGTTTCCTACTTCGCGTGCCTGGGCCACATGCAAGGGGGCGCCAATGATGCTCACATTCCTGTGCTCGCCGGCCAGCCAGTTTCCAATGTTTTTCACAGGAGCCGGGAGCCCTGTTGACCGGTATCGACGAAGAAACAAACCGGCCTCTTGCAAAGGATCATCGATGTACCACGAATCGACATCCCAAATCACAACAGCACCCAGATGGTCGTAGGCCTTGTTTAGCAGAGTCTCTTCGGCAGGGGTAAGGGCATTGAAACCGGCAAAAAACAACTTTGACTTACCAACTCCAAGCCAATCTTCAACGGGTCGGGTGGCAAGCAAACGGGTGGCCAGTCCCTGCCAGGCTTCGCCGCGTGCAAGCGAATTTTCGCGCAACTGACTGTAATACTGAGTTAAAGAGGCAAAAAACGTCAGGTAGCGCTGTTGAAGCGAGGTGAGGGGCGTTCCATCGGGATTCCAAAGATCGATGGCGCGGGCTTCGTGCAGGAATTCAAAAAGCGACTCCGCATCAACCATGTGGTGGTCCACCTCGTCGAAATCGGCCAACACCATCTCTCCAACAGGAAAAAAGTCGTCAGGTTGCCGGGCCTCCTCCTTTGCCAACGAGAGGTGAATGTGGTAAAGTGCAAACAAAGAAGCGACGGGATCAGCCTTTTGCAGTCCGGTTGATCTGAAAACAAAATCTTCAATCGACAGGATTTGGGGCTCCCAAACCGGTTTTTCGATGCAGGAAGCTAAGTATTTTCTAAAAAAAACACCTGCTCGCCGCGAAGGTAGCACCACTTCCACGGCCTCATGACCCTGGTTGAGTTCACGGGCTACTTGGCGGGCCACATCCAATAAGAAAGGTTCCATGAGGCTGCGTTTGGGATGGATTATTGATCCGTTGCGGTATCCCGTTCGGGTGGTATCTCGTCGAAAAGTCTGATGTTTAATTTCTCGGCCCGTTCTTTCCATTTTTCACGAGCCAGCGCCTGAAGGTCGGTTTGTTTGTCAGACTCATCGATAATTTCCAAACCCAGAATGGTTTCGATAATATCTTCCATGGTGGCCAACCCCTCCATACCACCATATTCATCCACAACAAGAGCTATATGTTCGCGGGTGGAAATCAATTTCTCGAACAAGCGGGTTATGGCAAAGCTTTCGTGGCAAACCACAATGGGGCGCCTGATATCGGCCAGGGTGAGACTGAACTGGTCGTTGGCGATTTTCTCCAACAGATCGTATTTGAGAATGTAGCCCGTGATGTTGTCGATATTGCCCCTGTAAACGGGGATGCGCGAAAAACGAAAGAACTCCTTCCGACCGAAAAAATCTTTGAGCGATTGCTCTTCAGGGGCGGCAAGAACAACGGTGCGAGGGGTCATGATGCTCCGAACGCGAATCGATTTCAAACGCATGAGGTTGTCGATAATCTTGCTTTCGTTCTCGTCGAATACCCCCTCTTTCCGTCCCAGATGGGTCATGGCAGATATCTCCTCGCGGCTCACCGTGGAGGTTTGTTTTGGGCGACTTACCAGGCGCGTGAACAAATCGGAAAGGATTACCAGAGGATAGGCCACCCAAACCATACCGGTAATAACCCGTCCGGCCAAGGGGGTAAGTTCGCGCCAATAATTGGCCCCGATGCTCTTGGGAATGATCTCTGAAAAAACCAGTATCACCAATGTGAGTACCCCCGAAACCACCCCAAACCATGCTTCGCCCCACAAGAAAGTGGCCTGGGCGCCAACTCCGGCAGCTCCAATGGTATGAGCCACTGTGTTGAGCGACAGGATGGCCGATAAAGGCCTGTCGATATTCGATTTGAGATTCAACATCTGCCGCGCCGATAACACCCCTTTCTGATCCAGACTGTGCAGATAAGATTGTGTGGTGGTGAGGAGTACTGCCTCCATCACCGAACAGGTAAATGAAACAAACAGAGCCAGAAACAGATATACAAAAAGCAAAAACATGCATTGGGATTTATGGGTCAAATATACATGATTTTTGTAAATACAATTGTAGTTGCCTGCCAGGTTGGTTGAATCGTGCAAAAAGGCCTTTATGACAGAGCATCTAAAGCTACAAGTTACAGCGGTCGGGATTCGCCCTGCTCACACAACGTCCATGCCCTGCAATCAGGGGTTCAACCCTCGGTTTTCAGATCAGGCACCGATGGGTGAAGAAGGATTCTGGCTACCTTTGCAGCTCACAAACCTACCCCAGTATCACCGGAAATGACACACTCACTACCCGATGGTTGCCAACCCCGATGCCCTGCCTGCCGTCACCGCCAAATGTCCCAGGCTGAAAGTCTGGCACAAAAAATGGCTTTTCTTCAAAAAGCTTTATCCCCCTGGCGCGAATTAATCATCGCGGTAAACCATGTTTCCGAAGAGCAAACCCTGGGCTACCGCGACAAAGTGACGCTGGCCGCCCGCTACAACGAAGGCTGGACAGCAGGGATGATGCGACGCGATGAGCTGATCCCCATCCCCAACTGCCCCATCCACAGCGCAAGGGTCAACCAGACACTTGCCCTGCTGCTGCCCCTCCTCCCTCCCGACCATCATTTCCCGATGGTGTTTTGGGTGCAATCGGGAGGACAGTTGGTGCTGGTGCTCAAAGGTAGGCCCATGCCGCCCATGGCGTGGTTTACAAATGATGTGGCCCAGCAGCTCAAGTTGTTGGGAATAGACGGGTTTTGGCTCCACTTTCACCCTTCGGCAGGGAAACGTATTTTCGGGAAAGGGGGATGGCATCTGGCCTGGGGTAAGCCCCGCTCGTTGTCGCCCGATGGGCTTTGGTATGGCCCTGCAGCTTTTCAACAACTCATCCCGGCGTTGTACGGCCAAAGCCTCGATGAGGCCGCCGGCTTTCTGAAGCCCACAACGCGCTCGCTGGTGGTGGATCTATATTGTGGAGTTGGGGGCAGCCTGAAACGGTGGCGCGAAACTGGTGCCACTGCCGTTGGGGTGGAAGTAAGCGGCGACGCCGTGGAACTTGCCCCTGTGAATGCACCGGGAGCACAGGTGTTGCGTGGATCGTGCCACCAACGAATTCCCCAACTCACCTCCGAAGCAGCACCGTTCGATAAGTCCCAACGTTTGCTTTACGCCAACCCGCCCCGCACAGGCCTGGAACCCGATGTAACCAGTTGGATAGCAGAAGACTACCGGCCAGCCCGAATCGCCTATATGAGTTGCTCGGCGGGCACCCTCCACCGCGATCTGCTCCTGCTCGAGGCAGGAGGTTACCGCGTTAAGCAACTTATCCCCTTCGATTTCTTCCCCCTTACGCTGCATGTGGAGTGCGTGGCGCTGGTTGAACGGGTTGAATGACAGACATAATAGCCGGGGAAGGCCATGCAGAGTAATACTCAAACCTGTGCCCTAAATTATGGATAAGGCCGATAGTTAACATACAGCGCTTTCGTTCAGTTCTGGCAGCTCAAGCTGGATAGCACACCCCATTTTTTCAAAAAATGGCCCGACAGCCATCCTATACCGAATCAACTTGATTTTATGCACAAAATAATTATTTCAGGCGTGCATGAGATCGCTGCGCTAGTTGCGAAAATAGCTTGCGTCTGGTGGCTCGGTACGATTTTCGTCCCGAGAGTGAAACGACTATAGTCCCGAGAGTAAAACGATTAGCTTCGCTGAGAATAGTTCGTCCCGAGAGCGAAGCGACTATAGTCCCGAGAGCGAAGCGATTCGGGATTCGGGATACCTTCGGTGAGAATAGTTCGGGAAACCGCCTCTAATGCCGAAGGATCGGCACTTATAAGGCTCAAATGCTTCGCATTTTCACTAAGACGCGGTATAACATACAGCGCTTTCGTTCAGTTCTGGCAGTTCAACGCTGGATAGCACACCCAAATCTTTTCAAAATAAGGCCCGGTAGCCATCCTAATCTAAAAAAAACTACATTTGCATTCAATTAATCCAACCGAAAGTTAATCGAACGGCTCAAGTATGCGACACAACCTAACGAACATACAGTCGGAAAACACACTACGGCCTGAACCAGGGCTTTTGGCTTTAGAGAAGTTTGGGAAGGAACAAGGGATTGTTTCGGGCAGTCTGATGCCACCCGATTATCAGAAAGAAAAATTTTGCGATGCAGCACCGTTTCGGTGGTTCCCTGAAGGGGTGGTTGGGGCCATAAACCACAAGAAAGGTAATGATCAAGGCCGGAATGGGGTAAATTATATCACCTTTGAGGAACCAATAAACGAGTTGCGGTTCATTGTTAAAAACCTTGCCGACTTCTACTTCAAGCCAAAATTTATATTAATATTAAAAAACTAATAACAGCCTCAAAGAAATTAAATGATGAGTAACTCTAAAATTTCCATTCGTTTTTTTGACGACCGCGAAGTGCGAGCCGTTTGGGATGAAGAAAATGCCAAATGGTGGTTTTCTGTGCTCGATATTGTAGCAGTGCTTAGCAATCAGGACGACTATACAAAAGCCCGCAATTACTGGAAATACCTTAAAGCAAAGTTAAAGAAAGAAAACAGCCAAGTGGTTAGTGCTACTACCCAGTTGAAGTTTCTTGCTCCTGATGGAAAAAGACGTTTTGCTGATATGTTGGATTACAATGGCATCATTGCATTGGGTAAAGAATTCCCGGCGAAAAAAGCAAACCGGTTTATTGAATGGTTCACACACAGTGATGAGAGTATAGATGGGAAAAGCAAAACAAAAGCGTACGCCTTATTCGAAAGTTCGTTTATCGAAAACATTGAAGTTGGGACAGCAAAAGGCTTGCAACAAATTCATGCATATTTGTTTGGAGGGCTGTATGATTTTGCAGGACAAATCAGACAAAAGAATATTTCAAAAGGAAGTTTTCAATTTGCTGTATCACACTTCTTAGGCAATACATTGAAGCAAATAGAAGAGATGCCTCAAAATACATTTGACGAAATAGTAAACAAATATATTGAAATGAACATCGCACACCCTTTTATGGAAGGGAATGGCAGAAGCACCCGGATATGGTTGGATCTGTTACTTAAAAACCGACTCAAAAAATGTGTTGATTGGAGCAAAATAAGCAAACGGGACTACATGAATGCCATGATGTTAAGTCCGACAAAAAGCAATGCTTTAAGGTCACTCTTGTATAATGCGCTGACTGATAAAATCAACGACCGGGAAATGTTTATGAAAGGGATTGACTATTCTTATTACTATGAAGAAAATGATTAGAAAGTACACCGAATCAACTTGATTTTATGCACACGATAATTTTTCGGGTGTGCATGAGATCGCTGCGCTAGTTGCGAAAATAGCTTGCATCTGGTGGCTCGGTACGATGTTCGTCCCGAGAGCGAAGCGACTATAGTCCCGAGAGCGAAGCGATTCGGGATTCGGGATTACCTTCGGTGAGAATAGTTCGTCCCGAGAGCGAAGCGACTATAGTCCCGAGAGTAAAACGATTAGCTTCGCTGAGAATAGTTCGTCCCGAGAGCGAAGCGACTATAGTCCCGAGAGCGAAGCGATTCGGGATTCGGGATACCTTCGGTGAGAATAGTTCGGGAAACCGTCTCTAATACCGAATGATCGGCACTTATAAGGCTCAAATGCTTCGCATTTTCACTAAGACGCGGTATAACTAAAATTAGTCGCAACCTTTGTTGCTCCGACACGTCGTTGCCTACCTGTAGATTTTCTATTAAAATTAAACCAGAACCTCTCCCCCTTCGAATAACGTGAGAGAATTCCTGAAACTATGTCAGAAAAAAACAGCTCCAAAAACCACAAACCAGCCATAATGTCATAAATTCCAATCTTTTAATACGATGGTTCGCCGATTGATGGCGACGCAACAGCATATTTAATAAGAAGGAAAGGATAAAAAACTATGAACTTCAATCAATTTACCATGAAAGCGCAGCAGGCGGTGCAAAAGAGCCACGACCTGACTGCCACTGCCAGCCAGCAGCAAATCACCACGGCCCATCTGCTCATGGGGTTGCTGGTGGCCGACGAAAACGCCATCCCCTTTCTATTGAAAAAGATGGGAGTGAACACCACCCTGTTGCAACAGGAAACCGACCGAATAATCCAAACAAACCCCAGGGTTTCGGGTGGCGAGGTTTACCTTGCCCGCGAAGCATCTGACGCACTTCAGAAATCACTCTCGCTGATGAAAAAGTTTGGCGACGAATTCGTCACAGTTGAGCATATCCTGTTAGCCCTCTCGCAAGGGAACGACGCCACCGGGAAACTGCTTAGAAACCAGGGAGCAGCGCCATCGGCTATCGAGGAGGCCATCCGCGACATGCGCAAAGGGACCACCGCGAACAGCGCAACCGCCGACGAAACCTACAACGCCCTCAACCGTTATGCCCGCAACCTCAACGAGCTGGCCCGGTCCGGAAAACTCGACCCGGTGATCGGCCGCGACGACGAGATCCGCCGCGTGCTCCAGATCCTGAGCCGGCGAACCAAAAACAACCCCATCCTGATTGGCGAACCCGGCGTGGGCAAAACAGCCATAGCCGAAGGGCTGGCCCACCGCATCATCAACGGCGACGTGCCCGAGAACCTGAAAAACAAGCTGGTGTTCTCGCTCGACATGGGCGCCCTGGTGGCCGGAGCCAAATACAAAGGAGAATTCGAGGAGCGGTTGAAAGCCGTTGTGAAAGAGGTAATAGCCGCCGATGGCGACATCGTGCTGTTTATCGATGAAATACACACCCTGGTAGGAGCCGGTGGCGGCGAAGGGGCCATGGATGCCGCCAACATCCTGAAACCCGCCCTCGCCCGTGGCGAACTGCGCGCCATTGGAGCCACCACCCTCAAGGAGTACCAGAAATACTTCGAAAAAGACAAGGCCCTCGAACGCCGCTTCCAGATAGTGCTGGTGGACGAACCCGACACCGCCTCGGCCATCTCCATCCTGCGTGGACTCAAGGAGCGCTACGAAACCCACCACCACGTGAGGATTCTCGACGAGGCCATCGTGGCCGCCGTGGAGCTTTCGCAACGCTACATCTCTGACCGTTTCCTCCCCGACAAAGCCATCGACCTGGTGGACGAGGCCGCCGCCCGGCTGCGATTGGAGATCAATTCGTTGCCCGAAGAGCTGGAGGTTGTGGAACGCAAAATCAGGCAACTCGAGATTGAACGCGAAGCCATACGTCGCGAAGGCGATAAGATGAAACTGGCCGAACTGGGCGAAGAGCTGGCCAACCTGGGCGACGAACGCAACAAACTCAAAGCCCAGTGGCAAGCCGAGAAACAGGTGGTTGAAGCCATTCAGCATCACAAACAAGCCATCGAGCAATACAAACTCGATGCCGATAAGGCCGAGCGCGAAGGCGACTACGGTCGCGTGGCCGAATTGCGCTATGGCCGCGTAAAAGAGGCTGAAGATGAACTGAGGCTGCTCAAAACCAAGCTCGTGGCGTTGCAGGGCGATCACCCCATGATCAACGAAGAGGTGAGCGCCGAAGAGATTGCCCAGGTGGTATCGAAATGGACGGGGATACCGGTGAACCGCATGTTGCAGAGCGAACGCGAAAAACTGCTCCGTCTCGAGGAGGAACTTCACAAAAGGGTGGTTGGGCAGAACGAAGCCATCGGTGCCGTGGCCGACGCCATCAGGCGAAGCCGCGCCGGCCTTCAGGACAACCGCAGGCCTGTGGGATCGTTCCTGTTTCTGGGAAGCACCGGCGTTGGAAAAACAGAGCTGGCCCGCGCCCTGGCCGAATTCATGTTCAACGACGAGCAAAACATGGTGCGTATCGACATGTCGGAATACCAGGAGCGGCACAGCGTTTCGCGGCTCATCGGGGCGCCTCCGGGCTACGTGGGTTACGACGAAAGCGGCCAGCTTACCGAGGCTGTACGCCGCAAGCCCTACAGCGTGATCCTGCTCGACGAAATAGAAAAGGCTC
>JAQVCV010000127.1 GCA_028689615.1 Bacteroidales bacterium | reverse complement strand
CCTACAGTAAGCAATGTGAGTTATATTAAATACACTACAGCACCTCCTTTAACAGCTACACTTACAGGCGGAAATGTGGCACTTAAATGGTACACCAGCAGTTTGGGTGAGGGCTATTCATCAACGCCTCCAACGCCTTCAACTGCCACGGTGGGCACTACTACTTATTATGTTTCGCAAGCCAATAGTAGTGGTGTCGAAAGTGCACGTTCAATGATTACCGTAACTATAAACCCGGTGCCAGCACCCAGCATAAGTTATGCAACTCCTCACTTATACACTGTGGGCACAGCAATTACCAACTTAACTCCTACCAATACAGGTGGAGTAGTGCCGGGCAGCGGGAGTTACATTTACAGTGTTAGTCCTGCTTTGCCAGCAGGACTAAGCATCAATCCAACTACGGGTGTTATTAGCGGTACGCCTACACAGGTGTCGGCCGCCACAAATTACACCATTACAGCTACGAATGAGGGTGGAAGTGGTAGTGCTGTAGTAAATATCAGGGTAAAGGCGCAGGCACCCAACATAAGCTATGCTTCGCCACAACTTTACACTGTGGGGACGGCAATTACAGCACTAAGTCCGAACAATACAGGAGGAGAAGTTCCCGGCACAAGTACTTACATTTACAGTGTTAGTCCGGCTTTGCCATCGGGATTAAGCATTAATGCCACAACAGGCGTTATAAGTGGCACACCTACTCAGGTTTCGGCAACTGCAAATTATACAATTACGGCCAGTAACGAATCGGGCAGCAGCACTGCTGTTGTGAATATTCGTGTAAAAGCACAAGCGCCTAATATAAGTTATACCACACCGCATGTATACATGGTTGGTACGCCCATTGCATCGCTAATGCCTTCAAATACAGGCGGAGAAATACCAGGCACTTCGACTTATATATACAGCAGTGCGACTGCATTGCCGGCGGGTTTGAACCTGAATGCAGCTACCGGCGAAATTACCGGAACACCTACAGAAGTTTCGGCTGCCACTAATTATACAATTACGGCTAACAACGAATCGGGCAGCAGCACTGCTGTTGTGAATATTCGAGTAACTTCATTAGCGCCAAGCATTAGTTTTAGCGCAGCGCAACAATATACTGTAGGTGTTGCAATTGCTCCTTTATCGCCCATTAACTTAGGCGGTGCAGTGCCCGCAAGTGGTTCGGCTGTTGCTACTTTTGCAGGTGGTTCATCAGGCTATCAGGATGGAGCAGGCTCAGCGGCCAGTTTCAACTATGCCTATGGACTTGGGACTGATGCCTACGACAATGTTTATGTGGCTGACCAATACAACCATGCCATACGAAAAATCACCCCTGACGGAAATGTAACAACTATTGCCGGAGCAAAAGTGGTAATAAACGAAATAGAATACGCTTTAGCCACATCCGTTGATGGTACGGGCACTGAAGCCAGTTTTAACACACCTATGGGCGTAGCAGTTGATAATGATGGAAATATTTTTGTTGCCGAGCAATTCAGCAGTAAAATCAGGAAAATTACACCCGCAGGTGTTACAACAACATTTTCAGGCAGTGGAATACAGGGAATGGACGATGGCATAGGCACAGCAGCAAGCTTTAGTCAACCCATTGCAGTGGCACTTAGCAACGATGGCAATACGCTTTTTGTGGCCGATTACATCAACAATGTGATACGTAAAGTAATAACATCGACTGCCGAAGTGAGCATTTTTGCCGGCACAGGAGCATCGGGATCCGACGACGGTGCAGGCACAACTGCAAGCTTTAATGGCGCAACAGGCTTAGTAGTGGATGCTGCCGGGAATGTATTTGTGGCAGACCAATCGAACAATAAAATTCGTAAAATTACAGCAGCAGGTGTTGTAAGCACCTTTGCCGGAAGCGGCAACGAAGGAGCTGCCGATGGACAGGGTACAGCAGCGAGTTTCAACTCACCTACGGGCATTGCCATTGATGGTGCTGGAAATTTATATGTTGCCGACCAGTACAACTACAGCATACGTAAAATTACACCCACAGGCCTTGTAAGTACCATTGCAGGCAATGGAACGGATGGTGCTGTAAATGGTTTAGGTTCGGAGGCAAGCTTTAGCAGTCCAACGGGGGTTGCTGTCGACTCAAAAGGGAATTTGTATGTAGCAGATGGGTTTAATCATTCAATCAGGAAAATTTCCCTGCTTGGCTATAGCATAAAACCTGCATTGCCAGCCGGATTGATTTTCAACACTGCTACAGGCGAAATAAGTGGCACACCTACCGAGTCAAGAGCTGCCATGGATTATACAATCACTGCCACCAACCAGTATGGAAGTAGCACTAGCATTGTAAACTTAGCTACCGATGGCATAGTAAGTTCAACAAGAGATGCTGCTGCCAATGCCATAAGGGTTTATACAATTGCTGGACAAAAAATAGGCATAGCAGGAATTGAAAATGCTCATGTAACTGTGTACAATCAAATTGGCCAACAAGTATTCAATGCAAAAGTAAATGGTATTGTTGACCAAAGTTTTGCAAAAGGAATTTATATAGTAAAAGTTGGAAACGCGGTGAGCAAAGTACTTATCAAGTAGAATTTATTTTTGTTGAAAGAAATTTAGAATACATTCATTCCTAAATTTCTCAAATGATTTGATTCGGAGTGCTATATTTTACACGATAAGAAATTGAATCCTGAAAAAAAACCGCACTGCAACAATTATTGCAGTGCGGTTTTTTGTATATATTCGCAAAAAAAATAGTTGGTAGAAAATTCTGTCGTTAGACTTTAAACTGCCACTAAAACCTCTTTACTCATTAGCTGTTAGTGGTTTTTATCAGTTGCTGCATAAACTCCATTTCGCGCAGCAGGCCATAGCTTCCGTTTTCACAGGCAAATTCGTCGTACTGTTGCACGCTGTCGGGCGATTCGCCGGGACGATAAACAACAAACGGAACAGGTTTGTTTGTATGTGTACGAATGGCGCAGGGCGTTGGGTGATCGGGCAAAAGTGCAATGGTCACAGGTTCGTTCCATTGCAACACGGCATCGAGCACCGGTTTCACAATGCGTTTATCGAGATATTCGATGGTTTTGATTTTCAGGTCCACATCGCCTTCGTGTCCGGC
>JAQVCV010000019.1 GCA_028689615.1 Bacteroidales bacterium | reverse complement strand
CCTCGATTCCATTATCTGGCTAAGAAAAGTTGGCCTGACAGTGTTTGTTCAGGACCAGGTGCTACTGTACCTTCCCCTCTGAAAACTATGAAATAAACATAAATTCCTGCAGGACAGCTTTCTCCATTGAATTTGCCATCCCATCCTTTTTCAAGGTCGTCAGTTTGGTAAATCAACATCCCATGACGGTCGTAAATATACATTTTGAAAGCGATGGTGGGATCGGTGCTTACCGGTCGGAATATTTCGTTAACCCCGTCGTTGTTCGGTGAGAAGGCTGTGGGTACGTTGATGATCCCTTCGCACAGTTGCACGTAGATGGTATCGGTTACTTCACATCCTTCGTTGCCTACGGTCACCCAGTAAGTTCCTGTTTCGCTGATGGTTCGCACGCGTGCCTGGCTGTTGTTATCCCAAAGGTAATAGTCGAAGCCATCGCCACCGCCTGCATCGAGCTGCACAGGTTCGCAGGTGAACAGGTATTGGTCTTGTCCAAGGTTGAGGAATGGCCTTGGACGAACCAGCACTTCAAACTGAATGGTGTCGGAACAGCCTTGCAACGTGGTGGCAATCACCTGATAACCTGTAGTTGTGAAGGGCGAGGCCACCACGGTATCTCCCTGCAAGGTATCAAGCCCTGTACCGGGTTCCCATCTGTATTGATAAGTCAGATCACCTTCTGTTGTGAGCATCACAGCCGAGTCGCGGCAAATGGCCGGAGCATCGGGGAAGAGGGTGAACACTGGTTGCGGGTTGATGATGAGGGTGATGGTATCAGCAGCATCAGCGCAAGGAGAGTTGCCCGTTGCAGTGAAGATTAGGCTTACGGTATCGCTGGTCACCACGTCGTAATTTCCGTAGTGGTAAACAGTTGATAAGGCCGTAGCATCGTCGAACCAGCCACGCCCAGTAGTGGTCCAAAGCGTCGAGGCGTATTCAGAAGCTGTGTCAACGGAAACTGGGAAATCGAGCAGTTCGCATATCGAGTCAAGCGATTTGTTGATCACGGCCACCGGTTTGGGTATTACTGTAAGGGTAAACGACACCGGACTGGTCTGCCCGCAAACTGTTTCATAAAGTGCGTAATAAGTGGTGGTTACATCGGGCGAAACCCTGAGAGTATCAGCTTTGATGAGGGTGGGATCAAATTCGTTCCACCACAGCAGGGTGTCGCCTGATCCTCCTAGGGTCCACATGGCAACTTCCATCCCCGATCGGGCGCAGATGGTGTCGTCGGTGGCTTCAATCAAAACGGGCGATTCGGGCAGGTTCACGATCACATCAATCCATGCCCAGGGCGAAACGCCGCAGTAGTTCTCTTTTCTGACGAAGTAGCGGGTGGTAACCATGGGTGCTGCCAAGGCCAAATGTTGCCCGCTGCCAACAATCACGGTGTCGGCTCCCTGAATGGTGGCCCACTTCGTGGCGGTTCCGTTGCCTCCGGTGCCGTAGAGGTTAATCACTGTTACATCGCCAGGGCAGAAGTTGTTGGTGTCAACTCGTATAGTGTCGGGGGCCACGGGGGTGTTTACCACGATGGTCACCTCTTTGCATTCTGAAATGGAGCAACTGTTTTCCCAACGTGCCAGATACTTGGTGGTGACTACCGGTGCCGGGATGGAGATCACCGGTCCTGTGCCAACTTCCAATCCTCCGCATTCGCGAAGAAACCACCGGATGCTCTGTCCGTGAGGCGAAACAGTGTCGCCGTATCCGCCAACAGCAGTCAGGGTTACAAAATCAACCGAACCGATGCAGATGTCGTTGATGTCGGGGTAGAGGGTGTCGGGGGCTATGGCATTGGGGATGATGTGAATAGGCACTGAGTCGCAGTCCGATTCACCACAACTGTTGGTATAGGTTGCATAATACCAGGTGGTGGTGTCGGGGGCTGCAACGGCCAATTGGGTTCCTGTTCCCAACACGGTTCCTCCGCACGACTCGCCATACCAGGTGAGGGTGGTTCCATTGCCCCCTTCTGCCTGGATGTTGATGGTGGTGCTGAATCCTTTGCAAAGGTAGTTGGTGTCGGGTATCATGGCCGAAGGTGGCAGCGGGGCATCCACTACCAGGGTGTCGGTGAGCCAGTTCGATTCGCCACAACTGTTCCTGTTTACGGCAAAATAGATGGTGGTAATGCCTGGATTGGGGATTACCAGCGAGGTTCCTGTTCCAACCAGATCGCCAGTTGGTTCGTTGGCATACCAATACACAGTGTCGCCCTGGTTCAACGTGCCTGTAGCCGAAAGGGTGATGTCAACCACCTGATCGGGGCATACCACTCCGGGACTGATGCTTACTGCACTCAAAGGTGCCGGAAGGGGCTTCACGTTCACGTCGAACTCGGCACATTCCGATTCGCCACAGGTGGTTTCCCATCGGGCAAAATAGGTGGTGGTATCGGTAGGGGCTGTTATTAGCAGCGGGTTTCCTGTTCCAAGTTCGGTGCCCGTGCACGATCCCTCGAACCACCTCACCTGGTTGCCGTAACCTCCCGATGCAAAGAGGTTGATTACTCCAAACTCGCCGCTGCAAAAATCGTTTTGATCAGCATACAGCGAATCGGGTGTTTCAGGATTTTGTCGTACAATCACTTCAATAGAGGTGCAATACGATACCATGCACTGGTTTTTATAACGGGCATAATAGGTTTCGTTGGTATCGGGGGCTGTGAGGGTAAGCGGGTTATCGGTGCCTACCAGACTGTCGCCACACGATTTGGTGTACCACTGAACGGTGTCGCCCAGGCCACCAAAGGCGGTCAGAACAATTTGGTTCACAGTTCCTATGCAGTAGTTGTTGGTGTCAACGGTTAGGGAATCGGGGGTCACGGGGAGGGGGATTACATCCACCCGCACCGAGTCGCACAGGCTAACGCCGCAATTGCTCGACCACTTGGCGAAATACCAGGTGGTATCCATGGGCGATCCAATGGTTATTTCGTTGGTGGTGCCTAATTGCACGCCGTCGCAGCTACCTACATGCCAGCTCAGCACATCGCCAAAACCACCTGTTGCCGTGAGGGTAATGCTTTGGATGGTGCCATAGCAATAGCCGGTAGTATCGGAAAAAACAGAATCGGGGGCAACAGGCAGAGGAATCACTTCGATAAGGAGTGAATCGCATTCGGTCTCACTGCAACCGTTCACGGCATTGGCGTAGAGCCAGGTGCTGTCGGTTGGGGCAGCGAGGGTGAGGGTGTTGTTCAGGGTGGTGCTTCCCAAGTAGGTGCCATTGCATCCTCCGGTGTACCATCTCACCGAGTCGCTGGTGGTGATGGGTGCCGATACCTGAATCTCGGTGTATTGTCCCGAGCAATAGAGGTTGTGGTTGGTGAAGAGGTTGGTTGGCGCGGTGGGAAGGGGGTTCACCAGGGTTGTATCGCGGGTGAAATTGGAGCAACCGTTCTCGTCGGTGTAGGTATAGGTAACGATGTAGGGGCCTCCCGGGCCGATGGCAGCGGGATCGAAATCGGCTGTCCCGTCTCCGTTGTCAAGGAAGCCGGTTCCTGTGAATACTCCGTTACCAGGTGTTGACGGCGAGCCCGTGATGGTCACGGGGTCGTTGTCGGCACAGTATTCAGGGTCGAGGCCGCTGATGGTTACAACTGGCGGGGCTACCACTTCAACGGTATAAGTGGTGTCGGCTGTGCAGCCATAGATATCGCTGTAGGTGTAGGTGATGTCGTGAGTCCCCACACCGGCTTCTCCAGGTTTAAATACGGCCAGACCTATCCCCAGGTCATCGAGCCAACTGGTGTTTAAAGGTTCAAAGCCACCAAAGGGGAATCCGCTGCCGTGAAGGGTATCGTTAGGAGCATCGAGGCAGTATGTGGCCTGATAGTCGGTGATGGTGGGTACTGGTATGGGTTGCACAATCACGCTCATGGTATCGGCGCTTTCGCATTGGTTGGCGTCGGTAAAGGTGTAAATCACATCCCAAACGCCCACACCAACCACCGAGGCGTCGAATTCGCCGGTGCCATTGCCCGGACTCGAAACGCCTGGATTGCCTGAGAATGTCCCTGCGGGAGCTTCACTGCCGGTAAGCTGCGCCGTTTCGTTTACGCAAATGAAGGGGCCTAACCCGGTGAAGCTCACCGGAGTAAGTTCGTTGATGGTCACCTCTGTGGTGTCGCGGTTGGTACAGCCTTCGAGGTTTTCATATTCGTAGATGATCAGATGGGGACCGGTTCCATTGGGTTCCGACGGATCGAAGGTGGCAGTACCATCGGGGTGGGGAGTGATGCCCGGGCCGTAAAAATGTCCGAATGGTTTCTCGCTCCCTTCTATCTCCACAGGCTCGTCGTTGCGGCAGTATGCCGATTCGAGGTTGAGTGTGCTGATCACGGGAAGTGGCAGCACGGTGGTGGTTTGGGTCACGCTGTCGGAACAGCCTGCTTCGGTAACGGTGTAGGTGATGTCGTAGGTGCCAGGGCCAACGGTTTTGGGTTTAAACACCGCTGTGCCGTTGGTGTTCGGTTCCACGTTGCCCGAAAAAACACCGTTGGGAGCCTGATCACCAATAAGCCATACCTCCTCAACATCGGCACAATAGCTTTCATCCAGTCCCGAGAAGCCCACCTCGGGCAATCCGTTGACAGTAACCAGAGCTGTGGCGGCATTCTGGCAGCCATTGGCGTCGGTGTGAATGTAGGCCACGCTGTAGGGGCCTCCCACACCGGCAACACTGGGGTCGAAGAAGGCCTGACCAGGCACTCCCGGGAATACTCCCAGCCCTGCGAAGTAACCATTGGTGGCTGGTTGTCCCAGCAGTGTGTAAGGATCGTCGTTGACGCAGGCTGTGGTTGGAAGTCCGCTGAAAGTAACCACCGGCAGGGGATGCACCACCACCGTTTCGCTGGAATCGTTCTGACAACCAAAATTATCGGTGTAGCTGTAGGTTATCGTATGGGTTCCTGCTCCGGCCAGAATGGGAGTAAAAGTGGCTGTGCCGTTGGTGATGTTGGATAGTCCGGCAACCGGGGTAAACTCGCCTAAAGGTTGTAGGTTGCCAGATAGAGGTGCGGCAGGGTCGTTGAGGCAGTATTCTGATGCCAAACCGTTGAACCATACCACAGGGAGGGGTTTCACCTCGGTGTTGATTGATGCGCTTCCGCTACACCCGTTGCCGTCGGTGTAGCTGTAAGTGATGGTGTATGAACCCACACCTGCTGCCGACGGGGTGAAAGTTGCAGTTCCATTGGGGCCGGGGATTAGCCCCGGTGTAGGCATATACGAGCCGCTTCCTGCCGAGGGCGATCCTTGTATGCTGATGGCGGTGTTGTTGCTTTCGCAGTACCAGGGGTCAAGCGGGGTGAGGGTCACGGTGGGGTTGTTGTTCACAGTCACGGTCACGTATTTGCAAATGGAGGCATCGCAACTGTTTTCCCATTGCGCGTAGTAGGTAGTGGTGGTTTGGGGAGCAGGAAGGGTGATGGAGGTTCCCTGGTCGAGGTAAGTTCCTTCGCAGTAACCCTGATACCATTTCACCACGTCGCCACTCCCGCCAATAGCGGTGAGGGTGAGCTGTGCCACCGATCCCTGACAGAAAACGGTCTCACTGGCAATAACTGTATCGGGAGCCATGGGGGCAGGTTTCACGTTGATGGTCACACTGTCGCACTCGCTGGCATCGCATGAGTTTTGCCAGTAAACAAAGTAAGTGGTGGTGTCGGCAGGCGGATTAATGGGAAGCGGATTGATGGTTCCTAATACAGTGCCGCCACACGAGCCCGAAGTCCACACCAATTGCGACCCGGAACCTCCGGTGGCTGTAAGGTGTAGGATTCCCTGTTCGTTGAAGCATATCTCAGTTTTCGAGGCGGTTACCGAGGTGACTTTCTCAGGCTGGGGGCGCACGGTGATAGCAACTTCTTTGCAGTCGGAAACGCCGCAAAAGGGGCTTTCGTAGCGTCCGTAGAACGTGGTGTTGGTTGTCAGGAAGGGAACGTTGTAGTTGTTTCCTTCGCCTATGGGGGTTCCGCCGCACGATCCGCTGTACCAGCGGAGGATGTCGCCGCTGCCACCTGTGGCAGTCAGAATAACGGCTTCGTTTTCGGCACATACATCTGTGCTGCTGGCTGATACCAGGTCGGGGGTTTGGGGGAGGTTTTTCACCTCAACAGTCACCGGTACACAAGTGGTAATGCCGCAGGCGTTTTCGCGACGAGCGTAGTAGGTGGTAGTGGTATCGGGCGATGCCAGACTCAGGGTAACTCCGGGGCCCAGTGGGGTGGTTCCGCAGTCATCTTCGTACCAGAAAACTTCTCCTTGGGTTCCTCCTATGGCGGTTAGCACAATATTCCCGGGGTCGTTGGCACAGAATCCCTGGCGGTCAACGGTTGCCGAAGTGGGGGGAGTGGGAGGGAGGTAAAGCGAGGTGATGGTGAAGGTGGTGTCGAAGCTGCAATTGTTGGCATCGGTAATGGTGAGCTGGTATGAGCCCGTGGGGAGGCCGCTGATGTTTTGAGCCGAGAGGCCGTTGTCCCAGAGGAAGGTGTAGGGTGGTCGGCCGCCTGCCACTTCGTAGCTGATGGCACCATCGGCACCACCCGGGCAGTTCACGTGGGTCACTTCCGGTGCCACATACAGGGCATCGAAAACAAAGGAGGTGAAGAATGCATCAGAACCTCCTGAACTCAAAAGGATGTTGGTGCCAAAGGTGATGTTCTGGTTGAAACTACCGGCAGCAAACACTTTTCCGTTTGCATCCGTGTTCACGGTGGTGGCTTCATCGTTGCCCTGTCCGCCATTCACAACAGTGAATCTGAATTGTCCAAGGGCGTCCACTTTGCTCATGAACAGGTCTGAGCCACCTGCCGCCGTGAAGGTTTTCGTGCCGAAAGTGGCGGTGCCACTGAAGCGGCCGGCAACCATGCAATCGCCGTTTTTCCATGGGGTCAGCGCGAGCGCGGCATCATCGCCCGAGCCTCCGGCGCGGTTGGCCCATGCCAGCGAGCCGTCGGTGTTGAAGGCTGCGGTGAACACGTCGCCGGCTCCGGCGCTGGTCAGAGTGCTTGTTCCGAATTGGGCTGTACCAATGAAGGTTCCTGCCACAATAGCTTGCCCCTGGCTGTTCACAAAAAGGGCTTTGCTTTGATCTGCCTGGGTACCGCCGGTGTTGACAGCCCAAAGGGGCGATCCGTAGCGGTCGTATTTTATGAGAAGCACATCGGTGGCTCCTGCACTGGTTAGTGTAGTTGCACCAACGGTGAGGGTGTTCTGAAAGTTTCCTGTTACCAGCACGTTGCCGCTAAGGTCGGCTCCAATGCCGGTTCCTGTCTCGGTGGTGACCGATCCGGCCTGGCTTACCCATTGCATCACGCCGGCGTTGTTGAATTTTGCGGTGAAGATGTCGTTTCCGCCAAGACTCATCAGGTTGGTGCCCTGGAAGTTGGCAAAGCCCTGAAACGATCCTGTGAGGTAGCAGTTGCCCGATCGATCGGTAAACAGAGCGCGCGGCTGATCGGTAAGGGTTCCTCCTGCAGTTCTTACCCATACCAGATTCCCTGTTTTGGTGTAGCGTGCCAAAAAGATATCGTATTCGCCTTGCCCGTTGATTTGCTGGCTTCCGAAGAAGGCCAAATCGCCAAACCGTCCGGTAACGAAAAGGTTGCCCGCACTGTCGGTGGCTACGGCAGCAGGCTCGTCGTCGATGGTTCCGCCAATTTGTCTGACCCATTGCAGCACCCCGCCGGCATTGTAGCGGGCAATAAAGATGTCGGTGCCGCCGTGGCTGTTGAGGGTGGTGCTGTTGAAGGTGGCCGAACTCTTGAAGGTTCCTGTCACAGTAACCGATCCGTCAGACGGGTCGGTCACGATGCTGAAGGCTTTGTCGTCGGCTGCTCCGCCGGCTTTTCGGGTAGTGCTCCAGTAGGAGGTGTCGCGTCCGAAATGGATCGGAAGTCCATCGTCAACCCTGAGCACTCCGGTGAGGGTGCAGTTCACGGTGTCGGTTATGGTGTATCGGTAGTTACCTGCCGTCAGGTTGCTGAGGTCTTCGGTGTTGTCGCCCGAGCTCCAATTCACGGTGAAGGGGTTGTGGATGCCGGTGATGGTTAGATCAATAGCTCCGGAAGCATCGCCTGTGCAGGCTACATGCTGCACCGAAGCCACGGCAGTCAGATCGCAATAATCGGGGTTCCATTGCCAGAAATCGCGGTAATAGGTTGCACCGTTATCGGAACCTCCCATGATGTAGGCCTGGTTGCCAATGGAAAAGAAGGCGGGTAGTTCGCGGCCAACAGCGTGGATGCTGCTCAATTGCGACCAGGCGTCGCTCTGGGGGTTGTACTCCCAGGTCTCTGTCAGCAGGTTGATGCCGTCGTCGCCAACAGCCACGATGCCTTTGCCTGCAATGCTGAAACTGGCACCGAGGCCACGGGCTGTGGAGGGGAAGTCGGTTTTTCGGGTCCAGGTGGTAAGGGCGGGGTTGAAGGCCCAGAGGTCGTTCAGGTAACCTGCTCCAAATCCCAGTCCGATGTAGCCTGTAGTAGCATTGCTGAAGGCAGCGGCGTGGATTCGTCCTCCGCCGGGGAAGGCAGTGAGGGTGGTCCAGGTGTCGGTTATGGGGTCGTAGGAGTAGAAGTCGCTGAGGAAATTCCCGTTGTAGCCTGTTCCGGCGTAGAAGGTTGTTCCGATGGTGAAACTGACGGCTCCCTGACGGGCTCCGCCGCTGAAGTTGGCCACCTGGGTCCAGGTGTTGGTGGCCTGATCGTAGCGCCACATATCGTTCATGTAGGTGCCATCGTAACCAGTTCCAAGCCAGGCGGTGCTGCTGTTGGCAAATGCCACGGCACCCATGCGGGGAGCAGCAGGTAGGTCGGCTTTTTGTGTCCACACGTTGGAGGCAGTGTCGTATTCCCACAAATCGTTGTAATATGCCCCGTCGTAGCCTCCGGCTATGTAGCCCAGACCGCCAATGGCGAAACCGGTGGCCCCTTTGCGGGCGTTACCGGTCAGATCGGCTTTTCGCAGCCAGGTGTCCTGAGCTTGAACGGTGCTGATACACAAAACCAGCAGAAACAGGAAGTAGTGATTCAGTTTTTTCATTTTTCCCCGAGAATGTATATGTAGATCAATAGGTTATTCTAAGACTGTCGAGCTCATGCCTTGTCACCGACGGTGGCATGTGCCCTTTGTTCAGTTTGTTGATTACCAGTGTGGCCACAGCCATGGCCTGCTCCTCCGAAACAAAGAGATTGTTGCCCGATACAGCAGGAATGGTGGGTTGATGAATGATAACTTTATGATTTTGTGTAATCTGGTATCCCCAGCCAACTCCCAGATCAAGAATCTGAGACTCGTAAACGGTTTGGACAACCGAGTCAGATTTTTCTTGAGAGGTGTCAGAAAAACGTTTACCGGTGGAGGTGCAACTGAGTGCAACAGCAACCACCATAAACATTATCAGCGAGTTAAAGTTTGGAGCGGGCATCAGGTTCCGACAATAGGTTACACGTGTCAACAAAACAGTTCAAAGGTAAAGATTTCAATTGGTTATACAAGCATTTAGGATATATTTTCCAATTGGTTTCTCTCTGTTATGCTGTTCTCAGACCCTTGACTGCCACCTCAGGTTGTATCCGGTAATTTGAAAACAGGATAACCGGGTGGATTCTTCCCTTTCTGTGTCAACAGCGTGATCGGTTTATCAGATTCGTCGCAATTCCCTACTTTTGCCCCCAACATTTTAACGACCCATGCTTTATGAGCCTGAATTTGAATTATCGCCGTGTATATCAGACCCTTTATCGCAACGAAGACCTTTCTCCCGAGAACCAGGTTCGTCGCCATATGTTGTCGGAATCGATCTACGATGCGGAAGGAAACCTGGTTGAGGAGACCCTTTGCAACGACCAGGGTCACCCTGAGCAACTCACCCGCAATCAATACGATGGAAACAAGCTGGCAGAGACCTCCATCACCGATCTTCTCAACAATTTTACCGAACTGCAACGATTTACCTACAACCAGCAGGGTCAACCTCTTGAAACCGTCATGGTATTCGCCGATGGCTCTGAAATGACCACCACTTACGAATACGACGAACAAGGTCGTGTGGCGAAACGAAGACTCATCGACGAGGAGGAGGGTACAAGCCAGTTGAGGGTGTATGAATACGAGGGGGATTTTTTGGTTGCTGTGACCGAAACCAACCAGGAGGGTGAAGTGACTGAGGCTTTTCGCTATCGTTACAACGATAAGGGGCTTCGGGTCGAATCCATCACCGAAGCAGGCGAAATTCCCGGTAAGGTATCGGGTGAATTCGACGAACAGGGCCGACTTCTGGTACAGCGATCCTATGACGCCGAAGGCAATCTGGTGGCCCGCTCTTCATGGGAATATGCCGGGCAGGTAGTAAAAGAAACCTCCGAAACCATTCAGGGAGTGATTCTTGTTGAATCGGAACACGATGGCGAAGGACGTGAAATCGCACGCAAAAAATCCAACAAAGAGGGACAAATCCTTGAGCAACTCAATTTTGCTTTTCATCCCGACGGCCGCCCCGATCGCACCCTGGGTATGCAATACGATCGTTCGTATGATGTGGTCAGGTTTTTCTCGCTCGACTACGAGTACGAAAGCAAAGCTTAATCCAGCTCGATCCCGAATTCTTTTAGAAGACCACCAATCCCCGTGGTTGAGAAACGTGCCCCTTTCATCCTGTTGCGGGTGGGATTGATGGTATATTCTGAAGCTGAACTGAAATCAGCTTCCGAAAGGTTGCACTTGTCAAATTGGGTTCCCCCCAGATTGCAATCGCTGAATAGTGCCGAGGTGAGATCGCACTCGGCAAAGGTGGCCTCACGTATCATGCATCCTCGAAAGAGGGTATTTTTCAGCAGGTTTTTTTCGAAGATGGCGTAATCGAGTACCGTTTCTTGAAACATTACGGTGAAGAGAAACCTTGATACCATCCTGAAGTCGGCACCCAATAATTTGCACTGCACGAACCGAACATCGTGAAATACGGTTCCTTTAAGTTTTATCATCGAAAGATCGCAACCCTGAAAAAGGCAATGGCTGAACTCCATTTCTGAGAAATTGGTATCGGCCAGGTGCAACCCCGAAAAAGTGCAATGCTCGAACTCGACCTCGGCAGGAGGCCATGAGGCACTATCGAAAGATTGATTTTTAATCATTTGACACTCTGTGTTTCTGTTTGCAAAGTTAGCAATTGTGGTGCATATTTGTTGCAGCAGCAGTTGGTTCAGCGCGTGACAGAGGGGAAATGAGTACCTTTGCCGTCTAAAATTAAAATTATGAAATTTAATATAGGCGACCGCGTCAGGTTCCTGAGTTCGCCGGGAGGTGGCGTGGTGAGCAAAATTCTGAGCCCCTCGATGGTGAACGTGGCTATCGACGACGGCTTCGACATCCCTACACCGGTTAACGACCTGGTGCGTATTGGAGAACCCGGGGGGGCAGCGGCCCGTTTTTTCACCGACGAGCGCAAACCCAAGCCTCAGGCTGCTCCCGAAAAAGAGAAAGCCGCCCCGGCTCCTGAGCCCGCCCCGGTTGCTGATGCAGTTGCTGCCGACGATTCAGACCGCATCATGCCTTTGGCCTCAGGCTACCGCAAAGCGGCCAACCCGCCAGGATTCTACCTGGCCTTCGTTCCACAAGACCAGCGATGGCTCATTACAGGTCAGGTGGATGTTTTTCTGGTTAACTTCACCGACCACGACATCCTCTTCTCACTCTTTATCAAAACCCTGAAGGGTACCTGGCGTGGCGTTGATTACGGCTCGGTACCCCCGCTGGCCATGATCCACCTCGAAAGCGTTCCCCGCGACCGAATGTCGCTCTGGGGCGATGGCGTGGTGCAACTGATGGTGCATCCCGACAAACCCCGCGACTTGTACAATCCCGTGAGCGTGGAGTATAAGGTCCCCTCGGTGAAGTTGCTGCACGAAGACAGTTTCCGCGATTACCACTTCGTCGAAGGGCGATCGTTTGTGTATGAACTGGCCAGGCTCGAATCGCTCGTTCCTGTTGGCGTGAAAGGCGAACCCGCCGAGAAGTATCAAGCCCCCTCCGAACCCGAACCGGTTAAAGCCCGTCAGGCCGAGGCTGTTTCCTACATCACCCGGCACCGCACGGCTCATCGCGAAGCCCTGGTCGATCTGCACATCGAGGCCATGGTGGAAGATCACAAAGAGCTCGACCCTTCGGAAATGTTGCGCTTGCAACTCAGCTACTTCGAGAAGTGTCTGGAGAGTGCCATCGCCGACAATTACTACAAAGTCACCTTCATTCACGGGATTGGCGCCGGCGTGTTGCGAAATGCCATCCGCGAGAAACTGAAAGATTACCCCCAGGTCTATTTCCAACCCGCACCCATTCAGCAATACGGCACCGGAGCCATGGATGTGATGATCACCCATCAGAAGGAGTTGTAGTGGTTAGTGGTTAGTGGGTAGTGGTTAGTGGGTAGTGGTTAGTGGTTAGTGGTTAGTTGGAATCAGGACTTCTTCCCCCAATAGCTATCGGGGCTATCGGAATCGCTCAGTCGCCAGAAACCAGAAACCAGAAACCAGAAACCAGAAACCAGAAACCAGAAACGAGAAACAAGTTCTTTGACATCGGGAAAGAAACTACGGCAGCCCGTTCTATCGCCTTGACCCGTGAGGGTTGGGGAGGAAAGTCGGGACAACGCAGAGCGCCCTGCTTCCTAACGGGAAGGTGCCGCGCAAGCGGTAACAGCCAGTGCCACAGAAAAGAACCGTCTCGTCGTGCACGGGATAAGGGTGAAAACGTGAGGTAAGAGCTCACGACGGCAGGTGGCGACACAGGCCGGGGGTAAACCTCAGGGGTTGAAAGGCCAAATAAACCGGGGATGGTTGCGCCCAGGCGCAGTCGGGAGGGTTGCTCGCCCGAGCCCGGAGGGTAGGCCGATAGAGGTGTCGGGTGACCGGCATCCCAGATAAATGATAGAAGCCCTGATTCGTCAGGGAACAGAATCCCGCTTACAGGGCTGCCGTTTTTTTCTCTCCTGATTTTCTTAATTTCCCCAATCCGGCGAACAACCGGGCAATCAAAAACACCACAACCATTACCACGATAATGGTTGCTCCCGACGGCACGTTGAGCCAATAGCTCAGGTAGAGTCCGCCTACCGAGGTGAAGAGGCTGATGCCTACCGATGCATACATAATCTGTTTGAAACTACGGGCGAAGAGGTTGGCTGTGCTCTGCGGGATGGTAAGAAACGAAATCACAAGAATAATTCCCGAAACACGTATGCTCAGAACGATTACCAAAGCAATGAGGGTCATCAGGGCGTAGTTGACCACGTCAACAGGCAGTCGCATGGTGCGGGCGTGGCTCTCGTCGAAGGCGATGGTGAGGATCACCCTGTAAAACAAGGCGAAAAAGACTACAACCACCCCCGCGAGCAACCACATCAGGTTGAGTTCTGCCAAACCTACCGTGAGGAGGCTGCCAAACAAATAGGTCATCAGGTTGGGGGCATATCCGGGGGTAAGAAAAATAAACAGAACACCCAAAGCCATTCCCAGCGACCACAAGATGCCAATAGCGGAATCTTCGCGAAGGTTTCCCTTGCGTGTGGCGAACAACATGCCGTTGGCCGAAGCCACCGCGAACACGGCTGCACCTATCAGCGGGTTCAATCCCAGGAAATAACCCAGCCCGATGCCGCCAAACGAGGCGTGGGTGATGCCGCCGGCAATAAAAACCAACCGGCGGGCCACGATCCACGTGCCGGCAAGCCCGCACAGGATGCTGATAAGCAGCGATGCCTCCAGCGCGTTGGTGAAAAAAGTGTATTGAAAAAGGTCGGTGAGCATGTCAGGATTTTGTGTGGTTTTGCAGAACGCGGTGTGGCACGGTTCCGTGGGTGATGAGCTCGATGGGACAGCGGTAGGATGCCAGCAAATCCTGGGTAATCTCCGACGACGGGTGGTAGTGGAGGTCGCCGTTGACGCAGGCAATGGTCTTCACGTAAGGGGTGATGATTCCCAGGTCGTGGGTCACCATGATGATGGCCAGCCGTTTGTTGAGTTCTTTCAGAATTTCGTAGAGTTCGGCTTCGAAACCAGCATCCACGAAGTTTGCAGGCTCGTCGAGGATGAGCAGTACCGGGTCGCTCATCAGGGCACGGCTGAGGAAGACCCGTTGGGCCTGGCCGCCCGATAGCTCGCCGATGGGGCGGTGCTGCAGGCCGCTAATCCCGGTGAGGTTCATCAATTCAGCAGCCCGCGCGGCATCGCTTTTTTTCACGCGGCCAAACAAACCACGGGAATTGAGAGCACCGGCCATCACCACATCCTTCACCAGGATAGGGAAATTGCGATCGAAATGGTGGGTTTGAGGCATGTAGCCAATTCGCTGCCTGCCCGCTACCCTGTCGCCGTATTCCACGGTTCCCGACGCGGGTTTTAAAAGTCCGGTAATCACTTTCAGCAGGGTGGTTTTGCCACCGCCATTCGGACCTATGATGCCGATGAAATCGCCGGGCCATACGGTAAGGTTCACGTTGGTCAGAACCCTTGTGCCGTTGTAGCCGGCATCAAGGCTGGTGATCTTCAGCAGGGGTTTTGCCGGAATCAGACTCATGGCTGTAAGGATTTACCAAGCACATCAATCACTTGTTTCATGTTTTCAGGCCAGTCGTAGGCCATAGGGTCGAATCTGGTGGTGCGGGCGCCAATTTCGCCGGCCACCGAAGAGGCTACGGCCGTGTCGTATTCGCGCTGTACCAGAATAATGCGGATGCTGTCGGCCCTGGCCTGGTCAATCAGTTTTCTGATGTCGGAGGCGCCGGGAGTTTTTCCTCCTGCCTCGATGGCAATCTGCTGCAACCCGTAATCGCGGGCAAAGTAGGTGAGGGCAGGATGAAACACCATGAAGCGGCGGTTGGCAAGTTGACTGAACTGGCGGGTGGCCAGGGTGTCGGTGGCGGCAATCACGGCGGCCAGCGAATCGTAGCGGTGACGGAAGTTGTCGGCCTGTTCGGGCATCAGGGCAACCAGTTCGTGGAGGGTGGTGGCTGCCATCGTTCTGAACGAGCGTGGTGAGAGCCAGAAGTGGGGGTCGATCCCGTGGTGGTGTTCCCCGGCATGATCTGAACTGTGGTTGCAAGCCCCTTCAATCAGATCGATCCCGTCGGTCAGCTCTTTCACCTTCATGGCAGGGTTGTGTTCGGCAAGGTTGGGGAGCCAGGTTTCGTCGAAAGCCGTGTGGCCTGTAGTGAGATAAAGACGGGCTTTCGCCAGTTCGGCCATCTGACGTGGCGAAGGGTCGTACGACTCGTGACCGGTGCCGGGAGGCAGCATCACCAACGCTTCAACAGACCCGCCTGACAGGTTATCAACAAGGTATTTCAACGGTAAAATGCTCACAGCCACCAAAGGTTTCTCCTGATTGGACTGTGGACGGTGGCAACTTCCCAGCATCAGCACGACTGCCAAACCGGCAAGCAATATGTTTCTCTGTTTCATGAATTAAACATTTTTTAGGGCGCGGCACATTCGCAACGAATGTACCAATTTTTCGCCAGTCGGCCACATTGTCACGCCTCGGTACCCGGCGCAACGGTTTGGCAGGTGTGCCGAATTCTGTAGTTTTGCATAAAAATCCCAAGGCAATGATCGCGAAAGGCCAACCGCTTCCGGAAATTTTCAGGGCACTAAACATCTCTTACACCGAATATGTTCACCCGCCCGCGCCCGACATCCCCACGGCGCGGCTCTATTGGAAAGACATCGAGGCGGCCCACTGCAAAAATCTATTTTTCAGGAACCACAAGGGCAACCGTCACTATCTGGTGGTGGTAGAGCACACGCGCGATCTGGTCATACGCGATCTGGAGCAAAGGCTCAGGCAGGGGAAACTCACTTTTGCCTCGCCCGAGCGTATGGCCCGGTACCTGGGTGTGCAACCCGGTTCGGTAACCCCGTTCGGGCTTATCAACGACCACCAGAACCACGTGCACCTGTTTGTTGACGAAAACCTGCGCCACGTGCAAACCATCAGCTTTCACCCGCTGGTCAACACCGCCTCATGGGTCATCAGCCGGCCCGACTTCGAACGGTTCCTGGCATGGACAGGCAACACCTGGGAATACATCGCCCTGTATTGAGCTGCAAGGGTGAGATACAGGCCAGTTCTGTTTGGTGATCACCACGGGTAGATTGCTGCCAGCCAAAGACCGGTTGCTGAAGTGGCGGTTGGCTTTTCTGGAGGACCAAGGTGGGCGTGAGATGGCGGAAAAGGGTTTGGGTGACGGGGCAAATTGCTTGCAGAAGAAGGGGGAGTCATTAATCCGCTTGCATGCGCAAAAACTCCTTAGCGAAGTCCTCGATACCAACTTTTCCGCGATGCCCCGGTAGTTATACGTGGGTAAAGGCAGCCTGTTTAAACGTTGGGCAATACCATCAGATTTTAACCTTATATCTTGGAATATCTTTTTTATTCTTTTTGGTCTTCAATGCGATTTTCTTAGCTTCTATATTTGTCCTGAAGCTATGAAGAATGCCTAATCCTATCAATGTTGTAACTTCAATCGTAAATTTCTCAGTTTCAGTATTGCTTATATTAAGGGCTCTAAAAATATCATTGGGGGAGATTTCTTTGTCTCCAATTCCAAGTAACACGATTTGCTTTTGACTTTTAGTGAGACTGAATTTGTCAAAATTCTTTAACCACTCAACCTCTTTCGGGCTAAACATCGTTTTATTGAAAAGTGTAACCCTAAACCAAAGCCCGTTTGAATACAGTTCTGGCCTGGCCAACTCTTGTTCTTGCATTAAGTGGAAAATCCGTTTCATCCCTTCACCAAGTTCTCTCATCAATCTGTTTTCCCTTAAAACTCTGGCGATTAATGAATTTCTCGATTCATGAGAACCCTCAAGTTCATATAAGTTTTTAAGTGTCAATGTAGAAAGCAATGCTCCTGGGCTTTTTATTTCCATTCTGTCGTTAAAAATAAAGATTTCTATAGCATTAGCAATGCTATAATCCCTATGAGCAATTGCGTTTAGAATAGCTTCTCTGACAGCATCTTCAGGATAAATATACTTTTGTTCAAATTGAGAGTTTGCTCCAAATTCTGTTTTATAGGCTAAATAAGACCTTAAATGTTCCCAAGCTTTTATTACCAATTCAAAAATATTACCAGTAACAAGGTCATCGCTAATAATATTATAATCGGGAGCTGGTTGAATTACATTTCCATTCACTTTTAAAAATCTAACCTGACACCGTGGATGCCATCTGTTTATGTCGTTACCAAAGAGTAACAATGCTGCTCGTTTGAGTCGAAGGCCATTTGCAGCATATTCGGCCAACCCGATTTGCTGCAAATATCTCTCTACGCTTAATCCTTTTATGTATTGGTCGGCTATGCCTTGCAATAGTTTCAAATCCAAATCTGTTACTAATGCACCATCTACATATTGGCTGTCAAATTCTCGTGATTTAATTTCTTGTCTTTCGAATTGAATTTGGTTAACAGAAGCTGGCATTGTTGACCTGTCCTTTCTGCGTACGCACCTGCCATCAGGAAGTTGATAGATCATGGCTGTCCCTTTGTTAACAGAAAAATACAATACTATTTTGCCGTCTAACTCTAATTTACTTGCGTTATTTAAAGGTAATTGTTGGTTATGATAAACATGAGTGTTAACAGCGTTAAGCATGGTTTGAATATCATCCTCAGAATGAGGAATACCTGTTATGGCACCGTCATCCTCAACTCCAATAATAATTGCTCCGCCATCAGCATTTGCAAATGAGACCAGAGCCTCACCTATATCAGCACAAATGGACTTTACCAGTCTTGGTTTTTTATTCTCTGGTCGTCCTTCGAGTGCAGTTTTAAACTCCCTGAAATGGCTCTCTCCCAGTATTAACGTATTTCTAACCTTTTCGGTAAGTAAAAGTATATCGTCCATTTTATATTACATTTCTTTTACACAACAACTTTATTAAATCCTAAGCAATTGGGTTTGCAGTCTCATTAAATTACCAACGTGCTGATATATTTCACAGGGGATGGCAGGCGGTTTTTTCTTTCGCTTAACTCGTTTATACCTCCACCAAAACTGTTTTTCGACCCACCAATTGACCTCATATCACCACCTCTCCGATTGGTTGTTTCTTGTGCCCGGTTTGTACCTTCAGCCTTCATCCGTTGACGGGTGCTTATCCAATTCTCGAATTCATTCACCCTCCTCCCCCTCGCGGGAGCGGCCTTGGTGCCTGTGGTGGTGTAGGGTGTTCGGGTTTGCATGGTTGGATTCTTTGGTTGCAAATATACATGAAATCGCCTTTACACACAGACGAATAAAAATCGAACCAGTGGATTATCGGTTAGTTCAGGTCTGTTATAACAAGGATTAACAGTAAGATGTATTTGCCGGACGGGTATTCTTTTACCGCTAAGAGCGCTAAGTTAAGACGCTAAGAACGCTAAAATTTTTCGACGGGTATTGTTAAGACCGCTGAGATGCCTGCGTCATCTAACGGACGCAGGTGCTAACGGGTATAGCGAGTCCAGACAGCAAGAAGTGCCTTAGCGGTCCCAAAATCCGAGTCCTACATCTTGGCGATCTTGGCGAGAAGTTATATGTGCGGTCTTAGCGGTTAAAAAAACACCAGCGCGAAGCGCGGGTGATGAAAGCTGTTTCCTGCAAGAGACGGGTATTCTTTTACCGCAAAGCTCGCTAAGTTGAGACGCTAAGAACGCTAAAATTTTTCGACGGGTATTGTTAAGACCGCGGAGATGCCTGCGTCATCTAACGGACGCAGGTGCTAACGGGTATAGCGAGTCCAGACAGCACGAAGTGCCTTAGCGGTCCCAAAATCCGAGTCCTACATCTTGGCGATCTTAGCGTGAAGCTATCTTTGCGTTCTTAGCGGTTAAAAAAAACACCAGCGCGAAGCGCGGGTGATGAAAGCTGTTTCCTGCAAGAGACGGGTATTCTTTTACCGCAAAGCTCGCTAAGTTGAGACGCTAAGAACGCTAAAATTTTTCGACGGGTATTGTTAAGACCGCGGAGATGCCTGCGTCATCTAACGGACGCAGGTGCTAACGGGTATAGCGAGTCCAGACAGCACGAAGTGCCTTAGCGGTCCCAAAATCCGAGTCCTACATCTTGGCGATCTTAGCGTGAAGCTATCTTTGCGTTCTTAGCGGTAAAAAAACACCAGCGCGAAGCGCGGGTGCTCAAGGTCGAAGACAGAGAAATCGAGCCAGCGGATTATCCAAAAGTTCAGTTTTTTTTAACAACGATTTATAGGAGAAACGTATGGATTTCTGTTTCAAGAAGGTGTGGTGTTTTCAAAAAATGTTTGGTTTTCATGGTGGTTTTCAACTTGCCGTGGCTTAAAAAACTCCCCCCGCCTTCTCACGCGATGGGGCGGGGGGATGAACCTCTGCATAGGGGTTACCCGATGGGTTTTACACTTCGTTGAGGGTCACGGCAACGTCGAGGGTTTGGTCGTCGGCCAGGGTCACCGGTTGTTCGTGCATGGCGAAGCCCGTGGAGGTGAGGCGCAGGGTGTAGTTGCCTGCCGGCACCTCTTCAAACGAGCCGAGTCCTTCGTCGTCGGTAAGGTCGGCGAAGTCGGTTTCGAGCAGTTGGAAGGTGATTCCGGCCAGGGGTTGGCCCTGGGTGTTGCGAACGGTGAGTTCGAGGCTGCCTGTTTCGGGTTGACTGTGGCTTCCGGCCTGACGGTCGAAAAGCACGTAGTGTTCGTAGCGCGCGGGGATGTTCTCAAAGATGATTTTGCCTATGGTGCAGAAAGCAACCATAAGGTCGTAGATCTTTCGCGACACCTCTTTCCGGCGTATCGTAGTGTTTTTCAGGTCGGCTTTGGCGGTGGCTTTAGCCTGACTTTTTTGGTGGAAATTATCTACGGCAGCCATAAAACCGGCCACTTGCGCGGGTCCGTAACCTGCCGTTTCGAGCCTGGAGGCAAAAGTGGGAAGCATCTTCGTGAAGTTGTCGAACAACAGCAACAGTCTGGCTTCGTTGAATCGGGCTTCGTTGAGGTAGCGGAACGGGAACGCGGCGTTGAAGTCGGGATCGTTGTCGAAGTTCACGTTCACGAAATACCGAAGTTTTTTAGCTTCGTCGAGGGCCTGATCGCGTGCCACCCAAAGCTGATCGGTGGCGCGGATTTGCTCTTTGAGGGCCAGCCGGTGTTCGGGTAATTGCCTGGCCTCGGCAAGCAAGGTGTCAAGGGTAGTTAGTTTCGCTGTGGCCGTGGGATCAAAAGCCGAAATGGCCTCTAAATCCTCATTAACCCGGTCTTTCAGAACCGTAGCCTTGAAAATCAAATCGGGATAAGATAAGTTGGACATTTTTTATTTTTTTTGGGTTTTGTGATGCAGGTCTGTTGCATCGTATTGATTTTAATAACATCATCGGCAACCTGAGCCTGAGCTTCTTGTCGCGATGCTGGTAAGTGTCCTTCACGATGGAAGGTGCGTAGATTGGGTTGGCCTGTTGCTGTCAAGGGGGTTGAATCTCTTGTAGTTGTTCAGGCGCAGCCACCGTATTTCTGGCATATCACCAATGAGGGGATGGTGCAGAGGTTTTCAGTTGATTGATTTCGGGGCTTTACACGCTTTGTTTAACCGTTTGCTGTAGTGTGGTTTTCGCTGCTGATGGTGCGATCGTTCGGTTTGCTTCTGCTCAAAAGCAACCCGCGACAGGAGCAGGGCTTCTCAGTTCAAGGGTGCTGTTGCCCGGGTGTGTCGCGAAACAGCAACCGGCCGGCGCGTTTTTTTACCTTTTCCCCGTCGAAACTTTCACAACTCCGGAGTTACCAGCCGGAGTTGCCCGATGGTTTCATCGAACCTACAAGCAGCATCACCGGGGTGCCCGGTTGCGTCACAGGGTTCTTGTGTGATTTCACCAACCCGACGAATGACTTCACCGAAGTGGCGAAATGATCTTACCCAAGTGCCGAATGGCGTCACCGGGTTCTTGTGTGATTTCACCAACCAGACGAGTAGCGTCACCTGTTTGCCGAAATGATCTTACCTAAGTGCCGGGTAGCGTCACCGGATTCTTGTGTGATTTCACCAACCAGACGAGTAGCGTCACCTGTTTGCCGAAATGATCTTACCTAAGTGCCGAATGGCGTCACCGGGTTCTTGTGTGATTTCACCAACCAGACGAGTAGCGTCACCTGTTTGCCGAAATGATCTTACCTAAGTGCCGACTGGCGTCACCGGGTTCTTGTGTGATTTCACCAACCAGACGAGTAGCGTCACCTGTTTGCCGAAATGATCTTACCTAAGTGCCGAATGGTGTCACCTGTTTGCCGAAATGATCTTACCTAAGTGCCGGGTAGCGTCACCGGGTTCTTGTGTGGTTCCACCAACCCGACGAATGATTTCACCAAAGTGGCGAATGCCAGCTCCGAATAGCCGTGCATTGCAACAATGGGGAGAAGCAATGCAGCCGGTTGGATAAGATGTTGGTCACGACCGATGTAAGAAATTTTAACCCTGTTGCAGAAGGTTGGCACAGAGGAGCAAAGCCTCCAGAAATGCAAAACCCGATTGAAAAGAGAACAGAAGGGGGTACATTAACCAGTAAGAGCAGGAAGAGAAGTGCAAAACCCAATCAATATTTAAGTTCAAGATGTCGAAGAACTGCGCAGCAAGCCACGTGCTTCTCTTGCAAAAGAATCAAACAGAGGTGGTTGCTCACGCAACGATGAAAACAACATTCGGGCTTTACTGTAAACTTTTCGCTATTGCGAGAAGAAGGTGACAAAGATAGTCACAACCAGAAAAAAAGTCAAGGGGATTGGATGTGGTTGTGCGTATGAATTTTGGAAGCGACGTTTTTCAAGAAATTTTGAAAAACTGGTATCCGGTAAGTCCCATCCCCCTCCCGCGTACATTTTGTTACTCTTTACAGCTGCTGGCTGTTGGCTGCTGGCTGCTGGCTTTTGGCTATTGGCTGTTAGCTATTGGCCAACGCCAAAGCCAAAGCCAAAGCCAAAGCCAAAGCCAAAGCCAACGCCAACGCCAAAGCCAGCGCCAACGCCAACGCCAAAGCCAACGCCAACGCCAAAGCCCCCCCCCCAACATGTCGTAATTCTACAATTATGGCACCTGCTGCGCGGGGTACCTTTGCCGGGAATTTCAAACTCAAACAATTCACACGATGCAAAAACTAATTTCATGGGTAGAGATACCCACCGTGGACTTCGACCGGGCTGTTGATTTCTACAACGATGCGCTGAAACTCCGACTCGAGAAACTCGACTTCGGTTTCGAGAAAATGGCCTGCTTCCCTGATGGAGATGGCGCCATCATCTTCGCCGAAGGGTTTAAGCCCTCGACCGACGGAGCATTGGTGAGTTTTAACACCCCCGACACCATCGAGCAAACACTCGAAAGGGTGGTGGCCTGTGGCGGAAAGGTGTTGAAACCCAAAACCAAAATCGAAGCCGAAGGTCGCGACTATTTTGCCCTCTGCACCGACTCTGAGGGGAATAAAATAGGGCTTCACGGCAAGTAACACCACCGGGGAGAGGGAGCTCTTGTTCCCTCTCCCCGCTTTTTGTACTTTTGCTACCTATGATACCTGAGATAGTTACCCCTTCGGCACATCTCCGACCGTATATCAGTCAGTACTGGGCAATTGAAACCAGGCTCGACAAGCCTGTCACCTATCGGATAATCCCCTCAGGGATGACCGAACTCACATTCTATTTTCACGGATTGCCCCGTGTTAGCGGTTGCATTCAGTCGTTTCCCGACAGCTATCTGCTTTCGGGGCACTCCAGCAGTTACACCGATCTCGGCCTCAACGGCTACCTCTCTGTTTTCTCCATCACCTTTCGTCCCGAAGGACTTATGGCATTCTTCAAGATGCCGGCCGTTGAGTTGTTCAACCAAAGCATCCCCCTGGGGCTGGTGTCACCAAGCTTAGCCAACCTGCTTATCACCCACCTCGAAGACACCCCCGACATCCATTCTCGCGTGGCATGGGTCGAGAAAGTCTTCACCAGACTGCTTCAACACGAGATCAACAGGTATGAATATGGCAGGATGCGTCATGTTATATCGGTAATCAAAGCCACTCACGGCCAAAGCCCCGTCGCCTTGCTGGCTTCCGAGGCATGCCTGAGCCGAAAACAACTCGAACGGCAATTCAGCAACCTGGTAGGTATCTCTCCCAAGCAATACCTCAAAACCATCCGGCTGCAATCTGCCCTTCACCTTAAAGCATCGCAACCCGATCTATCGCTGGCAGCATTGGCTTGCGATAGCGGCTATTTCGATCAGGCTCACCTCACCCGCGAATTTAAATCTCTCACCGGCCTCACCCCGCGCCAATACTTCGACACCTGCCAGCCTTATTCCGATTTTTTTAGTTGACATGGCATCTTCTGTGTCACCTCATCCCGCGTCAGGCAGCATTCAGGGCTGTTGGCTGCTGGCTGTTAGCTGCTGGCTTCTGGCTTCTGGCTTCTGGCTTCTGGCTATTGGCTGTTAGCTATTGGCCAACGCCAACGCCAGCGCCAACGCCAACGCCAGCGCCAGCGCCAAAGCCAATGCCAAAGCCAATGCCAGCGCCAAAGCCAATGCCAAAGCCAATGCCAAAGCCAAAGCCAATGCCAATGCCAAAGCCAAAAAAAAACAGCCAACCCCTCAAGGCCGGCTGCTCTTTCATGGTGATCTCCATGCAACAGTGTTATCCTTTCCGCATTTTGGCGGCGATGATTTCGGCTGCTTTGATGAGGGGGTAGCCGGCAGGTGAGGCGGTGAGGCAGGGGTGGGTGCCAATCTGCGACGTGATGATGGAGTTGATGGTCATGCGGTTTTCGATGGCCAATCCAATCACGTTGATGAGCTCGCCAGCGCTGAGGCCGCCCATCACTTCGCCACCCACGATCACGCCGGAGTGTTTGGCAGCAATAAGTTTTACCAGTTGTTTGTGGGCGTCGGGGAGGTTGCCGGGGTGGCGGTCAACCCCTTCGAACACGCCGGTGTGCACGGCCAAACCCTCTTCCGTGGCGCGGGCTTCGGTGATTCCGGCGGTTCCGAATCCGTGTTCGCCAATGGCGGTTGAGTAGATGGCAATGGTTCCGCTGAAGGTTTTCACCACGTGAAGGTTGAAGAGGTTCATGCCGGCGATGCGGGCTTCGGCGCAAGCTGTGGAGGCCAGCATGGTGGGCACGCGGCGGCGGGTCACGAAGTCGCGTTTCTGGGCGCAGTCGCCCACGGCAAACACATCGGGGGTGTGGGTGCGCATGTACTCGTCGGTGGCAATGAAGTTGTCTTCATCCACGGCAATACCGGCTTCGCGGGCCAGTTGGGTGTTGGGGCGGTAGCCCATCGAGAGCACCACGGCATCGGCTTCGAGGGTGGAGCCGTCTTCCAGTTTCACGCCGGTTACGGTGTCGGTGCCGGTTATTTCGGTAACACCGGTTCCGGTTTTCACCTTCAGGCCGCGACCGATGAGTATGGATTCAATCTTCTCCGATACCTCTGCATCGAAGGCCAGGGCCAGGATGTTGGGGAGTTTTTCGACGAGGGTCACCTCGTGGCCGGCTTTCACCAACTCGTCAGATAGTTCCACGCCAATAAAACCGGCTCCGATCACAACCACCTTTTTGGTTCCTGCCAGGCGGGTTTTCATCTCGTCGAGATATACCTTGTCTTTTGGTATCACGAACACGTTGCCCAGGTCGGCACCGCGCAGCCACTTGGGTTTCACGGGGGTTGATCCGGTAGCTACCACAAGTTTCCGGTAGGCTATCTGGCCGCCATCGTCCAGGGTCACGGTTTTTTCGGCGGTGTTGATGGCTGTAACGGTTGCCACAATAGAATCGATACCGTTTTTGGCCAGCATCTGGTCAACGGGCATGATGTTTTGTTTCGAGCTGTCGAGGGTTCCGAAGATGTAGGGAATCCCGCAGGGAACCATCACGTCGGGTTGTTTCTTGATGAGGGTGAAGTTTTTTTCGGGCCACGAACTTTTGCCCGTGAGGGCTGCCACCATTCCGGCGGCACTCCCTCCAATAACAAGTACATCGGTGCTTTTCATTTTTTGGAATTTTTCTTTAGCGAACGTAAATAGAAAATATGTGAATTGTATTCAATGGCTTTGATTCGCCCCTCGTCGAGCAGTTTCTCGACGGTGCCGGCCGGGGCGTTGTCGTTGTGGAGCAGTTCTTCGAGCATGTCGTGGCGCAGCGGGTGCACGGCGGTGATGCTCAGGATGTCGGCTTCGGCGTTGCCGGTGTAGCCGGTGGTTGTCCCCTCGAATCCGGTTAGCAGTTCGGTGTTGATTCCGGCTTGGTTGAAGAGGTTCCAGGCGTGGTTGAGCACCTCTTCGTCGGGGGCTTTGGTGAGCTTCACGGCAGGTGGCCGGGTGGGTACCGAAAGGTAGGCCACGGCGGGCTTGATGGAGGCCACGAAGCGGGCGGTGGTTTCGAGTTGGTGCCCGGCGTCGTTTCGTCCGCTTACCAGCATGGTTTCGGTGCACAGCTTCCCGCCAAACCGTCGGGCGAAGGCGGCGATGGATTGCAGCTGAAGGGCAAAGTTGATCTCTTTCACGGGCAGGTTCACGCGTCGCCAGGTGGTTTCGTCGGCGGCATCCACTTTCACCGATACCCAGTCGGCTTCCAACAGGGCCTGCACCACCCCGGGGATGTGGAGCAGGGTGGCGTTGGTGATCACGGCAATGGGGATGTCGAAGATTTTCAGCCGGCGAATGGTTGCCTCCAGGTTGACATCGAGGGTGGGTTCGCCGTTGGCCACGAAGGTGAGGTAATCGGGTTGGTCTTCGCCGTCGGAGCGTTTCAGGTGGTTTCGCACCTGATTGAAAATCTCCTCGGGGCCGTAAAAGGGTTGTCGCTCCAGGGTGTGCACGGCGGTTTTACCAACCTGACAATAAACGCAGGCGTAGGAGCACACCTTGGGTGCCACGATGTTGTTGATGCCAAGGCTTCGCCCGAGGCGTCGCGAAGGCACAGGCCCGAAGGTGATGGCGGCACTCATGCTGTTTGTTCGGCTATGGCCGAGGCCATCGTCTCGAAGGCCGATACCACGGCGTGGTTGATCACATGGAAGGCGGTCTGTCCTTTTTCGGCTGCTTCGCCCAGCTCCATCACCAAAGGAATCTGGCCGATGAGGCGCGTGCCAAACTCGTCGGCAATGGTTTGTCCACCGCCTTGCCCGAAGATGAAGTATTTTTCATCGGGATGTGGAGCGGGTGTAAACCAGGCCATGTTCTCCACGATGCCCAGCAGGGGCACTTTCAGATCGTTGTTGGTGAGCATGGCGGTGGCTTTGCGTGCGTCGTTGAGGGCTATCTCCTGTGGGGTGGTCACCACCACGGCGCCGGTGAGGTTGTATTTCTGCAGGATGGTGAGTTGGATGTCGCCGGTGCCCGGGGGGAAATCAATCACCAGGTAGTCGATGCCGTTCCAGTTGGTGTTCTCGATAAGCTGGGTGATGGCGTTGGCGGCCATGGGGCCGCGCCAGATGAGCGACTGCCCCTTGTCAACAAAGAATCCGATGGACATGATCTGGATGCCAAATTTTTCGATGGGGAACATCAGGTCGGTGTTGCCGTTGGTGGTCACTTCGGGGCGGGCATCTTCGATGCCAAACATGCGGGGGATGGAGGGGCCGTAGATGTCGGCATCCACCAGTCCCACTTTAAAACCGTTGCGTGCCAGGGCTACAGCCAGCCCCGAGGCTACGGTCGATTTACCCACACCACCTTTACCCGATGCCACGGCGATGATGTGTTTTATTTGAGGGAGCTCAGTTTTTGGAATGGGCTGATTCATGATTTGTAGAGTTTATGATTGTGAAACAAGGGCCCAGATGCGCGCAATCTCGCGGCTCACGGGCAGGTCTTTATCGTGTTCGACGATGCTTTGGCGGTTCACCATGGCCTGCACCACCTGTGGATCGAAGGGTAGTCGCCCGGCCAGGGTAAGGTTTTCGTGTTCGCAATAGCTGGCAATGGTGTCGGCTAAGGCGGGGTTGAGGTCGGCTTTGTTGATCACCACCCATGTGGCGATGCCAAATTTCTTCACCATCTGCACGGCTCTTCGCAGGTCGTGAAGTCCCGATAGGGTTGGTTCGGTTACTACCACCACGCGGTCGGTTCCGGTGATGGTTGAGATGGCGGTGCAGCCTATTCCCGGGGGGCCGTCGAGAAGCACCATGGGGAGGTTGTGTTGTGCCGACAGTTCTTTGGCGGCTTTGCGCACCTCGCTCACCAGTTTGCCCGAGTTCTCTTCGGCAGGTGCCAGGCGGCCATAAACCATGCGGCCATAGCGAAAGGTGCCTGAGTAGCGCTTGCTGCTACGCCCCGGAACCATGCTGATTGCGTTTACCGGACAAATTCGTTGGCACAGGTGGCACCCTTCACACAGGGTGGGGTTTACTTTCAGTTTGCCGTTTGTAAAGGCAATGGCTTCGAAGTGGCAATGGGTTTTGCAGAGGCCGCATTGCAAACATGTATCGGGGTTGATGAGGGCTTTCCGGCCGCCGTCGTGTGGGGTTACTTCGTCGTGGCGGGGGTTGAACAGGAGGTAGAGGTTGGCTGCGTCAACATCGCAATCGGCCAGCACCAGGTTTTTGGCCAGTGTAGCAAAGGCCGCGGTGATGCTCGATTTGCCGGTTCCTCCTTTCCCGCTGATGATGGCTATTTCCATAGGGTTTGTTTTATTTTTTGGATCACCTCCAGAAGGTTGGCTTCGAGTGCCTGATCAGAATCCACCACGCAGTGCCCTTCCGAATAAGTAACGGCATACTGGCGGTTGAAGGGTATTTCGAGCAACAGGGGAATCTCTTCCGCTTCCAGGTAATCGTAAAGTTCGCGGTCGCCCATGCCGGCACGGTTCACAACCACGCCGAAGGGTTTGTGCATGTCGCGAAGGGCTTCCACGCTGCTTTGCAGATCGCTCAGCCCGAAGGGGGTGGGTTCGGTCACCAGAATGGTGTAGTCGGCCTGGCTCACCGTCACGGCAAAGGCACAGGCGGTCCCCGGAGGGGCATCGAGCAGGGTGATGGCTCGGTTGTCATGGCTGTTTTTCAACGCCTCTTTGATCACCGGCACCGGCGACATGGCTCCTATCTCGGTGAGTCCTTCCACCAGGGTGAGGTTGGGTTCGTTCCTGATGGTGATGGTCCCCAACGCACGGGGTGAGGTGGTGATGGCTCCGTCGTTGCAGGCCACGCTGCACGCGCCGCAACCGTGGCAGATGTCGGGCAGCACCTGGGCAAACCTGAGGTTGGGTACTATCAGGATGGCGTGAAAGGCGCACCACTCGGCACACCGTCCGCAGTAGGTGCAGCGGTGGGGGTTGATCTGTGGTACCTCGTGCTTCACGGCTATGGTTTTCACTATTTCGGCATCGAAGAAGGCGGCATCGTTGGGTTCTTCGGCGTCGCAGTCGGTGAGTATTACCGGCTGGCCGGTTCTTTGCAAGGCGCGGGCCAGGTTGGTGCTCACGAAGGTTTTACCGGTTCCCCCCTTGCCGCTAGCTATAGCAATTTTCATACGTTATCGGTTTGATTCATCACGATGAAGCTCCCTTTGTTTACGCCGAGTTTCTCGGCCATCACATCGCATTTGGCCATCAGCAGGAAGAAGATGCGTGGATCGTTGCGCTCTATCAGCCCTTCGAGGTTGCCTTGTCCTTTCGCGATGATGAGGTCGGCCTGCCGGAAATGTTGCTGCAACTCATCCGATGATTGCTGCACATGGGTTGACGGTAACGCGAGACCCGAGGAGATGACGCTGGCCACCTGTTCCATGGCGGCGGTGTGGGCGTCGGCCAGGGTGGCGTCGTTGAGCACGGGGCCGCCACGTACTACCACGGTCACGTCGGGGTGCCCGAGGGTTTCGATCAGCAGTTTGTCGAACACAATCTCGCCGGCGTTGTCGGCAAGGTAGAGCAGCCGGGCCGACTTCCCGAGGCGTTCGCGCAACCTTTGGCTGTGGTCGATGGCGAAGGGGGTGGTTATCACGCGGCTGATTGTGGCTTCAAGGTCGAAATGGTCGTGAGCGCCGTAGTCCATGATGTTGCCGGCGATGGCAAGTTTCAGGGCGAGGGTCAGGGGATCGGCAGCCTGTTTTACCCGGGGTCGCCACTCCTCACAGAGTTCGAGGGCAAGCTGGTTGCTCACCCTTTTCTCTTCGGCGTAGAGGTCGGCAATGCCGGTGATTTCGGTAAGCCGGCGGGTGATGGCGCGTTGAAGTTCCACGGTGGGTTGGGTGGTGCCGGCCAGTTGGGAGGCATACCAGGTGTTGAAACGTTCGGCCGCCTCACCCTGCAGGTTGTACTTGCCAATGAGGCGGCGGTTCGATCGTTCGACGCATTCGATGCAACGGGGATCCATCAGTTGAAGGGTTGGTTAGTGATCGCAGTAGTTGGCCCCGGCTACCAGGCTGTTGTTGAGCAAATCGGAAGCCAGTTCGGCAGGCGATTTTTGTTGGGCACCCACAAACACGTTGATGTTTTGTTGGTTGAACAGGTCGATGGCCCGTTGTCCCATTCCGCCGGCAATCACGTCGGTTACGCCTTGTTGGGCGAGCCAGGCGGGGAATACTCCCGGTTCGTGTGCCGGAGGGTCGAGGTAGGTGGTGCTAACGATTTGGGTTCCATCGGTGGTGGCCACGAAGAAGCGTTCGCAATGGCCAAAGTGGCTGCATAAGATCCCGTTTTCGGTAGGGATGGCAATTTTTTTCGACATAGTGTATATATTAAGGTGTTGTTGAATATTTCAGACTCGTGAAAACGGGGCTGTTGTTGAGCCCCGTTTGAATGATGCGGTTACCAGCAGTTTGCGCGACCGTGGCGGTGGGCAAATCCGCGGCCTCCTCCGGTTCGTCCCCTTCTGTGTCCGAACGGTGGGGTGTGGTTGGGTAGTTCGTCGGTAGCGGCAGGCAGTTCGGCATTCATTGCTTTCTCGTTGTTGCCAAACTGCGTGCAACGCCCCATTCTGCGACCAGACATCGGACCTTGTCCGGCTGGCCCTCTGCGGTTGAATCCAGGCATGATGCTTTAATTTTGGTTTTGAAGAAGATTAAGAATCCCGGCAACGGTCGTCTCGGGTTGTTTCATCACAACCATCTGAATCTTGAGGTTGTCGAGCAATGGTTTGATTTTAGCTCCGAATTCGCCCGAAACAATCTTCTGAACCTGCAGCGAGGCCAGAAATTGCACGGCAGCCGGACCGGCGCCTTCCACGGCGTTGAGGTTGGGGTTGGCAATGAATTCGGTGCTTTGGGTGGCGTCGTCGTAAATCACAAACCAGGCACAGCGGGCAAACCGCTGGTCGAGGGTGGCTTCGGGATGGTTTCCCGACGCGGTGATGGCAATTTTCATACTATTTTAGTTTTGTGGATTTTCGTACTGAAAGGGGCTGATGTGCCGGCTCCCGCACAGGGCGCATCTCTCGGGATGCGGTTCGTCGTGGGCATGGTTGAAATAGCAACCGCAACCGGCGCAGGTAAACCAGTGTGAGTCGAAATAGACCTTCCCGCCTTCGATGATGAGGGTTTGTCCGAGCACCAAAGCCTGACCGATTTTTCCCCTGGCCGATGCATAGATGCGGGTGAGGGTGGGGCGAGAGATCCCCATCTCAAGGGCAGCGTCGGCATGGTTCATTTGCTCAACATCGCACAGCCTGATGGCCTCATACTCCTCGAAGTGAAGAAAAATGGTCTGGTTGTGAGGCATCCCATCGGTTATGCCATAGGGTTTCAACCCGGCTATCACCGGTGGTTTGCTCATCCTGCGAAGACGTTTGGGGCGTGGCGACATGGTGTGAAGAATTTTTCTGCAAATATAATGAACTATTGTTCATAATGTTTGTACAAACCCGTTTTTTTCTTCTTCAGAAGCTTGCAAGGTACCCGCAGGTTTTTCGATCCGGTGTTGGCCTGGAGGCATGGCGTTATTCGTGCGAAGAAACCGACATTCAATATGTTGGCAGTTGCATCGGCACATCAATGCCGGGGTACTGCTCAACTAAGGAGGCAATCATCAGGACAGTTTTTATAAGGTGTAAATTTTTTTTTAGATTTTTTTTGGGGTGGGTGGGGGTAACACAAGGTGAAGGTGTCATAGGTTTGTACGAAGCAGAACGCGAGTGTTCGCAATCGGACGGTGAATGAATAAGCCTTATCCTGTTTAAAACTGTTATAGAAGAGATAACTCGCGATTCTAAAGGGATAACCAGATTAAAAAATCGTTAATAATTTTAAATAAAGTGTTGTTTGTTAGTTGTTTAATTAATTGTGAAACAAGCTGTCTGCCTGTTCGTCGTAGCTCTGGTACGATTTCTGACAAGGGTGGCCGGATCAAAAAAAAGCATGCATTATGAAATCATTCATTTTTACTTCGTTGTTGTTGCTGGGAGCGTTATCGCAGTCGTTGAACGCTCAGGATGTTGAGAAGCGCGAATTTTTGTTTGGTGGCGACAAGCCGCTGAGGATTTCGGGTTTTGGTGCTCCAATTATAGAATTTTCGTCGGTTGCCGGCGATTTTTCGGTGAGCACAGGGGGAGGCGGGGCTGTACTTTTCAACCAGTGCTTCTTCATCGGAGGTTATGGATTGGGAACCGTGAATACGGGGCCTGAGAACTTCACCCTTCAAATCCGCGAGTTCGATCTCGATATTCACACCTACACCAACCTTCGCCGCATGTTTGGGCATGGAGGTTTGTGGCTGGGTTATATTCACAACTCGCACAAAGCCGTCCATATGGCTGTAAGTACCAAGATTGGCGGTGGTGCCGTGGGTTACTACGATTTCGACTTCAACAACTGGAACACCGATTTGGGCTGGGACGCTGTTTTTGTGTTTACCCCGCAGGTTGAAATAGAGATGAATCTTCTCAAGTGGTTCAAAGTGAACGTGGGTGTGGGCTACCGGTTGGTGTCGGGCGTCAACGAGACCTACACCAACGCCGATGGAGAGGAGCAGAGCTATTTCAAGTCAAACGATTTTTCGAGCCCGCAAGTTTCCCTTTCGCTGATGTTCGGGGGCTTTGGAAAGTAGTTAGAATCTGTTTTTTTATTTAAATCAAATTATTCCAACGTATATGTTACGCAGGGTCATCTTTTTTTTGTCTGTTCTTCTTTTTGTTGCGATTCATTTCGCAGGTGCCGCACCGGAGCATTCCTCCAGCGAATTGCGTTACAAAGTGAGCGGCTCCATCACCGATAAAAGCAACGGGGAACTCCTGATAGGGGCCACCGTATATGTGAAAGAAATCAGCAACGGCACCACATCCAATGTTTATGGATTTTACTCCCTGGCACTCACCCCCGGGAGCTACAACATTCGCTACAGTTTCGTGGGCTACGAGTCGGTGGAGCGGCAACTGGAGGTTAAAAGCGATCTCACCCTCAACATCGAGCTCGAACCAGCCGGTTTGCAGTTGCAGGCTGTGGAGATTAAAGCCGACCGGGCTGCCGAGCAACTTCGCAAGCCCGAGATGAGCAACATCAGGATGGATGTGAAAACCATCCGCCGAATCCCTGCCCTGATGGGCGAGGTGGACGTGATCAAAGCGTTGCAGTTGTTGCCCGGTGTGCAAAGTGCCAGCGAAGGAACCAGCGGCTTCAGCGTCAGAGGCGGCGGCCTCGACCAAAACCTTATCCTGCTCGACGAGGCCACTGTTTACAACGCTTCGCACTTCATGGGCTTCTTCTCGGTGTTCAACAACGACGCCGTGAAGGATGTGCAAATCTACAAAGGCGACATCCCCGCGGCTTATGGCGGCCGCCTGGCCTCGTTGCTCGATGTGCGGATGAAAGATGGCAACTCCAAGAAATTCAGCGGCACGGGAGGTATTGGCACCATTTCAAGCCGCCTTACCCTCGAAGGGCCCCTCATGTCGGAAAACACCACTTTCATCGCATCGGGCCGCCGAACCTACGCCGACCTGTTTCTTCCCCTCTCGAGCGACAAGCAGGTGCGCGACAATACCCTCTATTTCTACGACTTCAACGCCAAGATTTCGCACCGAATCAACGACAACAACCGGGTGTTTGTTAGCGGGTATTTTGGCCGCGACGTGTTCGAGAACAACTTTGCCGCCATGGATTTTGGCAACCAAACCCTCACGGCACGCTGGAACCACCTCTTCTCCAAAAACATCTTCAACAACCTTACTCTCATCTATTCGGCCTACGACTACTCCATCGGAACCCCCGAAGGAAACCCCAACTCGTTTATCTGGAAGTCGAAAATGAAAGACATGACCCTGAAATCAGACTTTACCTGGTTTCTGAATCCCGATAACACCCTCAAATACGGTTTCTCGACCATCTATCACGAGTTTGATCCCGGCACTGCCAAAGGGGTGGGAGGGGAATCGGCTTTCAACGAACTGGCTATGCCTTTGGCCTATTCGCTCGAAAGCGGTCTGTATGCCTCCAACGAGCAAAAAATTGGTTCGAGGCTCGCCCTTCGCTACGGACTGAGAATGTCGGTGTTCCAAAACATCGGCCCGGCCACAGTTTACAGCTACGACGCCAGCCACCTGCTGTCCGACTCGGTGAAATACGGTTCGGGCGATTTCTACAAAACCTACGTGAGGCTTGAGCCACGCCTGGGTGCCACCTGGTCGCTCACCGAGAATTCATCGGTAAAAGCCAGCTATTCGCGCACAGCACAATACATTCAACTGGCTCAAAACAGCACCGCAGGCACCCCGCTCGACATCTGGTTTCCGGTGTCGCCCAACCTCTTGCCCCAAACCTCCGATATGGTAGCACTGGGATACTTTCGCAACTTCAACAAAGGTGCGGTGGAATTTTCGGTGGAAGGCTACTACAAATGGATGCAAAACACCATCGACTTCCGCGACAACGCGCAATTGTTGTTCAACCGCTACCTCGAAGGTGAGTTGCGCATCGGCAAATCGTGGGCCTATGGTGTGGAGGTGTTGCTGCGCAAAAACGAGGGTCGCTTCACGGGATGGCTTGGCTACACCTGGTCGGTGGCCCGTCGCGAGGTGGAAACCATCAACAACAACGATCCTTATCCGGCTCCCTACGACAAGCCTCACAACATCACTGCCGTGGTCAACTACGAGCTTTCACCCCGTATCACCTTGTCGGCCCATTGGGTGTTACCTACCGGTGCACCGGTTACCTTCCCCACAGCACGCGCTATTGACGGCAACGCGGTGGTGCCGGTTTACTCAAACCGCAACGCCTACCGCATGCCCGACTACCACCGCCTTGACCTCAGCCTCATCCTTCGCCCCAAATACCGTGAGAACCGTAAGTTCGACTACGACATCAATTTCAGCGTTTACAATGCCTATGGACGCAAGAATGCCTGGGCCATCAACTTCGTTCAGGATGAGCAGAAACCGCTTACCACTTACGCCGAGATGACCTACCTGTTTGGAATAGTACCCGCCGTAACGTTCAATTTTAAATTTTAAAAGCCGTGAAAAAATTTCCCATTTACACCTATATAACACTCGCAATCCTGGTTGCTTCCTGCACCGAAAAGATTGAACTCGATCTGGATACCTCATCGGTGAAGCTGGTGGTTGAAGGCAACCTCACCGACCAGCCCGGTGCTCATCTGATCAGGATCGGGCAAACCGCCCCTTACTATGCCGAAGGACGGTTGCCTGCCGTAACTGGCGCCAGGGTGACCCTCACCGATGGCGATACCATCATCACACTCAGCGAGCAGCAACCCGGCGACTATTTCACACCCGATCTGTTTGCCGGCATCCCGGGTCATACCTATACTTTGCAAATCGAACTCGATGAAGCCATCGATGGCCGCAAACGCTACACCGCTGTGGCACCGATGCCCCTAAAAACCGTAACCGACTCCACCGCCGTAAAATACGAACCCGACATGTTCAGAGGTGGTTGGCAGATCAGGTGGTTTGCTCAAGACCCGCCAGGCTACAACGCCTACCTTTTTCGCGCGTGGCAAAACGGTGTGCTGGTAACCGACAGCCTCACCCGTTGGACTGCCTTCGACGATGAATTCTTCAACGGCAACTACACTATGGGAATTGGGGTGCTGTTTTTTTTCAAACAACGCGATCAAGTGATCAACCCCGGCGATACCATTACACTCGAGGTATGCGATGTAACCGATGACTACCAGTGGTTCATTCAAAACCTGAAAAACGAGGTGCAACCACGCAACCCCCTTTTCGCACCACCTCCGGCCAATGTCCCCGGAAATATCAGCGATGGAGCCATTGGCTATTTTGCCGCTTATCCGGTGCAAATGGTTACCACCATCTATCGCTGACCCCCGGGATGTTTTTTTTGACAATCACTTTACTTTGATTTCAAATTTTCGTAGGTTTGTAGTAACCAAACTACACTACCATGAAAAAGATACTCGTCCCCGTAGATTTTTCGGCTCATACCGAAGTAACATGTCGTTATGCCGTGGCAATGGCTTCGGTAAGTGGTGCTGAAATTATGCTCTTTCACACCTATTTTGACCAGATGATCGTAGCAGGCGGTACCTACCCCGATTCTATCGCGGCCCAGGCAGCCATCGATGTGCAAATGATCAGCGAGATAAGGCAGGCAGCCGAAGCCGAGATGGAACATTTGTCCGTCCAGATCAGGAACCTGGTTGATCCGGCTTCAGGGGTGAGTATCATTACCCGTGTGGAAGGGGGAGATGCAGCATCAGGAATTGTTGACGTTTGTAAGGAATGGAACCCGCAATTGATTATCATCGGTGCGCAAGGGAGAGGACAAAAAGATCCCTTTACTGGAAGCACGGCCGAAGTGATTATGCGTCATACCCCGGTACCTGTTTTGGCTATCCCTGCCAATGCCGGATTCGACGGTTTTGGTCAGATTATGTACGCTGCCGGCCTTGCCGACGGTTCTGAGAACGATATCCGTTTTATTTTTGATTCGTTCGGCAGTTTTTCGCCCATTGTTCATTGTGTGCACCTTCATTGCAGCGATGAGAAATTTGACGATGTGAAATTAAACAGACTTCAGCAACATTTTGGAAAAGAGATGAGTGAAGGGAAAATTTGGTTCAGGATGCTGGAGTGCGATTCGCACCGTCAAGGACTCAGCACCTTTCTCGAAAACCGACGGATCGGGATGATAGCTTTCAGGCTGCACCGTCCGTCGTTGCTGGGATTTCTTTTCAGATCGCGTTTGTCGCGCAAAGACCTTTTCAAAACGCGCCTTCCGTTGCTCGCCTTTCCGGAAGTGTAAGCCTTTAAACAATCAGTTGTGATTTACATTGGCCTTCTTTCCGATACCCACGGGTATCTGAATCCTTCGGTATTGAAATTTCTTGATCCCTGCGACGAACTCTGGCATGCAGGCGATATTGGTAACCTTGAAACCCTCAGACAGTTGCAAAAATTCAAGCCGGTAAAAGCCGTATCAGGCAACATCGATCCCCCTGAACTGCGTTTTGAATGCCCCGAGGTGGAAGTGTTTTTTGCAGAAAAGATGAAGGTAGTGATGGTGCACATTGGAGGGTATCCCGGCAGATACAGTTCAGCTGCCCGCCACCTGATCATGAAAGAGAAACCCGCTTTGTTTGTGTGTGGCCATTCTCATATACTGAGGGTTGTGTTTGATGCCAACTACCAACATCTTGTTCTCAATCCCGGTGCAGCTGGAAAAACAGGCTTTCACAAGCAGACTACGGCACTCCGGTTCAGAATTGATTCAGACCAGATTAGCCAAATGGAAATATTTGATCAGAACAGGATTTAGCGGAGCCTGTCGGCCGATTTTACCAACTCCTCGTCTTTTTTGATGAAGCGCATTGCCAACAATTGAAACATGAGCGCAACCACAGGAAAAAAAGCAGCTGTACCGTATTCGGGTGTGATGTTGACTGCTTTGCGAATGTAATCGGTAAGAGCAAACACCACCACAATAAAAACAATGTTAACAACCAGTGCCATGCGCGTGACTTTAACCTGGCGGATTCGGTTTTTGTATAAGGAGATGGAATAGATGCATACCCCTGCTGTAGCTACAGCTAAAAGCGAGATGAAGCTAGTGAGAACAGGGCTGACAGAAATTTCACCCTGAGTGGCTGCTATTATCTTAAGCTTGTAAGCATACATTTCCATGATGCCACTTTGGGTGGAGTAGAAGGAGGCCAAAGGCCAGATAAAAACAAGCAACATCAGCACCGATGCCGCCAAAAGAAAGACCGACTGAACACGTTGTAGCATATCTGAAATTTTTGGCAAACATACGAAAATCCTCACTTATGCTACCTCAGGTGCAAACGGTGATTCATCGAAACATTTTTTTTGGTTTTTTTTTGGCTGCGCCCTGTTTTTTTTGTGCAATTAACTGTTTAATTGTATCTTTGCGGCCACAACCGGAACTGACTCACCTATGGTCAACCTACTGGAGCTTTTTCAACTAGAGGGTCTCCCGTAATTTCTCGACGACGGTTTCTTTTGTTTCTTATGTCCATTTAGGCCGGTTCCACACTCCATTTCTGATTTTACATATCTAAAGATCGGATCATTCTCGATTTAACCATTAAGATTTTCGCATGTACGACATTCTCGAACTCAACGCGAAGCTGGTGACTGACCTTAAAGAGATCGCCACGTCGCTAAACATCCCCAATACCGAGGGACTTAAAAAACAAGAACTTATTTACAAGATTCTTGACCACCAGGCTCTCAACCCGACGAAAGAAGAAAAGCGCCAGGAATCACAAAACAGGCCTAGCCGCCCGCCACAAAAAGGAAAATCGCAACACCCTCCCCGCGACCCGAAACCAAAGCAGCCCCAGAAGGGACAAGAACCAGCAGAAAAACAGCCAGGCAACAAACACGACCAGCCTGTTGATGATAAAAAAACAGAACCCGCATCCGATAAACCAGTTGATAAACCTGTTGAAGCCCCTGCCGATTCCGCCACGGAAAAGCCTGCTTCTTCAAAACCCGTGTTGGTGAAAGCAGCTGATTTACCCAAGCAACCAACCCAAAATCAGCCGACCCAAAATCAGCCCGCTCCTGAAAAAAAGGAAAAACGTGACAATCGTAACAACAGGCCGGCAAAAGATAGCCGCAACAACCAACCCCGCAAAGAGGAAAAACCAACCGAAGAGGCCGTTGTTATTGGAAATGAGCCGGTTGTAATTTCTTCAGAAGAATCTGCCCCGGTTGTCGATCAGGTAATTACTCTTGTTGAATCGGTGGCTAATGCCCAGGTAGAGCAACCTGCTGAAATCGAAACTGTTCAAAACACAGATACCGAACAACCTTCCGGAGACCAACAACCTGACAAAACCACCGGAGAGGCCGAAGAGCCTAAACAACCCGGTCAGCGTCGTGAAATGAAAGAACCGTTGATGAGAGAATTGCTCCAACGCGAAGTAGATAGAAGCCGCCGGCCGTCACAGCCTGATCGTCAGCATCAACAACCCGTAAGGACTTCGGATCGTGGAGGCGACAGGCTCATGGGTCTTGAAAAAATGATGGACAGAATGGTCCCCAACCGTCCTGAAAAGATGGAACCAGAACGCGTGGTAGAAAAGAAAACCGAAGAATTTGCTTTCGATTTTGAAGGACTTGTTTCAGCAGAAGGTGTGCTGGAGATTATGCCCGATAACTTTGGCTTCCTGCGCTCTTCCGACTACAATTATCTGAGCTCGCCGGATGATGTGTATGTGGCTCAAAATCAGATTAAGGCGTATGGTTTGAAAACCGGTGATACTGTTCGTGGCACGGTGCGTCCCCCCAGAGAAGGTGAAAAATATTTCCCTCTGGTAAAAATTGAATTGATCAACGGACTCCTCCCTGAGCAGGTGCGCGACAGAATCCCCTTCGACTACCTTACCCCGCTCTTCCCGTTCAAAAAATTCAACCTTACAGGGCATTCAAACGAGACCTTCTCTTCACGCATCATCGACCTGTTCTCTCCCATTGGAAAAGGGCAGCGTGGTTTGATTGTAGCACAGCCCAAAACAGGTAAAACTGTAATATTAAAAGAGTTGGCTAATGCAATTGCCAACAACCATCCCGAAGCTTACCTCATCGTTTTGCTTATTGATGAACGCCCTGAAGAGGTGACCGATATGGCACGCAGTGTAAAAGCCGAGGTAATCAGCTCTACTTTCGACGAGCCTGCCGACCGCCACGTGAAAATTGCCGGAATCGTGCTCGAAAAGGCTAAAAGGTTGGTTGAGTGCGGGCACGATGTGGTGATTCTGCTCGACTCTATTACCCGCCTTGCTCGTGCCTACAACACCGTGAGTCCGGCTTCAGGTAAAGTCCTTTCAGGTGGTGTTGAAGCCAACGCTTTGCAGAAACCCAAAAGATTTTTCGGTGCTGCCCGCCAAATTGAAAACGGAGGCTCGCTCACCATCATCAGTACTGCCCTGATTGATACCGGTTCAAAAATGGATGAGGTTATTTTTGAGGAGTTTAAAGGAACCGGAAACATGGAGTTGCAGCTCGATCGTCGCCTGTCGAACAAGCGCATCTTCCCGGCTATCGACCTGGTGGCATCCAGTACCCGCCGCGACGATCTGCTTCACGATAGGGATGTGTTGCAACGCGTTTGGATTCTGCGCAACCATCTTGCCGACATGACACCGCTGGAAGCCATGGAATTCTTGAAAGACAGAATGAAATTTACCCACACCAACGAAGAGTTTCTTGCCTCGATGAACGGGTAATTTCTCATAATATTTGTTCCACAAAAAAAGCCGGCAGCCATGTCGGCTTTTTTTGATGTATGGTAAATGCCGGTATCTTTGCCGATTATTTTTTTAGAACATGAATCTCTCCACCATAGCCAAACGATCAAAATCCGCGGCCGGTTCGGCTTGGCGCCCGGCTTGGAAAACAGCCAAATGGCTGTTGAAAATCACCATACCAGTCTCATTTGTAGTGTTTTTACTCAATTTCACAGGAGTTCTGCAGTTGCTTGCCGAAGCCACAAACCCTTTCTTCAGTCTGCTGGGTTTGCCATCGCAAACGGCTTTAGTGTTGATCACCAGCATGCTTACCAACATCTATTCTGTTATTGCTGTAATCAGCATGTTGGGATTGCCAGTGCGTGAAGGTTTGATTCTGGCTGTAATGTGTCTTATAAGTCATGGATTTATCATCGAGTCGGCCGTGCTTCAGAAAACCGGCTCTTCAATAGTCAGGATGTTGTTTTTGCGTTTTCTTTCGAGCCTGGTGGCTGGCGTGGTGTTGGGGCTTTTCCTGCCGGAGTTCCCGGGGGTGGTGAAGGGTGGTTTGCCGCATACAGTGCTGCCTTTTGGTGAAGCCGTTACAGCGTGGATGCTGCTAATGGCCCGAATGAGTTTGAAAATCATCGTTCTTATTACCTTGTTGATGGTACTTCAAAGAATGATGGAAGAGTTTGGATTGTTGAAACTCCTTTCACGGTGGCTTGGGCCTTTCATGCGGCTTCTTGGCCTTGTACCGGAGGCTACTCTTTCGTGGTTGGTTGCCAATGCAATAGGGTTAGCCTATGGTTCGGCTATCATCCTAGATGAAGTTGAAAAGGGGCGGTTGAGCCGCCGCGAGGCCGATCTGCTCAACCACCATACTGCTATTTCACACAGCCAACTGGAAGACCCGATTTTGTTTTTTGCCATCGGGCTTCCAATGTGGTGGCTTATTTGGCCAAGATTTTTACTTGCCGTGATAGCGGTTTGGTTGCGCCGTGCCGAATTGTATCTCACTAACCGGATGAAAACCCAACCGAAGGGTTAGTACAACATCCGTTCTGAAAAGAATTTAAGCGCTTTAAGCGTGGTTTCGGCAGCTTCAATGTAGCCCATATGACCACATCCATCGAGGAGGAGCACTTCGGCGTGTGCTGGTAATGCGCTTTGCGATAGTGTTTTGTCGATGGGTATCCTGGGGTCTTGTTTCCCAGAGATAAAGAACACGGGACAACCACAAGTGAGAAGGGTTTGGAGATGAGAGTTTCGTTGTTTCATCCCCAGAAGAGCCGCGATGATTGCCTCAGGCGATGTTTGTCGTGCTTCGGCTTGAAGTTCTGATATGCGGTCGGCAAATTTTTCGCGGTTGGCGGGGGTGAAAAGTTCGGGAATAAACTGGCTGATGAAGTGGTGGTGGCTTTTCTTCACGATTTCTACTGTTCTGTCGCGGTTGGCTTTGGCTTCATCGGTATCGGCAAGTGCACCGGAGTGAAACAGGCAGATGCCTGCCAGCATGGGTGCATGTTTCGATGCAAAAGCCATGGTAACGTAGCCCCCCATGCTGTGTCCAACCATAACGCACCGGTTGATCTTGTTAAGCATAAGCACCTCGTAAACAACATCTGCCATCAGATCCATGCCATGAATCTCGCAAAGATTTTCTGAAAAACCGTGACCTGGCAGGTCGATGGAGATGACTTTGAAATCGCGTTGAAGTTCGCTGGAAAAATCTTCCCAGATATCGAGCGATTCGAGGAAGCCATGCAGGAGTACCACCGCGGGGCCGTCGCCACTGGTGCGAAAATGTACTTTTTTTCCCTGAAATAGAATAGATTGGTATTTCATGTTTGAATGGAATGAAAAACCCGGCACGGGAACCGTACCGGGTAGTTTTTTTACTACAGGTGTATTAAATATTCATGGTTGCTTCCACTTCCTGAACTGTCTTGGGAATGGCTCTGCCCAATACGCGATAACCGGCTGCGGTTACCAAAACATCGTCTTCAAGCCTGATGCCGCCGAAGTCTTTCCAGGTTTCCAGCTTGTCGTAGTTGATAAAACTGGTGTGGAGTTTCTGTTGATTCCACTGGTCGATCAGGGCAGGGATGAAATAACACCCGGGCTCGACGGTTAGTACAAAACCTTCGCGGAGTCTTTTCCCAAGGCGGAGAAATGCCAGTCCGAACTGATCGCTGCGACTGATTTCGTTGTCGTAGCCCACATAATTCTCGCCCAGGTTTTCCATGTCGTGAACATCAAGCCCCATCATGTGCCCCAATCCGTGGGGGAAGAAGAGTGCGTGAGCACCGGCTGCAACAGCCTGGTTCACGTCGCCTTTCATCAACCCAAGGTCTTTCATTCCCTGGGCAATGGTTTGGGCAGCCAGCAGGTGAATGTCTTTGTAGAGTATCCCCGGTTTGATGGCTTCGATGGCTTTGGTGTTTGCCGCCAGAACGATTTCGTAGATGTCGCGCTGCCGCTGGCTGAAACGTCCACCAACAGGAACTGTGCGGGTGATGTCGGAGCAGTAGTTCATCTCCGATTCGGCGCCACAGTCGCACACCATCATCCGGCCCTCTTTCAGGGTGTTGCCGTGGTAATGGTTGTGAAGGGTTTGTCCATTAATAGAGAGAATTACCGGAAATGAGACGCCATTGGCTTTTTGCAAGGCGATGCCTTCAACCATTCCGGCGATTTCGCGCTCAACAACGCCATGTTTGGCCATCTTCATGGCGGTGGTGTGCATGTCGTAGGCCACGTCGATCATGGATTCGATGTCGGCAATTTCTCCTTCGTCTTTAATTTCACGAAGAGCAACCACCGCTCTGATAAGGTCTTCTGACTTGTAGCTGTTCACGTGACCAGGGTCGATTCCAAGCAATTTACTGACAAGCAGTGTGTTTTTTCCCCGATAAGGGGGGAGGAAATGGATGCGGCGACCCAGGGCGATGGCATCGTCAATCAGGCTTTGTAGCTGGTTGAAGGGGCGCGTGTTTGAAACGCCCACCAATTCGCCCCGTTCTTTCATAGTAGGTTGAGGACCCATCCAGATGATGTCGTCCATATCCACGTCGTTTCCAAACAGGTAATCTTGTCCGTTGTCGAGGTCGATAACAGCGGCCAGATCGGGTTGGTTAATGCCGAAGAAGTAGAGAAAAGTGCTGTCTTGCCTGAAATGGTAAGTATTGGCTGCGTAGTTCATGGCGGCTTCGGTATTGCCGGGCAGCAGAACGATGCCACCGTTGATCATGCTTCGCAGCAGATCGCGTCTTTTTTTGTACAATGAAGGTTGAAACATAGGGTGATGTATTTTTTAGATGTGAATATTTGAGTGGTTGAGTTAATCTGCAACGAAGTTAGCAACTTTTCTGTTGTGGAGTGTTTTTTTTAAAGTTGAATTTATGAAAAACAAAAAGCCCTACATAGCGGTAGGGCTTGATTATGATTGTGATAATGGATCAGCGTTGGTTTTTCAACCAATTGATGATTTCGGGATCATCGGGGGCAGTACGAGGCGATATCACCTTTACCAGCTCCCCTTGTTCGTTGATAAGGTATTTCTGGAAATTCCATTTCACCTCCGAGTCGGTAACACCATTCAGCGATTTTTGTGTCAGCCATTGGTAAATGGGGGAGATGTCGTTGCCTTTCACCGAAATCTTTGCCATCATGGTAAAGCTAACACCGTAATTAGCAGCGCAGAACTGTTTGATTTCGGCATTGGAGCCGGGCTCTTGCGACAAAAAGTTGTTAGCAGGGAAGGCCACGATTTCAAAACCGTGGGGTGCGTATTGTTCGTAAAGCTCCTGAAGCTTTGAGTATTGGGGTGTAAGACCGCATTTGGATGCTACATTCACAACCATCAGCTTTTTCCCTTTGAAGGAGGCCATATCTATCGTTTTCCCATCTATCGATTCGGCTTTGAATTGATGAAAGGTACCCGATTGTGCTGCCAGCGAAAGAGAAAGGAAAGAGAGCAGCGCTATAAAAAGTGTTTTTTGCATATTCGTTACGTTATAAGAGGTTTCGTAAACAACAACTCATCAGTGTATTGGTTCAGTTGGTTGCTTCAGGAGTGTCCTCCTACTACTATTCGCATAATTTTCAGGTTCAATACGAAAAACCGGATGATTTGCCAGGGGAAAAATTTGCGCCAGAAGCGGGTCCACTTGGTTGGAAATGGGGGGTAGGCCTCGTCTTTGTAGCCGTTAACAATATTTCTTTTAATCATATTCTGAAAGTTTTAGGTGTTGTTATTCTGGGATGAGCCACCAAAAGGGTTTGGCTTTGGCTTTATAAAGGAACATGTAGTGGAGCACCAGTTTGATCCAGTGACCTGCAAGGCCGGGCTCACCAACAGTGTAATTGATGTCGCGGCCCCATTTGGGGTATTTCTCGTAGTCGGGAACCACCGGAAAGACAGTCATGCTGGCAGCCATGCCATCGCGGATGCCGTATCCTGAAGAAACGATGCAGGCAGCACCCATTCTAGCCATCGAGGCTTTGTGGCGGTGTTCGTTATTCCCTTTGTTAATCTGGTCGGCGATGTTGAGTGCCACCACTTTTCCCATTACACCCGAAGGCATCCCGGTGCGCGGAGGGGTAGGGAAAATGGGCGTTCCCGAAGGGCTTGTCATGGGTTTGCTGATGGCATGGGGAGGTGCAAAGGCAATTCCTGCTGCGTAAATATTTGAATAAGTGGGGTTTTGATAGATCGATGGCCAGTCGTCGGCCGACCATTCTTCAAAGCTTTTAGCGGTGTAATCGGCATCAACCTTCATAAATCCGCTCGGGGCAAACAGGGTTGAAGTGATCTCGGCACCTTGCTTGTCGAATGCCTGAATGGGCTGCCCGGCAAAAGCAGGAATAAGCATAGCGAAATCGAAGCCAATGGTTCCTGTTTCGCCCGAAAGGGTTTCGTAGTGAGCTGTACCGGGTTCAAGTTTTTTCACGCCAGCACGCTTTATCCATTTGATACCATACTCAGAAAGGATAGATTCGGTGAATACTTTCGTGCTGGTGATGTAACCTCCTTTTTCGATAAAAGCACCTCCCATACCAAAATCGCCGAGTTCATATTCGTTGGTAATCCAGGTGATTTCAGCCATGTGATCGAGTTTGCGTTTGTTGATCTCGAAGCCGATATTGAGGGCATACTCAAAAGCTGCTCCCTGACAAGTGGCTGTGGGGTGCCCTGTTCCTATCAGGAACCTTATTTTTTCTCCCTTCGCCATTCTGTCGAGTGCCACTTGCAGTTTTTCCCAGGCATCCAACGCGTGATGAGTGGTGCAAACCGATTCTGAATACCCGCCAGGTCCCAGCCCTTCAGTGGCCTTGAAGTTGAGTCGGGGGCCTGTGGCGTTCACCAGATAGTCGTACGGCACAAACTCTTGTATGCCTGCAGCTTCAGGATTGGTGTGCTCTGCCAGCACCGCAGGCCCGGGCAGGTCGGGGGTCCCCTCGGGAAACAGGGAAATAGCTTTGGCTTGTAAGTAGGTTATCCCTTGTTTCTTATAAACAGGAGCCAGTGGAAAGGTCACCTGTTTTTCGGTCATTTGACCAATGCCAACCCAAATATTCGACGGAATCCATTGGTATTTGCTGTTAGGACTGATCACCGTTACGGTGTGTTGGCGTCCCAGTTTTCGCCGTAAAATCAATGCGGCAGTGTGGCCGGCTACTCCGGCTCCCAATACGACAACCTTTGCCATGTGGAGGGTTTTAAACGATTACGTATAGTGAAATTAACAATTTGTAAACAACAGCTACTAACACCTCAGACTCAAAAAAGTTGCTGTAACTGTGCATTCATTCACGAATAGAAAACGGGGAGCGATCACCGTTCGTTGATTCTTTGAGTGATGGTAGTTGATCAGACTCAAAGGTAACTCAATCAGGTATCGCGTTTTGATTGTGGTTTTTTGTTTCCTTTTTTCTTTTTCATAACGAATTCAATCTCGTTGATCTCGCGTGGAATGTAGTCAGTTAGAATGGTTGGTTCTTCTGCAACCATGATGTTGTCTTCAATTCTGATTCCGATTCCCTCTTCGCTGATGTAGAGCCCCGGCTCACAAGTGAGAACCATGCCTGTTTGAAGGGGAGTGTCTTTCCCGCCCACGTCGTGTACATCGAGCCCCAGGAAATGGGCAGTGCCGTGCATAAAGTATTTTGAAAACAAAGGTTTGTCGGCTGGTTGGTTTTCTACTTCCTGCCTGGTGAAAAGCCCCAGGTCAATCATCTCTTTTTCCATCAACTGGTTCACCCTTTGGTTAATCTTGTTGATGGTGTTGCCAGGTGTGTAAAGCTTAACAGCTTCGTTCAAAACTCTGAGCACAGCGTTGTAGCAATCGCGTTGCCGGGGAGTGAACTTGCCGTTAACAGGGATGGTACGGGTAACATCGGCGGCATAATTGGCATACTCAGCTCCGAAATCCATAAGCAACAGCATCCCGTCGTTGCAGGGCTGATCGTTGTGGTGATAATGGAGTGAACAGGCATTGATTCCGGCAGCCACGATAGGCTGATAGGCGTGAGTGGCACCTCTTCGGGTAAATTCATAGATGATTTCAGCCTCTGCTTCAAATTCCCACATCCCGGGCTCAAGGGTTTTCATTACTCTGGTGAAAGCATCGGAGGTGATGCGAATGGCCTCATCCATTAGTTCGAGTTCGGTTATCGACTTAACAGTGCGCAGTTTCCAGAGCAGTGGGGCAAGTCGGGCGAAGGAGTGGAGCGGGTATTCGCGTTTCAGGCGTTCGGCAAACCTGTCATCGCGGGAGGGCACCTCTGGAAAAAATTTGGGGTATTCGTTCTGATTAAGGTAAATGGTTTGAGCCTGAATGATGTAGTCGCGCAAAATCAGGTCGGCCTCGTCAAGGTAGTGTATGTTGGCGATTCCCGAAATCTGAGCGGCCTCTTCGCGACGGAGTTTGCGCCCTTCCCAGGTTTCGAGTGCCTCATTGGGTCGGATGATAAACAAAACCTGACGACAATTTTCTTGTGGATGGTCTTTGAAAATCAAAAGAATAGTCTTCTCTTGTTCGATACCGGTCAGGTAAAAGAGGTCGCTGTGTTGCCTGTATGTGTAGTATTGGTCACCATTTCTTGGTATTTCATCATTGGCATTGATTATCAACAGGCTTTTTGATTGAACAAGGTTTTCAAGTCTTTTCCTGTTTGTGGCAAACAGTTTATTGTCAATGTTTTTATATCGCATGAATAAGATTGTGTTGAATGGTTATAAATTACTCAAATCGAACCCGAACTTGTATAAAATATCTAAATTTGTCTTCGTCATCATATTTAGATTTCTAAATATCAAAGATGAAGTTAGTAACCTGAACCTATGGGTTCATTCCTACAAATTAAATCAAAAGTAAGCTTATGAGCAAAACTGTTGTTAAGCTGTCGTCGCTGTCGAAGAAGTATTTAATGGCCTTCGCAGGACTTTTTTTGGTCTCATTCCTGTTGGTGCATTTGGGGATCAATCTGTTTATCCTCCCTATTGCGCCCGATCATGAGGCAATTTTTGGTGAGGCCGTCCATTTCATGACTACCAACCCGTTGATAAAAATCATGGAGGTGGTTTTGTTTGGTGGTTTCATTCTACACGCCGTGCTAGGTGTTATTCTTCAGTTACAGAACTGGAAAGCCCGGCCGGTTGGTTACGCGGTTGCGCAAAAATCGAAGGTGTATTCCCCCTTTTCGAGGTACATGATTCATACGGGGATCATCATTTTCATTTTTCTGGCCATCCATTTCATGAATTTTTATTTCGTGAAGCTTGGGTGGAGTGTGGCTCCAGAAGGCGCGCATACGGTGAATGGCAACCACGATTTTTACCACATGGCTTTGAATTTGTTTTCAAATCCTTTTTATTCAGTTCTTTACATAGTATTGATACTTGGGTTGGGATTTCATCTTCACCATGCTTTTCAATCTGCATTTCAGAGTCTGGGGATCAATCATCCTACTTATACTCCTGTTATACAGGCCATAGGAACTGTCTATACAGTGGTAGTAACACTCGGATTTATGAGCATTCCACTCTATTTTTTGCTGGCATAAACAGGGCTCACCGTTAATAATGAAATGATTATGACAAAATTAAATGCTAAGATTCCTGCCGGTCCTTTGGCCGCGAAATGGACAGAATATAAGACCCATCAGAAGCTGGTGAACCCGGCCAACAAGCGCAAACTTGATGTCATCGTGGTTGGAACCGGGCTAGCCGGAGCCGCTGCTGCCGCATCGTTTGGTGAGATGGGCTTCAAGGTGAAAGTATTTTGCATTCAGGACAGCCCCAGACGGGCTCACTCAATAGCTGCACAAGGGGGCATCAATGCAGCCAAGAATTATCCGAACGATGGCGATTCGATATACAGGCTGTTCTACGACACCATCAAGGGAGGCGACTACCGTGCCCGGGAAGCCAATGTTTACAGGTTGGCCGAAGTGAGCAACAACATCATCGATCAATGTGTGGCACAGGGAGTTCCTTTCGCTCGTGAATACAGCGGCTATCTCGACAACCGTTCGTTTGGAGGGGCTCAGGTGAGCCGTACCTTCTATGCCCGTGGTCAAACCGGTCAGCAACTTCTTTTAGGAGCCTATGGTGCTCTAAGTAAGGAGATTGGCCGTGGCCATGTTGAGCTTTTCCATCGTCACGAGATGCTCGATCTTGTTTTGATCGACGGTCGTGCACGTGGTATTGTTGCCAGAAATGTGGTTACCGGCGAATTGGAACGTTTTGCAGCTCATGCTGTGGTGCTGGCAACAGGAGGCTATGGCAATGTTTATTTCCTTTCGACCAATGCTATGAACTCCAACGGTAGCGCAGCCTGGCGCGCTTACAAAAGGGGTGCTTTCTTTGCCAATCCTGCCTTTGTTCAGATTCACCCAACCTGCATCCCTGTGCATGGCGATTACCAATCGAAACTCACCCTGATGAGCGAGTCGTTGCGTAACGATGGAAGAATCTGGGTTCCAAAAAATAAGGAGGATGCTGAAAAAATCAGAAAAGGGCAACTCAAACCCACTCAAATAGCAGAATCAGATCGCGATTATTACCTCGAACGGCGTTATCCTGCTTTTGGCAACCTGGTTCCGCGCGATGTGGCCTCAAGGGCTGCCAAAGAGCGGTGTGATGCGGGATTTGGTGTTGGAAATACCGGGCTTGCCGTTTACCTCGATTTCGCTGAATCGATCGAGCGACTGGGCAGAAGCGTGATTGAAGCCCGCTATGGCAACCTGTTCCAGATGTATGAAAAAATTGTTGATGAAAACCCATACGAAACCCCGATGATGATCTATCCTGCCGTACACTATACCATGGGTGGATTGTGGGTTGATTATGAGTTGCAAACAACCATACCGGGTTTGTTTGCCGCCGGTGAAGCCAACTTTAGCGATCACGGCGCCAACAGGTTGGGTGCCTCGGCTTTGATGCAAGGGCTGGCTGATGGTTATTTCGTTTTGCCTTATACCATTCAAAATTATCTGGCCGACCAAATCTCGGTTCCAAGGTTTAAAACCGATACTCCCGAGTTTGCCGAAGCCGAGAGAAATGTCAGAAACCAGATTGATAAATTGTTGTCTGTTAAAGGGAAACAATCTGTTGATACTTTCCACCGCAGGCTTGGCCAAATTATGTGGGATAACGTTGGCATGGGACGAAACGAAGCCGGACTCCGGCAGGCTATTACCAGGATTCAGGAGTTAAGAGCCGAGTTCTGGAAGGATGTAAAGGTGGCAGGTTCTGCTACAGGTGTCAACCAAGAACTGGAAAAGGCGCTGAGGCTAATCGACTACCTGGAATTGGGCGAGTTGATGGCACGCGATGCCTTGTTGCGTAACGAATCATGTGGCGGACACTTCAGAGAAGAGTTCCAAACCGAGGAAGGTGAGGCTCTTCGCGATGATGCCAACTACAAGTACGTGGCTGCCTGGGAATACCAGGGAGAATCAGAGCCTGTTAAGCATATCGAAAAACTTGATTACGAATTTATTGAGGTGAAAACCAGAAATTATAAATCATAGATTTCCTGAACCTAAATTATATACAATCATGAAATTAACTTTAAAAATCTGGCGTCAGGAAAACGCGAAAGCCAAAGGGAGATTTGAAACCTACAAACTCGATCATATTTCGCCCGACTGTTCTTTCCTGGAGATGCTCGATATATTGAATGAGCAACTCGTTAACGATCCGATTCAGCTTCCGGTTGATACCATTGCTTTTGACCACGATTGTCGCGAAGGAATTTGTGGTATGTGCAGCCTCTATATCAATGGCAGGCCTCACGGTCCTGAGCAGGGAACAACGGTTTGCCAGTTGCACATGCGCAGGTTCAACGATGGCGATACCATCACCATCGAGCCTTGGCGTGCCGGACCCTTTCCGGTGATCAAAGACTTGATGGTTGACCGCCATGCCTTCGATAAAATAATCCAGGCAGGTGGTTTCACATCTGTCTCAACGGGAGGTGTTCCCGATGCCAATGCTATTCCGGTCAGAAAAGAGGATGCTGACCTGGCTATGGATGCCGCGGCTTGTATTGGGTGCGGCGCTTGCGTGGCTTCCTGCAAGAATGCCTCCGCGATGCTTTTTGTTGCCGCTAAAGTTTCGCAGCTTGCTCTGCTGCCACAGGGGAAGGTTGAGGCCCGGGAAAGGGTACATGCCATGGTGGCTAAAATGGACGAACTGGGCTTCGGCAATTGCACCAATACCTATGCCTGTGAAGCCGAATGCCCCAAAAACATCTCGGTAGAAAACATCGCCCGGATGAACCGCGAATATTTTTCTGCATCACTTACCAAAGCCGAACGGAAACAAAGTTCGGGAGGAGTGGGTTGATGATTGGGTTGTTGTAAAAAAAGCCGGATCAATTGATCCGGCTTTTTTTTAGTGTTTGTCGTGCGAACACCCTTCTCCGTGTTGGTGCCTGTCTTCAGGTTTCTTGCAACAATCGGGAAGTTTGCTGTAAGCCTTTTGGTCGGCTTTGGTGTCGTCGGCATCGTAGCCCACGTCGTTAAGCGCTTTCCTGATTTTTTCAGGGGAGGTTTTCTTGGGATTGTAGCGAAGGGTGAGGGTTTTGTCTTCAAGATTCAGATCCGATTCAAATACCCCCTTCTCGTAGGCCATGGCCTTCTCTATCCGATCTTTACACATTCCACATTGTGCCGATGTCTTGATTTTCAATTCAGTCCCCTTTTTGTTTTGGGCCTGAGCCAGGGTGATGGTTGAAAACATCAACATTACCAACAGACTGATGCCTGAAAGTTTCATCATTTGATTTTTAATCATGTTTGTAACTATTTTTATAAGGTGTAGGGTTTAACAATTGCAGCAGCCCTTTGAGGGAGCTGACGTTGCGAGCGGATCGGCCAGGAATCCGATTTTTGTGAGAGCCTCCTTCAAAGTGTGGCTGAACGATTCATCGGCTTGATACTCTACGGTAACCGACGATCCGGTGAAATCCAGCTCGATCGATTTCACCTCGGCAAATTTCCTGAGCGTGGTTTTAATTGTTTGCGCACACCCCGAACACCGAAGGTTAATGATTTGAAAAACTGTTTTGTAAGTCATGTGAATTGATTTAGGAAAAGTTTATTTAAAGCTTGGTTACAACACCGTCAGACGAAGTCCGGCGTAAAACATGCGACCCAGCAATGGCCCCCATACCAACGAAGAGTCGAAATATTTCCCGTAGGGATCGTTGGCGGCAATGATGGGATGGTGCTGGGTGTATCCGGTCAGGTTCTCGCTGCCGGCATACACTTCAATGTGCTTGAAACGCCTTGTGATTTGGGCGTGAAGTACCACATAATCGGGCGAATAGTCGGGCCGTTGGTACTCGGCAGGGTTGGTTTGTGTTGAGGGCAGCCTCTGGGAACCATTGAACTGCGATGTAACATCGAACGACCATTTGTCGAAACGGGTGGTGTAGGATAAAGTCAGCAATCCTTTGTATTTGCTTACAAACGCTTTCTCAACAAGTTGATTGTTTTCTGTGATTTTCACATCATTAATTCTGAAGGCCGCAGTTGTGGAAAAACCCTTGAAGGGTTCAACGGTAACCTCGGCTTGCAGGCTGTTGGAATACGACGTTCCCTGAAGGTTATAGAAAACAATTTTTTGTGCATCCTGATCGGGATCGGCAATTACTTGGTTCACGAAATCGGTGCGATAAAAGTCGAGGGTTACAGTGGCCTTTCGCTCTTCGGCAAGTCTGAATTCTCTGGTGAGGTTGACGCCGTAGTTCCAGGCCTCTTCGGCTTGCAGGTTTTCCAGAATTACAAATTGCCGCGAACTGGCCAGATAGCCAGTATTTTCGCTGATAACAGAGGCTGTTCTGACCCCTTTTCCCGCTGATGCTCTCAGGGTTGTTTGTTCGAGAAACTGCCATCTGAAATGAATGCGTGGCGTAACGAAGGTGCCGAATAATGAGTTGAAGTCGGCTCTGACTCCTGCTATGGCAGTGATCTTCTCTGTTGGCTCAAAGGTATATTGGCCAAACACCCCGGGAACCGATTCAGAGCGGTTTGAACTGAGTCCGGTGGTCTGCTCATCGTATTCATCGTATTGGTAGCTTATTCCTGCGTTGTAGCGATGGCTTTCGGTAATCTCGCCTTGCATAATAATGTTTCCGTAAGCCGATTTTTTGCACAGCCTCATAGTTTTTGAGCCCGTAAAACCCGCTTTGTTTGTGATAGGTTCCTGAGAATTGCATCCCAATGTTGTTGTGTCCGTGATCGTCGAGGTAGAAACCAATCTTGCCCCAACCCTGGTAACGTTGGGTTTTAAGGCTTAAGCCATACAGCCCCTGGTCGTACCATCTGTTGGTGTTTTCCCAATCGAGCGATCCGCCTTTTCGATCTTCGTTCAACAACCCGATGCCGAACTGGGCATGGCCATGACCTTCAAACTCGTAGGTCCACCTGTTGAGCAGGTTTATCTGGCTTGTCTTGGGAGAGTCCATGAATCCGTCGTTGTTGTGATCAATGGCCGATTGTTGGGTGCTGGCATGAGCCAGAAGCAGGGTGCTTAGTCGCGGTGTGATGCTTGTTTTGGCATGTATGTTAGCCTCCATCCGAGCTTCGTTGTTCCCGTATAGGTTCACAAACAAACGCTCCTCGATGTGCTCGGGTTTTTTGTATTCGATGTTGATTTGTCCGGTAATCGACTCGTAGCCGTTTATAACCGAAGAGGTTCCTTTGCTAACCTGGATGCTTTGCATCCAGGTGCCTGGCACATATGCCAGACCAAAAGGTGCTGCCACTCCCCGTATAAAGGGCATGTTTTCGAGCATCAACTGGCTGTAACTGCCAGCCAGACCCAGCATCTGGATTTGTCTGGCGCCGCTTACCGCGTCGGCGTAACCAACATCCACTGTGGCGCTGTTCTCGAAACTCTCGCTCAGGTTGCAACATGCAAGCTTGCGAAGCCCCGATTCGGTAATAACCTCCGTTTTGATGGCTTTTAGTCCTGAAATAAAAGTTGCATCCTGACGTGCTTTGATTTCCACCCCATCCAGATTTTCTTCTTGCGGTTTGAGGTGCACTGTTAGGTCTCTGATGTCGGGAGCCACGTAAACAGTATCCGATTTGAATCCGAGGAAGCTTATAACCAGTTGATTGCCATCGGGTGCGCTTCTCTCCAACTTGAACTTCCCTTTTTCATCGGTTGTTGTACCCGATTTGCTCGATAACCAATAAACAGAAGCAAAGGGTAGCGGGGTACTTTTGTTGGCGGACGACGTCGTAACAACCAGGCCCCTGATTTGCTTCAACGGGGTGCTTTGGGTTTGTGCTATCAGGTTGAATGGCATACATACAGCCATCAGTCTGAAAAGAAATGTTAAATTTTTCATTGCAATTATTTGAAAATGTGAGAAAAAGAAAAACCGTCCCTGCGTGGAACAGGGCGTCACAGCCTTCATGAGGCTTCAAATAATTGCTCAGGTTCTGAAGATGCAAAGAACAGCCTGGACATGCCCGGGGGGAATTTTTGGCAGGCTGCCTACTACACCCTGGGACAGGTCTGTGTTGGTTAGATTTTCGTTTTCAGATGGTTGGTAGCCGCTCGATATTAAAGGGATGAGTGAGATGGCCATCTGACGGCCGGCTTCCGGGTTATCGGTCTGAAAATGGTTGACCTCGTCGGTGCAACATTCATTTTGTAGAGATGTGTGATCCATAGAAGCTGAATTGCATTCACAGGATGTACAGCATGACTGGGTTTCGTGGTTGTGCTCACAACACCCGTGACGGGTTGCGAAATGAAATTGGTGATGGCCTGAGTGATGGCATTGATGCACAATAAAATGCACCCCTCCATTGCTTACAACAGTAAGCAAAATCAAGAGAGATATACCTATATTTTGCACCATTTTTTTCATGCAGCAAATATACTACAACTTTGAGGAATAATCAAGTATTGAAATACCTGAATAGGTTTCGGTGAGGCTTGGGAGGATTCGGGTCAGTTTCGTAACTTTGATAAAAATTTTAACGGATGTTTTTTCGCGATATACCCGGATACGACGATCTCAAAAACAGGCTTATACGGTCTGTCCATGAAAACAGGATCAGCCATGCGCAATTGTTGTATGGAACCGAAGGGGTGCCCAAACTGGCGCTGGCGCTTGCTTACGGCCAGTACATCAATTGCAGGGCACGAACAGAAACCGATTCATGCGGGGTTTGTGCCTCCTGTGCCAAATACGCGCATCTGGCTCATCCCGATTTGCATTTCATTTTCCCTGTTGCCACCACCAAGGTTGTTGATTCAAAGCCGCGCAGTAAAGATTTCCTGACCGAATGGCGCGAATTGGTATTAGAAAGTGGCGGCGATTTCAATTTGTACGATTTGTATCAAAAGGTAGGTATCTCAGAGTCAAAACAGGCCATAATTAATGCCGATGATGCCGCAGAAGTGGTGAGGACTTTGTCGCTAAAGGCATTTGAAGCTGATTATAAGGTTTTGATTTTGTGGATGGTTGAGAAGATGAATGCTACTTCAGCCAACAGGTTGCTCAAGGTTTTGGAAGAGCCTCCCGAAAAAACATTGTTTTTGCTAATTACCGAAGACCCTGATCAGATTCTCAGTACCATTCTTTCGAGAACCCAGATGATCAAGATCCGATCATGGACTGAAGGTGAGATGGCTGGTATTCTGAGTCAGACGTTCGGTCTCACGGTTGAAGAATCGAATCGTATAGCCTTGTTGTCAGATGGCAATTGGCTGACAGCTAAAAAGATGGCCTTGTCGGGTGGGAAAGATGGAGCCTCTTCAGCAGATTTTATCGAGTGGTTGCGTGATGTTTTTCGGTTGGGAACAGCCAAATCGTGGCAGGAAGGCAATCTGGCTGTTTTGGAGCGGGCAGGATTGTTTGCCCGCATGGGACGCGAAAGTCAAAAAGCTTTTTTATTGATGGCCATGCGGATGATCCGGTTCGTGATGTTGCAGAGTTTGGGAACTCCCAACCTGGTTAAACTGGATGGAGCTGGGGCAAAATTCAGTTCTGATTTCAGCAGGTTTGTGCATGTAGATAATGCCCACCTTTATTACGAACATTTGCAGGAGGCCTACTCCAATATCGAACGCAATGCCAATGCGCAACTGCTCTTTGCCGATTTGTCATACCAATTGGAAAGTGTGCTGCGCATTCCTCCTCCTGTTGACTGAAAAAATTAACGTACTTTTGCCACCGTTGAAAGTAGCGGAGGCAAATCTGTTTTCGTTACGCGTATAAAAGAAAATAGTTGACTTTTTGATGAACGATCATAAAACCGATTATAACAACCCGTTTTTTACCAGAGGTTGCCGCTCAGTTCCTGATGTGGCCAACGCAAAAGCCGATACCGGTGGCGTTGGCTGCTGCAAGCTGGGTGCCCAGGATTGGATGAGCCGGATTCCCGGAGCTGCGCCAAATGATGCCATTGAAATAGTGGAGGTTAGGTTTAAAAATTCGAAGAAGGAATTTTTTAGGCAACCTTCAGAATTGATGCTGGAGCCAGGCGATATTGTTGCAGTAGAAGCATCACCGGGTCACGATCTGGGAATCGTTAGCCTTACAGGGGCTACTGCATTGAGGCAGTTTCGCAAGTTTAAACAACCCGGCGGAATCGACGGTTTGAAAAAGATATACCGCAGAGCACGTTCTGCCGATGTTGAGAAGTGGCTGATGGCTGTTGGTCGTGAGCATGAAACCATGGTAAAAACCCGCCAGATCAGTCAGCGACTGGGTCTCAATATGAAGATGAATGACGTAGAGTATCAGGGAGATGGTACCAAAGCGATCTTTTATTACACTGCCGATGACAGGGTTGACTTTAGGGAATTGATTAAAGTGCTTGCCGAAGAGTTCAGGGTTAGAATTGAGATGAAGCAGATTGGTATCCGACAGGAGGCCAGCAGGATGGGTGGAATAGGAAGTTGTGGAAGGGAATTGTGTTGCTCTACCTGGTTATCGCGTTTCCGCACTGTTTCAACTGCTGCAGCACGGGCTCAGCAATTGTCGCTCAACCCTCAGAAATTAGCCGGACAATGCGGTAAACTCAAGTGCTGCCTTAATTATGAGTACGACTCCTATGCTGATGCTCTGAAGGATTTCCCAACTGCGGATGTTAATCTCAAAACACGAAAAGGTACAGCAGCCTGTCAGAAAATTGATGTCTATAAAGGGCTTATGTGGTACTCTTATCTCGATGCCCCCAACAATTTCATGGCAATCCCCAAAGAGGCTGTCGAAGATATTCTGAAACAGAATGAGGCGGGTTCCATACCTGCTGATTTGGAGTCGTTTGCCCTTACTGAGGCCCCCAAGGCAGATTTTGGTATGCTCACCTCCAACGACGATTTGCATCGTTTTGATAAATAAAGACCAAACACAATAAACCCGAAAAAATTGCGATTTCATACCATGATTCACTTCACAAGCAATTTTGTACGGCTTGTTATTGAATTTGCGAAGCAAAGGCAGCTTCTGAGTGCCGCCCCTTTGGCTTTTGAGGCAGTTAATAACGCGACGCTTAGCAAATCAAAATGGCATAAAATCAGGCAGATTCGGTATAGGCTGCGATTGCAGAACTTTTTCTTTACCAGTTTGGTCATAATTGTTCTGGTGCTGGTGGAATCGTGCCAATCGGGAAAGCTGGTTGATGAATCGGTGGAAATTGCTGATGAAGGCTGGAAGATTAGCGACTCGGTTGTTTTTGATGTTTCTATTGACGATACTCTTCAGCCTGTTGATTTCTATTTTACTGTCAGAAACCTGACAACCTATCCGTATGCCAATCTTTTGTTGTTTCTTGATACCTATTATCCGGGAGGTGGCCATTCACGCGATACGCTGGAGTGCTTCCTGGCAAATAAGGCCGGCGAATGGAGTGGTTCGGGAATTGGCGGCTTGAAATCGAATCGGTTTCTGGTAAAGCGAAATGTGCTGTTTCCCAACCGCGGACAGTACCGGTTTGCTTTTACGCAAGCCATGCGCGACGATCCGGTTGTGGGTATTACAGATATTGGTATCACCTTCGTTCGAAATGAATAGAGCATCCAGTGCTTGACGAAAAATAATATTTCATGGCAAAGAAAGCATCCAAATCATTGTTCAACAGGTTCGTGAATGTTCTTTGGAACCGCCAGGTTCACCGCCCTGATGAACTAGGCAAAGTGAAACAGATGTGGCTGATTTATGCTGCATTTTTGGTTTTTATAGTTGTTTTTTTCACTGCGGTTTCCTGGGGAGTGTTTGGTCCGATGCCCTCGTTCGAGGAGCTCGAGAACCCCAAGAGCAAACTCGCTTCTGAAATTATATCGGTTGATGGAAAAGTATTGGGGACCTATTATATTGAGAACAGGTCGAATGTGAGGTATTCTGATCTTTCTCCTGCCCTGATCGAAGCCCTTGTCTCAACAGAGGATGCCAGGTTCTACGACCATTCAGGCATCGATATGAGGGCCATGTTCAGAGTGGCTGCTGGTGTTTTCACGGGAGGTAAAGGTGGTGGTAGTACCCTCACGCAGCAGTTGGCTAAAAACTTGTTCCCCCGTGGTGAAAACCTTAATTTCTTGAGCCTGGTTTTCAGAAAATTCAAAGAGTGGGTATTGGCTGTTAAGCTTGAACGAAACTATACCAAAGAGGAGCTGCTGGCAATGTATTTAAATACCATTGATTTTGGCAGCCAGGCCTTTGGAATCAAATCGGGAGCCCAGACCTTTTTTGGCAAAAAGCCCTCTGAACTGACAGCCGAGGAGGCAGCCTTGTTTGTGGCCATTCTGAATGCCCCGTCGTGGTACAGCCCTGTTAGGCATCCCGATCGTGCCCTCGAAAGGCGTAACCTGGTTCTGAATCAGATGAATAAATATGGCTATATAGATGAAGTTGTTTTAGATTCCCTGAAACAAATTCCTCTTGATATGTCAAAATATGGCCGGATGGATCATACGCAGGGTTTAGCAACCTATTTGCGCGAATTGCTTCGCAATGAGTTGAAAGATTGGTGCAATACCCACTTCAAATCTGATGGATCGCCGTATAATATCTACAAAGACGGTCTGAAAATTTATACCACCATCGATTCCAGGATGCAGGAATATGCCGAGTATGCTGTTCGCAAACACATGAAGGAAGAGTTGCAACCGGCTTTTTTCAAACATTGGAAGGGGGCTAAAAATGCTCCGTTTAGCCGCGACTTGAGTAAAACAGAAATCAATAAAATATACGACGACGCCATGAAGCGTTCAGATCGTTATATTCGTATGCGTCAGGCCGGAATGTCGAAAGATTCTATCAGGAAGGCATTTCAGACACCTGTTGAGATGCGGGTTTTTTCTTACAAGGGGGAAATAGACACCGTTATGTCGCCCATGGACTCAATCCGTTACCACATGTTCTACCTTCATGCCGGACTCATTTCTATTGACAGCCGAACAGGGGCAGTCAGAGCTTATGTGGGTGGGATTGATTATAAATATTTTCAATACGACCATGTGAAAATGTCGCAACGTCAGGTGGGTTCCACGTTTAAACCCTTCCTTTATGCCCTGGCCATGCAAGAAGGTGAGTACAGCCCTTGCTCAAAAGTGCCTAATATTCCTGTGGTGTTTGATTTACCGGAAGGGGGAACCTGGGCGCCGCGAAATTCCGACGACAAACGTGAAGGGGAGATGGTGACTTTAAAATGGGCTTTGGCCAATTCTGTCAACTATATTTCAGCCTATTTGATGAAGCGCTATCAACCCGATGCGGTCATAAAAATGGCCCGCAAAATGGGAATTACTGCCGAAATACCCTCTGTGCCGTCTATCTGCCTTGGCACACCCGATATCTCACCTTACGAGATGACAGCCGCCTTCAATACTTTCGCCAATAAAGGCGTGTATGTGGAGCCTGTCATGATTACCCGCATTGAAGATAAGAGTGGTAACGTGATTGAGCGGTTTACCTCGCGCAAAGAAGAAGCCATGAGCGAAGAAACAGCCTATCTGATGCTCGACCTGATGAAGGGGGTTGTGAACAGTGGAACAGGCGTCAGAATCAGGTATAAATACAAAATTGAATACCCCGTTGCAGGTAAAACCGGCACCACCCAAAACAACAGCGATGGATGGTTTATTGGCATCACTCCCGATTTAACCACCGGTGTATGGGTTGGAGGCGAGGTGCGGTCGATACATTTCAGAAGCATTACCCTCGGTCAGGGTGCCAGCATGGCTTTACCCATTTGGGCTTATTACATGCAAAAAGTATATGCTGATCAGCGACTTGGTGTTTCGAAAGAGGATTTTGAACTTCCACGCGTCCCTTTGAGTGTTGATTTGAATTGCTCGGGGGCTGACGATGAATCGGTTGAGCAGAATTTTGATCTGGACGAGTTTTAGAATTTTTTTTAGGATAGCTTATTATACAAGGTTACGTAAATGATAAATACCCCATCCAAATCGATTTCAATAATAATTCCGGCTTTTAATGAAGCTGAAGGTATATCTATATTGATGAATCGATTCAATGAAATGGCACTCTTTGATGAATTCGATATTGTTGTGGTTGATGACGGATCCACTGACAATACTTCAGAAGTAGTTGCCGGCTTCCCTGTCAGGTTGTTTCGCCACGAAATTAATAAAGGCTATGGTGCTGCGTTAAAAACAGGGATTAGGAGAGCACTGGGCGAAAAGGTTATCTTCATGGACAGTGATGGCCAGCATGATCCTTCCTATTTAGAGAAGATGACTTCTATGCTTTTGCAATACGACATGGTTATAGGCGATCGTACTGCCGACTCGTTTCAGGTTAAAAACAGGAAAGCGGGCAAGAAGGTAATCAAGTTGGTTGGAGAGTACCTGGTTGAGCAGAAATTGCCCGACTACAATAGTGGTTTCAGGGGGTTCGACAAAGATTTGATTAAGGGGATGCTTCATTTAATGCCCAACGGTTTTTCTTTCAGTACTACATCTACTGTGGCCTTCCTAAAGGAGGGATATTCCATAGGTACTATGCCCATTAAGGTGTCAGAAAGGGTTGGTCGTAAAAGCAATGTAAAGTTTTTAAAAGATGGGCCAAAAACCTTTTTATTGCTCTTTAGACTAACAATGCTTTTCAATCCGCTAAAAGTTTTTTTCCCTATAAGTGTTTTCCTTTTTATTGCGGGAATGGCATGGGGTATTTTCGGCTACATCCACACCTCTAGGTTTCCGAATAGTGCAACCCTGGTTAGTATGGCCGGGCTCTTTTTGTTTTTTATTGGATTGCTGGCCGATCAGATTAGTGTCATGAATCGCCGCAAGTTTTAAACCATGAGGAAAGATGTGCCCAGTTGCCAAAATACCTGGACCGATTCTGATGTAGAGGTTCATTGGGATTCTGTTGCTGATATCTATGTTGCCGAAAACAATAGGGTAAAAGATGTTCATGATCAGCGATTTCGTTATGCTGTGAGTCGCTTAAAGCTCGATGAACAGGCAATAGTTTTGAATATTTCAAGCCGCGATGCAGAAGCTGCCGAATATATTAGGATGGTGGAGCCCTCTGTCGAAGTCGTGAATGCTGAAATATCGGCAGGTTTGATGAGGGTGGCTCATACACTTCGTCCCTGGATCAAGCAGGTAAAAATTGAAAGCTATTCAAGGCTGCCATTTCCTGATGGTTTTTTTAGCCGTATTTTAACGCTTGAAACTCTTGAGCATGTTGAAAATCCATTGCTTTTTTTGATGGAATTGCACAGGGTTTCTATTCCCAATGCGACCATGGTTTTGAGTTGCCCTCCTTCAACCAGTGAAATTCCTTACAGGATTTATACTTTTTTGTTTGGAGGGCATGGTGAAGGGCCGCACCGTTTTCCTGCATCACGTGAGGTGAAAACTCTCTTGCAAAACTCAGGATGGCAACTGGAAGAGCATCGGGGCACCCTGTTGGTTCCTGTGGGGCCTCCCTGGCTTAAAAACATTGGTGAGGTGATCATCAATAGATTTCAGAATTGTTTCATTTCAGAATTAGGAATTCGTCAGTTTTATGTCTGCAGAAAAATCTGATTTTTTTAAAAAGATTGCTTCCTCAGAGTTATGCAATCGTTGTGGCAGTTGCGTCGGCTTGTCAAGAGGGAAAATTGTATTTTCTGAAAAAACAGGGCAATACCTGCCTGTAATTGCTGAAGATATTACCGAGAATGAGGCAGAGCTTTTGCTTCAATCATGTGCCGGATGGAATTTTAGTTTTCCCGATTATAACAAGGAGTTGTTTTCTGAACCTGGTACCCTTTATAACCAACTTACCGGATCCTATCAATTGATTGCAATTGGGCATTGCAACGACGAACTGATAAGACAGAAATCTGCCAGCGGAGGCATTTTATCATCGATTCTGATTTTTTTACTGGAGAAGGGCGAAATTGAGGGTGCTGTAGTGCTTAGAATGTCGCACGATCGGCCCTGGTTGACCGAGCCTTTTATTGCAACGTCACGAGAAGAAATTCTGGAGGCAGCACAAAGTAAGTACCTGATTAGTTCGGTGAATGAGATATTACCTGCGATTTCGGAGTTTAAAGGGCGATTGGCCTATGTCGGGTTGCCCGGGCAGGTGCAATCTATCAGAAAACTTCAACATATAAACCATCCTTCGGTTCGAAATATCAAATATTTGTTTGGCCCTTTTTATGGCAATACTCTCCATTTTTCTTCGATAAAAAGCTTTTTACGCTCACACGGAGAACGTAACTATAGAAATATTGTGAAATTATGGTTCAGATATGGAGAATGGCCAGGGAAAATGCGAATTGAATTGAACAGCGGACGAACAATCGAATTGCCGAAATTTCATGCGAATTATCTGATTCCTTTTCATATAGTTCAGAATAGTTTGTTGTGTACAGATCTGACCAATGAATTTACAGATCTGAGTGGTGGTGATGCCTGGGCTCCGGTTTATGAAGAACGGGGTAAAGGGTTTTCGATGATTATTGCAAGAAGTGCTTTCGGTAAAAAAATCCTCAATCAAATGGTGGAAGAAGGATGGCTTACAGTTTGGCCAATTTCTGAAAATGAGGCTATTAAAATGCACTCTCATGGATACGATTTGAAAAAGAGGGGAACCTTTATCAGGTTCCGGTTCCGTAGGTGGTTGGGCTACAGGAATCCCGACTATGGTTATACGCTGAAGGGTTTTCCTGCTAAGCGTGTTTTGATGGAATTCATTGTCAACGGGATGTTTCTGGTCTTAGGAACCCGGTTCGCCCGGTTTATAGTCGAATTGATTCCACCTGCAACTGTTGGCAAAGCGTTTGAATGGGCACGCACTGTTTGGAAAAGAAAAACTCATAATATCAAAAGAGAACAATTATAGTGGTTGCTTAAATGAAAATTTTACTTTCACTCAAACGCAATTTTTTCCTATACCTCAGAATTGTTGGTATTGTGATTTTTATTGTGGTTCTGGCAAACATCGACTTGTCTGCCGTGTGGCTGCAAATGAAACGGGTTCAGCCAAAATATTTGTTTCTGGCTTTGTTGTTTCAATTTTTCATGTTGCTTTTAAAAGGATGGAGGTGGCATCTGATGGTCAATAACACCGGATCTGTTCGTAGCATTACTCAAAGTGTTGGCGAATTTCTTGAGAGCTATGCTATTGGTGTTATTACTCCCGGAAGATTAGGCGAGTTGGTGAAAGTGGGTTATCATGATGGTA